>NZ_BSSX01000004.1:0-670186 GCF_030269205.1 Herbidospora sp. NBRC 101105 | reverse complement strand
TCGGGGCGAGCCGGTCGCGGGCGGCCAGGACCTGGGTGCGGAAGGTGGCGTCCACGCCGAGGGTCTGGCTGGCCTGGGCGCAGCCGTTGAACAGGTCGCGCAGGATCTGGTTGTCCATCGTCGGCCCCGCGCAGACCGACACCCCGTTGTGGTGGCCCAGCTCCGGGGAGTTGGAGGGGTTGGTGACCAGGTAGCCGAGGCTGGGTTCGGTGACGAGGGTGTCGAGGAAGAACTGGGCGGCGCCTTTCATGGCGGGGTAGTAGGTGCGCAGGAAGTCCAGGTCGCCGGTGAAGGTGTAGTGCTCCCAGATCAGGGTGGCGAGCCAGGCGCCGCCGGTCTGCCACATGCCCCAGAAGGCGCCGTCGACGACTGAGGTGGCACGCCAGGCGTCGGTGTTGTGGTGGGTGACCCAGCCGCCGGCGTTGTACTGCGCCTGGGCGGTGCGGGCGCCGGTGACCGTCAGGTCGCTGATCATCTTGAAGACGGGGTCGAAGCACTCCGACAAGTTGGTGGTGTCGGCGTGCCAGTAGTTCATCGGCAGGTTGGCGTTGATCGTGTACTTCGAATCCCACGACGGGGTCAGGGAGTCGTTCCAGATGCCCTGCAGGTTGGCCGGTTGGGTGCCGGGCCGGGAGGAGGAGATGAGCAGGTAACGCCCGAACTGGAACAGCAGGGCGGCGAACTGGGGGTCGTTGACGCTGTTGTGCTGGGCGATGCGCACGTCGGTGGGCTGGTCGGCGGCCGAGGTGCGGCCCAGGTCCAGGGTGGCCCGGTTGAACAGCGTCTGGTAGTCGGCGATGTGCCGGCCGCGCAGGTCGGTCCAGGTGCGGCCCGCGGCGGCGGTCAGGTGCCCGCGGGCGATGCCCTGGTAGTCGCCGGTGACGTCGCGGTAGTTCTTGTAGCTGGACCCGATGGAGACCAGCACGGTCACGCTGTTGGCCTGGCGGACCTGCACGGTCCCGCCCGAGCTGGTCACGGTCCCGCCGTCGGCCACCACCCTGGCCAGGGCGAGGAAACGCACCTGCCCCGGGATGCCCTCGAAGTCCCCCGAGAGCCCGTCCAGCGCGACGGTGGTGCTGTCGGGGCTGCTGCGGGTGACCCGCTGCGGGCTGTCGAAGGTCGCCGAGAAGCTGATCGAGTTCGCGCGGTCGGCGGTCAGCCGGATCGCGATGACCTGGTCGGGCGCGCTGGCGAGGATCTCACGCCGGTAGCGGATGCCGTTCTGGGCGTAGGTGGTCACGGTGGTGGCCGTGGTCAGGTCCAGATAGCGGTTGTACTCCGACACGCCGCTGGTGTTGCCGATGGACAACCGCA
Source organism: Herbidospora sp. NBRC 101105 (assembly GCF_030269205.1). NCBI lineage: Bacteria > Bacillati > Actinomycetota > Actinomycetes > Streptosporangiales > Streptosporangiaceae > Herbidospora > Herbidospora sp. NBRC 101105. The sequence goes on along the minus strand of NZ_BSSX01000004.1, from coordinate 668,872 downwards.
GGTTGCCGACGGTCTGGTAGGCCAGCTGCCCGGCCGGGCGGCCGAGCATGTTCTGGTCGATGAGGCTCTGGGCCTGGCTCCACTGGTTCTGGAACACCAGATTCCGGATCTGGCTCAGCGAGCCCGAATTACGGCCGCTGCTCTGGTCGTAGGGGCCACCCGCCCAGACGGTGTCCTCGTTGAGCTGCAGACGTTCGACGTCGACGTTGCCGTAGACCATCGCGCCCAGCCGGCCGTTGCCGATCGGCAGCGCGCGCAGCCAGTCGGTGCCGGCGCTCTCGTCGTACCACAGGGCCAGGTCACCGGCCTCGGCCGGGGGCGCGGCGGCGGCCCTGGCGACCGCCGTCCACTGGAAAGGGAGCAGGGCCGCTCCGGCGCCCGCGGCGCCGAACTGAAGGATCTTCCTGCGGGAGATGTCGGACATTCCCTACCCCCTGGTCCAGCGCTGGTTCGAGGCGCCGGTGCAGGTCCAGATCTGGATCCGGGCGTTGTTGGCGGTGGAGGCTCCCGACACGTCCAGGCACTTGTTCGCGCCGATGGCGGTGATGCTGCCGTCGCCGTTGAAGCGCCACTTCTGGTTGTTCTGGCCGTTGCAGTCCCAGATGAGGACGCCGGTGCCGTCGGCGGTGCCGTTGTTGTTCACGTCGAGGCACTTGTTGCCGTAGACGCGCAGCTCACCGGCGGCGGTGGAGGTCCACTGCTGGTTGCTCTGGCCGTTGCAGTCCCAGAGCACCACGGCGGTGCCGTTGGCCTGGGAGGCGCCGGTGACGTCCACGCACCGGTTCGAGGCCACGCCCCGCAGCGGGCTGGTCGAGGCCGTGGGCGTCGGGGAGGGCGACGGCGAGGTGGGCGTGCCGCCGCTGACGCGGTAGACGACCGTGCCGTGGGCGGGCACGCTGGCCGAGATGGTGCCCGACGTGCTGGTGACCGCGTTGGTCCAGGCGTCGCGCAGGTTGAAGGAGGTGCCCGACAGGCCGATGGCGGCGGCGCTGGTGCTGATCGTGGTGGTGCTGCCGCCCTGGTTGAACAGGGCCACCGCGACGTCGCCGTTGCTGAGGCGCTTGGCCAGGATGCGGCGGGTGCCGTCGTTGCTGATCTGGAGCGCCTGCAGGCCGAGAGTGTCCTGGTTGATGGCGATCAGGTTGGCGTTCTTCATGATCGTGGAGGTGGCGTTGTCCATGTTCCGGACGTCGTTGCCCGCGATCAGCGGCGCGGCCATGATCGCCCACAGGGCGAAGTGGCTGCGCATCTCGGTGTCGGTCATCCCGCCCCGGCCGACCACCATCATGTCGGGGTCGTTGAACGAGCCGGGCGCGGCGTAGCCCGACAGCGGCGCGTTCACGTTGACGATGTTCTGGATGCCCATCGGGTAGCCGTTGGTCTGGCCCGAGTTCCAGGTGTTGGTGATGTCCTCGGTGGTGCGCCAGATGTTGGCGACGTCACCCCAGTTGCGGCGCGGTCCCGTCTTGTCGTGGATGCTGTTCGGGTTGATGCTGTACAGGATCGGCCGGCCGGTGGCGGCGAGCGCGTCACGCATCTTGGCGAAGGCCCTGACCTGGTCGTCCATGGTGCCGGTGGGGGAGCACCAGTCGTACTTGAGGTAGTCGACGCCCCAGGCGGCGAACTGGCGGGCGTCCTGGACCTCGTGGTTCAGGGCGCCGGTCGCGCCGGGGTAGGAGTTGAAGTACTGCGCGCAGGTCTTGTCGAGCGGCGCCTGGTAGATGCCGAACTTCATGCCGCGGGCGTGGATGTAGTCACCCAGCGCCTTCATGCCGCTGGGGAAGCGCGACAGGTTGGGCTGGAGGTTCCCGGCGGAGTCGCGGTTCGGGTCCATCCAGCAGTCGTCCACGACGACGTACTGATAACCGAGGTCGCGCATGCCGTTGGCGACCATCGCGTCGGTGGTCTGCTTGATCAGCGTCTCGTTGATGTTGCACCCGAAGGTGTTCCAGGTGTTCCACCCCATCGGCGGGGTGCGGCCTACTCCGTTGTTCAACGCCTGCGCCTGGCTCACGGGGGTCAGCGCCACGGCCACGACCGTCAGTGCCAGCAGCGCGCGGGTGGTTTTCCTGCTCATGGGAGCTCCTGTCACTGGAAGGAGGCGTCGTCGATGTACAGCCCGTCGGTCCCGGCGGCCGTCTCGACGTAGAAGGAGGCGTTGGTCAGGGTGCCGGTCCACGACACGGTCGCGGTGCCGGTGAGCTGGGTCCAGCCGTTCGTGTTGACCGTCTGGGCGGGGGTGAGCTGGAGGTAGCTCGTCGTGCCGTTGGCGGTGAGCGTCAGCGTCGCCTTCGCGCTCGGGGTCCCGCTCTGCGAGCGCACCCAGACGCTGGTGGTGTAGCTCTTGCCGTTGGTGAGCTGCGCGGTCACGTTCTGGTGCGGGCCCTGCCAGGAGGCGGTACGCCCGGAGTTGAGCAGCGACCGGCTGCCGGCGTGGGCCACGTTGGTCGCGGAGGAGAGGGAACCGCCGGAGGAGGTCCAGCCCGTGGTGCCGTCTTCCATGGCGCCGTTGGTCAGCAGGTTGCCGCCGCTGCCGCCTCCGCCGGTGAACTGCCACCAGTTGAGGTTGAACAGGTAGCCGCTGTTGCCGGCGAAGCGCAGGTAGAGGTCACGCGTGCCGGTCGCGCCCGAGATGGGGCAGGTGACCGTGCTCCAGTTCTGCCAGCCGCCGGTCCCGGCGACGTTGCAGGTGCCCACGAGCGTGCCGGTGGCGGAGCCGAGCCGGACCTCGATCCGGCCGCCGCTGGTGCCGGAGGCGACCCGGGCGGTGAAGGAGGACGCCCCGGTGCCGAAGGCCACACCCTTGACCTTGATGTAGTCGCCGTTCTCGATGAACCCGACGTTCATCCCGCCCTCGGAGGAGACCTCCGTCTCCACACCCGACGACCAGGCGATCGTCTCGGCCTCCTGGCGCACGTAGGGGTTGAGCGTGCCCACCTGGGGCGGCCCGGCGGTGGTCATGTTGATGGTCGGGATGGTGCCGTCGCCGTTGTAGGTGAACTTCTCCACCGCCACCGACCTGGTGTAACCGCTGCCGCCCGGCAGCGCGCCGTTGTGGTAGAAGAAGTACGACCCGCCCGCGAAGTCGACGACCCCGGCGTGGTTGGTGAAGCTCGCCCCTTGGCGCGGCATGACCGTTCCCCGGTACGTCCACGGCCCGGTGGCACTCGGAGCCGTCGAGTACGCGATGAACTCCGAGCAACACTCGGCCGCGAACACGTTGTAGTAGAGGCCGTTCCGCTTGTAGACCCAGGGCCCCTCCTCGTAGAGGGTCGGCCGCTGGGCGTTGCCGCTGCGCGCGCCGAACCCGGCGGCGGTCAGCGAGACGTAGTTGATCCCGCCGGAGTAGGAGATCATGTCGCTGTTCAGCCGGACGTAGGCCAGCCGGGGGTTGCCCCAGTACAGGTAGGCCTGGCCGTCGTCGTCGATGATGACGTTGGGGTCGATCTCGTTGTTGTCGACCAGCGGTCGGCCCAGCGCGTCGGTGAAGGGCCCGGTGGGACTGTTCGAGACGCCCACGCCGATGACCATGCGGCCGGTGGAGCGCTGGCGGACCGGGACGTACCAGTAGAACTTGTTGTTGCGATAGGCCACGTGGCCGGCCCAGGCGTTGGCGTCGGCCCAGGAGAAGGTGGCCAGGCTCATCGGCGAACCGTGGTCGGTCCAGTTCGCCATGTCCGAGGAGGAGTAGACGCGCCAGTCGCGCATCGTGAAGTAGGTGGAGCCGTCCTCGTCGTGGCCGGTGTAGAGGTAGACGCGGCCGTTGTGGACGAGCGGCGCGGGGTCGGCGGTGTAGATCGTCTGCACGATCGGGTTGTCGGCCCTGGCCGACGTGGCGGGCAGCAGGGCCGTCAGGCAGAGCAGGCCCGTGATCCAGGCCAGCCGGGCTCTCATGGTGCTCCTTTCCACGTGGGGACGGTGGGCCCGGCCGTGCGCCGGGCCCACCGTGGTCACGTCGTCAGCGCTGGAGGGTCAGCAGGCCCGGCCGGTAGGGCAGGAGGCCGTAGTCGACGCCGTTGGAGTTGGGGTTGCGGCCCTGGTAGAGCAGCTGCAGGTTGCAGGGGTCGACCGTCATGGTCTGGTCGGCGCTGGTGCGCAGGAGCTCACCGTGGCTGATGTCGTTGGTCCAGGTCGCGCCACTGTTGGCCTTGCCCGCGAACGGGTTGGACTCGGTGGTGGCGTTCGGGGTCCACGTGCCGCCCAGGCTGGTGGCGGTGAAGGAGCGGAAGTAGCGGCCCTGCGAGCCGATCGCCTCGACGATCATCAGGTAGCGCTGCTGGCCGGCCAGCTTGTAGACCTGGACCGCCTCGAACAGGTTGTTCGTGGTGTCGGTCATGATGGTCTGGTAGCTGGTGCCGAAGCTGCCCGGGAAGTTGCCGATCGGCATGCTGGCCCGGTAGATGCGGCCGTTGTCACCGGCGAAGAACAGGTACATGTTCTGGTCGTCGCCGATGAGCGCCTGGTCGATCGGGCCGGTGGCCGAGTTGGAGATGCTGCCCGAGAACAGCGTCTGCGGCGAGGACCAGCCGTTGGCGTTGGTCGGGTTGGAGGAGGTCCGGTAGGAGAACGCCGCGCCGCCCCACTGGTAGGCCAGCACCCAGATGCTCTTGGGCGCGAAGTAGAACAACGACGGCGCGACCGTGCCCGAGTTCATCGGGTTCTGGGTGGCCGAGGCCATCTGCGAGTAGTTGGTGAACAGGGAGAAGTTCATCGAACCCCAGCTCGACCCGAAGTCGTGCGTGGTGGCGTAGACGAGCTGCTGCCCGTTGTACGGGGCGACGGTGAAGTCCTTCAGCGACACCCAGCCCGAACGCGGCTGCGCCAGCGCGCCGGTCGAGGTCCAGCGGTAGGTCGTGGGCAGGTTGCAGCCGCCGGTGGGCGTCGGCGAGGGCGACGGGCTCGGGTTGCCGCCGCCGACCTGGACGAGCTGCCACTGCTGGTTGTTGCCGCCCCAGTCGTCGTACTGGACGATGTTGGCGTTGTCGGCCGTGGACGCGCCCTGCACCTCAAGCGCCTTGTTGCTGTGGCGCGCGATGAAGCGCACGTAGCCGCCCGCGCTGTCGGCCAGGCGCCACTGCTGGTTGGTGCCGTTGCCGTCGCTCCACTGGATGATCGCCGCGCCGTTGGCGGTGGAGACGCCGGAGACGTCGAGCACCTTGCCGCTGTGGCGGGACTTGATCCGGTAGTAGCCGCCGCCGGAGTCGACGAACTGCCACTGCTGCTGGTTCTGGTCGTTGCGGGTCCACTGGGTGATGCGGGCGCCGTCGTTGGTCGCCAGGTTGTAGACGTCGAGGGCCTTGCCGCTGTTGCGGTTGACCAGGACGTACCAGGCGTTGGTGTCGACGGTGGCGGCGTTGGCCGACGGTAAGGCCACGAACAGCGCCGCCACCAGAGCGGCGATGACGGCAATGGGTTTGAACTTCACGTTTTACTCCGATTTCATCCGACTTGGACGAGTTGCCACTGCTGGTTGGCGCCGTTCCAGTCGTCGTACTGGACGATGTTGGCGCCGTCGGCCGTGGAGGCTCCCTGAACCTCCAGGACCTTGTTGCTGTGCCGGCTGACGAGGCGGACGTATCCGCCGCTGTCGGCCACACGCCACTGCTGGTTCGTGCCGTTGAGGTCGGTCCACTGGACGATCGCCCCGCCGTTGGCGGTGGAGAAGCCGGAGACGTCCAGCACCTTGTTGCTCAGGCGGGACTTGAGCCGGTACCAGCCGCTTCCCGAGTCCACGAACTGCCACTGCTGGTTGTTGCCGTTGTTGCGGGTCCACTGGGTGATGCGGGCGCCGTCGGCCGTGGACAGGCCGTAGACGTCGAGCGCCTTGCCGCTGGTGCGGTTGAGCAGCACGTACCACGCACTGGTGTTGATCGGCCCGCCCGGCGTCGGGGTGGGCGTCGGGGACGGGGTGTTGCCGTTGTTGAGCGCACTCAGGACCGAGTTGTAGGCGGCCTTCTTGTTGCCCGAGGAGTCGAACAGCAGCGGGTTCTCGCCGGTTCGCCATGAGTCGCTGTCGCGGATGCCCCACACCGTGATGCCGTTGCACCGCGCCACGTTCAGGCAGGCACGGGTCACCGTCGCGAAGATGTTGGCCTGGTTGGAGCCCTGCGCGACGTCCAGTTCGGTGATCTGGACGTCGACGCCGAGGTCGGCGAAGCGCTGGAGGTTGGCCTGGTAGTCACCGGAGATCGAGGTGCCCAGGTGGGACTGGAAGCCGACGCAGTCGATCGGGACGCCGCGCGCCTTGAAGTCGCGCACCATGTTGTAGATGCCGGTGCTCTTGGCGTTGATCCCGTCGGTGTTGTAGTCGTTGTAGCAGAGCTTGGCCCCGGGGTCGGCCGCCCGCGCGGCCCGGAAGGCCGCCTCGATCCAGTCGTTGCCGGTGCGCTGGAGGTTGGAGTCGCGGCGTCCGCCGCTGCCGCCGTCGGCGAAGGCCTCGTTGACGACGTCCCAGGAGTGGATCTTCCCCCGGTAGTAGGTGGCGACCCGCGTGACGTGGTTGATCATCGCGCTGCGCAGGTCGGAGCCCTCCATGCCGCGCGCCCAGGTCGGCTGCTGCTGGTGCCAGAGCAGGGCGTGGCCGCGGATCTTCATGCCGCGCGCGATCGCGTGGTTGGCGATCCGGTCGCCGTTGCTGAAGTTGAAGCTGTTGCGCGAGGGTTCGGTCGCGTCCCACTTCATCTCGTTCTCGGCGGTGACCTGGTTGAACTCCCGGTTCAGGATGTTCATGTACGTCGAGTCGCCCATCCGGCCCGCGGCGATGGCCGCGCCGAAGTAGCGCCCGCCGCGTTCGGCCGCCGAGGCGCCCAGTGTCGAGGCGGCGTCGGCCGGCCCGGTGAGCGTCACCGACAGGCCGGCGCCGAGCAGCGCCGCGGTGACCAAGGACAAGATTCGTTTCATGAACGGGGTCGCCTTTCTTGGGTAGGGGGGTCGCCCGGTCGCCCGGTCCGTCGTCCTGCCACGAACGGACCGGGCGGCTGAGAACGGCTAGGGAGTGGTGAGGTCGAAGCGGTTCACGGTCACCGCTCCGCCGAGCGCGCTGGTGGCGTAGTTGAAGATGCCGAACCGGTAGCCCATGAAGAACTGCCAGGCGTTGTTCAACGTGAAGGCCGGGCCGAGCGTGGTGAAGTTCGTCCCGTCGGTGCTGTAGGAGAAGCGGGCGGTGCGTCCGGAACCCGGCCGGATGTCGGCGTTCACCCGCAACCAGATCTTGCCGCCGGAGATGTTCGCGCCGGCCTGTTCGCTGCCGGTGCCGGTGGTCGCCCAGCTGCTGTTCATGGTCAGCCCGTTGGTCATCGAGACCCGGTAGGCGCCGTTGTCGCGTCTGACCCCGATCCAGGCCGACTGGTCACGCAGCATCGCCAGGCCGGCCCGGTCGCCGTTGGCCATCTGCGAGTAGTCGAGCTCGATCGTCGCCGTGGACGTCGGTCCCTGGATGCGGTGGGTCAGGGTGTTGCGGGCGTTGTAGAGGTCGTTGGTCACGGTCGCGGTCTGCAGGCGCAGGCCGTTGCCGGTGGAGAAGCGGCTCGTGTCGGGGTTGTGGTTCCACTCCCACCGGTGGCCGAGGCTGCTCCCGGAGAAGGTGTCCGGGCCGATCATTGAGGCGACCGTGCGGTTGGTCTGGATGTTCGGCTTGGGGTAGTTCACGCCCCAGCCGCCGTTCACCGTCTGGATCACCGGCCAGTCGTTCACCCAGTTGATCGGCGCGAGCGCCGGCACCCGGCCGCCCGGGTAGGCGTCGACGAACGACATGTAGTACCAGGCGCCGCTCTGGGTCTGGACCAGCCCGCCCTGGTGCGGCGTGCCGCCGCCGGAGATCGGGCTGGGCATGTTGAGCAGCACCTGCTGCATCGTGTACGGGCCCCACGGCGAGGTGGAGCGCAGCACGTACTGGCCGTTGGCGGGGCGGGTGAGCCAGATGTAGTAGTAGTTGCCGCGCTTGTAGAAGCGCGCGCCCTCCAGGGTGCCCACGCTGCTCGGGGTCTGGAAGACCTGCTGGGCGCGCACCTGGCTGAGGCCGTCGGCCGAGAGCTGGGCGACGCTGATCGTCCCGTTGCCGTAGGCGACGTACATCGTGTCGTTGGTGTCGATCAGCAGGCCGGCGTCGTAGTAGCACTGGTTCATCCGGGCCCGCTTGGTCCACGTGCCGTCGACGGCCGAGGCGGTGTAGACGTAGGTGCGGTTGAACTCGGTGCAGCCGTACCAGTAGTAGGTGCTGTTACTGGGCCGGTAGTTCAGCGTCGAGGCCCAGATGCCCTTCACGTACGCGCGCCCGCCGTTGAGGTCGTAGGCGTTCGAGTCGAAGTCGAGGCGCGGGACCGAGTGGCCCGCGTACTCCCAGTCGACCAGGTTGTAGGAGCGCAGGATCGGCGCGCCCGGCGAGTAGTGCATGGTCGAGGCGGAGTAGTAGTAGGCGTCGCCGACCCGGATGATGTCGCCGTCGGCGAAGTCCTGCCAGACCACCGGGTTGGTGTAGTTGCCGCCGGGGTTGGGCGTGGGAGTGGGCGTGGGGGTCGGGGTGGCACCGCCGACCGGCACGAACTGCCACTGCTGGTTGGCGCCGCCCCAGTCGTCGTACTGGACGATGTTGCCGCCGTCGGCCGTGGAGGCGCTCTGCACTTCCAGGGCCTTGTTGCTGTGCCGCGCGATCAGCCGGACGTAGCCGTCGGGGGAGTCGGCGAGCCGCCACTGCTGGTTGGTGCCGTTGAGGTCGGTCCACTGGACGACGGCCGCGCCGTTGGCGGTGGAGACGCCGGAGACGTCGAGCACCTTGCCGCTGAGGCGCGACTTCACGCGGTAGTAGCCGCCGCCGGAGTCGACGAACTGCCACTGCTGCTGGTTGCCGTTGTTACGGGTCCACTGGGTGATGCGGGCCCCGTCGTTGGTCGCCAGGTTGTAGACGTCGAGGGCCTTGCCGCTGTTGCGGTTGATCAGCACGTACCACGCGTTGGTGTCGACCGTCGCGGCCGACGCCTGCTGGGTGGTGATGAAGGCACCCACCAGCAGTAACGAGGAGAGGATCGCCAGCAGGCGTCTCACAGGAACCTCCAGAGGTTGTTGGCCGAGCCGTTGTCGTCCGAGAGCACGACTTGTGCGCCCTGCGCCGTCCCGCTGAGGCCGAGGACCCGGCCGCCGTTGGCGCACTGGATGCGGAAGGCGGCGTTGGACCCGTACCGCAGGCGCCAGCGGTGGTCGCTGGTGCCGTTGTCGGCCCACTGCACGACGCGGGAGCCGGCGGCGGTGGCGGCGTTCTCCACGCCGAGCACCTTCTGGCTGTTGGAGTTGCGCAGGCGCAGGTAGCCGCCGGTGTCGACGATCGCCGTCCACAGGTGGTCGGCGGTGCCGGTGTCGCCCCACTGCACGACGAGCGCGCCGTCGGCGGTGGACATGTTCGTGACGCCCAGGACCATGCCGGTGCCGACGTTCTGGATGCGCCGCGCGCCGTTCGGCACGAACCGCCACAGGTTGTCGCCGCTGCCGTTGTCGGAGTCCTGGACGGCCTGCGCGCCGTTGGCCGTGGAGCCGTTCTGGGTGCCGAGCAGCTTGGAGCTGTTCACGTTGCGGATCTTGACCGCGCCGTCGCCGTTGTCGGTGATCGTCCAGCGGTGGTCGGCGGTGCCGTTGTCGGCCCACTGGAGCACGCGGGCGTTGTCGGCCGTCGACATGTTCTCCACGCCCAGCACCTTGTTGCTGTTGACGTTGCGGAAGCGCAGGGCGTTGCCGTCGACGATGGGCACCCAGTCGTGGTCGGCGGTGCCGTTGTCGGTCCACTGCAACGCGAGGCCGCCGTCGGCGGTGGACATGTTCTGGATGCCGAGCGCCAGGCCGCTGGCCGCGTTGATCAGGCGGAAGCTGGCCGAGCCGCCGCCACCCCCGCCGCTGGTGGCGAAGTAGACGACGTAGTTGTGGTTGTGGGCGTCGTAGAACGGGCCGAGGTTGATCGAGCCGTTGGCGGTGAACGCCAGCGACGACGTGCTCGTGCGGGTGATCGTCGAGGGGGTCAGGGCCGGGGCCGCCGACAGGGAGGTGTTGCCGTAGTTGCCCGACAACACGACCGGGCCGTACATGATCGCCTGGAGGTTCGGGTTGTCGTTGGCGGCCTTCATGACCACGCGCATCGGGAGCTGCACGGTCACGGTGTCGCCCGAGGTCCAGTTGCGTGTCAGCGCCGCGTAGGTGCCCGGGGTGGTGGTGATGTTCTGCTGCACCCCGTTGACGCTGATCGTCGCGCCCAGGGTCCAGCCCGGGATGCGGATCTGCATCGTCCACGAACCGCTCACGTTGCCGGTGACCTGCAACGACGTGGTGTCGGTGACCGGGTAGGAGGTGGTCTGGGTGACCGTGATGCCGCGCTGCGACCAGTTGAGCGTCGAGGGCTGGAACAGGTTCACGAAGAGCGTGGTGCCGTTGTGGAAGTAGATCGAGTCCATCAGCTTGGTGTTGGTCTCGATGCCGGTGCCCTGGCAGCACCACATGGAGTTGTAGTCGGTGCTCCACGTGCCGCCGCCCCAGGCCGGGCCGACGCCGCGCCGCCCGCCGGGGTTGAGGGGGGTGAAGTAGGTGACGTGGCCGCGTGCGTCGGCCGGGTTCTGCTGCCCGATCAGGTGGTTGATCAGCGCGTTCTCGTAGAAGTCGAAGTAGTCGGCCCGCGCCGGGTTGAGCTGCCAGAGCTCCCGGGTGAGCTTGAGCATGTTGTAGGTGTTGCACGCCTCCCCGGTGTCGCGGCTCAGGTAGCCGGCGATGGCGTTGGGGGCGCGGAAGTGCTCGGCCTGGCTGTTGGAGCCGTTGGCGTAGCTGTGCGCGTTGACGGTCATGGTCCAGGCGTTGGACGCGATGTCGCGGTAGCGCGTCGTGCCGGTGGCCTTGTACTCGCGGGCCGCGCCGATCCACTTGGGCACCTGCGTGTTGGCGTGCAGGCCGTTGAGCTGGTCCTGGTTGTTGGCCAGCGGGTTGAAGACGGCGGCGTGGTCGAACCGCTGGGCGGTGGCCAGCCAGCGGGAGTCGCCGGTCATCTGGTAGATGTCGGTCAGCACGGCGTTCATGCCGCCGAACTCGGTGCCGAGCATCGACTGCATCTGGCTCGACGACAACCGCGCGGTCCGGGTGTCGACCCAGCCGGCCAGGTTGAGCAGCACCGTCCTGGCCTCGGTGTTGCCGATCAGCCGCCACACGTCCAGCAGCCCGGCGAGCGTCTTGTGGATGCAGTAGTAGGGCACGTTGCCGTTCGACAGCGTGCGGTTCTCCACCGCGGTGATGTCCGACTCGGGGAAGCCCGACAGGTAGCCGTTGGACGCCTGGCACTTGGCCAGCTCGGCGACCATGTAGTTGGCCTTGTCCCGGCAGGTCGTGTCGCCGAGCACGGCGTAGGCCTGCGCCCAGGCGGTCAGGAAGTGGCCCTGCATGTGGGAGCGGAAGGGGAAGTTCGGGGCGTCCCACCCGCCGTTGGACGCGGCCCCGTTCGTGGATCGGCCGTGGTTGGCGCGGAAGACGTACAGCAACCGGTCGACGTCGACGAACCGCAGGTAGGCGAGGGTGCGGTTCTGGTTGTCGAGCCAGCGGCCGGAGGTGAGCCGCACCTGGCCGAGGTCGAATTCGTAGGCGGACACGCCGATGTCGGCGCGCGCCCAGGGAAGTGCGGCCTGGGCGGCGGAGGCGCCGATCACCTGGCCGGCGGCCGAGAACGCGACGGTCGCGCCCGCGGCCTGGAAGAGCTGGCGACGGCTCAAGGACATGGGGGAGCTCCTCGGGTATGGGGTGAGACGACCGGCGGGTTGGTGGTCCTCACAACCGGTCGTCGGCTTTCACCTGGTCAGGCCGGGTGGTGGCCGGTGAATTCTGTTAGCGATAACATTCAGCGCCGGAAAGCGCCCGGCGGAATATTGCCGTTCGTGCGGCGCTCAGACGCGGAAGCGCCTGCACCGGTGGGGTGCGAACGTGGCCGGCGTGGCCGCGTCGCGCTCGGGGACCGTCTCGGGGCCGGTCTCGGCGGCGGCCTGGTGTGCGTCCGCCGAGTCGCCCCGCCTGTCTGTGGCGGGGGTGGCGCGGAGATAACCGCCGGTCGGCGGGGTGGTCGCCGGGACGCCGGCGGTGCGGGCGTGGATGACGGCGAGGCTGGGGGTTCGTCGTGAAGAGGGCGCGATGGTCAGGATCGCGGTGGGGAGCATGCCGGTTCCTTGGGGGGTGAGGAGTCAGCAGGTAGGGCGGTCGGGACGACGCAGATGATCACCGAAAATCTGTTATCGCTAACATTCGTGATCTCAGAGATCCATGGTCTGCTCCTGCGGGGGTTCGCGGGTCGCCTGAGTACACCCAACTGCCGATTCGGCGTCAACAGTGCCGCCACCCTCGCTGAGCTGGGCATTACCGGCAAGACAGCGCCCGGCCTGCTCATTCGCCCTGAGGGGGGCCGCACCTTTCGGTCCGTGCATGTGAAAATTTCATAGAAGTTACCAGTTGGCAACCGTAGATTTCCGCGAGGGTTCGGACGGATGTCAGGGAGGGTCCGGGCAGGTCGCTAAAAAGTTTCAGGCAAATTGCGAAAAGTTTCGGCCGACGGGCCTCGCGGCGATGGGAACGGTTGGCACCAGCAGCGCAAACGACGCCGCGTGACGTCCGAAAACACCCATAGAATTCCGCTATGACCTCGACCGACGATGCCCCCCACGCCGGTCCGGCGTCCTCCGAAGCCCTGACTCTCTCACAACTCGCCGAGATGGCCGGCGTCTCGGTCGCCACCGTCTCCAAAGTCGTCAACGGACGTTCCGAGGTCGGCTCCGACACCCGGGCGCTGGTCGAGCGCCTCATCCGGGAACACGGTTTCCGGCGGCAGCGCCGCCGGGTGAAGCCCGCCGGCCTGATCGAGCTCGTCTTCCACGAACTGGCGGGCGACTATCCGATAGAGATCGTCAAGGGCGTGAAGTCGGTGGCCGGGCAACACGGCCTGAGCGTGGTGGTCTCCGAGCTCGGCGGTCGGCACGTCCCCGGTCAGCAGTGGATCCAGGACGTGCTCAGCCGCCGTCCCGCCGGTGTCATCACGGTCTTCTCCGGGCCGACCGAGGAGCAGCGTGTGCTGCTCGCGACCCGTGAGGTCCCGCTGGTCGTGCTCGACCCCGCCGGAGACCCCGGCCGGGGGGTGCCGTCGGTCGGCGCGACCAACTGGAGCGGCGGGCTGGAGGCCACCCGCCACCTCCTCGAACTGGGGCACCGGCGGATCGCCATGATCACCGGCCCCGGCTTCGCCCTCTCCAGCCGGGCCCGCCTCGACGGCTACCGCGCCGCCCTCGACGCCGCCGGCGTGCCCGTCGATCCCGACCTGATCTGCCACGGCGACTTCCAGGTCGACGACGGCGTCGTGCACACCCAGCGGCTGATGGAGCTGCCGCAGCCGCCCACCGCGATCTTCACCGCCAACGACGGGCAGGCGATCGGCGTCTACCACGCCGCCCACCGGCTGGGCCTGCGCATCCCCGACGACCTCAGCGTGGTCGGCTTCGACGACATGCCTCCGTGGAGGTGGGCCATCCCGCCGCTCACGACCGTGCGCCAGCCGTTGACCGAGATGGCGGCGACGGCAGCGCTCATGCTGATCCACCTCGCCGAGGGGGAGCCCCTCCTCCAGCGGCGGGTGGAACTCGGCACCGAACTGGTGGTCCGGGGGAGCACCGCCCCGCGCCGGGGCTGAGCACCCGTCACTTCCGCAACGACGACCAGGCGCCGTGGCCGGCCACGCGGAGCACGGCCGACAGGCCGGCCTCGTCGAAGGCGGTCTCCACCTCGGCCCGGCCCTCGGTGAAGTGCGTCCACCCGTCGTAGTGGGCGGGGAGCACCACGTCGACGTCCAGCACGGCGGCGGTCGCGGCGACCCGCCGGGCGTCCATCGACACCGGGCGTTCCCGGAACTTGCCCGTCACCCGCGCCGCCCCCGCGTTCAGCACCGCGGCGTCGATCTCCGGCACCCGGCGGGCGATCTCGCCCACGGTGCGCATCGAGGCGTTGTCGCCGCTCACGTAGACCGTCGGCAGGCCCCGGCCCGACAACACGAACCCGGTCACCTCGCAGTTGACGAAGCCGTCGGCGTCGCGTTCGCCGTCCTCCGGGCCGTGGACGGCCGGCACCGCCAGCACGAACAGGTCGCCGCCGCCGTCGGGACGCGGCACGGTGAAGGTCGTCCAGGGCGCGAGGCCGGTCGCGCCCAGCCGGACGGCGGCGCCCGGCGTCGTCAGCGTGAGGACCGCCTCGGAGGCGAAGGCGCGGCCCCGGTCGTCAAGGTTGTCAGGATGCGCGTCATGGCTGACCAGCACCATGTCGACGAAACCCAGTCCCGTCTCATCGACCACAGGGGGAAGGGTTTTGGTCAGGTAGCCGTGCGGTCCGGGAGCGTCGAAAGTGGGATCCACGACTATCCGCAGGCCACCCATGTCGATGACGGTCGTCGGACCGCCCAGAACCGTCGCCGCGCACTCTTGCCTCGGCAGGTTCTGCTCATTACCTCGCTCGCTCACGGTCCAATGCTGCCGGTCGGCGTGTCCCCCCAGTGGCCGACACACCGCCCTGGTCGACCACCGAACCGCAGGTGGAAGGCCATTTATCAGCTAAAGCGCGCGGCGTCCCAATCTGGACAGCCCACTTGGCAATATCTCATCTAGCGGGACAAATAAGAGCTAACTAAACTCCCTGACAGATCGGAACGTTCTAAGCCGAACGGTCCGGTTATCGTCAACCAACCGGGGAGGGTTGCAGCCCTTTTGCGCGTCCATTTTCGGACGCTGCCCGGGGGGTGGCGCGATTCCTCCTTGTGCGGTGACGAGTCCCCCAGCACCCATGGAGGTTTCGTGTCAAGGTTAAGACTGACCGTCGCCACGGCCGCCGCAGTCGGCCTGGTGGCTGCGTTGGTCCCGGCGGGTTCGGCGATCGCCGAACCCACCCCGACTCCCACGCCCTCGTTCACCGCCGTCCCGCTGACCGACCCCGAGGTGGTCACCGGGGCCAAGTCGCTGACCGGCCAGCTCGCCAAGAGCGACGAAGCGCTGCTCAAGGCGACCTCGACGAAACCGGTGAACGTCGTCGTCAAGCTCGACTACGACTCGCTCGCCGCCTACAAGGGCGGGGTCAGCGGATACGCCGCGACCAGCCCCAGCGCCACCGGCAAGGGGCTCGACCCCGAGAGCGCCGCGGCCGAGAAGTACGTCAAGCACATCGAGGGAATCGAGAACAAGTTCCTGGCCGCGCTGCCGGGCGAGGTCGCGGGAGCCAAGGTCGGCCAGAAGCTCCGCACCGTCTACGGCGGCGTCGCGCTGACCGTCCCGGAGAACGAGGCCAAGGACCTGCTGAAGCTGCCCGGTGTGGCGGCGGTGCAGCGGGACGGCCTGGAGCAGCCGCTGTCGACCGACGAGAGCGAGGCCATCGACGCCACGCCGGTCTACAACAGCCTCGGCGGTGCGCCGAATTCGGGCAAGGGCGTCATCGTCGGCATCCTCGACTCGGGCCTCTGGCCGGAGCACCCCATGATGGCCGACAGGCCCGGCCTCCCGACGCCCCCGGCCAAGGCCGACGGCACCCCGCGGACCTGTGACTTCGGCGACAACCCGCTGACCCCGGCGGCCGACGTCTTCGTCTGCAACAACAAGCTGATCGGCGGCGAGCCGTTCCTGGACACGTACAACCTCGTGGTCGGCGGCGACGTCTACCCCGACTCGGCGCGTGACTCCAACGGCCACGGCACCCACACCGCCACCACCGCCGCCGGCGGTCCGGTCGCGGACGCCAACCCGCTCGGCATCTCACGCGGCGCGACCCACGGCATCGCCCCGGCCGCGCACGTCTCCGTCTACAAGGTCTGCGGCGCCGAGGGCTGCTACCAGACCGACTCGGCCGCGGCCGTCGGCCAGGCCATCCTCGACGGCGTCGACGTGATCAACTTCTCGATCTCCGGTGGCGCGAACCCGTACACCGACCCGGTCGAGCTCGCGTTCCTCGACGCCTATGCCGCGGGCGTGTTCGTCGCCGCCTCGGCCGGCAACGCCGGTCCCGGCGCGGCCACGACCGACCACCGCTCGCCGTGGGTGACCACCGTCGCGGCCAACACCCAGAAGCGCACCTTCGAGTCGACCATCACCTTCAGCGGTGGCGGCCCGACCATCAAGGGCGCCTCGATCACCGCCGGCGTTCCCTCGGCGACCCCCGTGGTGCTGGCCTCGGCGCCGCCGTACAGCGACGCGCTCTGCCTCACCCCCGCGCCTCCCGGCCTGTTCAGCGGGAAGATCGTGGCGTGTGAGCGCGGCCCGAACCGGGTGCTCAAGGGCTTCAACGTGAAGCAGGGCGGCGCGGTCGGCATGATCCTGTACAACAGCACGCCGCTCGACGTCATGACCGACAACCACTGGCTGCCGACCGTCCACATCGACAAGCCGGCGACCGACGTCCTGCTCGCCCACCTCGCCGCCACTCCCGGGGCGACGGCGACCTTCACGCAGGGCACCAAGACCAACTGGCAGCGCGACGTCATCACCACGTTCTCCTCGCGCGGCCCCGGCGGCGACTTCCTCAAGCCCGACGTCACCGCGCCCGGTCTGCACATCCTCGCCGGTCACACCCCGACCCCCGAGTCCCCGCTGGAGGGCCCGCCCGGGAACCTCTACCAGGTGATCGCCGGCACCTCGATGTCGTCCCCGCACGTCGCGGGCGCGGCGGCGCTGGTGTTCGCGGCCAACCCCGGCTGGACCCCCGGCCAGGTCAAGTCGGCCCTGGAGACCACCGCCCGCACCAACGTCACCAAGCAGGACCGGGTCACCCCGGCCGACCCGTTCGACATGGGCGGCGGCCGCATCGACCTGAGCCAGGCGTACAACTCGGTGCTGACCATCGACGAGACCGCGGCCGACTTCGCGATCTCCGCCGACGACCCGCTGAACCGCATCGACCTGAACATCCCGTCGGTGAACGCGCCCACGATGCCGGGCCAGATCACCACCACGCGCACCGTCAAGAACGTCACTGGCGAAGAGGTCGAGTACACCTCGCGCGGCAAGACCACCACCGCCGGCACGCACATCACCGTCACGCCGGAGCGTTTCACCGTCCCCGCGGGCGGCACCAAGGAGCTGACCATCACGATCAGCGCCCCCGACGTCCCGGACGGCCAGTACTTCGGTGAGATCGACCTCCGCCAGGAGGACGGCAACAAGGACCACCGCATCCCGGTGGCCTTCTACCGCCAGGAGGGCGCGATCCCGGTCGACCAGACCTGCGCCCCCTCGACCATCGCCAAGAACGCCGAGTCGACCTGCACCGTCACCGTCTCGAACGGCACCCTGAACGACACCGAGGTCACCGCCACCAGCGTGCTCGACGGCCGCCTGCGGCTGAACAGCGTGACCGGCGCGACCCAGGTGAACAGCCAGGAGGCCACGGTCACCACCACGCTCGACGGCCGCCAGCCCGACGCGCCGGTGATCACCCCGGGCGGTCTGTTCGGCTACCTCCCGCTCGACGCGTTCGGCACCACGCCGACGCCGGTGGGCGACGAGCAGGCCGTGAACTACAACGTCCCGGCCTACCGGTTCGCCGGTCAGACGTTCACCCGGATCGGCATCACGTCCAACGGCTACCTCGTGGCCGGCGGCACCAACGGCTCGGCGGACATCCAGTTCAGCCCGCAGACGCTGCCCGACGACACCCGCCCGAACGGCGTGCTCGCGCCGTTCTGGACCGACCTCGACGGCACCGGCGCCCCCGGTGTCTACGCGACCACGCTGACCGACGGCGTGTCCGACTGGATCGTGGTCGAGTGGCGCCTGCGCCTCTACGGCACCAACACGCTCCGCACCTTCCAGGCGTGGATCGGCGTCAACGGCGTCGAGGACATCAGCTTCGCCTACCCGGGCCCGCTGCCCTACCCGGGTGACGCCTACGGCCTGACCGTGGGCGCGGAGAACTCCGACGGCACCGCCGGCAGCCAGATCCCGGCGGGCACCGGAGTGACGTCCGACTACACCATCACCAGCACGCCCGGCGCCCCGGGCGAGACCCTCACCTACACGATGAAGGTCAAGGGCGCCATCACCGGCGTCGGCTCGGTGACGACCTCGGTCGTCACCGACCAGGTCAAGGGCGTCACCGTGGAAGTCGACAAGATCACCGTCCAGTAGCACCGGAGCGGTGGGCGGGCCCGGCGGTTCTCCGCCGGGCCCGTTTCTCTTGCAGGGGCGCATCGTAGAGTCCTGCTATGACTTCCACCCGGTATGCACCAAACGGCATGGTTTGCACCATTGACCACCTCGCGTCGGCCGCGGGTCTGGTCGTACTGGAGAAGGGCGGGAGCGCCGCCGACGCGGCGGTGGCGGCGAACGCGGTGCTGGCGGTCACCGCGCCGCACATGTGCGGCCTGGGGGGTGACCTGTTCGCCCTCGTCCACGACGGATCGGGGGTGCACGCCCTGAACGCCTCCGGACGCGCCGGCAGCGGCGCGGACCCCGCCCGGTTGCGGGCGGAGGGGCATGACCGGATGCCGCACCTGTACGACATCAGATCGGTCCCCGTGCCCGGATGCGTCGACGGCTGGCTCGCCCTGCACGGCAGGTTCGGCCGGTTGCCGCTCGCCGAGGTGCTGGCCCCGGCGATCCGCCTGGCGGCCGACGGCTTCCCGGCCTCGCCGCTGCTGGCCCCCGGCGCCTCGTTCATCGGCACGATGCAGAGTGACTACGCCCACGTGCGGAACGTCGGCGACCCGATCAGGAGGCCGGGCGCGGCCCGGGTGCTGGAGGCCGTCGCCGAGACCGGCCGGGCGGGCTTCTACCAGGGCGAGTTCGGTGAGGGCCTGCTGCGGCTCGGCGACGGCGAGTACACACCCGACGACCTCGCGCGGGACCAGGCCGAATGGGTGACGCCGCTGTCGGCGGGCGTCTTCGGCCACGGCGTCCACACCATTCCGCCCAACTCCCAGGGCTACCTGCTGCCGCTCGCCCTCAAGATCCTGGAGGGCCTCGACGTCCCGGCCGACCCCGCCGACCCGGC
Organism: Herbidospora sp. NBRC 101105; assembly: GCF_030269205.1. Taxonomy (NCBI): domain Bacteria; kingdom Bacillati; phylum Actinomycetota; class Actinomycetes; order Streptosporangiales; family Streptosporangiaceae; genus Herbidospora; species Herbidospora sp. NBRC 101105. Next base: position 649,861 of record NZ_BSSX01000004.1, on the reverse strand, counting down.
CTGGGCCGCTCTGCTGATCGACGTGGCCGTGGCCGCGGGGCACGACCGGCTCGACGTCCTGTACGAGAACGCCACCGCCCCCCTCGACACCGCCGAGGCCCGCCGGGCCCTGGTCGGCACTCCGGGCCTGACCGCTCCGGCGAAGAAGGGCGACACCACCTACCTCTGCGCCGTCGACGCGGACGGCATGGGCGTCTCGCTGATCCAGTCGAACGCGGCCGGGTTCGGGAGCCTCCTGTTCGAACCGTCGACCGGGATCAACCTGCACAACCGCGGCATCGGCTTCTCCCTGGCCGAAGGCCACCCGGCCGAGTACGGCCCCGGACGCCGTCCGCCGCACACCCTCGCGCCCGCCCTGATCACCCGCCCCGACGGCTCGCTGCGCACGGTCATCGGCACCATGGGCGGCGACGCCCAGCCGCAGATCCTCCTGCAACTGGTGACGCGGCTGCTCGTCCACGACCAGACCCCCGGCGAGATCATCGACGCCCCGCGCTGGGTGCTCGGCTCGGAGACCGGTTTCGAGACCTGGCGGAGCACCGAGCAGGTCGTCGAGGTCGAGGACGGCGCCCCCTGGGAGGCGGGCCTGGCCGAGCGGGGCCATCGGACCGTGCGGGAGAACTACGGCGACGGGTTCGGGCACGCCCACCTGATCGACGTGCTGCCCTCCGGCGTGCTGGCGGGGGCGGCCGACCCCCGGGCGAAGATCGGCGCCGCCCTCGGACGGTGAAACAGGGATGATCCGTGAGGTTCGTGGCGTTCGCGTTGTCGACGCCACTTACCCCGCGTACACGGAGAACCCCACTCATGACCGACCAGGCGACCAAGACCCTGCGTTCCACCTTCGACGAGCTCGCCGCGCAGGTCCGCGCCTTCGCCCCGGAGGACCTCGTCCGCCAGTCGGGTGCCTCCGACTGGGACGTCTCCCAGGTGCTCAGCCATCTCGGCAGCGGCGCCGAGATCAACCTCGCCGCCCTCGAAGGCGCCCTGAACGGCACCGGCTCCCCGGAGAACGACACGATCCGCGCCATCTGGGCCCGCTGGGACGCGATGTCGCCCGCGGAGCGCGCGAACGCCTTCCTCGACGCCAACGAGAACCACATCGCTCGCCTGGAGGGCCTCGACCCGGCGACCCGCGAGAGCCTGCGCATCGCCCTGTGGTTCCCGATCGACCCGCTCGACGTGGAGACCTTCGCCAAGTTCCGGCTGAGCGAGCTCGCCCTGCACGCCTGGGACGTCCAGGTCACCTTCGACCAGGCCGCCGGGTTGCGCCCGGACGCCACCGACATCCTGCTCGACCGGATCGGCGGCATGCTGGGCTGGACCGCCAAGCCCGACCGGCTGGGCCGCGCGGCCACGCTGGCCGTCCACGTGACCGCGCCCGAGCGGTCGTTCGGCCTGGTGATCGGGGAGCAGGCCGAGATCGTGGACGTCCCGGCCGAGCCCGACGCGGTGCTGACCGCCCCGGCCGAATGGTGGTTGCGGCTGGTGACCGGGCGGCACGCGCCCGAGCACACCCCGCCGGTCGTCGAACTCACCGGTTCGATCACTTTGGCGGAACTCCGACAGGTTTTCCCCGGCTTTTGATCATTAGAGCGGGCCGGCGAAACTTGTGACACCTGTGACTCCACTGACAGGATGGTCAAGGTGGAGATCAGATATGCGGTGGGCGCGTTGCTCGTGGCCGCCAGTGGTGTTTTAGTCGCCGGCCCAGCTCAGGCTGCGCCGACCGGCCCGGGGATGGTGAAATGCCCGCCCGCGACGAAGACCGTGGGCACCGCGAGCCAGCTCAAGACCGCGCTCGCCAAGGCGCGGCCGGGTGAGGTGATCAAATTGCGGCCCGGCCTCTACCGGGGCAATTTCGTCGCCCAGAAATCGGGCACGCAGAGCCGCCCCATTTTCGTCTGCGGCACCGCCGGATCGGTCATCGAGGGCGGCGGCCCGAAGGGCGGTTACGGTTTCCACATCAACAAGGGGAACTACTGGCGCCTGATCGGCTTCACCGTCAGGAACAGCCAGAAAGGCGTGATGGCCGACCGCACCCGCGGTTCGGTCATCCAGTCGCTGACCGTGCACTCCATCGGCGACGAGGCCATTCACCTGCGCGATTTCAGCACCAAGAACATCGTCCAGTACAACCGCATTTACAACACCGGTCTGCGTAAACCGAAATTCGGCGAGGGCGTCTACATCGGCACCGCCGAGTCGAACTGGAAGAAATACACCGGCGGCCGGATGGACCGCAGCGACGGCAACTGGGTGCGCGGCAACGAGATCAAATCGACCGCCGAGGCGATCGACGTCAAAGAGGGCACCAGCGGCGGCTGGATCGTCGGCAACGTCTTCGACGGTTCCGCGCTGGTGAACGACGGCACCAACGATTCCTGGGTCGACGTCAAGGGCAACGGCTACGTCATCGAGAACAACCGGGGCCGCCGGACGCCGCTCGACGGATTCCAGACCCACGAGATCGTCGACGGCTGGGGAACCGGAAACATCTTCCGGCGGAACGTCATCAACCTCTCCGGCGCGAAGGGTGTCGGAATCAACGACACCGTCGGCGGAAACACCATCGCGTGTGACAACAAGGTGACCGGCGGGCCACTACTCAAAAAGGGTGCATGTTCGTAATAGCCACTTACGATCGGGTTCGGGAGGTTGCATGAACCTGATCGAAGTGGAAGTCCCGGACTTCCGGGGCATGCAGGCACTCAACGCATGGCTGGTGGGTCACGACGCGGGCGTTCTCCTGATCGGCCCGTCCCCCGACGGCCCCGAATCGGTCATGCACGGCATCGTGACCAGACAGGAACCACTTCCCGGCGCCCGGGTGTCGCGCTGGGGCACCGTCAAGGTGTGGATGAGAGACGGCGGTGGCGGCTCGGCGGGAGTCCGTGAACCGCGCACCCCGAAACCGCCGGCCGGCGGACTGGCAGAGGAACCACCGGACCACTGAGACGACCAAGACGGGGAGCCGCGGCTCCCCGTCTGTTTCATTTCAGCCCAGGCCGTCGTAGTAGGGCTTCATCGCCGGGTAGTAGTCGGCGAAATCCGGTGCGGGCGCCCCTTCGCGGGCCGCCACCAGGCAGTCGAGGTAGTACTCCCAGCCCGGCCCCACCTCCCCGGCGCTCGCCGGGTCGATCCTCTGGTGCACGAACAGCAACTCGGTCACCCCGTCGGTCTCGGTGACGGTCAGCTCCACGTGCCAGGCGCCGTGTTCGTCGAGCGACGAGAGGGCCAGCCGCCGGGGCGGCTCGCAGGCCTCGACCCGCACGTCGACCCAGGGCGCCCCCTCCTCGGAGGTGAGCTGGATCTGGATCATCGGGTCGGCGTCGCCCCGCCAGGGGCCGAACCACCGGGCGGTGCGCTCCGATTCGGTGATGCTCGCCCACACGTCGGCGGCCGGGGCCTTGAAGGTGCGGATCAGGTGAAGGTCGGCGCCGAGAAGGCGGCCGGTCGGGTTCACGCGGTCTCCCTGTTGTCGCGGCGGGCCCGGTAGACCTCGGTCTCCAGCGCGTCGAGGCGCTGCTCCCAGCCCGCGGGTGTCATGAGGTCGGTCAACCATCGGTGCAGTTCGGTGAGGCCGCCGGGGTTGAGCGAGTAGTAGCGGTGCCGGCCGGACAGATCGTCGTCGACCAGCCCGCTCTCCCGGAGCACCCGCAGGTGCCGGCTGACGGCGGGCCGGCTGACGGGGAACCGGGCGGCGATCTCACCGGCGGTGAGCCGCTCGTCACGCACCATACGCAGAATCGCCCGTCTGATCGGGTCGGCGATCGCCTCCGCGGCCTGGTCCATACGAAAAAGCGTAACTCATAGGTTACGCGTTACATAACCCTCGCAGAGGGGGTAGGGGACCGCCATGGGCCGGACATTCGGTGTCGAAGAAGAGTTCCTGCTGGTCGACGGGGTGACGGGAGAACCCGCCCCCGAGGTCGAGAAGGTGCTGGCCGACGCGGGCCCCCATCCCGGCCCCGGCGGCGCCTTCAGCGCGGAGTTGTTCCAGACCCAGGTGGAGGCGGCCACCGGCGTCTGCGCCGACCTCCCCGACCTGCGCGACCAGCTCTCGGGCGCCCGCACCCGCCTGGCCGAGGCCGCCCACGCCCACGGCCTGCGCCTGGTCTCGGTCGGCACCCCCGTGCTCCCCGGCTCCACCCCGCCCGTCTCCGAGGGCGACCGCTACGCCGACATCGTCGAGGCCCACCGGGCGACGATCAGCGACTACCAGTGCTGCGGATGCCACGTCCACGTGGGCGTGCCCGACCGCGAGACCGGGGTGGCGGTGCTCAACCACGTCCGTCCGTGGTTGCCCACGCTCGTGGCTCTGGGGGCCAACTCCCCGTACGACAAGGGCCGCGACTCCGGCTTCGCGAGCTGGCGGATCGCCGAACAGCTGAGATTCCCCGGCGCCGGCCTGCCGCCCCGCTTCACCGACCTCGCCCACTACGACGAGACCGTCGCCCAGTTCGTCGAGTGCGGCGTCCTGGTCGACCCGGCCATGACGTTCTGGGTGGCCCGCCTCGGCGTCCGCACCCCCACCATCGAGATCCGCGCCGCCGACGCGGCCGGTGCCGTGGACGACGCGATTATGCAGGCGCTACTGACCCGCGCCCTGGTGACGACCGCGCTGACCGACCTGGCGGCGGGCCGGGAAGGCCCCGACCTGCCCGAGCCCGTCTGCACGGCGGCCCTGTTCAACGCGGCCCGCAACGGGCTGGCCGGGGCCGGTATCTGCCCGGCCGAGGGGCGCGAGGTCCCGGCGACGGAACTGGCCGACCGGCTGCTGGCCCACGTACGCGACGCGCTGGAGGAGTCGGGGGAGATCGGCGAGGCGCGGCGGCTGCTGGAGTGGATCCGGCGGGAGGGCACGGGGGCCGACCGGCAGCGGCGGGCGGGACGGCGGGGACCGAAGGCGGTCGTCGAGATGCTGGCCCGGCAGACTACGCCGTCGGCGGATACCTGATCTCGACCTCGGACATCTTCGTGTGGATGGCGTCGATCAGGTCGACGCCGAGGACGTCGGCCAGCCGGATCAGGTAGGTCGCCACGTCGGCCATCTCCGACTTCACCCGGCCCAGTTCCTCCTCGCCCAGCGACGCCGACTCCTCCGGCGTGAGCCACTGGAACTCGGCGAGCAGTTCGCCCGCCTCTCCCGCCAGCGCCATCGCGAGGTTCTTCGGCGTGTGGAAGGACTCCCAGTCGCGGGCCGCCGCGAAGGCCCGCAGGCGGGCCGCCACCTGTTCGATCTCCGTCACGCCACCAGGCTAGGGCCGGTCGGAATCGGGCCAGACATAGGGGAGATCGTCGGGTTCGTCGCCGAACAGCGGGCGGTAGAAGAGCGGGTCCTTGCGCAGCAGGGCCGACCGGTGGCTCAGGTGGAAACCCGGGTCGCCGAGCCACGGCGGCAGCTCGCCGGCTTCGGCCAGGGCGGCCTGGGAGCGGATGGTCTCGACGCCGGTGAATCGGACGAGGTCCTGCCGCAGCGTGGCGGCGCAGGTGTCGGCACGGCCGGTCGAGCACCATCGGTCGCAGATCTCCAGGCCGTACCGGACCAGCGCCTCCTCGTAGCCCCGCCACATCCTGGCCGCCGGGTGGTGCCGCCAGCCGTAGTCGTCGATGGACGTCGCGCGCAGCACCTGGATGGCCTCGACCCGCTGTTTGCCCAGGCGGCGGTCGTCCAGGACCTCGGCGGTCGCGGTGAAGTCGGCGTAGGGCAGGAAGGTCTGCACCGGGTTCACGCTAGAACGAGATGAGTAGGGGGCTACTCAAGCGCGCCGAGGAGAACGGCGCCGACCATGGCGGGCATGGCCAAGAAAAAGGTCGGCGAGATTCGGATCAGCAAGCGGATCGTGCGGATCGGGCACGAGGTGTATCCGCTGGCGAACATCTCCCGTGTGCAGACGTTGCGGATCGTCTACAAGGGACGGCTCTCCACCTTCCATCCTCTCGGTCAGCTCGTGGTCGTGGCGGCGCTGGCGGCCGCGGCGGCGTTCGTGGCCGAGGAGGTGTTCCCCGAGGCGCGGGAGTACCTGCCCGTCGCGCTCGCCGTCGCCGGGGTCTGTGGCGGGCTGCTGGCGATTCAGTTCCTCTACCGGCTGATCTTCCGGCGGAACAGGTACGCGCTGACGATCGAGACCGCCGGGACGCAGTACACCGCCCTGTGGGGCACCGACCTGGAGGAGATCCGCCGCATCGAGGGTCTCGTCGTGGCCGCGATCGAGGACCCGCCGCCCACGGAGAGGTCGTACACGTTCAACAGCCCCGTGTACGTCGGCAACACCTTCGGGCGGGACACCTTCAACGTCAGCGGCAGTGGCCGTGCGACCGTCAACAACTAGGAGCCGGGGATGGGCGACACCTACTACGGTCGCGACACCTTCAACGTTCACGACCAGGGCAATGTGACCGTCAACAACGGCTCGGTCGACGTGAGCGCGGCGGTGGCCGAGCTGCGGGCGCTGATCGCGGAGCTCGGCCGGGCCGGGGCCATCGCCCCCGACGGGTCGGTCGCCGACCCGGGGGCCGTGGTGGCGGCCGTACAGGAGCAGCCGGGACGGCTGAGGGCGCTCGCGACGGCGGTCGCGGGCGGCGCGCAGGACGCCGTGTTGTCGATCGTTCAGGGGGGCGTGGCGTCGCTGATCGTGGCGCTGGTGTCGCGGGCTACGGGGTAGGGCGGTAGAGCGCGGCCACCTCGGCCGCCAGCCGGGCCACCTCGTCGCGCAGTTCCCGGGGTTCGAGCACCTCGACCGACGGGCCCTGCGACAGGAAGTGGCGGGCCGCCTTCGGGATCGACTCGATCGGGACGGTCCGCTCGGCGCCGTCGACCCGGACGACGGCCTCGCCCTGCTGCAGGAAGGCGTGGAACCGTTCCTGATGGTCGCGCCAGTAGGCCGGGAGGTCGAAGTCGTCCGGCGGCTCGAACTCCTCGGCCGAGGTGCGCAGCGCGAGGATCTGGTCGACCCGGTAGGTACGCGGCCCCGGCCCGGCCACCAGGTACCAGCGGCCCGCCTTCAACACGAGCCCGTACGGCTCCAGCACCCGATCGACCTCCTCGGGCGCCTTCCACCTGCGGTAACGCACGTGGAGCAGGCGTCCGCGCCAGACGGCGTCGGCGACCGCGCCGAGGAACGGGACCGAGGTGTCCCTGGCGTACCACCCGGGCGCGTCGAGGTGGAAGCGGGCCCGCATGCGGTCGGCCTGGGCGCGCAGGTCGGGCGGCAGGGCGGCGCGCAGCTTGAGCTGGGCCCCGGCCAGCGCGTCGCCCATGCCGAGTTCGCCCGCCGGGCCGGGCAGGCCCGACAGGAACAGCGCCTCGGCCTCGGCCGGGTTCAGGCCGGTCAGGTGGGTGCGGTAGCCGGCGACGAGCTGGTAGCCGCCCTGGTGGCCGGCGTCGCCGTAGATCGGGACGCCCGCGGCGTGCAAGGCCTCGACGTCGCGGTAGACGGTGCGCACCGAGACGTCGAGCTCCTCGGCGAGCTGGGCGGCGGTGCGGCGGCCCTTCGTCTGGAGCAGCAGCACCATCGCGAGCAGTCGGCTCGACTTCACTGACACACCTTGGCAGTGGAGCCTCCTTATCGTCCAGGCATGGTTTTCGCGGAGAAGATCCTCACCGTGCCGCCGCCGATCGAGGTCGGCGGACGCCACGTCAAGCGCTACCACGTGGGCTCCCCGGAACCCCACGTGGAGAGGGCCGCCTACGCGCTGCTGCCCGACCTGCTGCCCGAACCCGACGGCACCCCGCCCGCCTCGTTCGTGGTGCTGCACCGGGGCGGCGACACCGGCGCCTATCTGAACGTCTACTCCTGGGCCTGGGACAACGCCCTGCGCTTCACCGGCGCGGCCGGGGGCCAGCGCTTCCTCGGCTGCCCCGACGACGACCCGGCCCACTTCGTGCGGCTGGCCCCCGACTTCATCGGCTGCGTCTACGAACTGCCGCCGATCACCCATGAGCGCGACGCCTGGGTACGGCACGTGCTCGCCCCCGAACGGCCCGACCTGGCCGCCTACCTGACCGACTCGCTCCCCGAAGGGATGACCGGATGACCGGCTTCGACTTCCTCATCGGCGACTGGACCGTCGCCAACCGCCGCCGCCTGAACTACGTCGACCCCGACAGCGCGTGGGAGGAGTTCACCGGCCACTCGACCTGCCGCCCGCTGTTCGACGGCTCGGCCAACATCGACGAGATGGTCTGCCTGACCTTCAGCGGCATCACCCTGCGCCTGTTCGACGTCGAGAGGAAGGAGTGGTCCCTCTACTGGTCGAACTCCCGGTACGGCGTGCTCCAGCCTCCCGTCGTCGGCACCTTCACCGGAGGCGTGGGCGAGTTCTTCGGCCGCGACCACTACGCCGGCGAGGAGATCGACGCCCGGTTCATCTGGAACGCCATCACCCCCGAGTCGGCCCACTGGGAGCAGGCCTTCTCCCGGGACGGCGGCGAGACCTGGCTGACCAACTGGACCATGGACTTCACCCGCCGTTAGATCATCGACGGGTAACGTGGATCATGTGACTGAGGTTCGGGAACTGCGGCTGGTCGTGACGGCCGAGAACTACGACGAGGCCCTTCACTTCTACCGCGACGTGCTCGGCCTCCACGAGATCGCCGACTTCTCCTCCGACGACGGCCGGGTCCGCCTGCTGTCGGCGGGCCGGGCCACCGTGGAGATCGTCGACGTCCGCCAGGCGCAGTTCATCGACCGCGTCGAGGTCGGCCGGCGGGTGGCCGGGCACATCAGGGTCGCCCTGGAGGTCCCCGACACCGAGTCGACGACGGCGCTGCTGGAGGAGCACGGCGCCGACGTGCTCGCGCCGCCCACCCGCACCCCGTGGAACTCGCTCAACGCCCGGCTGACCGCCCCCGACGGGCTGCAACTCACCCTGTTCGAGGAGCTCGGATGAAAGCGATCAGCCAGGACACGCTGGGCGGGCCCGAGGTCCTGCACGCCGTCGACCTGCCCAAACCGGTGCCCGGAACGACCGAGGTGCTGGTCAGGGTGCACGCCGCCGGGCTCAACCCGACCGACTGGAAACACCGCTCGACCGGTTATCTGATCGGCGAACCGCCGTTCGTCCTCGGCTGGGACGTCTCGGGGGTCGTCGAGGCGGTCGGCAGAGGGGTGGCGATCTACAAGCCGGGCGACGAGGTCTTCGGCATGTTGCGCTACCCCGTCGGACACGGCGCCTTCGCCGAGTACGTCGCCGCGCCGGCCCGCACCTTCGCCCCCAAACCGGCCGCGCTCGACCACGTCCAGGCGGCCGGGGTGCCGCTGGCCGGGCTGACCGCCTGGCAGGCGCTGGTCGACGTCGCCAAGGTCCGCGAGGGCGACGAGGTGCTGGTGCACGCTGCGGCCGGTGGCGTCGGGCACCTGGCGGTGCAGATCGCCAAGGCCCGCGGGGCCTACGTCTACGGCACCGCCAGCGCGGCCAAGCACGACTTCCTGCGCCACCTCGGCGTCGACGAGGTGATCGACTACCGGTCGACCGACTTCACCACCGTGTGCGACGGGCTCGACGCCGTCATCGACACCATCGGCGGCGACTACGGGCCGCGGTCGCTCACGGTGCTGCGGCCCGGCGGTGTCCTGGTCTCCCTGGTCGCCTCCATGGAGGTCGCCGACTTGCGGGATCAGGCCGTCGACCAGGGCGTGCGGGTCGAGTCGATGATCTGCGAACCCGACCTGTCGGCGCTGAAGAGCCTCGCCGCGCTGATCGACGCCGGGCGGCTGCGGGTCGCGATCGCGGCGGTCTTCCCGCTCGACGAACTCGGCAGGGCCATGGAACTGGGCGAGTCCGGCCGCACCACGGGGAAGATCGTTCTCACCGTGCCCTGATCTGGCGCGCGGCCACTCCAGGGCCGACACTGGCGGACATGGTCACCCAGACGTCCACCCGACGACCGGAACTCGATCTGATCCGGACCGTCGTGGTCTTCGGGCTGATCTTCGGCCACGCGGCGCTGGTGTTCGACGCCGACGACGACTTCTACGTGAAGAACGCCGACACCACCTCCATCACGACGATCCTGGCCGGGTTCGTGGTCATCTGGGCGATGCCGGCGCTCTTCCTCGTCTCGGGTGTGGCGGCCTTCCACTCGCTGCGCAAACGCGGCGCGGGCGGCTTCGTGAAAGACCGGTTGCTGCGCCTCGGCCTGCCGCTCGTCGTCGCCGTCGTGACGATCGTGCCGATCCCGCAGTGGATCAGGTCCGGGATGACCCAGAGCTACTGGGCGTTCCTGCCGGAGTTCTTCGACGTCCACCTGAACCTCGCCGACTTCCCCTTCGTGCTGGACGGCGAGCACTTCGAGGTCGGCCACCTGTGGTTCGTGGTCATGCTGGTCGCCTGGTCGCTCATCCTGGCCGCGACCGCGCGCTGGATCCCGTCGGACTACGGCTTCCTCGCGCGGCGGGGCTTCGTCCTGCTGCCCTTCGTGCCGATCTCGCTGATCTGCGCCCTCTTCGGCCTTGAGCAGGAGTTCGCGGCCTGGAACCGGTGGGCCTACCTGCTGTTCTTCGTGTACGGCTACATCGTCGCCGCCGACGACCGGCTGAGGGCGGCCATGCGGCGAGACGCCCCTCTCGCCGCCCTGATCGGCGGCGTCCTCTTCCCCGTGGGGGCGATCGGCTTCCTGCTCGTCCCCGGCGACCCGATGACCGACATGGTGCCGGCCCACGTCGCCGCCAGAGCGCTCTACGGCGCGGCCTCCTGGTGCCTGTGCGTGGCCATCCTGGGTTTCCTCGACCGGCGCACCTGGACCGAACAGGGCGGCTACCTGATGACCGCCGCCCTGTTCGTCTACATCGTCCACCAGCCCGTCGTGGTGGTGGCCGCCTACCACGTGGTGCGGTGGCAGGCGCCGATCCCCGTCAAGTACGCCGCCGTCGTCGCGGTGTCGTTCGCGGTGACGCTGGCGGCGTACGAGATCGTGCGGCGGGTTCCCTACCTGCGGGAGCTGTTCGGAGTGCGTCAGGCCGGGCGGGCGTAGAAGGCGATGTGCTCGTACGTCCACCCGTCGGCGACCGCCGCGTCGCGGGCCTGCGGGCCGACGACGTAGTTGTGGTAGGCGCCCTTCCTGAGGCGGTAGACGGCGATCGTGCCCGGGGTGTTCTGGTTGACGGCGTAGAAGGTGACGCCCTCGTAGACGTAGCCCGAGCGGTTCACCGCGTTGTCGCGTTCGACGGTGTTGCGGGCGAACAGGCGGTCACCCGTGGTCGGGTGGACCAGCCGGTGGATGGGCACCAGGCCGGTGGCCGCGCGCCCGGAGACGAACAGCGTCACCCCCTGGTCGACGTAGCCGTAGCGGGCCACGGCCTTGTCGGCCTCGCCTCTGCTCAGGGTCAGCAGTGAGTGGCCCTCGGTGGGGTGCGTGACGACGTACAACTGCCTGCGCAGCAGATCCAGCACCGGCGCGACCGTCTGCGACGGCGACGGGGAGGGCGTCGGCGAGGGGGACTTCGACGGCGTGACGGACGGACTGGCGCTCGGCGAAGCAGTAGGCGTGGGCGTGGCAGTGGGTGTGGGAGTGGGGGGCGTGGTCGCCACGCTCGGGCCGCGTAACACGCCCAAGGGGACCTTCTTGCCGGGGTCGACGCCGATCGCCGCGGCGACGTCCTCGGGCAGCGGGGCGCCGGCCGAGGCCGCCGGGGAGCCCGACTTCAGCTTGTAGTCGCCGCCGGCGAAGAAGCCCTCCGTGCCCTCCTGGTAGTGGGCGTTGTTCTCGCGGCCGGTGGACCTGAGCTGGGTCAGGCTGGTGAACGCCTGGTCGTTGCCGGCCGGGAGCGCCCACTTCGCCACCTGGGAGGCGGTCGTCGGGCGGTAGTAGCCGTTGTTGTCCATCTGCCCGGCCGGGATCATCTTCGCCGCGCCGACCCGCTTGCCGGACGACGCGCTGTTGGCGTCCACCGTGTCCACGAGGGCGCCCCCGCCGGAACGGCCGGAGAAGATGTTGTTGATCAGGGTCACGTCGGCGGTGTCCCAGGTCACCCCGCGCGCCACCGCGTCGGGGGCGGGACAGTTGTCGGCGTTGCAGCGGTCGAGATGGGGCCGGGGGTCCTCGGCGACCTGGATGGGCGAGGCGTTGTCGGCCATGGTGTTGTTGTAGACGCGGACCTTGTTCGAGCCGCTGATCTTGAGCCCGAACTGCCCGTTCCCGGCGAGCAGGTTCGAGGCGATCAGCGCACGCGAGGACACCTCGTAGTACATGCCGTGCTTGGCGTTGCCCCGGGCCACGTTCCGGACCAGCCGCACGTTCTCGCACGACAGGTCGCACCAGAATCCCGCGCCCTGGTTGCCGTCGAACACGTTGTCGCGGATGTTGGCGTTGACGAGGAAGGTCGCCTTCATCCCGGCCCCGGCGAGGCTGGAGACCGCCACCAGGCCGATCTTCTCGGTGTTGTTGCCCGAGACGACGTTGCCGTACATCGTGAGGTTGGCGGCCTTGTGGGAGCTGACGCCCGTGAAGCCGTTGCCGGTGATCGTGTTCCCGGCCAGGCGCATGTCGTTCGCGAGCGCCGACACCCCGGCCGCCGCGTTGAGGGTGATCGTGTTGTCCTCCAGCACGACGCCCCTGGCCTGGGAGATGATCGCGGCCGGCTTCTTGCGGTAGTCCTGGCTGGTCGCGTAGTGGGCGAAGCCGAGGCCGCGCAGCACGGAGTTCTCCGAACCGGGCAGGAAGTGCACGGCGTACGGGATGGAGGCCAGTTCGACCCGCGCGCGGGCGGGGTCGCTGCCGACGTAGACGGTGCCGCGGCCGTCCCAGTAGAACGTGCCGTCGGTGACGGCCGCGCGGGAGGTCACCTGCTGGAGCGGCTTGCCGCCGTAGAAGGCCATCTCCGGGTCGCCGCCGACGGTGTTGCCCGTGGTGATGTCAGGCGGGTACACGCAGGCGCTCCGGCAGATCTGCGGGTTCCAGCCGTCGAGGCGCCAGGCGGTGCCGTCGCGGACGAACTTGGCGGCCGGGATGTCGGTGCTGCCCTTGAACCAGGCCTGCTCCCCGGGCGACGACTGGATCGTCACCGGCTTGGCGATGCTGCCCAGGGACTCCCGGTACTCGCCGCCACGCAGGATGATGGTCGTCATCACCCCGCCCTTGGCACGCTTGAGGGCGGCGGCGACGGTTCGCAGCGGCGCGCCCTCGGTTCCCGGGTTGGCGTCGTCGCCCGTGCTCGCCGACACGTGGATCGCGTCTGACGCGGGCGGGGCCGCGATCGCCTGAGTGGCCACGTCGACTCCGATCGCGCCGCTGACGGCAAGCGAACAGATGACGAATCTTCTATAACGAAGAGGCATAGGCCCTTTCATACCGAGAGGGTCGTGATCGTGTACACAGAAGTTACAAAAACGGCCTGAGTCCCTCAGGTCACAGCGAATGCCTGTATTAACGAGGATTAACCGAGCCGTGCACGACGATCTTCTCCGGGCCGTCATGGCCGCTGCCAGCGCTTTTTCCGAGGCCGGTCGCGACCTTTACCTCGACTTCCATCCCGACGTCCGGCGCTGGTCGCCGATCACCGATCTCGTGGGCACGGTGCGCCTCGGGGTTTCGTACACCCTTCCCGACGGCCGCGAACTGGTCTGTGAGGTGCGGCTTCGCCCCGACGGTCCCGTTTGGACCGTGAACGGTACGGTCGACCTCGACGGCGAGGAGTTACTTCTGTTACCCGAAGGTCCGGCGGACCTGCTCGGCGACTACACCGAGCAGGTGCTCGAACCGGCACGACGGCATCTCGACGAGGCCCTCAGAGGGCTCGCAAACCCTGGATGACCTCACGCAGGATCCGCTCCTCCGGCAGCTGGGCCACGGTGGCCTGCGCGCGGGCGCTGATGACGTTCCGGTCGCGCAGACCGCTCAGCAGGATCCTGACCACGTTCAGCGACAGGCCCACGTCGGAGGCGAGGTCGGCGACCGACGAGGGCGACTGGCAGATCCGGACGATCCGGAGCTCCTCCGGGGTGAGCCCCCCGAGCGGCGCTCCCGGCACCGCCCGGATGATCGTCATCAGCTCGAACTCCGGCCCGGTGGGCCGGGTCCTCCCCCGGGTGAGGGTGTACGGCCGCAGCAGAGGTGGTTCTTCGGTCACGCTTCGTCTTCCTCCGCTCGGCGCCAACCGGCCTGGAAGGAAGAGTACAAGTCAGACTTGCCCTGCTCCTCCCGCAGTTGTGGCGCCAGGTTCGCCTGGCGGACCCGTCGGGGCAGGTCGGTCTCGGCCGTGGTCTGGGCGCCCGACGAGTGCCGGCCCGACACGGGCGACAACACCGGTCCCTCATTCGGCTGGGCCGGCACCAGGCGCTCGGCCGCCGCGATCTGCGCGGGGTCGGGCACGACCACCATCTCGGCCGGGATCAGCACGATGGCCGTGGTGCCGCCGTACGGCGACGGCCGCAGGTTGACCGTGATGTCGTGCCGCTTGGCCAGCCGTCCGACGACGAACAGGCCGAGGCGGTCGCTGTCGGCCAGGTCGAACTCCGGCGGATCGGCCAGCCGCTCGTTGATGGCGGCCATCTCCTCGGAGCTCAGCCCGAGCCCCCGGTCCTCGATCTCCAGGACGAACCCGCGCGCCGCCAGGTCGCCGTGGACGGTGACCCGGGTGTGCGGCGGGGAGTAGATCGTCGCGTTCTCGACCAGTTCGGCGATCAGGTGGATGGCGTCGGTGACGGCCGGGCCGACCAGCTTGGCGTGGTGCGGCACGTTGACGTCCACCCGCAGATAGTCCTCGACCTCCTCGACCGAGGCGCGGACCACGTCGAACAGGGCGACCGGTTCCCGCCAGCCGCGCCCCGGGACCGCGCCCGACAGGATGATGAGGCCCTCGGCGTGCCGGCGCATGCGGGTGGTCAGGTGGTCGAGGCCGAAGAGCTGCTCCAGCAGGTTGGGGTCCTCGGTCTGCCGCTCCAGGCCGTCGAGGATGCCGAGCTGCCGGTGCAACAGCGATTGGTTTCTGCGGGCCAGGTTCAGGAACACCTTGTTGACGCCCTGCCGCAGCTGCGCCTGGCCAACCGCCGCTTGGACGGCGGTCGACTGCACCGACGTGAAGGCGTTGGTGACCGTGGCGACCTCGGCGGTGTTGCCGGGCACCTCGACCGGCGGGGTCTCGGCCTTGACGTCGACGTCGTCACCCCGGCTGAGCCGCCGCACGATGTCGGGCAGCCGCCGGTCCGACAGGTCGACGGCGGCGTTCTGCAGCGCGCCGAGCTCGGCGGAGATCCGGCGGCCGAACCTGACCGACACCAGCAGCGTGACCACGACGGCGATCAACCCGACGACGGCGAGCACGCCGAGCCGGATGAGCACGTTCATGACGGCCGGCTGCATGCGGTTGCCGATCTCGACGCTGGCCTGGCCGCCCAGCTTGTCGAGGGTGATCGAGAGGGCCTCGGTGGTGGCCTGCCAGCGGCCCGCCTCCGGCGGCAGCGGCGCCTCGGGCCGGATCTTGTCGCGGACCGCCCCTTCGAGCTTCACGAAGTCGAGGTAGGCCGGGGACCCGTTCAGCTTCACGTACGGGTCGCGCATCGAGCCTTCGAGGCCGCTGAAGCCGAGGCTGTAGAGCAGGGAGCGCTTGGCGGCCATCTCGACGAACACGTCCTGCTCGCGTTCGCTCATCCGGCCGGTGCCCAGGGTGCCGGCGAGCAGCGCCGACTGCTGACTGACGATCTCGCGGGCCCGCCCGACCAGCACGACCGCCTTCGTCTGGCCGATCAGGTCGAGGTCGGGGGCGATCATCATGCGGTCGTACACTTGCCAGCCGACCTCGGCGATCTCGCTGTACTGCGTGAGGGCGTCGAGGCGGCCGATCTCCCGGTTCTCCACCTGGCTGCGCAGCCCGTCGAGCCGGTCGAGCTGCCGGAGCAGTTCCTGTACGCGGTCCCAGAGCGCCGGCGGCGCGTACTCGCGCCCGGAGACGGCGTGCCCGGCGAGGCCGGCCGCGATCTCGTCGGTGCGCTTCTGCTGGGCGTCGAGGTCGGCGTGGAAGGAGGAGCCGCCACCGAGGTAGGTGACCGACATCAGGCGCTCGTGCTGTAACTCGGTCAGCACGGCGCGTGAGGGCAGGACGATGTGCTCATAGACCATCCCGACGCGGAGGTATTCCCGGCCGGATGTGAGGGTAATAGCCGCGGTCAACGCCCAGATGACCGCGAGAGCGGTCACGGGGGCGAGCAAGACCGCGAAGATCTTGAACCGGATGGAGCGTTTGCGGCCAGCCATGGGACCTCAGCAGAGGGCGAACACATGCGTTAATAGTGGCGAAACAATAGCAACGCGTGAGCTGTGGAACTAGGTGGCGTTCGCAACAAAATGGGGGCTATTCAGGTTTGACACCGATTCGCGGCTTTCTGTGTCGGGGCGCCGACTGAAGTTCCGGTCGACGATGACGCTCCGTCGTCCTCGAATCTGTTCGCCACCTGCGTCGATAAGAAATCGATGCCCATTGAGGGTGACGGCGGTCACACTCCGCTGTGTGACCCGCCGGTTGCGAATGTGAGGTAGAACACCACCCGAAAGCAACGTTTCGGTCTACGTGATGGGCGCATGTGGTCAGCGGCGACCTCCGGATGGCCGTCTGGCCGGCGATCCGGTCAGTTGTCGAGCATGACTACCGTGAGGGTGGCGTCGCCCTTGGTGCCGTCGGTGGCGGCGTCCGAGAGGACGGAGCCGAGCCCGTCGTAGGCCGTCGCGTCGATCTTGCGGAGGACCGACGGCCGCGACCAGATGAGGACGTGCTCGCCCGGCGACAACCACGACAGGTCCGTCAGGTGGTCGTAGAGGGAATCGAGGCAGTGACCGAAACCCGCCGGAAAATCGAGGGCGCGGGCGATGGCTTCGAAGGCGGCGGCGGAGGTGACCATCTCGGCGCCGTCGAGGGGGTGGGGGATGCCTCCCCGCTCCTTGACCTCGGCGATGGCGGTGGCGACCCCGACGGTCCGGGGTGCCCGTACAAACCGACTCAACATGGTTGCGGTCTTCCCCGAGAGAGGCGCTTCCCACGTCTCCGGGAATCTTCCGGGTAAAAACAACGGTTCCTATTAACTTATGCACCGCTTTTTCGGTGCATTGTCATTGGCTCTGGCCTGGAAAGTCAATGATTCCTGTCAGATCTTTACTGCGCGTCATCTATGCCAGTCGGCGGCAAATCGCTTGCGATCCCGTGTCTAGTTGTCAGACAATCTGACGCATGCACATCTCAGGGCGTCCCGGATCATCCCGGTCAGACCAGCCCCCTTCCAGAGTCGACTCCCCAGCCGCGCCGACTTCCGGCCGTCCGTCTCCTTGGTCTTCCGGGGCAGGTGCCCCGAGCTGGTCACGGCCCCTCTTCGGAGGTCGGCGTCTCGTGTCTGCTCGGGCGGGTTCAGCGGGCGGGTCGCGGGCGGGCTGTGATGGTCGGCGTCTCGTGTCTGCTCGGACGGGTTCAGCGGGCGGGTCGCGGACGGGCTGTGATGGTCGGCGTCCCGTGTCTGGTGGGGCGGGTTCAGCGGGCGGGTCGCGGGCGGGCTGTGGTGGTCGGCGTCTCGTGTCTGCGTGGGCGGGTTCACCGTGCGGGACTCGGTCGGTTTTCGGCCGTCTGTGTCTGCTTGGTGCCGGGGTGGGCTCATGAGCGGGGCTCGGGCGGGTTTCGGCGATCCGCCTCTCGCGCTGTTCGTCGTGCTCGCCGCCGTGCTCTGGGGGACCGCCGGCACCGCCGGGACCTTCGCCGCCGCCGGGGCGGTCGCGCTGGCCGCCGCGCGGCTGGTCATCGGTGGCTCGGCGCTGGCCGGGTTCGTGCTGCTCAGATCCGGGGGGAGGGTCCGGCCCAGCCCAACGCTGTTGCTCGGCGGATTGTGCGTGGCCCTCTACCAGCTCTGCTTCTTCGTCGCGGTGAACCTGACCGGCGTCGCGATCGGCACCGTCATCCTGATCGGCAGCGGTCCCGTCTTCACCGGCCTGCTGTCGTGGGCGCTCGACCGGCAGGCGCCCTCCCGCCAGTGGATGTGGGGCACCGCCGCCGCGATCGTGGGCTGCGCCGTGCTGCTGCTGCCCGGCGGCGGCACCGTCGACCCGCTCGGCGTCGGCCTGGCCCTGGTCGGGGGCTTCATCTACGCCTCGTACGCCGTCATCGCCGCCCGAGCCATCGTCGCCGGTCACCCCAGCGACGACGTCATGGCCGTCATGTTCGGCGTCTCGGCCCTGATCATGCTCCCGGTCCTGCTGGCCGGCGACCTCTCCTGGCTCGCTGACCCCGCGAGCCTGGCCACGGTCCTCTACCTGGGCCTGGCCACGACCGCCCTGTCCTATGTCCTGTACGGCCGGGGCCTGCGCGGCACCCCCGTCGCCACCGCCAGCACCCTGGCCCTGGCCGAACCGGCCGTCGCGGCCCTGCTGGGCGTCGCGGTCCTGGGCGAGACCCTGAGCCCCACGTCATGGGCCGGTCTGGCCATGCTCGCGGTCAGTCTGATCGTGGTGGCCCGGCCGGAAAAAGTAGGCTCTCCGGCGTGAAGCTGCGCCCCGTCTCCACCGTGGAAGCCCTCGCGGACGCCCTGCGCACCCGCATCCTGTCGGGTGACGTCGCTCCGGGCACCCAGTTCCCCGAACAGGAGATCTCGGCGACCTACGGCGTGGCCCGCCCCACGGTCAGGGAGGCCATCGCGACCCTCGTCCACGAGGGCATTTTGCGACGGGAGCGCAACAAGTCGGCGTACGTGCCCGACTTCACCCGAGACGATCTCGACGACCTCCTCTACGTACGCCGCCCGCTGGAAGACCTCGTCGGCGCCGCCGTGGCCGGGCGGCGGATCGAGGAGGCCCGCCGGGCCCTCGACACCATGGCCGCGCTCCCCGACGACGCCCCCTGGGCCGGCATCGTCGCCCAGCACATGGCCCTCCACGAGGCCCTCGCCAGAGCCGCCGGGAGCCCTCGGCTGCTGCGCCTCTATCTGTCGTTGTCGGCCGAGACCCGTCTCGGGGTGGTGCGCCTCCGGGAGGCGTACCCAGATCGAGATGAAATGGTGACAGAGCACCGCGAACTGCTCGAACGACTGGAAGCGGGAACCCCGCAGGCAGCGGCGAAAGCTGCCCGCGACCACCTCGTCTGGCGCATCTGAGCAAGCCGCGGCCGGCCGGGGCGGCAGGCCATCTTGCCGGACCACCCAAAGCCCGACACAATCGCGCCCATGCACGTGCCGGATACCTACGTGTACGTCACCGAAGAAGGCGTGACCCGCCACTACGCCGACGGCTCCGTCGAGGCGCTGGCGTGGGAGGACGTCATAGAGGTCAGGGTCGGCGGCGTCACCGAGTCCGACGTGCTCATCGTCCTGGAAGACCGCGCCGGCGAGAACTGCGTGGTGCCCCGTTCGGCCACCGACGCGACGTTCCTGGCCCGCCTCCGCTACCTCCCCGACTTCGACCTCGAACGCCTCTCGTGGGCCGTCGAGAACGCCGACGACGGCTTCGTCGTGGTCTGGCGCAGCCCTGATCCACCCCATCCGCTTCCAGATTTGGAATACGACTAGCCAAGATCACCCCTGAATCCGACATAGGGTGACAAAGAGCGTCTGTTGTCACCTGGGTTTGGATTCAGATCATGAACGGCGATCTGCGCAGTCTCATCGCACGCGTCTGGGAACCGGCCGGCGACGTCGTCCGCGTCACCACGGGAGAGATCCCGCCGGGCTACCGAGAGGCCGAACGCTACTCGTACAGCGGCGGAAAGCTCCGTCCACGCGGCGTGTTCGCCCTCCACCCGGTGGTCGTCAGCGTCCGCGCCGACGCCGACCCCGGCGAGACGCTGCTCGTCTCCTGGCTCACCGGCCTCCTCGGCCGCGGCCCGCTGCGGGCGACGTTCTCCCTGCGCCCCGACCGCCCGTACGTGTGGCTGCACTCCCGAGGCCGCGCCGTCGCCCGCGCGACGGTCGGCTGGAACACCGCGACGAGCGTCCTGGCCGTCAACGAGGCCGTGACCGTGTCGGCCCTGACCGGCCACCGGCTGGCCCCCCGCCTGCTCGCCGAGTCGCAGTGGCAGGGCCACCCGGTGACCGTGACCTCGTGGACCGGCCGCCCCCACCGCCAGGGCGACCCCGCCCCGGCGCCCCAGATCATCAGGGACATCGCCTTCAGCGGCCCCCGCAGCCGGGTGATCCTCGGCGAGTCGGCGTACTGGAGACGCCTGCGCGGCGAGATCACCGCCCTCCGCGACGCCCCCCGCCTGGCCACCGTCGCCGACCGCCTGGCCGACCGCCTGGAACGCTGCTACGGCGACGTCCCCCTGACCTTCGGCCGCTGGCACGGCGACCTGATCCCGGACAACGTCCTGTGGTCAGCCGGCCGACCCCACCTCGACGGCTGGGGCCACAGCGCCCCGGACGTGCCCCTGGGCTTCGACATCCTCCACTGGCACTTCCACGCCGCCCTGTCGGCACGGGGCGCGTCGTTGCACGAGGCGTCGTCGGCGGCGGGCGTCGCGGCGGTGCGACTGCTGGGCGAACTGGGCGTGCCGAGAGAGGCCCGCCCACTGGTGGCCTGGCTGTTCCTCCTGGAGACGGCCCTGCGCGCCCACCGCGAACGACTCGACGGATCGGCGTGGAGCCCGGCGATCTACCCCGCGATCATCCACGTGCTCTCAGAGGGCGGCGTCTACGCCGCCCCCTGAGGCTCCGGATAGCGGTTCTCGCAGGACGGGCAGGCCCATCTCTCGTCGCGGACCGCACACCCGCCCAGCACGAGCCGCTTCTCTTCAAGGGCCCGCTTCAGTTCGTCGGTGAAGTGCGGGTATCCGTACGCGATCGGAACCAGGCGGCCCGTGCCGCACCCCGGGCACAACGGTGGCGAGATCATGCAGGGGTAGACGCCCCGGACACCCCCGAAGTTCGTTTCCGTATGATCACAGAGAGTGACATAAGGGGGTTGTGGTGGCCGGAAGGCTGGTTCTCGTCCCAGGGTCGCGGGGCCTCGGGCGCAAGGTCCTGGAGCGGTTGCACCGTATGGACGTGCCCGTCCGGGCCATGGTGCGCCACAACGACCAGCGCGCCGAGGATCTGCGCGCCCTCGGCGTCGAGGTCGTCATCGGCGATCTGACCAGGCCCGAGACGGTCGCCGCGGCGCTCGACGGCGTCTCGCGGATGTACTTCGGGATGGCCGTCTCGCCCGACCATCTCCTCGCGGCGGCCGTCGTGGCGTCGGTGGCCAAGGACATGCGGGTGCTCGACGGACTCGTCGACCTGTCGCAGATGACGGTGTCGCAGATGACCGCCACCAGCACCGCCGAGTCGGACCAGCAGCGCCTCCACTACCTGGCCGAGCGGGTCTTCGACTGGTCGGGCCTGCCGGTGACCCACGTCAGGCCGACCGTCTTCCTCGACAACCCGCTGTTCACCACCCTGGCCGCCCGGTCGATCCGCGAGAACGGCACCATCGCGCTCCCGTTCGGCTCGGGCCGCACCTCACCCATCGCCTCCGACGACGTCGCCCGCGTGGTCGCGGTGATCCTGCGCGACCCGTCCCCGCACGTCGGCGAGGTCTACCAGCTCACCGGCCCGCACACCCTCGACATGCACGGCGTGGCCGAGGAGTTCGCCAAGGCGCTCGACCGTTCGGTCACCTACCGCGACGTCCCGCTCGACCAGTGGATCGCCGACGTCCTGCCGAAGACGGGCCTGCCGCCGCACACCCAGCAGCACGTCGCCACGATGGCCCGGCTCCACCGCGAGAACCGCTACGACCGCGCCACCGACGACGTCTTCCGCGTCACCCGGCAGCCGGCGCAGACGGTCGAGCGGTTCGTGGCGGAGCACAGATCCATTTTCTCTCAGTAATCGATTGATTTCCTATGGTAAACATCGGTGGTGCTTTCCACGCAGGATCCCTGGGATGAGCTGCGCACACCCCAAGGCGCCCCCTACGGCACCATGCATATGACCCACTGCAAAGAGCAGTTCAGCCTCGCGTTCGTCCACGCGATCACCGCGGCCGCCCGGTGCAAGATCTCAGACCTGCGGGTGGATGACGAACGCGTCGACTTCACGGTCCGCCAGACGGCCAACCATCGGGTCTACTCCTCGGCGGTGGTCGACGTGCAGATGAAATGCACCGAGCAGGACGTGCTCAAGGACGACGGGGTGCACTGGCGGCTCAGCCGCGACCACTACGACGCGCTGCGGGACCCGCATACCTACAACCGCAAAATCCTGGTGGTCCTTCTTGTGCCGTCGCGGCTGGGGGAGTGGCTTGAAGTGAGCGACGAAGGCATGCTGCTCCGCAGAAGCGCCTACTGGACGTGCCTCGAGGGCGGTGCCTCGATCGACACCGACTCGAAGACCGTCGTCCTCCCCAGGGAGCGTGTCTTCACGGTCGGACAACTATTGGCGATACTGCAGCGCGTAGGTGACGGAGGGGCGCCATGACCACAGCCCGGGACTTCTCGGCCCGGCCCTTGGTGGGGGTGGAGGACCTGTCCCCCACAGCGGTCGAGACGTTTCTCCGAGTGAGGGGATGGCTGCGTACCGACTGGCGGGAGAACCTCTACTCCATCTGGGAGAGCACGACCGAACGGGCCAGTCTGATGCTCCCCTTCGACCGCTCCTACCGAGACTTCCCGGCCCGCCTCCGCGACGCTCTCACGACGATCGCCGACGTCTACGAACTCAGGAACGACGAGGACCTCGCACTGGAGATAGCCGGCGCCAGGAGCGACATCCTGCTCGTCCGGGCCGACCAGGCGACGGTCGACGGGTCGATTCCCCTGGCCGAGGCCCAGAACCTGCTGACAGGGATCAACCAGATGCTGTCGGCGGCGGCCTGCAGCGCCATCCGTCCCCGGGCCTTCAACCAGGGCCGCCGACCGGACGCGGTGAAGGAGTTCCTAGCCGAGGAGGTACGCATGGGGCACACCCTGCGTGGCAGCTTCGTGCTCACGATCCTCGCCCGGCACGACGAGGAGATGTCGGAGGAACTGCCCGTCCAGAGCGGTTCCGACACGGCTGCCATCGGCACCTACACGCGACGAGTGATGACCACATTGGCAACGGGGCTCGCCGCCTCACGAGACCTGCTGGAAGAAGATCAGCCGATCGAACTCGACGAGGCCGTACAGAACGGCGCCAGCGCCGAACTGATCGACTCCATCGACAAAATGAGCCAGTTCCCTGGCCTGCGTGCCTTGGACGTCTCCTTCCGATGGTCGCCGAGTCAGCCGCAGCCCGCCGAGGCGGCGAGCCGTGTCGTACTGCGACGCCCCCACCCCGAGCGAGTACAACTCGTACGCGAGGCCCTACGCCGACGACCCGTCGTGGAACAGGACGACGTCGTCGGGCAGGTCGTCCGCTTGGAGCGGGCGGAAGGGCAGGATGAAGGGGTCGTCGTCGTCGACGGGTCGCTGGGCCGGACCCGGCGCCGCGTGAAGATGCGGCTGGCGGGCGACGACTACCGGCTCGCGCTTCGGGCCCACGACGAAAGACGGCCTGTGGTCGCCTCGGGCGTCGTCGTGTTGGAGAAGCGTTCATGGTGGCTGGAGCCACCGGTGCGGATCCGGGCCGTCAGTTGACCTGTTTGGTGTTCGACGTGCCGCCGTGGTCCTCGAAGTATTGATCCAGCTTGTCGTCCCTGATCGCCGCGTACATGGTCTTGGCCGCCTTCTCGTCGAGGCGGACGATGCTCGCCCCCTTGACCGTGTCGGTCCCGGCCAGGGGCACGGTCGAGGCCACCAGGCTGTGGCCGCGGATGTCGCGCAGTTCGATCGCCAGGTCGCGCAGGGTGCCGATGGACACCCCGGAGTCGACGCTGATGGATTTGGTCAGGGCGCCGAGGAAGTCGTTCAGGGCGAACGGGTCGGTCAGCACGCCGCCGTTGATGAGTTTGTCGGCGACCGCGCGGAGGAAGGCCTGCTGGCGTTTGATGCGGTCGAAGTCGCCGCCCGGCAGGCCGTAGCGCTGGCGGACGAACAACAACGCCTTCTCGCCCTCCAGGTGCACCGTTCCCTGCGGCCAGGTGATCTTGTTGGCCGAGTCGTAGGTCTCCTTCGAGACCTCGACCTCCACTCCGCCGATGGCCTTGCTCATGGCGATGAAACCGCTGAAGTCGAGTGCGGCGAAATGGTCGACGCGCACTCCGGTGAGCTTTTCCAGGGTCGAGATGAGCAGTTTGGGGCCGCCATACGCGTACGCGGAATTGATCTTGTCGGTGCCGTGGCCGGGGATCGGGACATAGGAGTCGCGCGGGACGCCGATGAAGAAGACCTGGGCCCGGTCGGCGGGCAGGTGCACCAGCATGATCGAGTCGGCGCGGTTGAAGCCCTTCTCCCCAGGGCGGGCGTCGGAGCCGATGAGCAGCCAGTTCTGGGCGTCGCCCACGGGTTTGGCGGGGCGTTCCGGCTCGGCCGGGAAGACGTCGTCGATGCGGGTGATGTTGCGGTCGTAGGTGTACTGCCGCTCCATCGCGATGGTGAAGAGTGCGGCCAGCGGAAGTGACAGAACCAGTAAGGAAACAATGAAAATGTTACGTCTGCGTGTAGAACGCTTTTTCGGTACTGGCTCGTCTGTGGTTTGGCTCACGTCAGGACGTCCCGGGTGGAGAGCTGCGAAGATGCCGAAAATATCCAGGTCGAAGCGTGTATGAGCGCAGCTGTCCAGAGCCGCGCCTGAAGTATAAATGGCCTTATGTGGACATTCAGATGAACTTTCCTCTATGTTGCGGCGATCTTACGATCGTTCCACCGCTCACAGACTTCAAGGTCAACAAGATCGGTCAGTGATCTAGGTAAACCAACGGTACAGGTGGGGCGTCCGTCAGGTAACAAGTGTGGGGGAAAGGCGCATCTGCGACATGGATGTTGCTCTTGAAGAGGTGGTTCGTTCCGGGGTCAGTGATCCCGGCTGGTCACGGCGCTACATCCGCGCCGCTGTCGCCATGGACACCGTCAGTGGTGCCGTGGCCATTCAGGGCGTCCTGCTGGCGCGGTTCGCGCTGGGGGAAGCCCATCCCATCGAGGTGCCGCTCGGGCTGGCCATCGCCACCGCCTGGCCGCTCACGGTGGGGCTCGTCGGGGGGTACGACCGCCGCCACATCGGCGACGGCGCCGACGAGTACCGCAAAATCATCCACTCCGCGGCCATCCTCGCGTCGGTCGTCGCGATCAGCGCGTACGTCACCCAGACGTCGATCGCCCGTTCCTACGTCATGGCCGGCATCCCGATCTGCGCGCTGCTCACGCTCGGCGTCCATTACGCCCTGCGCAAGCGGCTGCACCACCGCCGTCGCAACGGCGAGTGCCTGCGGCGGGTGGTCGTGGTCGGCCACTGGACCTCGGTGCTCGACCTGCACGCGCAGTTCTCCCGCGAACGCCACCACGGCATGCGGATCGTGGCCGCGTGCGTGCCGCCCGACCAGGCCGGGCAGTTGCCCGCGCAGGTCGACGGGTTCCCGGTGCTGGGAGACTTCGGCAACGTGCCGGAAGTGGTCGTGGCGTCGCAGGCCGACAGCGTGGCCGTGCTCGCCTGTCCCGAGCTCGACGGCCACGCGCTGCGGCGGCTGGCCTGGCAGCTGGAGGAGCGCGGCACCGAGCTGCTCGTCGCGACGGCGCTGATGGAGGTGGCCGGGCCGCGCATCAACATCCGGCCGGTCGCCGGGCTCGCGCTGCTGCACGTCGAACACCCCGACATCAGGGGCATGCGGCAGGCCGTGAAGAGCGTGTTCGACCGGGTCGTGGCGAGCGTGGTGCTGCTGATGCTGCTGCCGTTCATGCTGGTCATCGCGGCGGCGGTCAGGGTGAGCAGCCCGGGGCCGGCGCTGTTCCGGCAGGCTCGGGTCGGCAAGGACGGCGAGCTGTTCACCGTCTACAAGTTCCGCACGATGACGGTCGACGCCGAACACCGGAAGATCACGTTACGAACGTTCGGCGACGACGGCAACGGGGTGCTCTTCAAGCTGAGGAACGATCCAAGGGTCACCCCGCTCGGAACGTGGCTCCGGCGCTACTCCCTCGACGAGCTCACCCAGCTCATCAACGTCATCAAGGGGGAGATGTCCCTCGTGGGCCCACGCCCGCCGCTGCCCGAGGAGGTCGCCCAGTACGGCGACGACGTCCGGCGGCGGCTGCTGGTCAAGCCCGGCATGACGGGCCTGTGGCAGGTCAGCGGGCGGTCCGACCTGACGTGGGAGGAGTCCGTGCGGCTCGACCTGCGGTATGTCGAGAACTGGTCGCTCACCCTCGACGTGCTCATTCTCTGGAAGACGTGGTCGGCCGTGTTCGGCGGGCGGGGAGCGTACTGACACCATGAAGGCCCTGGTTCTGGCGGGGGGCTCGGGCACCCGCCTGCGGCCCATCACGCACACGTCGGCCAAGCAGCTCGTACCGGTGGCGAACAAACCGGTGCTCTTCTACGGCCTGGAGGCCATCGCCGACGCGGGCGTCCGCGACGTCGGCATCGTCGTGGGCGACACCCACGCCGAGATCGAGGCGGCGGTCGGCGACGGCTCACGCTTCGGCCTGAACGTCACCTACCTGCGACAGGAGGCGCCGCTCGGGCTCGCGCACGCGGTGAAGATCGCGCGCGACTTCCTGGGCGGCGACGACTTCGTCATGTACCTGGGCGACAACTTCATCGTCGGCGGCATCCGCTCGCTGGTCGCCCGGTTCGAACACGACCGCCCGGCCGCGCAGATCATGCTCACGCAGGTCCCCGACCCGACGCAGTTCGGCGTGGCCGAACTCGATCCCCAGGGCCGGGTGGTGGCCCTCGAAGAGAAGCCGCGGCAGCCCAAGAGCGACCTGGCGCTGGTCGGCGTCTACCTGTTCACCGCCGCCGTGCACGAGGCGGTGGCCGAGCTCAAGCCGTCGGCGCGCGGCGAACTGGAGATCACCGACGCGATCCAGTGGCTCATCGACGACGGCCGCCGCGTCGAGTCGACGGTGATCTCCGGCTACTGGAAGGACACCGGCAACGTCGCCGACATGCTGGAGGTCAACCGCCTCGTCCTGGAATCCCTCACCCCGGCGGTACGGGGTGAGGTCGACGCCGCCTCCGAGCTCATCGGGCGCGTGGTCGTCGAGGAGGGCGCGGTCGTGACCGGGTCGCGCATCGTCGGGCCGGTCGTCGTCGGGCCGGGCGCGCTCGTGCGCGACTCCTATGTCGGTCCGTTCACCTCGGTGGCGGCCGGTTGCGTCATCGCCGACAGCGAGATCGAATATTCGATCCTGCTGGCGCGTTCGTCCATCACCGGGGTGCGCCGGGTCGAGGCGTCGCTGATCGGCCACGACGTCGAGGTCACCCCGGCTCCCAACACGCCCCGGGCCCACCGGCTGGTGCTCGGCGACCACAGTAAGGTGCAGATCTCCGCATGACACGTGTCCTGGTCACCGGCGGCGCCGGGTTCATCGGCTCCCATTTCGTGCGCACGCTGCCCGACGCGAAGATCACCGTCCTCGACAAGCTGACCTACGCCGGCAACCGCGCCAACATCGAGGGCGTCGACCACGACTTCGTCCACGGCGACATCTGCGACCCCGATCTGCTGGCGGAGGTCGTGCCGGGCCACGACCTGGTGGTGAACTTCGCCGCCGAGAGCCACGTCGACCGCTCGATCGACGGCGCGGCCGACTTCGTGCGCACCAACGTGCTGGGCGCCCAGACCCTCATGCAGGCCTGCCTCGACGCCGGGGTGCCGAAGGTCGTGCAGGTCTCCACCGACGAGGTCTACGGCACGATCGAGTCCGGCTCCTGGGACGAGAGCGCCGCGGTGAACCCGCGCTCGCCCTACTCGGCGGCCAAGGCCGGCGGCGACATGATCGCCCGGGCCTACGCGGTCACCCACGGCCTCAACGTCTCGATCACCCGCTGCGGCAACAACTACGGGCCCTACCAGTACCCCGAGAAGGTCATCCCGCTGTTCGTGACCAACCTGCTCGAAGGCCGGCGGGTCCCGCTCTACGGCGACGGCGGCAACATCCGCGACTGGGTGCACGTCGACGACCACTGCCAGGGCATCCGCCTGGTGGCCGAACGCGGGGAACCGGGCGAGGTCTACCACATCGCCGGCACGGCCGAGATGTCCAACCGCGAGCTCACCGGCCACCTGCTCGCCGCGTGCGGCGCGACCTGGGACAGCGTCGACTTCGTCGACGACCGCAAGGGCCACGACCGCCGCTACAGCCTCGACGACTCGCGGTTGAGAGCCCTCGGTTACGCCCCCCGCTGGACCTTCGACGAGGGCCTGGCCGAGACGGTCGCCTGGTACCGCGACAACCCGACCTGGTGGAAGCCGCTGCGGGGCTGGGCGTGACCTGCTGGCTCGTCACCGGCGGCGGGGGCATGCTCGCCTCCGATCTGGTACGCGTCCTCGACGGCGCGGAGGTCCGTGCCCCCACCCGGGCCGAACTCGACATCACCGACGTCTCCGCTGTCTCCGAGGCCGTGGACTGGGCCGACGTGGTCGTGAACTGCGCGGCCTGGACCGCGGTCGACGACGCGGAGACCAACGAGGAGGCGGCCCTCAGGGTCAACGCGCCGCACGCGCTCGCCGAGAGGGCGGGCCGCAAGCTCGTCCACCTCTCCACCGACTACGTCTTCTCCGGCGAGGGCGCCGAGCCCTGGCCGGAAGACGCCCCGACCGGCCCGATCAACGCCTACGGCCGCACCAAGCTGGCCGGGGAGCAGGTGGTCCTCGCCCACCACGGGACGGTCGTCAGAACCGCCTGGTTGTACGGCGCCCACGGCCCCAATTTCGTGCGCACGATGGCCCGCCTCGAACGGTCGCACGAGGTCGTCACCGTCGTCGACGACCAGCACGGCCAGCCCACCTGGACCCACGACCTGGCCCGCCGGATCGTCGACCTGGTCGGCTCGGGCGCCCGAGGCGTCTTCCACGGCACCAACTCCGGCGCCACCACCTGGCACGGCCTGGCCCAGGAGGTCTTCCGCCTGCTGGGCGCCGATCCGGCACGGGTGCGGCCGGTCGCCTCGGACGCCTTCCCCCGACCGGCGCCCCGCCCGAAGAACAGCGTGCTAGCCCACGGCGCGTGGGCGTCGGCGGGCCTCAAGCCGATGCGCGACTGGCGAGAGGCCCTGCACGAGGCCTGGCCCGAGCTCTAGAGGGCGCCGGCCTTCTCGGCCGGTACGACGATCACGTCCCGGGAGCCGTAGCGCGGCAGCGGCTCCTCGGAGGCCAGTTCGGCGTCGGTGATGAGGTGGAGCGCGTCGTGGCCGATGGCGCGGATCTCGTAGTCCTCCGCGCGCAGGTCGCGCAGCACCTGGCGGAGCGCGGGAACGTTCCTGAGCACCTCGACGACGATCGTGGGCCGGGAGGCCAGCAACTGCGGCCAGACCGCGCGCAGCACGCCGGCCTCGTAGCCCTCGATGTCGAGCTTGATGAGGTCGACGCCCTCGACCAGGTCCGACATCCTCACCGTCTGGACGGTGATCGTCCGGGAGGCCGGGCGGTTGCTGATGCCCTCGCCGCCCTCCGACAGGTAGGCCCCGGTGGGGGCGACGTAGCTCTCCTGGTCGGGCAGCGACAACTCCAGCGTGGCGGGGGCGCCGTCGGGCACCACGGCGGCCTGGATCACTTTCACGTTGGCGAGCCCGTTGAGGTCGGCGTTGCGCGACACGATCGCCGCCGCCTCGGGGTTGGCCTCCACCGCGACGTACGGCGTGGTGCCGGCCGCCTCGGCGCCCTGGACGGTGTAGTAGCCGATGTTGGCGCCCAGTTCCAGGATGGAGGTCGCCTTGGCGCACAGGTCGCGCCAGCAGGCCGTCTCCATGCCCTCGTAGCCGCGCTCGCCGTACCAGAACAGGATGCGCACCAGCCGCGATTCGACGGCGGCCAGCCGGATGCGGGGGTTGTCCGGCAGGGCGAAGTCGGTGACGAAGCCCAGCGGGCGGTGCCGCAGCACCTTCACCACCTGTCCGAGCAGGGTGCGTGAGACCCCGGAGGAGGAGTGGAATCCCGAGCGGGTCTTCATCGTCACTCCGGGCGGCACCACGACGAGGGCGCGGGAGAGCAGTTCCCGGGCCCGCATCCGGGCGCGTAATACGGGTGAGAGCTTTTCGGCCATGGACTTCTCTCGAATCGGGGCAAAAGGTGTCGACCCACAATAAGGGTGACCATGGTCACTTTTGGGGGCCCAATTCGATCAGAAGAACTCGGACCCGCCCCTCCCTCCAGGGCGGGTCCGCCCCGTCGTCAGCGCGCCCGCAGGCGCAGGTCGAAACTGATGTCGCTGGAGTCGGGCCGGTCCTGGTGGATCTCCACGGTGATCGTGTTCTGGCCCTGCTGGAGCTGGCCGGGCGACAACGACACGTCGGTCCACTGCGACTCGGCCGTGCCGGAGACGGTGGACAGGGCCCGGGTGGCGGCGGTGACCGTGCCGGTCGGCAGGTTGTCGCGCCAGATCTCGTTCCCGTTGAGGTAGACGACCGCGCCGTCGTCGCGGATCACGCTCATGGTGACCTGGCTGAACGCGGCGGCGACGCCGAAGGTCGTGCGGAAGTAGTAGGTGATCCGGCCCGGCGCGACCTGCTGCCGCTCGTCGCCGTCGCCGAACCCGAACTGGGCCAGGCCCTGCGGCCAGCCGGAGTCGTCGAACCCGGCCGCCCGCCAGGCCGTGCCCTGGTCGCTGCCGTCGTCGAGGTAGCGCCACGAGGAACCCGCCGACACCAGCGTCACGTCGCCCGACGGCGGGATCAGCGGGAACTCCGTGTAGTTGGGTCGGGAGACCCCGTTGAGCTGGCTGTAGCCGCCGCCCGCGCGCAGCGCGTCGGGTCCGGCGTGCAACGCGAACACCTGGCCGTTGGCCGTGGGCGCGAAGTCGGTGTCGACCGCGCCGGTCCCGGCGTCGACGGCAACGAAGTCACACCGCTGGAAGCCGGCGAAGTCGGGGCAGAAGTGGCCGGCGGCGTACACGTAGGAGCCGCGCACCGCGACCGACTCCACGTCTCCGTCGGCGGTACGCTCCCAGCGGCGCGACCCGTTGCTCAGGCGGTAGGCGGCCAGCCGTCCGCCGACTCCGGCGATGGCGGCGTAGACGCTGTCGGTGTCGGCGGCCAGGTCGAGCACCCAGCACTGGTTGCTCGGCAGGTCGCAACTCGGGGGCGGGGCCCAGCCGGTGACCGCGCCGTTGAGGCCGACCGACCCGAGGAAGAGCCGCGTCGCGCCGCCGAGGGTGCGGAACTGCCCGCCGACGATCACGCTGCCGCCGTCGGGCGCCGCCGCCATGGCCATGATCGTGTTGTTGGCTCCCGGGTTCCACGCGCGCAGCGCGCCGCTGCCCAGGTCGACGGCCGCCAGCCGGGTCCGGTTCTGCCCGGCGACCTGCGTGAACGCCCCGCCTGCGTAGAGGGTGTCGCCGATCACGGCCAGCCCGCGCACGGTGCTGTTGGCGGCGGGCGTCCAGCCGCCGACGACGTTGCCGGTGGCCAGGTCGATCGCCGCGAGCCGGGTGCGGCCCTGCCCGGCCACCGTGGTGAAGTCGCCGCCGAGGAACACCCGGCCGTTCGCGACCGCGAGAACGTGCACCGCGCCGTTCACCGCGGGCGACCAGGTGCGGATCAGGTCGCCGCTGGCGGCGTCGAGCAGGGCGACACGCTGACGGCCGACGGTCTCGCCGGTCGTGGAGTGACGCAGGCTGGTGAACTCACCCGCGATCACCACCCGGTCGCCCGTATGGGCGATGGCCAGGACCCGGCCGTTCGGCAACCAGCCGGCGCGGGGCTGGGCCGAGTAGTCGGCCGCCCACGCCGGGGCCGCCAGCAGCCCGGTCAGCAGGAACGTGAGGGATAACACGGCCAGGATCGTGCGTTTGCGCATGGCCGGAGTATGAACCTGATTACCGCCTCAGTCGACGGATGGCCGCGCCCGCCCCGATCAGCACCACGAGCCCGGCCACGCCGCCCAGCATGAACTGCGGCAACCGCGACGGCTCCTTGGCCCTGGCGGTCTGCTGGATCGCGTTGGGGTCGGGCTGCGGCCCGGGTTTGCGGATCGGGCCGGTCACCAGTTCCTTGGGCAGCGCCCACGCGAACACCGCGCTCTTCTCGCCCTCGCTGCCGACGAGCAGCGTCTTGCCGTCGGCGCTGAGCGCCATCGACTCGCCCTGCGGCTGCTTCGGCGCGTCGATCGTCTGCACCACGTGACCGGTCACGTCGGTGAAGATGCGGATCTTGTTGAGACCGCGCAGGTACATGCGGCCGTCGTAGCCGATCAGGCCGTCGGAGATGACGTGGGGGACGGCCACCAGCCGCTCCAGCCGGTTGGCCACATCGGGCACCAGCGAGGCGGGCGCGCCGTAGACGGCGCCGCCGGTCGGGGTCTTGCTGACGAAATAGAGGTTGCCGTTGGCCGGGTTGACCAGCACGGCCTCGGAGTCCTGCGGGCCGTCGGGGTAGACGATCGGATAGCGCTCGGCGGTCACCGTCGTGTCGGCCAGGACCTTCGGCTCGGGCAGGACGAACAGGGTCACCCCCGCCTGGCGGGTCTTGTCGTTGTCGCCGGTGTCGGCCAGGTAGATGAGGGCGTTGCCGCGCTGGTCGACGAAGCCGCCCATGGCCTCGGTGTCGACGGCCGCCGCGCCCTCGATGGTGACCGTCGCCACGGTCGAGCCGTCGGGGCCGATGGCGTAGAGGGTGGCCGGTCCGGCGCCGTCGTTGTGGGTCCAGACGACGCCGGGGTGGAGCGGAGAGGCGTACAGGCCGCTGGATTCGTTGATCTTCGGGTTGTCGATGACCCGGTCCTGCTTCCAGGCGGCCTTCAGCGGCGCCGGAGGGGCCGGCTCGGCGTACGCGGGCACCGCCGCCGTCAGGGCGAACGCCAGAACGGCGCTACTCAGCAGCGTGCGTCTCATGGGGGATCTCATTCCGTGACGGGACGGGGGCCGTGCGGCGAAGGTGCCACCATAGGAGGAATCCCGAGGCCAGGCCGCCGAAACCGATGCAGTAGGGCGCCAGGTGGGCCAGCTCGGGCGCGACCGCGAGCACGACCAGCATGGCCGCCAGGCCGATGGCGGTCTCGGCCGCCCTGACCATGAACACCAGGCGGGACAGGGTGTAGGCGGCCGCCATCATCGACAGCGGCAGCGTGGCCGAGAAGCTGACCGTGTAGGCCACCCAGCCGCCCACGGTCACCGCGTCGAGGGTGAAGGCGCCGCCGGTGATGAGCGGGCCGGCGTATCCGAGGACCGCGATGGCGGCGACCCCGCAGGCGAGCGTGCCGGCGATGAGCACCAGCGAGGCGGCCAGCGCGTTGCGCGGCCGGATCGGCACCCCGGCGTCACGCCGCCGCACGAACGTCGGCAGCAGATAGGAGCCCGCGCCCTGGACGACCGTCAGCGCCGGCGACATCAGCAACCGCCCGGCCTCGACGGCGGCCAGCACCGTACGCGACGCGAACGTGTCGATCGCCACCCGCATGACCAGCAGCGCGACCGGCCGCAGCGACGCCTGCGCCGACCGCCACGCGGCGAAGGAGGTCACCTCGCCCAGCCCGGCCAGGCTCGGGCGCGGCAGCCGGTACTCCGCCGACGGCAGCAGCGCCAGCGTCAGCCCCAGCGACACGAACTGCCCGGCGCACATCGCGCCCAGGATCCACGTCAGCGTGAACGGGACGCCGGTCAGCCAGAGCCCGGCGAGGATCGCCAGCGTCACCCCGACGTAGACGACGTCGTTGAGCACCAGCCGGCCGAACTCCAGGCGCGCGTTGAGCAGCCGCCGCGCGCTCTCCTGCGGCAACCACAACACCGTGAGCAGCGCGAACGCCACGACACCCGGTGTGTCGGCGAGGTGGAGCGCCAGCGCGAACACCACGCCGACGACGGTCCCGGCGGCGGTCAGCCCGAGGATCGAGGCGCACAACGCGGCCCGCACCCGTGGATTGAAACGGTCCAACACGGTGAGCGAGTCGCCCACCCACGAGGAGAAGACGGTGGTGACCGCGACCAGCACGGCCATCATGATCGCGTAGGCGCCGAACGCCTCGGGCCCGAGGAACCGGACCGCGATCAGCTGTAAGACGACGCTGCCGCCCGCGGTGACGGCCTGCGAGGTGACGGAGCCGCCCGCCCGCGCGACGAGCCTGCGGAGGGAACCGGCCATCAGGAGGCGGCGCCGGTGTCGATCGTCACCACGGGCTCGGCGTCGTCGTCGGGCGGATCGGCGGGCGCCGTGGGCGCGGGTTTCCTGGACGCGGGCGTCTTGGCGGGCGCCTTGGCGGGGGTCTTGGCGGGCGGCGGTTCGGGCCAGCTCCGGATCGGGGGCGGCGGCGCGGGCTTCTCCGCCGGCGCCTTCTCGATCGCGGGGGTCGCGGGCTCCGGCGGTTTGGCGGGCAGGCTGATGCGCTCGAAGGCGGCCGTCGGGCGGTCGTCGTATTCGGCCTTGACCGGGGCCGTGCCGTTGATCTCGGGCCGGGACGCTGTCGGACGGCGCGGCTGGGCGGGCTTGTGGCGCTGGCCGGTCGGGGTGGTGACCTCGCGGATCGTGCCGATCGGGTTGGTGGCGCGCAGGAACGCGATGACGATGGCCAGCAGCGCGCCGACCGCGAGGCCGATCGCGATGTTGGTCGGCACCTTGCTCGGCGTGATCTTCAGCGGGTTGGCCTGGTCGACGAACCGGACCCCGCCGCCGAACTGGGCGAGGTCGATCGTCGCCTCCGACTCCTTGAGCTGGAGCTGCACCAGCGCCTCGGTGAGCGACGACTCGGTGGCGCTGCCGTCGGGGGCCCGCTTCAGGTCGTCTTGCACGCGGGTGCGGGTGGACCGCACGCTCTTGAGCAGCTTCTCCTGCTCACGCTG
This sequence comes from Herbidospora sp. NBRC 101105, assembly GCF_030269205.1. Lineage (NCBI taxonomy): Bacteria > Bacillati > Actinomycetota > Actinomycetes > Streptosporangiales > Streptosporangiaceae > Herbidospora > Herbidospora sp. NBRC 101105. The sequence continues at coordinate 615,128 of NZ_BSSX01000004.1, read as the reverse complement.
GGCGTCGGCCTCGGTGAGGATCTGGTAGGCCGCGACGACCGAGTTGGCCATCTGCGCGGCCAGTTTGTCGGTCTTGGCCGTCGCGGTGACCACGACGATGCCGCCGGCCGTGCCGGGCGAGGCGGTGACGCTCTGCCGCAGGGTCTCCAGGTCGACGACGACCTTCTGCTCGTTCTCCAGGAGCTGCCGGGCCCGGTCGAGCACGCCCGCCGACTGGGCGAACGCGGCCCGCTGGGCGGTGTAGGCGATATAGCTGCTGTCGGAGGAGACGCCCATGCGCAGGTAGGTGGTGCTGCGCGGGTCGACGACCGCGAAGCGGGCGGTCGCCTCGACGTTGCCGAAGACGAAGAACGTCGCCGCCCCCGCGGCGACCGCGGCGACGAGGATCAGGGCGAGCGACGACCATCGATAGCGCCACACGGCCTCAAGAAGACCGACCTCGGGGGTCTCGTCACGTTGGTCTGTGGCCACGAATGCCTGTTCTCCCCGCTTGTGCATTCCTCTTCATGTAAAGCAGTGGTCGATTCACAGTTTAGACATCTGCGTCCGGCCCGAGAATCGCCCGCTCCATCGCCGTCGTGTAACGCAATAGGCTGAATCGGGACACGGCGTCGTCGTAAGCCCTGTTCGCGAGGGCTTTCGCGGTGGCCCAGTCGTTAAGCAGAGTTTCGACGGCGTCGGCCAGCGCGACCGGGTCGCCCGGCGTGACGAGCAGGCCGTTCTTCCCGTCATTGACGATTTCGGCCAAGCCCTGCACCTCGCTGGCGACCACCGGGCGGCGGGCCAGCATGCCCTCGACGGCGACCAGGCCGAAGGGCTCGACCCGCGACGGGACCAGCACGACGTCGGCCGTGGCCAGAAGCGGCCACACCGGGTCGGTGAACCCGGCGAAGACCACCTCGGCCCCGGCCTCCGCCGCCTTGGCGCGGAGGTCGGCCTCGTACCACTCGTAGCCGGGGAAGATGGTGCCGGCCAGCGTCAGCGTGATCGAATGACCACGGCCGGCCAGGAGTTTCGCCGCCTCGACGGCGACGTCGTTGCCCTTGCGGGGAGACAGGCGGCCGACCAGGACGAGGTGTCCCTCGTGCTCCGGGCGCGGGTCGGTGGGCGGGGGACCGGCGACGCCGTTGTGGATGACGGTCGTTTTGCCGTCAGGGCCGCCGTCGGCCACGATTCGGGCGCGCACGCTGTGGCTGATCGCGATGATCGTGTGCGCGAGCCGCAGCGGCAGGGCCAGCGCCCGCCTGATCGGCCCGGGAACCCCTTCTTCCGCCTCGTGTACGTGGCACACCACCTTCGGCACCCGCGCGAGCCGCCCGGCCAGCAACCACCAGGGGATGGTGACCGTGTTGACGTACAGCACGGAAGGACGGTCGCGGCGCAGGTAGGACACCATGCGGGGGAGTGTGGTGGCCAGCGCCCAGGCCAGTTTCACCAGCCCGGCCGGCTTCAGGTAGGCCTTGCGGAGCACCGGCACGGGCAGGATCTCGACCTTCGCTCCGGCCTCGCGAATCAAAACGGACAAAGGACCGTCAGTAGGCAGAGTGACCGTGATTTCGGCCTTTTCGGCCAAGGCCCGGACCGATTCCACGAGCATGCGGTCGGAGCCGTAGAGATCGGGCGACGGGTGGGCCATCACCACTCGAACCATGGTTGCCGCATCCAAATGTTTGATTACCGTTTACGGTTGGATGTTCATCTTGTCATCCATCGAAGGGGACGCATGCGGATCGCCATGATCGGGACTCGCGGGGTGCCGGCCCGTTACGGGGGCTTCGAGACCGCCGTCGAGGAGATCGGGGCCCGCCTGGCCGACGCCGGGCACGACGTCCGGGTCTACTGCCGGGGGGCGGTGGAGAAGATCCCGGCGTACAAGGGGATGACGCTCGTCCATCTGCCCGCCGTGCGGCACAAGATCATGGAGACGCTCAGCCACACGGCGTTGTCGGTCGGCCATGTGCTGCTGCACCGCACCGACGTCGCGCTGGTGTTCAACGCGGCCAACGCGCCCTTGTTGCCGTTCCTGAAGCTGGCGCGCATCCCGGTGGCGACCCACGTTGACGGCCTGGAGTGGAAGCGGGCCAAATGGAACGGTGCAGGGCAGCGCTACTACCTGGCGGTCGAGAAGTTGTCGGTCCGCTGGTCGAAGCAGATCATCGCCGACGCCGTCGCTATCCAGGACTACTACCGCGAGACCTACGCCGCCGGCAGCGTCATGATCCCCTACGGCGCGCCCATCCAGGAGCGCTGCGACGACGACCTGTTGAGAGCCGAAGGCTATGAGCCCGGCGGCTACCACCTGGTGGTGGCCCGGTTCGAGCCGGAGAACCACGTCGACCTGATCGTCGAGGGCTACTCCCGCAGCGCCGCCCGGCTGCCGCTGGTCGTCGTGGGCTCGGCCCCCTACGCCGAGGAGTACGTGCGGCGGATCGACGACCTGGCCGCCAAGGACGAACGGGTGAAGCTGGTCGGCGCGGTCTGGAACCAGGACCTGCTCGACGCCCTCTACGCCGGATGCGCCACCTACCTGCACGGCCACTCCGTCGGCGGCACCAACCCGTCGCTGCTGCGGGCCATGGGCGCGGGCGCCCCGACGATCGCCTACGACGTCGTCTTCAACCGTGAGGTGCTCGCCGAGTCGGGCGTGTTCTTCGGCGGCCCCGACGACCTCGCGACCGTGATCGAACAGGCCGAAGACGACCCGGCCGCCTGCCGCCGCAGGGGAGACCTGGCCCGCGAGCGGGCCCGCGTCCACTACACCTGGGACGACGTCGCCGCCCGCTACGAGAAACTCTGCCTGGACCTGCGCGGATGAGTTTCGTGCGCTACCCGCCGGGCCGGGCCAACGTCTGGATCCCGGTCAGCGACGCCCGGTCGGCCGCCGCCGGGTTGTCGCTGCTCACCTTCTCCAAGCCCCTCCCGCTGCTGGCCCAGCGGATCCTGCACCGGGCGGTGCTGATCGCCGGGCCGTGGGTGCTGCCGGGGCGGCGCGAACGCTGGGAGCCCCCGGTCGACCGCTGGGAGCAGATCCTCCGCGAGGTCGCCGAGGTCGCCGGCCCGGTCGACGAGGTCGCCCTCTACCTGCGCCCGCAGGCCTCCCGGCCCGGAGCCGCGGCCCTGCTCATCCAGAAGGGCCGTCCCGTCGGGTTCCTGAAGGTGCGCGACGGGCTCGACCGCGAGGCCCAGGTGCTGCGGCTGCTCGACGGCGGCGACGGGTTCCGGGTGCCGGTGGTCCTGGGTCAGGGCGCCTCGTGGTTGCTGATCTCGGCGATGGAGCCGGTCCCGGCCAGGCCGGTCCGGAAGGTCGACGTCGTCGACCTCACCGGCCGCATCCAGCGCCTGCTCGCCCGGTTGCCCAAACCGGCCGGCACCCCCGGCCACTGGTTGCCGATGCACGGCGACCTCACCCCGTGGAACCTGCGCCGCACCCGGGGCAGGGTGCCGTGGCTGATCGACTGGGAGGACGCCGCCTGGGCGCCCCCCGGCGCCGACGAGGTCTACTACCGGGCCGCCGAGGCGACCCTGTTCGGGGTCGACCCGGTGCCCACGGGCTACGCCGAGGCGGCCGCCCACTGGGAGGCCGTGATCTCCAAGCGCAGCGACGACCTGCCGCTCAACGGCGGCATGCTGGCGGCGCTGGAGGTGCTCAGCCGGCCGTCCAGTCGCTGAGCCGGCGTCCGAGCATCTCCTCCAGCCGCCGGTTGTGGGGGGCGAAGTGGCGGGCGAGCCTCTTGCGCACGTCGTCGGGGATGTCACCCGGGGCGGCGGCGTTCCAGACCTTGCCCGCCGCGGGCAGGGGCGCGGGCGGCAGCCCGAGGAACTCCGCCGCCCGGTCGCAGGCGGCCTGCGGGTCGCGGTAGAAGTCTTCGCTGGTCAGGATGTGGAATCGGTCGCGAGGGAAGTGGGCGAACCACCGTTCCAGGCAGCGGGCGTATTCGCTCTGGGCGACGTATGACTGCTGCTCGTGGGCGTAGGACAGGTACGCCGGATCAGCGATGATCTTCGCCTCCTCCCCGGCGGTCCGCGACTCCTCTGCGGCCAGGGCCTCCTCGAACGACAGGCTCTCCATGCCCGCGCGCACCCGCTCGCGGTAGTGGGAGAACGTGCGCTCCACCGGGTCGCGTAAGACGAGCAGGATGCGTGCCGTTGGCACGTTCCCGGCGGCGCGTCCGGCGGCCAGCGGATGGTGGAGGTAGTAGGGCGAGCCCTCCCCGGCGACCACCGGGCCGCCCGCCCTGCGCCCGGCCCGCGCCCGGCTCAACCGGGTGGGCAGGTGCGAGCGGTACCAGCGCATGCCGCGCGCGTAGTTGGAGTCGAAGTAGTGCACGCCCTTCGTGTGGTTGGCCTTGGGCAGCAGCCGGGCCGCCGGGAACAGCGGGATCACCCTCGGGTGCTCAAGCAGCGCGAAGTAGAACGACGTCGAACCCCCGCGTTTGGCCCCGATGAGCAGGAAATCGGGGTCGGGCCGGAACGCCGCCGTCGCCATGCCCCAGCCCCGGATGGCGGTTCGGCCCGCGTTCATCACGGGTTCAGGGAGCTTCATCTGACTCGTCCTCTCAACCGGTCCATAGTGAAAAGTTATTAACCGCTCGTATGCTGGCACACGTCACCAAGCGGAGCGGCGATTCGGGGGGACCGGCGTGAGAGGTGCGCGCCACCGGCGGCTCCGCACGCAGTGGTGGCCCACGCTGCTGCCTCTCGGCATGATCCTCGCGAGCGACTACAAGTTTCGCTCGCGTGACGTCACGGCGGCGGTCGGCGGCGGCATCGACACCACCGTGCTGCTGGAGATCGGCGTCTACGGCCTCTGCGCCCTCTACCTCTACCGCCGGTTCGGCCTCCGGGCCCCCCGGCGGGCGGCTCCGGCCGTGTTGATCCTGGCCTGGTTGTTCGCGGCCTACTGCGCCCTGTCGGTGTTGTGGACCCCGTTCCCCCCGTTCGCCGCCGTGCGGGCGAGCCAGCTCCTGGTCACCGCGATCGTCTGCCATGTGATCGCGACCCGGGCGCGGCGCGACGACCTCTACCGGCTGGCCCACGTGTTCGTCGGCCTGGTCGTGGTCTCGGTGGCGTTCGGCGTGGCGGTGCCGCTCAAACGCACCCCCAACACGCAGGACCGGTTCAACTGGCTCTACGTGCACCCGGTCACGGCCGGCATGTTCCTGGGCGTGGCGCTGCTGCTGTGCCTGGCGTTCCTGCTGCCGAACGGGCTGCCGCGACGTTTCCCGTGGCCGGTCTACGCCGGTTCGGCGGCGGTCACGGCCGCGGCGCTGGTCGCCACCGGCACGCGGGGGGCGGCGGTCGGCATTCTCGCGGGGGTGGCGGCGTTCCTGCTGACCGCCCGCGGCACCCGGGGCCGGGTCGAGGTGATCATGGTCGGCACGCCGATCCTGGTGCTGCTGCCGCTGCTGTTCGGCGACAAGCTCCTGGAGTTCGCCACCCGTGGCGAGACCGTCGAACAGCTGGAGAGCCTCAACTCGCGTACCGACCTGTGGACCTTCGCCTACCAGGCGGTGATGAACCGGCCGGTGTTCGGCAACGGCATGTCGTCGGCGCGCGGGTTGTTCCTCGACGCCCTGGGGCTCGGCGGGGGTCACAACATCTTCGTCAACGTGCTCGTCGAAGGCGGCCTCGTCGGCGGGGCGATCTTCTGCCTGCTCATCGTCGTGGTGCTGACCGTGAACCTGTCGTTCACCAGGGTCAGGGAGGTCCGGGTCGAGGCGGCGCTGCTGCTCGGTTTGATGACGTTTCTGGTGATCGACGGCTTGACCGCCGATCAGATGGCGGGCGCGGCGAACGTCGCGTCCATCTGGATGTTCCTCATCGTGGCGTGGACTTGTGTCATCACACGTAAACCTGTGAGACGTGACGAGCGTCACGATACGCGTGAGACCGGTGTGGTCTCACCTGTGCCCTGAAGGGGACCAAATGCGCAAGACCCTGATATCGGGCCTGATCGCCGCGTTAGCGGTGACGCCCGTCCCCGCGGCGATGGCCGACACGGCCCCCGCTTCCGGGGAACTCGCCACAGTCACGGCCGACGCGCTGCCCACCTGGCAGACCGACGGCGTGGTGTTGACGATCGAGATCGTCAACGGGGTGACCTACGTGGGCGGCAACTTCGACAACGTCCGGCCGCCGGGCGTCCCCAAGGGGGGCGCGGGCGAGGTGCCGCGGGTCGGATTGGCCGCGTTCGACACCGCCACCGGCGACCTGCTGCCGTGGAACCCGGTGGCCTTCTCGCCGACGTTCACCGACGACCAGGCGCAGAACGAGTGCGACAAGATCGCCGCCAACACCTACCGCTGTGACACGGTCTGGGAGATCAAGGCCTCGCCCGACGGCTCGAAGATCTACGTCGCCGGCGACTTCAACAAGATCGACAACTCGCGGCGCGACCGCATGGCGGCCTTCGACACCGCCACCGGCGCCCTCGACCCCGACTTCAAGCCGGTGTTCAACAACCGCGTGCGCGCGATCGCCGTGTCCGACACCACCGTCTACGCCGGTGGCCACTTCACCACCGTGAACGGCGAGACCCGCACCCGCCTGGCCGCCTTCGACGCCTCGACCGCCGCCCTCACCTCGTGGGCGCCGACGGCCGACAAGCGCGTCAACGCGATGGCGCTCACCCCGGCGGGCAACCGCCTCATCGTCGGCGGCGACTTCGACCGCATCAACGGCGTCAAGCAGCACGGCCTGTCGGCGGTCAACGTCAGCGACGGCTCCAAGGGCGTGTTCAACAGCAACGACATCCCGGCCACCAGCTCCACCAGCCGCTCGTGGGTGACCGACATCGTCTCCGACGGCACCCGCATGTACGCCAGCGCCAACGGCGAGGGCACCTTCGACGGCCGCCTGGCCTTCAACCCCGACAACGGCTCGCGCATCTGGATCAACAACTGCCTCGGCGCGACCCAGGCCATCTCGGTGATGGGCGGCGTGCTCTACAGCGGCAGCCACGCCCACCGCTGCAGCATGCAGTCCTACTACGGCGGCGACGGCTTCCCCGAGACCAAGCCCCACCGCCGCTACCTCGCCGAGCCGGCCGGCACGGCCCAGGGCGCCAAGCAGACGATCCTCCACTGGTTCCCCAACTCGGCCCCCGGCACCACCTACCCCTGGGTCCAGGGCCCGTGGGCGATGGCCAACGACGGCACCTACCTGTGGGCCGGCGGTGACTTCACCGAGGTCAACGACGTCGCCCAGCAGGGTCTGACCCGCTGGACCTTCCACGAGACCAGCCCCGACGTCGGCGGCCCGCTCCAGGCCGGGTTCGGCGCGCCGACCGCCCAGGCCGCCGGCGGCGGCAAGGTGACCGTCCGCTGGGGCGCCACGTGGGACCTCGACAACCGCAAGGTCCGCTACGAGGTGCTGCGCAACGACGGCCAGGTCGCCTGCACCGCCGAGGCCTTCTCGGTGTTCTGGAACCTGCCGAACCTGTCGTGCCAGGACACCGGCCGGACCCCGGGCGCGTCGCACACCTACCGGGTGCGCGCGATCGACCCGTACAACAACCGCGTCTCCAGCCCGAACAGCGCGGCGGTGACGGTTCTGTGAGACGGGGGCTCGCCGCCGCGGGGGCCGTCGCCCTCGCGGTGGCGGGCGTCCTGATCTGGACCGCGCTGATGCGGCCCGACAGCGGCCGGCCGGCCCAGCCGTCGTGGGAGACGGCCGGGCCGGCCCCGCTGGGCACGGCCGACTACCCCGTCCCCGAGGGCGCCTTCTTCGTCGCCCCGGACGGCGACGACGGCTCGCCCGGCGACAACGCCAAACCGTGGCGGACCCTCGCCCACGCGGTGGACACCGCCCCCGAAGGCTCGACGATCGTCCTGCGCGAGGGCGTGTACCACGAGAAGGTGGAGATCTTCCGCAAGCGCCTGGCCATTCAGAACCATCCCGGCGAGGTCGTCTGGTTCGACGGCAGCGAACCGGTCGGCGGCTGGGTCCGCGACGGCTCCCGCTGGGTCCGCGACGGGTGGGACGTGCGGTTCGACAACACCGACTTCACCGCGGGCGGCGGCGAGGACTGGCACATGGTCGACCCGGAGTTCCCGATGGCCAACTGGCCCGACCAGGTCTTCGTCGACGACCGGCCGCTCGCGCAGGTCCAGACCGCCGAGCAGGTCGGCCCCGGTGCCTTCTTCGTCGACTACCAGGCCGGCCGTCTGTACATCGGCGACGACCCCACCGGCCGCGACGTCCGCGCCACCACCCTCGACGAGGCCCTCTACTTCGAGGGCGCCGACGGGTCGTCTCTCAGGGGCGTGGGGGTACGCCGCTACGCCACCTCCCTGGCCAGGATCGCCGCCGTCAAGGCCTTCGCCGACGACATGACCATCGAGAACAACGTCATCGCGCAGACGTCGGTCACCGGCCTGTCGCTGAAGGGGGCCCGGATCACCGTCGCCCACAACCTGTTCGAGGGCAACGGCCAGGTGGGCCTCGGCGGGCACAAGTCCGACGACGCCACGATCGTCGGCAACGTCAGCCGGGGCAACAACGTGGAGCGTTTCATGATGGCCCCGGTCTCCGGCGGACTGAAGATCACCGAGTCGAGGCGCATGACGGTCGTCGGCAACCTCATGGAGGACAACCGGGGCCCCGGCATCTGGCTCGACGAGTCGGTCGTCGGCGCCGTGGTCGCTCGCAACATGGCCAGGAACAACGCCCACCACGGCATCCATTTCGAGATCTCCGCCGACGCGCTCATCGCCGGAAACGTCGTGACCGGCAACGGCACCCACGGCGTCTATGTGAACGAGTCGAGCGACGTACGGGTCTGGAACAACACCGTAACCGACAACAAAGGCCGCCAGATCTATGTCATCGACGGGGCGCGGCAGCAACTCACGCCCGGAGTGACCTGGAATGTGAGTGGCGTCGAGGTGCGAAACAACGTGCTTTCCTCGGCCGGCGCCGAACCTCTCGTGGCGGTCCGCGACCTGACCCGCAGGAAGGGCGCCGCCGACATGGCGAGCCTCGACCACAACGTCTACCAACGGCGCGGACCAGGGCCGCTCGCCGACTGGGCCGACTGGACGCGGGCCGACGCCGAGGTGGCCACGCTGGCCGATCTGCGCCGGACGACCGGTCAGGAAAACCACGGCAGCGAGTGGGAAAATGGCGATTTGCCCGATGGCGCGCCGCTGCCTTCCGACGTCGCGGACCTGTTCGGCCGGGAAGCCGGGGCGGTGCTTAAATCCGGCGCCCCAGAAGGTGAACTTTAAATCGTTACTTCATGTCCCACGGGTTACTCCTTGTTGGATTAAACCGTTCCATTACTCTTGCCGTGATGTGAGAACGATCTCCTGAGATGTAGGTAACCGTGGTAATTCGATCATCGCGAGTGGCCGCCTTCCTGGCCGCGTCATTACTGGGGGCGTCGCTCGCGGCGATCCCCCTTCCCGCCAGGGCCGACATCGACCCGCCGCCGGGAGTCCCCGAGACCGTCACGGCCGACGCCCTGCCCACATGGCAGATCAACGGCGTGGTCTGGAAGATGGCCACGGTCGGCAACACCGTCTACGCGGTCGGCAGCTTCACCCGCGCCCGCCCGCCGGGCACCGCCCCCGGAAACGCGGCCGAGGTGGTGCGGTCGAACATCCTGGCCTTCAACATCACCACGGGTAACGTCACCTCCTTCGCGCCGACGCTCAACGCCCAGGCCCGCACCATCGCCGTCTCGCCCGACCAGACGAAGATCTACATCGGCGGCGACTTCACCCAGGTCAACGGCCAGACCCGCAACCGGGTCGCGGCCTTCGACGTCGCCACGGGCAACCTCGAGTCGTGGGCCCCCTCGGTCGGCAACGTGGTCCGCGCGATCACGGTCTCCAACTCGACCGTCTACATCGGCGGCAACTTCTTCAACGTCAACGGCCAGAGCCGCAACCGCCTGGCCGCGGTCAACCGGAGCAACGGCGCCAACCAGCCGTGGGCCCCCGACACCGACGACGAGGTCTTCGCCCTGATCATGTCGCCCGACCAGAGCCGGGTCATCGTGGGCGGCAAGTTCCAGCAGCTCAACAACGCCACCCGGGTGGGCATCGGCGCCCTCGACCCGGTCACGGGCGACTCGCTGCCGTGGAGCAGCAACCCGATCCCGGCCCGGATCGGCAACGACTACTCGATGACCTACGACCTCACCACCGACGGCACCAACATCTACGCCGCCGCCGACGGAGAGGGCTGGCACTGGTTCGACGGCCGGTTCGCGGTCGAGCCCAACACGGGCGACCTGATCTGGCTCGACAACTGCTACGGCGCCAGCTACAGCGTCTTCCCGATCAACCAGGTGCTCTACAGCGTCGGCCACGCCCACGACTGCGAGTCGCTGCGCGGCTTCCCCGAGGTCTCGCCGACCCGCTGGCAGCGCGCGCTGGCCACCACGACCGTCCCGACCGGCACCGACCCGATGCCGCCGTCGAACAACAGCCAGTACAGCGGTCAGCCGACGCCGACCCTGCTCCACTGGTTCCCGCAGGTCAACGCCGGTTCCTACACCGGCATGAACCAGGGCGGCTGGGCCCTGTCGGGCAACAGCAACTACCTGGTCATGGGCGGCGAGTTCACCACCGTCAACGGCAGCGCCCAGCAGGGCCTCACCCGGTTCGCGATCAAGGCGAACGCGCCGAAGACCTCCGGGCCGATCCCGACGGCCGACCTGACCCCGACCGCGGTCTCGCTCAACGCGGGCACCGCGCGCCTGAGCTGGAAGACCACCTGGGACCGCGACCACGCGAAGCTCAAGTACCAGATCCTCCGCGACGGGGGCACCACCCCGGTCGGCGAGGTCGAGGTCGACTCCAACTTCTGGACCCTCCCGTCGGCCGGCTTCATCGACGAGGGCCTCGCGCCCGGCTCCGTCCACACCTACCGCGTCCGCGCCGTCGACCCGCAGGGCAACGCCGTCGGCAGCGGGACCTCCGACCCGGTGACGATCTCCTCGGCCGGGGCGCTCAGCGACTACGCCGAAGCCGTCATCGACGACGGCGCGAGCGCCTACTGGCGGCTCGGCGAGGCCTCCGGCACCACCGCCTTCGACTACGCGGCCTTCACCGACGCCACCCGTGACGCGGGCACCTCCCAGGCGACCCCCGGCGCGATCAACGGCGACGCCGACGCCGCGGCGGCCTTCAACGGCACCGGCACCGGCCTGGTGAAGACCAACAGCACGGTCGCCACCACCCCCGCCTTCTCGATCGAGGCCTGGGTCAAGACCACGTCGAACCAGGGCGGCAAGATCGTCGGCTACGGCAGCGCCGCGACCGGCGATTCGAGCAGCTACGACCGCCACGTCTACATGGACAACGCCGGTCGTATCTACTTCGGCGTCTACCCCAACGCGGTCCGCACGGTGAACAGCGCCCCCGGCTTCAACGACGGCCAGTGGCACCACATCGTGGCCACCCAGGGCAGCGGCGGCATCGCCCTGTACGTCGACGGCCGCCGCGTCGGCCAGGACGCCTCGGTCACCGGCGCCCAGACCTACACCGGCTACTGGCGGATCGGCGGCGACAACCTCAACGGCTGGCCGAACCGCCCGACCAGCCTCTACCTGAACGGCCAGATCGACGACGTCGCGATCTACCCGACGGCCCTGGCGCCGGCGAAGATCGACGCCCACTACGTCGCCTCGGGCCGCGTCAGCCCGATCCCGCCGCGTCCGGCCGACGACTACGGCCGCGTCGTCTACGACGACGAGCCGGTGACCTACTTCCGGTTCAACGAGGCCAACGGCCCGGCCGCGATCGACGCCAGCACCAGCGGTATCAACGGCACGTTCACCAACACCGGCGTGACCTACAACCAGACGGGCGCGATCGTCGGCACGACCAACCGGGCGGTCCGGGTGCAGAGCGGCGGCCGGGCGTTCTCGGGCAACACGATGAGCAACCCGACGACCTACTCGGCCGAGGCCTGGTTCCGCAGCTCCTCCAACCAGGGCGGCAAGATCGTCGGCTTCGGCAACACCGCGACCGGCACCAGCGGCAACTACGACCGCCACGTCTACATGCGCAACGACGGCCGCCTGGTCTTCGGCACGTACACCGGCGCCTTCAACCTGATCACCACGACGGCCACGTACAACAACAACCAGTGGCACCACCTCGTGGCGACGCAGGGCGCCGACGGCATGAAGCTCTACGTCGACGGCGCGCTCGTGGGCACCCACGCGCAGACCGGCGCCGAGAGCTACTCGGGGTACTGGCGCTTCGGCGGCGACAACCTGAACTCCTGGCCCAACCGCCCGAGCTCCGACAACTTCAACGGGTTCATCGACGAGGGCGCGATCTACACCAAGGTGCTCACCCCGGCCGAGGTCGCCCAGCACTACCAGGAGGGCACCGGCACCGGCCCGGCCAACCAGCCGCCGACCGCGTCGTTCACCTCCACCTGCACCAACCTGGAGTGCTCGTTCGACGCCTCGGCGTCGGCCGACGCCGACGGCTCGATCGACGGGTACGCCTGGGACTTCGGCGACGGCCAGACCGGCACCGGCGCCACCCCGACCCACATTTACCCGGCCGCCGGTGACTACCCCGTCACCCTGACGGTCACCGACAACGACGACGCCACCGCCAACAGCGGCGACGTGGTCGTGCCCCGTCCGGCCGCCAACCCGCCGTCGATCATCGCGAACGACACGTTCGGCCGGACCCTCAACGGCTCGCTGGGCACCGCCCAGACCGGCGGCCCGTGGACACTCGTCGGCGGCGCCGGCAACTTCTCCGTCGACGGCAACGCGGCCAAGCTCGCCCTCCCGGCGACGACGGCCAACCCGCGCGCCTACCTCGACGGGGTGTCCAGCACCACCGCCGACCTGTCGTTCTCGATCGCCTCCGACAAGGTGGGCACCGGCAACGGCACCTACCTGTTCGCCACCGGCCGCCGCGTCGCGGGCGTCGGCGAGTACAAGGTCCGGGCCCGGCTGCTCCCCTCGGGTGTCGGCCTCTCGCTGATCCGCACCACCGGGGCCAGCAGCGACACCCTGATCACCACCGAGACGACCATCCCCGGCCTGACCTACACGCCGGGCCTGGTGCTCAACATGCGGGTGCTGGTCACCGGCACGAACCCGACGACGATCTCCGGCAAGGTCTGGAACGCCGCCGGGACCGAGCCGGCCGGCTGGCAGGCCACCACCACCGACGCCACCGCGAACATGCAGGTCGCGGGCGGCGTGGGCATCGGCGCCTACCTGTCGGGCACCGCGACGAACGCCCCGATCGTCCTGACGGTCGACGACCTCGCCGCGAGCAACCTGGCCGCCGCCCCGACGGCCGCGTTCACCCCGACCTGCACCGGCCTGACCTGCGACGTCGAGGCCTCGGCCTCGACGGCCGGGTCGAGCGCGATCGCGGGCTACACGTGGAGCTACGGCGACGGCGGTGCCCCCAGCACCGGCCAGACCGGCTCTCACACCTACGCGACGCCGGGCACCTACAACATCACCCTGACCGTGACGGGTACCGACGGACGCACCTCGGTCGTCGTCCACCCCGTGACCGTCGCCTGACAAATGTACTGATGCCCCGCCGGGTCGCCCGGCGGGGCATCAGTCATGTAAGGAGTTGCGCATGGAAGAACTGCCGATCAAGGGCGCCTACCTCTACACCCCGAGGCTGTTCCGAGACGACCGGGGCACGTTCATGGAGTCGTTCCGGGCCGCCGAGCTCGCCGAGGCCACCGGCCACGGCCTGCGCCTGTCCCAGGCCAACACGTCGGTCTCCGCCCGCGGCGTGATCAGGGGCATCCACTACGCCGACGTGCCGCCCAGCCAGGCCAAATACGTGACCTGCCTGTCGGGCCGCATCCTCGACGTGATCGTCGACCTCCGCGTGGGCTCGCCGTCCTTCGGGCAGCACGTCTCCGTGATCCTGGACTCGGAGGAATTCCGGAGCGTATACATCTCCGAAGGCCTCGGCCACGGCTTCGCCGCGCTGACCGACAACGCCACGGTCTTCTACCTCTGCTCCGAGCCCTACGCCCCGGCCCGGGAGCGGGGCATCAACCCGCTGGACCCGGAGCTGGGCATCGACTGGCGGGTCGCCGACCCGGTTCTGTCCGAGAAGGACGTACAGGCGCCGTCGATGAAGCAGGCCCTCGACGAGGGCCTGCTTCCTGATTTCGAGACGTGTACGGCCTTCTACGGAACGCTTAGTTGATCTTCCAGGTGTCGCCGCCCTGGAGAAGATCGTCGAGGTCGCCGGGGCCGCGCTGGGCCACGGCCATCTCGAGCTGCTCGCTCATCAGGTGGTCGTAGGAAGGCCGGTCGACCGACCGGAAGATGCCGATCGGCACGTGCTGGAAGGCCGGCTCGTCGAGCCGGCTCAGCGCGAACGCGAGCGACGGGTCGGGGTTGTGCACGTCGTGGACGAGGATCTCCTCGGGGGAGATCGAGTCACGCGCCACGACCTCGAGGCCACCGGTCGGGGCCAGCTTGACCGCCTGGGTCGCGTTGGCGATCGGCTGCCCGTGCTCCAGGCGCAGCGTGATCACGTCGCGCTTGTCGGGGTCTTTGAGGTCTTCGAACGCGTTGTCGTTGAAGATGTTGCAGTTCTGGTAGATCTCCACCAGCGAGGTGCCCCGGTGGGCGGCGGCCTCGCGCAGCACGCTGTGCAGGTGCTTGCGGTCGGAGTCGATGGTCCGGGCGACGAACCCGGCCTCGGCGCCGACGGCCAGCGAGATCGGGTTGAACGGCTTGTCGAGCGAGCCCATCGGCGTCGACTTGGTGATCTTGCCGACCTCGGAGGTGGGGCTGTACTGGCCCTTCGTCAGACCGTAGATCCGGTTGTTGAACAGCAGGATGTTCAGGTTGACGTTGCGGCGCAGCGCGTGGATCAGGTGGTTGCCGCCGATCGACAGGGCGTCGCCGTCACCGGTGATCACCCACACCGACAGGTCGGGGCGGGAGGCCGCCAGACCGGTCGCGATGGCCGGGGCGCGGCCGTGGATCGAGTGGAACCCGTAGGTGTTCATGTAGTAGGGGAACCGCGAGGAGCAGCCGATGCCCGACACGAACACCGTGTTCTCGCGCTTGATCCCCAGCTCGGGCATGAACGACTGCACGGCGGCCAGGATCGCGTAGTCACCGCACCCGGGGCACCAGCGAACCTCCTGGTCGGACTTGAAGTCCTTCAGGGTCTGCTTGCCCTCGGCCTTCGGCACCAGGGCCAGGCCCTTGCCGTTCAGGGATTCACTCACTGTCGATCACTTCCTGGATCACTCCGGCCAGCTCCTCGGCCTTGAACGGAAGCCCGCGCACACGGTTGTAGCTGATGATGTCGACCAGGTACTTGGCCCGCAGCAGCAGCGCGAGCTGGCCCAGGTTGATCTCGGGCAGGAGCACCTTGTCGTAGGACTTCAGCACCTCGCCGATGTTCTTCGGGAAGGGGTTGAGGTGACGCAGGTGGGCCTGCGCGACCTTGTGGCCGCCCCGGCGCACCCGGCGGGCCGCCGCCGCGATCGGCCCGTAGGTCGAACCCCAGCCCAGCACGAGCACCCGGGCGTCGCCGTCGGGGTCGTCGACCTCCAGGTCGGGCACGTCGATGCCGTCGATCTTGGCCTGGCGCAGCCGGACCATCAGGTCGTGGTTGTTCGGGTCGTAGGAGATGTTGCCGGTGCCGTCGGCCTTCTCGATGCCGCCGATGCGGTGTTCGAGGCCGGGCGTGCCCGGGATCGCCCACGGGCGGGCCAGCGTCTCGGTGTCACGCTTGAACGGCAGGAAGGTGGTGCCGTCATCGCCGTTGGGCTCGGTCGTGTAAGGCACCGAGATGTCGGGCAGCTCGGCCTGCGACGGGACCTTCCACGGCTCGGAACCGTTGGCCAGGTAGCCGTCGGAGAGCAGCATCACCGGGGTGCGATATTTGATCGCGATCCGGGCGGCCTCCACGGCGGCGTCGAAACAGTCACTCGGCGTCGCCGGGGCGATCACCGGCACCGGCGACTCGCCGTTGCGGCCGAACAGCGCCATCAGCAGGTCGGTCTGCTCGGTCTTGGTCGGCATGCCGGTCGAGGGGCCGGCGCGCTGCACGTCGACCACGATCAGCGGCAGCTCGGTGGTGACCGCGAGGCCCACCGTCTCGGCCTTGAGCGCCACACCCGGCCCCGACGTGGTGGTCACGCCGAGCGCGCCGCCGAAGGCCGCACCCAGCGCCGCGCCGACGCCGGCGATCTCGTCTTCGGCCTGGAAGGTCCGGATGCCGAACCGCTTGTGCTTCGACAACTCGTGGAGGATGTCGGAGGCCGGGGTGATCGGGTAGGAGCCCAGGAACAGCGGCAGCTTCGACTGGACCGACGCCGCGACCAGCCCGAGGGCCAGCGCCTGGTTGCCGGAGATGTTGCGGTAGACGCCGGCGCTCAGCGGGGCGGGCTTGATCTCGTAGGAGACCGAGAACGCCTCGGTGGTCTCGCCGTAGTTGTAGCCGGCGTTGAAGGCGGCCACGTTGGACTTGGCGATCTCGGGCTTCTTGGCGAACTTTGTCTCGATGAACTTGATCGTCGCCTCGACCGGGCGGCCGTAGAGCCACGACAGCAGGCCGAGGGCGAACATGTTCTTCGCCCGCTCGGCGTCCTTCTTGGAGATGTCGAACTCTTCGAGCGCCTTGACCGTCAGCGAGGTCAGCGGCACCGAGTGGAGCCGCCACTCGGCCAGGCTGTCGTCTTCGAGCGGGTTGACGTCGTAGCCGACCTTCTGCAGGTTCCGCTTGGTGAACTCGTCGGCGTTGGCGATGATGTCGGCGCCGCGCGGGAGGTCGGACAGGTTCGCCTTGAGGGCGGCCGGGTTCATCGCGACGAGGACGTTGGGCGCGTCACCAGGGGTGAGGATGTCGTGGTCGGCGAAGTGGAGCTGGAAGCTCGACACTCCGGGGAGGGTGCCTGCCGGGGCGCGGATCTCGGCCGGGAAGTTGGGCAGCGTCGACAGGTCGTTGCCGAACGACGCCGTCTCCGCGGTGAATCGATCGCCGGTGAGCTGCATGCCGTCGCCGGAGTCACCCGCGAACCGGATGATCACGCGGTCGAGTTGCTGCACCTGCTTGGTCACAGCGCTCAGTCCTCCTCGACAGACCATGGCGAGGTCTGCTCGTGGCACGTGTGTGAATTCAATGCTAGATCCCTTTGTCGCGCTTATACGAATGCGCGTGGGTTGTGACCTTTGTCGCTCGTGTGGGGGGATGGGGCGTCAGTCGGGCAGGGCTTGACACAGTCCCGACGCGATGCGGCACAGGTCGACGTGCCGGCGAGCGAAGAGGATGATTCGGGTCACGGTGCCTAACTATATGTCCCCGCTGGATTCACGGTAGCGGGCGCCCATAGCGCGAGACGGCGGCGTCGGCGGCCGATTCGTAGGTTACGCCTGGCTGCATCGGGCGTGTTCCGTACAACTCGGGAACGGTGACAAAAGAGTATCCGCGGTCTTCGAGTGCCTTGAGGATCAGCGGGATGGCTTCGGGGGTGGCGGGGCCCAGGTCGTGCAGGAGCACGATCGAACCGGGCTTCACGCCCGCGGTGACCCGTCTGCAGATCTCCTGCGCTGTGGCGTCGCCTTCGTCGCCGCCGTCGACGTCCCACTTGACCACGCTGAGCTTCAGCTCGCCGGCGATCTTGGCGACGTCGTGGTTGGTGGCGCCGTAGGGGGGCCGCATCAGGGACGGAGGGCTGCCGGTCGACTGGGCGATGACGTCCTGGGTGCGGGAGAGCTGCTCGTAGATGCGGTTGTCCGGGAGTGTCGTCAGGTCGCGGTGCGACCAGCCGTGGTTGCCGACCAGGTGGCCGTCGCGGGCCATCCGGCGCAGCAGGTCGGGGCGGGCCGCCGCGCTGGTGCCGGTGAGGAAGAAGGTGGCGCGGGTGGTGCCGAGCGCGGTCAGGATCCGGTCGGTGTACGGCCCCGGCCCCTCGTCGAACGTCAGCGCGACGCAGCGCGCGACCCGGCAGTCGACCTTCCCCGGCACCGCCGGGGCGGTGGCCTCCGGCGGGTCGCGCAACTCGGGCGGGGTGGTCGGCCGGGCCGACTCGACGGCCCGCTGCGCCGACCTGCCGAAGTCCGACAGCAGGGGGGCCGCGTCCTGCTTGGGGATCGCCGTGGCCACCCGGCCCAGCGCGCCCGGCCCGATCTCGTAGTCGTCGAACTCCACCACGAGGTCGCCCCGCGAGTTGAAGTCGAGGGAGTCGAACAGCGCCCGGTCGGGCTTGATCGCCGCGTGGTCGACGTCGGCGTCGCCGGCCAGCCGGGCCCCGACCACCCGCGCGAGCGCGTCGAGGTTCTTGACCAGCAGATCGGAGGTGACGACGCGGGCGCCGTCGTACCAGAGGGTGCGGGTCGAGTTGACCCAGGAGGAGCCCTCGAACAGGCCCGTGCGCAGGCGGACCCCGCTGACCCCCGGCGACACGGCCGTGAGCTGCCACTCGACGTTGATCTCCGACTTGGGGAGCGTGGCCTTGCCCTTGGCGGTCTTCTGGTTGAAGGCCTTGGCCTCGGCGACGAGGTCGGCCCTGATCCGGTCGCTCAGCGGCGTCGCGCCCGGGATCTGGGGGTAGGTCAGGTGCACATTGGTCTTGCCCGTCTCTTTGTAGATGGTCTGAACCTGGAGGCCGGGCACCGCGGCGGGGTCGACGAAGGTCAGCATCGTCGGCTCCGAGGGCGGAGGCACCTCGTCAGCGGGGGAGTTGAAGGCAACGCCGCACGCGCAGCACGCGGCGGCGAGCGTCGCGATTCCTCCGGTGAATCGCAAAACGGGCATAAATGTCAGATTATTGGCGCTTGAGCGTGGTTTGCTGTGGCTTGGCAGTGTCCGTGAGCTTCTTTGGTTCGGCGTTCAGGTGCGCGATTATCAAGAGGTGGACGGATACTTCGGGTCGTACGCGGTCGTGGCCGTGCTCCTGGCCATCGGGGCCGCGATCTTCGCCGGGGCCCTGCTGATCAACCGGCTGCTGCGCCCCGACCGGCCCACCGAGCAGAAGCTGACCAGCTACGAGTGCGGCGTCGACCCCGTCGGCGACGGCTGGGCCCAGTCGCAGGTCAGGTACTACGTCTTCACATATCTTTATGTGGTGTTCGCCGTCGACGCGGTGTTCCTCTTCCCCTGGGCGACGGTGTTCGCCGCGCCCGGGTTCGGCATGACCACCCTCGTCGAGATGTTCGTGTTCCTGGCGTTCATCGCGCTCGGCATCGTCTACGCGTGGCGCAAGCGCGTGCTCACTTGGACGTGATCCATGGTTGACCTTCCCACTCCGACGTTCGGGCCCGCCGCCAGGCTGGCCCCTAAGCCGATGAAGTTCGTGCTGAACTGGGGCCGCCGCTACTCCCTGTGGGTCTTCAACTTCGGCCTGGCCTGCTGCGCGATCGAGTTCATCGCCACGTCCATGAGCCGCCACGACTTCATCCGGTTCGGGGTCATCCCGTTCGCCAACGGCCCCCGCCAGGCCGACCTGATGATCGTCTCGGGCACGGTCACCGACAAGATGGCCCCGGCCGTCCTGCGCCTCTACGAGCAGATGCCCGACCCGAAGTACGTCATCTCGTTCGGGGCCTGCTCCAACACGGGTGGTCCCTACTGGGACTCCTACTGCGTCACCAAGGGCGTCGACCAGATCATCCCGGTCGACGTCTACGTGCCCGGCTGCCCGCCCCGCCCCGAGGCGCTGCTCCACGGGATCATGAAGCTCCAGGAGAAGATCGCGGGGGAGTCGCTGGCATGATCCTCGACGAGTTCGGCTCCCGTGTGGTGATCTCCGAGACGTTCGGCGAGACCACCGCCGACGTCGGCCCCGCCGACTGGATCGAGGTGCTCGCCTTCTGCCGCGACCGGGGCTACTCCTTCTTCGACTGGCTCACCGCCGTCGACGACCCGCCCGAGGGCTTCGCCGTCGTCGCCCACCTCGCCGACCAGGAGAAACACCTTCGCCTGCTGGTACGCACCCACGTGACGCGGGCCGACCCGGTGCTGCCGTCGGCGGTGGGGGTGTTCCGTGGGGCCGACTGGCACGAGCGGGAGACCTTCGAGATGTTCGGCGTGGTCTTCGACGGCCACCCCGACCTCAAGCCGCTGCTGCTGCCCGACGGCTTCGAGGGACACCCGCTGCGCAAGGACTTCGTGCTGGCCGCCCGGGTGGCCAAGACCTGGCCCGGCGCGAAGGAACCGGGCGAGTCGAGCGCGCCGTCGAGACGGAAGATGTTGCCGCCCGGCGTGCCGACCGACTGGGGGCGCGATGCCTGAGCTGCTGGAAGTCGCGATCAGGGTGGTCCTGATCGTCGGGGCGTTCCTGCTGCTGCCGCTGATCGTCGGCCAGATGGAACACAAGGTCATGGCCCACATGCAGTCGCGCCTCGGGCCCATGTACGCCGGCGGCTTCCACGGCTGGGCCCAGCTCATCGCCGACGGCGTCAAGTTCATGCAGAAGGAGGACGTCATCCCGGCGGCGGCCGACCGGGCCGTCTTCAAGCTGGCCCCCGCGGTCGCGCTGGTGCCCTACCTGGTCGTGCTCGTCGTGATCCCGGTGGGACCCGGGCTGCTCGGGGTCGACCTCGACGCCGGGATCTTCTTCGTGCTGGCCGTGATGGGCGTCGGCGTGCTCGGGTCGATCATGGCCGGGTGGTCGTCCGGCAACAAGTACTCGGTGCTGGGCGGGATGCGGTCGGCGGCGCAGCTCATGTCGTACGAGCTGCCGCTGGTCCTGGCCGCCTCCAGCGTGGCCATGGCGGCCGGGACCCTGTCGCTCCAGGGCATCGTCGAGGCCTGGCAGCCCTGGTGGCTGGCCTGGCAGGCGATCGGCGCGGTGGTGTTCTTCGTCGCCGGGCTGGCCGAGCTCCGCCGTCCGCCGTTCGACATGCCGATCGCCGAGTCGGAGATCATCATGGGCCCGATGACCGAATACACCGGCATCCGGTTCGCCCTGTTCATGCTGACCGAGTACGCCGGGATCGTGGTCCTGTCGGCGCTCACCACGGTCCTCTACCTGGGAGGCTGGCAGGGCCCGCTGCTGCCCGGCCCGGTCTGGACCCTCATCAAGATCTTCGCCCTGGCGTTCGTGGTCATCTGGGTCCGGGTCAGCTTCCCCCGGATGCGCGAGGACCAGCTCCAGCGGCTCGCCTGGGTCGGCCTGGTGCCGCTGGCGCTGGTGCAGCTCGCGCTGACCGGGGTGGTGAAGGTCCTCTAGTGCACGATCCGCAACATGATGTCCGAGGCGGTCGGCCGGTTCGCCGGGTTCTTGTCCAGGCACGACGCCGCCAGGGCCCGTAACGAGACCGGCAGCTCGCTCAGGTCGGGCTGGTGGTTGATGATCCGGTTGAGGATCGCCGGGATGGTGTCCTGCCCGAACGCGTTCTTGCCCGACGCCGCGAACACCATCGTGGCCGCCCACGCGAAGATGTCGGTCTCCGGCCCGACCGGCCGGCCGCCGACCTGCTCGGGCGACATGTAGGCGGGGGTGCCCATGACCTGGCTCGCGGTCGCGTTGACCTGGTCGAGCGCCTTGGCGATGCCGAAATCGATCACGCGCGGGCCGTCGGAGCCGATCAGCACGTTGCTCGGCTTGAAGTCGCGGTGCACGATGCCCGCCTTGTGGATGGCGGCCAGCGCGCCGGCCGTGGCGAGGGCGAGCCGGGTCAGGCCGTCTTCGGTGCGCGGCCCCTTCTCCTTGACGAGCTGCTCCAGCGACACCCCGTCGACGTACTCGGACACGACGTAGGCCAGGTCGTCGGTGATGTTCACGTCGAGCACCCGGGCCGTGGAGAACGGCGCCACCCGGCGAGCCGCGTCGACCTCGCGCAGGAATCGCGCCTGGGCGTCCTTGTCCTTGGCGATGTGGGCGTGCAGCACCTTGATTGCGACCTTCTGCCCGCGCTGGTCCACCCCCAGGTAGACGGCGCCCTGCCCGCCCTGGCCGAGATCCCCGATCACCCGGTAGGGACCCAGCCACTGCGGCCCCTGGGTCCGCGGCTGCACCCCCATCGTCGAGGGGTGAGTGGGCTGCGTGAACGGCCGGGGCGGCGGCGGCTGGACATAGGTCGTTCGCGGAGGCTGCTGCTGCGGGTAGGCCGGTGGCGGGGGCATGGGCATCGGCCGCGGCTGCTGGTACTGCGGCTGGTGCTGGACGGGCTGCTGCTGGACGGGCTGCCAGGCGTGCCCCGGCTGGAACACCCCGGTCCGGATGATCAGGGTGTGCGCGAGCCCGCCGATCCAGTTCACGAACAGGCCGATCGTCGTCGTCGTCTCGAGCCACATCGGCCAGAGGTCGGTGTCCTCGTAGGCGGCGATGGCGATCATGAAGACGACGAAGTTCAGGGCGTAGACCCCGGTGGCGACGATCAGCCAGGGGCTGCGCTTCTTCGCGGCGGCGTATCCGATGACGAACGGCGTGCCGAACCCGCAGGTGAAGAGCGGAACCAGCGCCCACAACCAGGACACCGCCACGTTCGAGGCGGGCTTCTGCGGTTGCTGCGGCGGTTGCCAGTACGGATGCACAGCGCGAACAATACGTACTTCCGACGCCAAGCGCCGCTATTACGGGAGATAGACGCCGTATTCGGAGAGCTCGTCCCGGCTGGCGACCGGCAGGTCGAGCAGGTCCGACAGGTCCTCCGCCGAGGTGAAGGTGACCGTCCGGCTGCGTGCCTCCAGCACCCGTTCGACCAGGTCGGGCGTCATCCCCGGAACGGTCCGGAGCACGATCGCAGGGGCGTGGTTCATGTCGACCAGCCCGCCGTCGTCGAAGCGCCGGCCCAGATCGGGCCGGCCGACCCCGAGCCGCCGCGCCCGGCCCGGGTTGCGGGTGGCGAGCGCGCGGGCCTCTTTCCGCAGCAGCCGTGCCCGCTCGAACGGGCAGGCCGGGCCGAACACCTTCTTCCTGACGGCGAAGGCGTGGAGCGTTCCGCCGAGCCACGACACGAACAGGCCCAGCACCATCACCGCGGCCCAGATCCCGGAAGGGGTTCCCGTCACGTTGCCGATCAGGAGCCAGGCGCCCATCGAGAGGGCGTACAGGACCCCCGAGAGCGCCAGCCACCGGCTCCGCCGCCAGAATGACGCCCACAGGAAGGTGAACGGCGTCGCGAAACCAATGGTGACCAGGGGCGCCACCGCCCAGAGCAAGCCGCGAGCCGCCGACCGCGGCACCTGGTCCATATGCGAAGGATACGGACTTTCTGTCTCGACCTGGAGAAAACCGATAGGGCCGGGTCGTCACATTCACGAGTAGCCTGTTCTGGGGGATGATGTTGGATCGTGGCGCGCATACCAGGAACGGGCCTGGCCAAGGGCTTGGCCGTAACGCTGCGACACATGCTCAGTCGCTCGGTGACGCAGCAGTATCCGGAGGTCAAGCCTGACCTGCCGCCCCGATCGCGCGGCGTGATCGCGCTGGTCGAGGAGAACTGCACGTCATGCATGCTCTGCGCACGCGAGTGCCCCGACTGGTGCATCTACATCGACTCCCACAAGGAGACCCTGCCCGCGCCCGAGGGCGGCCGTCCCCGGCAACGCAACGTGCTCGACCGCTTCGCGATCGACTTCTCGTTGTGCATGTACTGCGGGATCTGCATCGAGGTGTGCCCGTTCGACGCGCTCTTCTGGGCCCCCGAGTTCGAATACGCCGAAGGCGACATCCGCAACCTCCTCCATGAGAAGGACCGCCTGGGCGAATGGGTCTCCAGCGTCCCGGCGCCCCCTCGCCACGAGGCCAACGCCGAACCTCCGAAGGAGGTCACCGCGAGCAAGCGCCCGGCGCGAGCTCCGGGCGGAGCCGGGGCGGCGAAGCCGGCTCCGGACGCCGCCGCCGAGGCCAAGCCGCGCCCGGCACGCGACGTCCGCGCGATCCGCCCGCCGGGCCGCCTCCCCGACGAGGGCGCCGGAGAGGAGCCACGTCCGGCGCGCGACGTGCGCTCGATCCGCCCACCGGGCCGGTTGCCTGACCGGACGCCCGGTGAAGAGACCTCACCTCCGGCCGGAGAGGACGCACCTGCCAAGCCGGAGGCCTCGCAGGAGCCTCCGGCCGGGCCGCCGAGGTCCCGGGCGCCCCGCGACGTGCGCTCGATCCGGCCGCCGGGACGGCTGCCCGACCGGCCCGACGGGGAGGGGTCGTGAGTGCCGTCGACTTCTGGCCGCCGTCCACCCTTGAGATCGTCTTCCTGCTGCTCGGGCTGGTCGCCGTCGGGTCGGCGCTGCTACTGGTGACCACCAGGCAACTGGTGCACGCCGCGTTGTGGCTGGTGCTCTGCTTCGGCGCGCTGGCCGGGTGTTATCTGGTGCTGACCGCCGAGTTCGTCGCCTGGGTCCAGGTGCTCATCTACGTCGGCGCGGTCGTGGTCCTGCTGCTGTTCGGGATCATGCTGACCCGCGCGCCCATCGGCAGGAGCGACGACCTCGACTCCGGCAACCGGGTGGTCGCCGCCGTCGTCGCCCTCGCCACCGCCGGGGTGCTGGTCTCCGTCGTGGTGGGCGGTTTCCAGCACGCCTACGCGGACCTGCGGCCGGGCTCCGGGTCGGCCGAGGAACTGGGCGGGAGCATCTTCCGGAACTGGGTGCTGCCGTTCGAGGCGCTCTCGGTGCTGCTGCTGGCCGCGCTGATCGGCGCGATCGTGTTGTCGCGCACCGACATCAGCGGGCGGCGCTGATGCACGTCGTCTATCCCGCCGTCGTGGCCGCGCTGCTCTTCTCCATCGGCGTGTACGGCGTCCTCGCCCGGCGTAACACCATCCTCGTGCTGATGTCGGTCGAGCTCATGCTCAACGCGGTCAACCTGAACCTGGTCGCCTTCGACGTGTGGCTCCGCGACGTGCTCCACTCCGGTCAGGTGCTGACCCTGTTCGTGATCGTCATCGCCGCCGCCGAGGTCGGGATCGGGCTGGCGATCGTGCTGGCCGTCTTCCGCACCCGCAAGGCCATCGAGCTCGACCGGCTGCGCGAACTGGGGGAGCCGTGATCGTCTCCCTCGTGGTGGTGCTGCCGTTCGCCGGGGCCGTGCTGGGCCTGCTGCTGTCCCGTTACCCCCACGGCCGGGGCCCTGCGGAGAACCTGGCCGCCAACAAACGCGCGGCCTGGTTCGGGGTGCTGCCGACGGCCCTGTCGACCGCGCTGATCGGCTGGCTGGCCTGGGAGAACACGCCCTCGACGAACGTGCTGACCGTGATCGACACCGGCGGGATCGCGATCACCGTCGGGCTGGAGGCCGCCGAACTGTCGGTGCTCACGGCGATGCTCGTCGGCGTGGTGGCGCTGGCGGTGCAGGTCTACTCGGTCGGATACATGCGGGGCGAGTCCCGCTATCCCTCCTTCAGCGCCTTCATCAGCCTGTTCACCAGCGCGATGCTGCTGGTCGTGTTCGCGGCCGACCTCCTGGTCCTCTACGTCGGCTGGGAGATCATGGGCCTGTGCTCCTACCTCCTGGTGGGCCACTGGTGGGAGGAGCGGGCCAACTCGCGGGCCGCGATCAAGGCGTTCCTGGTGACCCGCCTGGGCGACGTCGGCTTCCTGTTCGGCATCTTCGTCCTGGGCTTCGCGGCCGGCTCCTTCCGCGTCTCCGACGTCATGGCCGCCGACATCCCCGAGCCGACGCTGGTCCTGGCGACGCTGCTGCTGCTCGCGGGGGTGGCCGGCAAGAGCGCCCAGGTCCCGCTGCACACCTGGCTGCCCGACGCGATGGCCGGCCCGACCCCGATCAGCGCCCTGATCCACGCCGCGACGATGGTGGCGGCGGGCATCTTCGTGGTGGCCCGCCTCTACGTGCTGTTCCCGCAGCCGACCCTTGACGTGCTCGGCGTCGCCGCCGCGATCGGCATGCTCGGCGCGGCCCTGGCCGCCTTCGCGCAGACCGACCTGAAACGGGTGCTGGCCTACTCGACGATCAGCCAGCTCGCCTACATGGCCGCCGCCCTCGCCGGCGGCGCCCGCGACGCGGCCGTTTTCCACCTGGTCACCCACGGCGCCTTCAAGGCCCTGCTGTTCCTCTGCGCCGGGGCGGTCATCCACCACGTGGGCTCCAACCTGCTCGGCCACATGGGCGGCCTGCGCCGGCCGATGCCCGTGACCTTCTGGACCATGACCGTCGGCTACGCCGCCCTGATCGGCCTGCCCCCGGCCAGCGGCTTCTTCAGCAAAGACGCGATCCTCTACGGCCTGGAGCGTTCGTCCAGCCCCATCCAGCTCCTCCTCTACGGTTCGGCACTGCTGACCGTCGGGGTGACCGGCGCCTACGCGACCCGGGCGTGGCTGATGACCTTCTTCGGCACCGGCAAGGTCCAGGCCCTCCCCGAACCCGCCCCCGGCACCGCCCACGTCTTCGACGGCCGGGAGGCCCCGGCGTCGATGTTGTGGCCGATCGGCGTCCTGGCGATTCCGGCCCTGCTCCTCGGCTTCACCGACACCGGCGAGTTCCACCTCGCCCCCGCGGTGACCGCGCTGGTCGTGGCGCTGCTGGGCGCGGCCTTCGTCTACGTGATCTGGCGCGGCGCACCGGAACGCGACCCGGCCCGGCTGCTGGGGGTCTTCCGCGGTCCGTGCGAGCAGGCGTTCTACGTCGACCGGCTGTACGCGGCGGTGTTCGTCCGCCCGGTGCTCGCGCTGGCGCGGGGGGTGGTGCGCGCCGACGACCACGTGGTCGACGGCGCGGTGCGGGGGACCGGGCGGGCCACGGTCGGCTTGTCGGGGCTCACCCGCCACCTCCAGAACGGCAACGCCCAGCTCTACGTGACGGGCCTGCTGGCCGGGGTGCTGCTGATCGCGGTCGGGGCGGTGGTGCTGGGATGAGCCGGACGGTGGCCGCCCTCGTGACGGCGCCCGGGTCGCCTGCGGCCATGAGTGTTCTGCTGGTCGCGCTGCTGCTCCTGCCGCTGCTGGGGGCCCTCGCGCTCCTCGTCCCCGGGCCGCTCGGCACGGTGGCCGTGCGGTTCGGGCTGGCGGTCTCCGGAGTGGTGTTCGCGGTCGCCGTCGCGGTGGCGTCGGTGTTCGACTACTCGGCCGCCGGGCGGGTGCAGGGGACCGTCGACCTCCCGTGGATCCCCTGGCTCGGGGTGCGGTTCCACCTCGGGATCGACGGGATCTCGTTGCCGCTCGTCGTGCTGACGGCGCTGCTGACCCTCCTGTGCCTGGTCTACCTGGCCGGACACCGGCCGCCACGGGCCAGGGAGCTCGTCTTCGCGCTGCTGGTGCTCGAACTCGGCATGATCGGCACCTTCCTCTCGCTCGACCTGCTGCTGTTCTTCGTGTTCTTCGAGGTCGTGCTGATCCCCATGTACTTCGTCATCGCCGTCTGGGGCGGCGAGGGGCGGCGGCGGGCGGCGTACAAGTTCATCCTCTACACGCTGCTCGGGTCGGCGGTGCTGCTGGTCGGGCTGCTCTACGTCTGGGCGCAGACCGGCACCCTCGACATGGTCCGGCTGGCTGCCGACCATCCGATGGGGCGCACGGCGCAGATCCTCGCGTTCGTGGCCATCGGGGTCGGGCTGGCCGTCAAGACGCCGATGTGGCCGCTGCACACCTGGTTGCCCGACGCCCACACCGAGGCCCCGACCGTGGGGTCGGTGCTGCTCGCCGGGGTGCTGCTCAAGATGGGCACCTACGGGTTCGCGCGGGTGGCCGTCCCGATCCTGCCCGAGGGGGCCGCGGCCGTCGCGCCGTGGCTGGGGGCGCTGGCCGTCGTCGGCATCGTCTACGGCGCGCTGGCCTGCCTGGCGCAGCGCGACCTCAAGCGGCTGATCGCCTATTCGTCCGTGGGCCACATGGGGTTCGTGCTGCTCGGCTTCGCGACGCTCACGCCGGTCGGCATCAACGCCGCCCTCTACGGCAACATCGCCCACGGCCTGATCACCGGGCTGCTGTTCTTCCTGGTCGGAGCTTTGAAGGAGCGCTACGGCACGTCCGACCTCGACGAGCTCGGGCCGGGCCTGCTCGGGCGGCTGCCCTATGTCGCGTCGCTGCTGACCTTCGCCTCCGTCGCGTCGCTCGGGCTGCCCGGGCTGGCGGGGTTCTGGGGCGAGATGCTCGCCCTCCAGGGCGCCTACGAACCGGCCGCCGGGCTGCCCCGCGAGCTGTTCCTCACGTTCATGGTGATCGGCGGGCTCGGGGCGGTGCTGACGGCGGCCTACTTCCTGGTGATGTTGTCGCGGCTCACCCACGGACCGTGGGGCGGGCCTGGGCCGACCCTTCACGACGCCACCCGGATCGAGCTCGCCGCCTGGGTGCCGCTGGTCGTGCTCATCCTGGTGTTCGGGGTGTGGCCGTCGGCGCTGCTCGGGCTGACCACACCCGCCGTGCAGGCGCTTCTGGGGGTGCCGTGATCCAGTCGATCGACTACTGGGCGATCGCCGCGCCTCTGATCCTCGCGCTGGCCGCCGGGCTCGTCCTGCTGCTCGACGCCTTCCTGCCCGCCCGGCCCGGCGTCCGGACCGCTCTCGGCTGCGTCACCCTGGCGGCGCTGGCGGCGGCGTTCGCCGTGGTGGTGGCCCAGCGGGGCGTCCGGGAGACGTTCTGCGTGCCGTCCGTCGGGTGCTCCTACGTCGTCGACGCGACCACGGTCGTGTTCGCCGGGCTGGCCCTCGGGGCCGGGGCCGTCGTGGTGCTGCTGTCGATGGGGCAACTCGCCGAGGGCGACATCCCGGTCGGGGAGTGGTACTTCCTGCTGCTCGCGGCCCTGGCCGGAGCGGTCACCCTGCCCGCGTCCCGCGACCTGATCATGCTGGTCGTGGCGCTCGAACTGGTCTCGCTGCCGGTCTTCGCGCTGACCGCGCTGCGCCGCTACGACGGTCGCGGGGCCGAGGCGGCGCTCAAGCTGTTCGTGGTCTCGGTCGTCTCCACGGCCGTGATGTTGTTCGGGGTCAGCCTCCTCTACGGCATCACCGGCGCGGTCCATCTCGACGCCATCGCGGCGGCGCTGGCCCAGCCCGAACGCCCGGGAGCCGGGCCGGTCGTGGCGGTCGGGGCCGTCATGGTCGTCGCCGGGTTCGGGTTCAAGATCGCCGCGGCGCCGTTCCACTTCTGGGCCGCCGACGTCTACCAGGGCGCGCCGATCCCGGTCGCGGCCCTGCTGTCGGTCGTGTCGAAGGCGGCCGGGTTCGCCGGGCTCATCCTCGTCCTCACCCAGGCCCTGCCGGGTGAGGCGGCCACCTGGACGCCGATCGTGGCGGTGCTGGCCGCGCTGACCATGACCGTCGGCAACGTGCTGGCGCTCCGGCAGACCCACCCCGTCAGGCTGCTGGCCTGGTCGTCGGTGGCCCAGTCGGGCTACGTCCTGGCCCCGATCGCGACCACCGACGCCCAGGCGGCCACCGCCTACCTGGTCTTCTACGCCGCCATGAACCTGACCGCGTTCGCCGTGGTGATGGCCGTGCCCCACGACACACTCGACGGCTACCGGGGCCTGGTCGCCGGCCGCCCGGTCGCCGGGCTGGCCCTGGCGTTCGCGCTGATCTGCCTGGCCGGGCTGCCTCCCGGCCTCGCCGGGTTGTTCGCCAAGGTCGTCGTGTTCCGCGAGGTCGTCGCGGGCGGGCTCGGCTGGCTCGCGATCGTGATGGCCGTCAACACGGTGATCGGCCTCTACTACTACATCGCCTGGACGGCCCGCCTGTTCACCCCCGCCGACGCCACCCGGCCCACGGCGTCCAGGCCGGCCTTGATCGCGGTCGGGGTGGCCACGGCGGTGGCGGTCGGCTTCTCGGTCGCCCCCCAGCTTGTGCTCGCCACGCTGGGCTGACGTTCAGGACGGGAACGCCCAAACGTCCACCCGCGTTGGAGGGGGGGAGTGTGCGGAGGTGGACGATGCGGAGAAACGGGACGCGTACGGCGGGGATGCTGGGCGGGTCCGCCGTGCTGATCGTCGTCGTCGCGGGGCTGCTCGGGGGAGTCACCGGCCTGGTGGCCGGGGTGCCGCTGGCCGCGGTCATCGTGTGGGTGGCCTATTTCTTCTCCGACCGGTTCGCCCTCGCGGCGCTCCGCGCCCGGCCCGTCGGCGAGGTCGAGCACGCCGCCCTCTATGAGATCGTGCGGGACCTCTGCACGCAGGCCCGCCGCCCCATGCCCCGCCTCTACGTCTCCCCGCTGGCCCAGCCCAACGCCTACGCCACCGGCCGCACACCCCGCAAGTCCGCCGTCATCGTCACGCAGGGGTTGCTGACGCTGCTCGACGAGCGGGAGCTGCGCGGGGTGATCGGGCACGAACTGGCCCACGTCCACAACCACGACACCCTGCTCGCCTCGGTGGCCGGGGCGCTGGCGACCATGTTCACCACGTCGGGCTACCTCGGCCCGGTCTTCGGGGTGCGCCGCGCCGACGACGAGAAGCCGGCCCCGCTGACCCGGTTCGTCGCCGCCCTGCTCGCGCCGATCGCGACCGGGCTGGTCAGGCTCGCGCTGCCGCCCGACCGGGAGTTCGCCGCCGACGAGGCCTCGGCGCGGATGACGGGCGACCCGCTCGCGCTCGCCTCCGCGCTGCGGCGCATCGACGCCAGCAACCGGGCCCGGCCGCTGCCGCGCAACGGCCGGATCGCCAGCGCCAGCCACATGTTCTTCGCGGGGCCGTTCGCGACCCGGCCGACCACCGCCGAACGGGTCGCCAACCTGGAGCGGCTGCGCTAGCTGCGCCGGTTCGCCGGGTCGGTCTCCCCGGGATGCAGCCCGAACAGCCCGTCGATGCTCTCTCTCAGGGCGCTCGACCGCTGGGTCTGCCGCTTCTTCGAGCTGTCGAGTTCGTGGTGCTCGTCGAGGAGGGTGCGGTCGTGCTCGAAGGCCATGAACGGCACCGAGTAGCCGCAGGAGTCGGAGATGCGGTCGCAGCTCACCACGATCACCGACCGGACGGCCGGATGGGGACCGAAGTTCTTCAGCAGCGCCTCGAAGCGGCTGTCGGCCGGGGTGACGACCTCGCCGGTGCCGTACAGGCGGACGATCTTCGGCGGCCCGGAGAACGAGGCGAACATGATGGTGATGCGGCCGTTGTCGCGCAGGTGGGAGATGGTCTCGACGCCGCTGCCGTCGAGGTCGAGGTAGGCGACGGTGGTGTCGTCGAGGACGGCGAAGGTGTCGGGGTAGCCCTTGGGAGACACGTTGACATGCCCGCCGGACTCGGGGGCGGTGGCGACGAAATAGACCGGCTGTGAGGTCACGAAGTCTCGCAGCCGGCCGTCGATCACGTCATATTGTTTGCCCATGACCGGACGATAACTCCGATCATTCGCCCGGCAGCCACCATATCCACAGGTTGGACCGCAGGCTCCAGGTGTCGACCTTCTTCATCTCGCCGGTGTCGACGTCGATCGTCCGCAACCCGCCGCCGATGACGTCGCCGCTCGGACTGTTCCGGTACGTCCAGAGCAGCAGCCGGTCGGAGGTCTGCCAGACCAGCTTGTTGGCCCGCTCCCCCTTCGGCATCGTCAGCTTCACCGGCGCCCCGACCGAGTCGGACGACAGGTCGTAGACCCGCAACGCGGCCTGCCGGCCCTCGATGAACACCGCGATCGACCGCCCGTCGTCGGCCAGGGCAAGCGGATAGTTGTCGTCGACGACCTGCGGCACCTCCTGGCTGTTCACCTCGCCGTCGGCGTCGTAGGAGGAGAAGATCGTGGTGTTCTGGTCGGAGGTCCCGGTCACCATCACCTTCGACCCGTCACCGCTGAACCCCTGAAGGGTCGCGTCGGCGGGCAGCGTGTAGTAGCTCCCCGACGCCACGTCGACCACCTTCGTCGGCAGCGTCCCCTGGACGTAGTCGATGGCGATCTGCTTCCCGTCGTACGACAACAACGTGTCGATATCGTTGATCAGCAGCCCCTTCGGGAGCTTCGCCGCCGCCCCCCGCAGCGGATGGACCTTGCCGGTGACGAGATCACGCACCACCAGCTTCTTCGTCGTAGCCGTGAAATAGGCGATCCGCCTGCCGTCGCCGCTCACCGCCGGCTGCAGCGAACTCTCCCGGTCGACGCCCCCCGACGCCGTGACCTGGTGCACCTGCGCGTCCGGCAGCGGCGTGGTGCTGCCGTCCCGGCGGTAGACCATCCACTGCCCGCAGGGCACCGTGTAGCCGGCCTTGGGACACGACTTCAGCCAGACGTACCGCGCGGGCGAGGAGGCGGCTCCCGTCGACGCCTCCGCGACCGCCGCCGGCGACACGACCGCGAGCGCCGTCAACACGGCGGCCACGTATGCACGCTTCTGCATGTGCGTTCCTTTCGTCACCGGAGTAGATGCCGGAACCGGCGCGGAAGTTGGCAGCGAATCGGTAACCGGCATGGGGAGGGGCAGGTTGTGGTGGAATCTGGCGAATGGAACGCGCACGCCAGTTATTGGGCGATGTTCTGATCGGCATCACACTGGTGATCGTGGCGGGTGGGGCCTATCTCGGCAGCCACTATGCGATCACCGATGATGTGGTGTCCTATTCCGGTACGTACGGGCCTTTGCAGGGCGTCGAGATGTCCGCGGCATACGAGTCGGTTCTTACGGCGAACTTCGAGGTGCCCGGCGGCCTGCTGGTGCGTCAGGTCCACGACCAGTACGGGACGGTACTGCTGGTCGGGCTGGTGATCTGGGCGGTGATCGGGCGTTTTCGTTACGCCCTTCCGGCTTTTGCGCTGGCGCTGGTCGCGTCGTTCTCGGGGATGCAGCTGAGGGAGGGCAACGGCCCTGTTCCGCTCTGGTTCGCGGGCCACATCGGGGCCACCCTCGCCATGGCCACGATCATGGTCGTGTCGTCATGGCGTGAGGCCAAGGAGAGACCCATTTCGATCGGGTACGTGGGCGGGGTTCTCGGCCTGCTGGTGGCGGCGGGCCTTTTCTGACCATGACGCGGTTACGACAGGTCGTGGGCGGCCTTCTGATTCTGCTTACTCTCCTGGCGGCGGTCGCCGGCGAGTCGTATGTCATGCCGTTCGGCGGGGAAGTGGTGGTCGACGGGTCGTACGCGCCGTTGCAGGGTGTTTCCCAGACGATCGACCATGGGGGGCCGGTTCTGAACCTCGGGGCCTTCGGCCTCGACCGGGGCGGGCTCTTCTTCTACGGGCTGATCCTCTGGACTGCGCTGGGGCGGTATCTGCACGGGGCTGCGGCGTTCTGCCTCGGCGTGCTGGCGACCGTCACCGCCGTTCTGCTCCACGTGAGCGGGGTCTGGTACGGCGTCCACCTGCTGGCGACGGCGGGAATGGGGGCGGTGCTGGCGGAGGCGGTCAGGCGTGAGTGGCTGACCCGGGAAAAGCACTCAGGGCACATGGCCGCTTCGGGAGCGGCGGCCGTGTGCCCTGAATGTGCCCTCTGACCTTCGGCGGTGTCAGCGGTAGTTCTTGAACTGCAGCGCGATGTCCAGGTCTTTGCCCTTCAGCAAGGTGATGACCTCCTGCAGGTCGTCCTTCTTCTTGGAGCTCACCCGCAGCTCCTCGCCCTGGATCTGGGCCTTCACGCCCTTGGGCCCCTCGTCGCGGATCATCTTGGAGATCTTCTTGGCGTTCTCCTGGTCGATGCCCTCCTTGAGGGCGACCATCAGCCGATATTCCTTGCCGGAAAGCTTCGGCTCACCCGCGTCGAGGACCTTCAGGGACAGCCCGCGCTTGATCAGCTTCTCGCGGAACACGTCGAGGACGGCGTTGGCCCGCTCCTCGCTGTTCGCCTTGATCTCGATGTCCTTCTGGCCGGACCAGGAGATGTCCGCGCCCGTGCCCTTGAAGTCGAAGCGGTGCCCGACCTCTTTGACCGTCTGGTTCAGCGCGTTGTCGACCTCCTGGCGGTCGATCTCAGAGACAACGTCGAAACTGCTATCGGCCATCGGTGTCCGTGTCCTCTCTACGTTCCTACCGACCTTAGCCGCCTCATGACCACTCGCGGCGCCACCTCGATCCCGAGCTCGTGTTCATGTGCTACGAGCGCTTCGAGTTCGGGCCCCCACTCGGCGGAGTCGAGGACGTGGAAGCTGCGCCTGGCGTACCAGGGGGCGTTCCACGGCACGTCCCTGAACGTCGTCAGGGTGACGTCGCCCAGGGCGCAGACGGCTTCCAGGAGCGCCGTCCCCAGGCCTTTTCCCTCGTGTGCGGGATGCACCGCCAACTGGTCGAGATGCACGTTGCCGTCGACCTCGCCCACGAGGGCGAAGCCCACCGGGGGCCGGCCGGTCACGTAGACACGCCCGGGGTCGGAGACTTCTTCGATCATGGTGGTGCCGGGCGGGAAGACAATGCCCAGCGGGGCGAACCGTGCGTCGGCGGCCAGCTCGATGGCGGCCAGGCCGGGCAGTTCGGCGGGGGTGGGGTGGCGGATCACGCCGACCATCCTGGGTGATGGACGTCTGGGACAAACCGATGTCACGTGTACGGCGCGAGTCCGCTATTCTCTTACCTGTCGCCGCCGAGAGGCGGATGACACGGCAGGTTGCCCGAGTGGCCAAAGGGAGCGGACTGTAAATCCGTCGGCTAAGCCTACCCAGGTTCGAACCCTGGACCTGCCACCAGCAGGAGAAACGGCCCCTGACCATAAGGTCAGGGGCCGTTTTCATGTCTTATGAGAACCACGCCTGCACGGCGACGCCGGTCAGGTCGGCGGGCCCGGCGATCACCTGGGCCACCACCGTGGCCGTGCGGCCGTCGGCGAGGGCGATCTCCTCCACCGCTTCCCGGCCCTGTGCCACCAGCCTCACGGCGGCGTCCTCCAACGCGAGCCGATCACGTTGGCACAGGTCAGGGGGCATCGTGGCCGGAACGACGGTCGCGGCTCTCGAGTTGAGAAACCTCTGGAACAAGGCCCGCTCGCGGCTGGTGCTCAGGTCGAGCAGGCGCTGCTCGACTTCGTGAGCCGACCGCCGGATCATGGCCCTCACCTGCGCGTCCATCTCTTCACTCAGAGAGGCGACGCACACGACCCCTTCCACGCGCCCGGTGAGGGGGTTGAGCACGGGGCTGCCGACGGCGGCGAACTTCTGCAGTTCCGCCCACAGGTGCTCGCTTCCCGTCACCTGGTAGGTCCGCCGCTCCAGTAGCGCGGTGCCCACGGCGTTGGTGCCGATGTCCGACTCGGCGTAGCTGAAACCGGGGATGATGCCGAGGGCGTCGGCCGCCGACCGTATCGAGGTGTTGCCCAGCGCGCGCCGGGCCAGCACTCCGGACGCGTCACTCAGGAACACGCCGGACGGGGTTCCGGCGATGTCGGTCTCCAGCCGGTCGAGGATGGGCTGGGCCGCGCGTACCAGGATGCTGTCGAAATCCATGTCGTCGAGCAGGCGAGCTTTGAAGGCGCCAGGGTTCAGCCCGGCGTCCTGACAACGCCGCCACGAATTCAGGATCGGTTGGCGTACCGCCTGTTCCGCGGAAAGTGCGCTCAAAATCAACTCCATGATCTCGTTAGTGAGTCATGCGGCAACATCCCACGGTAAAAGGGGATAACGCGATCGGATGCATCTGCCGGGTAAATGTTCTACCCGGCGGGCAAAGAATGACCGGTCACGGCCGGGAGGCGAAGGACGAAGCGGGCCCCCTTCGGGGTCGCGTCCTCGACGTGGAGGGTGCCGTGATGGGCCCGGGCGATGTCGCGGGCGATGGCCAGGCCGAGGCCGGTGCCGCCGAGGTCGCGGCTGCGGGCGCTGTCCAACCGGGTGAAGGGCTGGAAGATGTGCTCGCGTTCGGCGGGGCGGACCCCCGGGCCGTCGTCGGTGACGCTGAGCTCCGCGATGTCGCCGGTGCGGCGTACTCCCACCGTGACGTCGTGGGCGGCGTGCCGCTGCGCGTTGTTCAGCAGGTTGTTCAGCACCCGGCAGATCTGGATGGGGACGGCCTCGGCCAGCACCCCGGGGGCCAGGTCGAGCCGTGCCGGGTGAGGATCGCCGATCCGGTGCGCCGTTTCGGCTGCGACGAGTTCGGCCAGGTCCACGGGCTCCAGGGCGGTGGGCGGCGTGGACTCGCTGCGGGCCAGCGAGAGCAGGTCGGTGAGGATGGCCTGCAGTCGGTCCACATCGGTCAGCGCGTGGCGGAGCAGGTCGGCGAGGTCGGTCTCGTCGGGGTGGAGCTGGGCCTCCTCCAGCTGCACCCGCAGTCCGGCCAGCGGGGTGCGCAGTTCGTGGGAGGCGTCGGCGGTGAAGCGCCGCTGGTGGTCGAGGGAGTGCCGCAGTGACGTGGTGGCGTCCTCCAGCTTCGCGGTGATCATGCGTTCATGGGTGTAGCGGCGGGCGTTGTCGACGCACACCGCCGCGCGGTTGACCAGTTCCTCGGCCAGGTCGAGGTCGTCCTCCTCGAAGGCGTTCCTGGTCTTGGAGCGGTAGAAGCTCACCACCCCGAGGGTGCTGCCGCGGGCCCGCATCGGCACCGCGATGAGACAGTGGATGCCGTGGTCGCAGGCCTTCCGGCAGCGTTCGGGGTCCTGTGCGATCCAGCCGATGTCGGTGGACAACGCCGGTTCCAGTACGGGCTGCCCGGTGGCCACGCTGTGCGCCTGCGGCGTGATGGGCAGCAGCTGAATCAGCGCACCGACCGGATGGAGACCCGAATCCTCCTGGACGCCCAAGAGGGCGACCCGGCGCAGTCCCTCGTCGAGGGACGAGGGCTCCTGACCTCGCAACACGCGGTCGCACAGGTCGACGCCGACGTAGTCGGCGAATCGTGGGACGGCGACCTCGGCCAGTTCCTGGGCGGTCCGGGTCACGTCCAGTGAACTGCCGATGCGGGAGCCGGCGGCGCACAGCAGGTTCAGCCGTTCGCGGGCCTGCAGGGCCAGCCGGCCGATTCCCGGCTCGCTCACCGCGAGCAGCCACCTGCCGGTCACGGGAGCCGGTGTGGCGGTCGGGTGATCGTCTCCGTCGTATTCGAAACTCGTCACCAGCGCGATCTCCGTCCTCTGGGCGCGCGTCGGCCGCCTCGACGGTCTGCGGAAAAATCCGCAGAATCAAATATATCAGCCACTTATTTTCCTTTTCTTTTATATCTACTCAACCTTTGGCAAATCGATTTTTCGGGTCCGTGTGGTGGGCGCCGTCGCCGCAGGGCTTCCACGCTCGGCCCGCCGAGCCCCGGCCACGTGACACCTGATGTACTTGTGCATCGCTTGATGACCGCAGGCTTGAGAGGCGAGGAACCCGTGAAGCTCATCCACTCCGGGAAGGTCCGGGACGTCTACGAAGACGACGGCGACATCATCCTGGTCGCGTCCGACCGGGTCTCCGTCTATGACGTCATCCTGCCGACGCCGATCCCCGACAAGGGCAAGGTCCTGACGCAGTTGTCGTTGTGGTGGTTCGAGCAGCTCACGGACATCGTGCCCAACCACGTCATCTCCGCCACCGACGTCCCGGCCGAGTTCGAAGGCCGAGCCGTGCGGTGCAAGGCGCTGAAGATGGTCCAGGTCGAGTGCATCGCGCGGGGTTATCTGGCGGGTCTGGGCCTCAAGGAGTACGAGCGCGACCAGGCTGTCTCCGGCATCGCCCTCCCCGAAGGCCTGCTCGAAGGCTCCCGCCTGCCCGAGCCGATCTTCACGCCCACGACGAAGGCCCCGCTCGGGGAGCACGACGAGTTCATCACCTTCGCCGACGTCATGAACCAGGAGGGCGCGGACGTCGCCGAGAGCCTCAAGAGGATCACTCTGGACGTCTACAAGAGGGGCGCCGAGATCGCCCGCGAGCGTGGCGTGGTCATCGCCGACACGAAGCTCGAGTTCGGCTGGGACGCCGACGGCGTGCTCACCCTCGGCGACGAGGTGCTGACCTCCGACTCCTCGCGTTTCTGGCCGCTGGACGAATGGCAGCCGGGCCGCCCGCAGTTCGCGTTCGACAAGCAGTTCGTCCGCGACTGGGCCGCCGGCACGGGCTGGGACAAGAAGGCCCCGGCGCCCGAGGTGCCGCAGGACGTCGTCGACGTGACCCGGGCGCGCTACATCGAGGCGTACGAGCGGATCACCGGCCGCAGCTGGTAGGCCTCACTCGCTTTCGACCAGCTGAGCCGGTACGGGCGCCCCGAGGAAGTCGAGGAGCGCGGCGACCTTGCGGTCCAGTTCGATCCCGACCTCGGTGATGGCGGGGTTGCCGAAGGCGGCGAACTGCCGGCTGGGCTGGTCGATGGCGAAGCGGGCGGCGCCCGCCTGGTCCTCGTAGACGGTCGTGCGGAGCGGCGCGTACTCCATCACGGCCGGGTCGTGATGGAACATGCGCTGGGCGATGGTGTGGTTGCCCATCAGATACTGCACGCTCCGCCACGTGTCGCCCGAGAGCCCCATGATCTCGGAGTTGTCGAGCGACCAGAAGATGACGAAGCCGTGCGGGGCGTTGCGGTCGGCGGCCCCGAGGACGGTGGCCCAGTCGGCCGACTCTTGGATCAGCCGGTCGAACACCACGCGGTCGAGGGCCGGGACGGCCTCCTCGTAGCGCTGCCGGAACTCGTCGAACGGGACGCCGGTGTCGACGGTCAGCCGGTGGGCCTCGTACACGACGTCGAACACACGATCCTGCTGAATGGTCATGGTCTTACCCCCTTTGAGGGGAACACCGGGTCGCGTGCGGGCAGTCCCGAACCGGTCAGGATCGGAGAAGCAGGATCATCGCGGCCGCCGATAGCGTGAGCTGCGTAAACATCCCCTGCTTCAAGGAACCGACCATGACCACCCAGGGCATCAAGACCGTTCTCCACCCCGTCACCGATCTCGCCGCCGCCAAGGCCGTCTACACCGCCCTCCTCGGCGCCGAGCCGACGACCGACTCGCCCTACTACGTCGGTTACGAGAGCGAGGGCCAGCAGATCGGCCTCGTCCCCAACAGCGACATGACCTCGCCGCTCGCCCACTGGCACGTCGCGGACATCGAGGCCAAGATCGCCGAGGTCACCGCCGCCGGTGCCACCGTCAAGTCCTCTCCCAAGGACGTCGGCGGCGGCCGGCTCGTCGCCACCGTCGTCGACCCCGACGGCAACGTGCTCGGCCTCATCCAGGACCGATGAGAAAACGTCGGTGGCGGCACGTACCCTCGAAGCGGTCGAGAGCCAGGGAGACAACATGAGCCAGCACGCCGCCGACAGCCACGACCTGATCCGGGTCCACGGCGCGCGGGTGAACAACCTCAAAGACGTCAGCGTGGAGCTGCCGAAGCGCCGGCTCACGGTGTTCACCGGCGTCTCGGGCTCGGGAAAGAGCTCATTGGTCTTCGGTACGGTCGCCGCGGAGTCCCAGCGGCTGATCAACGAGACCTACAGCGCCTTCGTCCAGGGGTTCATGCCCTCCCTGGCACGGCCGGATGTCGACGTGCTCGAAGGGCTCACCACCGCGATCATCGTCGACCAGCAGCGGATGGGGGCCGACCCGCGCTCGACCGTGGGCACGGCCACCGACGCCAACGCGATGTTGCGCATCCTGTTCAGCCGCCTCGGGCAGCCCCACGTCGGGTCGCCCAACGCGTTCTCCTTCAACGTCCCCTCGGTCACCTCGGCCGGGTCGATCACGGTCGCGCGCGGCTCGGGCAAGACCGAGAAGCGCACGTTCAACATGGTCGGCGGCATGTGCCCGCGCTGTGAGGGCCGGGGCTCGGTCTCCGACATCGACCTCACGGAGATCTACGACGAGACCAAGTCGATCTCCGAGGGCGCGATCACGGTGCCCGGTTACAAGGTCGACAACATCTGGACGGTCAAGATCTTCGCCGAGTCGGGCTTCCTCGACCCCGACAAGCCGATCGGCAAGTACACGGAGAAGGAACTCCACGACTTCCTCTACAAGGAGCCGACCAAGGTCAAGGTCGAGGGCATCAACCTCACCTACGAGGGCCTGATCCCCAAGATCCAGAAGTCGATGTTGTCGAAGGACAAGGAGGCGATGCAGCCGCACATCCGCGCCTTCGTGGAGCGTGCGGTGACCTTCACCTCCTGTCCCGAGTGCGGCGGCACCCGGCTCGCCGAGCAGGCGAGGTCGTCCAAGATCAAGGGCATCAACATCGCCGACGCGTGCGCCATGGAGATCCGCGACCTGGCCGCCTGGGTGAAGAACCTCGACGAGCCGTCGGTCGCGCCGCTGCTCGACAAGTTGTCCCACACCCTCGACTCGTTCACCGAGATCGGCCTCGGCTACCTGTCCCTCGACCGCCCCTCGGGCACCCTCTCGGGCGGCGAGGCCCAGCGCGTCAAGATGGTCCGCCACCTGGGCTCCGCGCTGACCGACACCACCTACGTCTTCGACGAGCCGACCACCGGCCTCCACCCCCACGACATCCAGCGCATGAACGACCTGCTGCTCCGCCTGCGCGACAAGGGCAACACCGTCCTGGTCGTCGAGCACAAGCCGGAGACGATCGCCATCGCCGACCACGTCGTCGACCTCGGCCCCGGCGCCGGCTCGGCGGGCGGCACCGTCTGCTTCGAGGGCACCGTCGAGGGCCTGCGCTCCAGCGGCACGATCACCGGCCGCCACTTCGACGACCGCGCCTCCCTCAAGGATTCGGTACGCAAGCCGACCGGCCGCCTGGAGATCCGGGGAGCCGACGCCCACAACCTGAAGAAGGTCGACGTCGACATCCCGCTCGGCGTGCTCGTCGTGGTGACCGGCGTGGCCGGTTCGGGCAAGAGCTCGCTTGTGCACGGCTCGATCCCCCGCGGCGCGGGCGTGGTCTCCATCGACCAGAGCGCGATCAAGGGCTCGCGGCGCAGCAACCCGGCCACCTACACGGGCCTGCTCGAACCCATCCGCAAGGTCTTCGCCAAGGCCAACGGCGTCAAGCCCGCCCTGTTCTCCGCCAACTCCGAGGGCGCCTGCCCCGCGTGCAACGGGGCCGGGGTCATCTACACCGATCTCGGCATGATGGCCGGCGTGGCGACCACGTGCGACGAGTGCGAGGGCAGGCGGTTCGACGCGTCGGTGCTCGACTACAAGTTCGGCGGGAAAGACATCAGCGAGGTCCTCGCGATGTCGGTCACCGAGGCCGAGGCGTTCTTCCGCGAGGGCGAGGGCAAGATCCCGGCCGCCCACGCCATCCTCCAGCGCCTGGTCGACGTGGGCCTGGGTTACCTGGGCATCGGCCAGACCCTCACCAGCCTGTCGGGCGGTGAGCGCCAGCGCCTCAAGCTGGCGACCCACATGGCCGAGAAGGGCGGCACCTACGTCCTCGACGAGCCCACGGCCGGGCTTCACCTGGCCGACGTGGAACAACTGCTGGGCCTCCTCGACCGGCTGGTCGACTCGGGCAAGTCGGTCATCGTGGTCGAACACCACCAGGCCGTCATGGCCCACGCCGACTGGATCATCGACCTCGGCCCGGGCGCCGGCCACGACGGCGGCCGCATCGTGTTCGAGGGGACGCCCGCGGAACTGGTGGCGAAGCGGTCGACGCTCACGGGGGAACACCTGGCGGCTTACGTGGGGGCATGAACGAGGCTTCTCCGGTGTGACTTGTTCGCGCCGGTGGCATGTGTGCGCATTCGGCGGTCCGGCAGAGGTTGGCGGTCCGCCGGGTGTGCGCATTCAACGGCCTGGCAAAGTTCGGCGGTCCGCCGGGGGGC
Source organism: Herbidospora sp. NBRC 101105 (assembly GCF_030269205.1). NCBI lineage: Bacteria > Bacillati > Actinomycetota > Actinomycetes > Streptosporangiales > Streptosporangiaceae > Herbidospora > Herbidospora sp. NBRC 101105. Next base: position 573,709 of record NZ_BSSX01000004.1, on the reverse strand, counting down.
GTGTTCAGCGGCCCGGCGGCGATTCGCCGGGTGTGCGTATAGCGGCCTGCCAGAAGTCGGCGGTGGGCCATGTCTGTGCGTCTGGCGGTCTTCCAAGGATCGGGGGTCGGCCGAGTCCGCGCATCAGTCTTACGAGGCTTGGCTGTGGCCGGGTGGTGCGCATGCGGGGGGCTGACAGGTGTGCGTATTCAGTGGCAGCACACCGGCGTCACCCATCCCGTCGACACGTCATGCCCGCCGAAAGCTGGACGAACGGTGTCGGGCATGCCCTCCCCAGCACGACCCGTGACGGCGCGGTCTCCAACGGCCGGTTGCCGCCGACCACCGACCAGACCCCGGCGGCGGGAGGCGCCGGCCAGGCGGAGCCGTAACGAAAAAGGAGGAGTCCCCCTCATCGAACATCGGCGGTTCGTCCGACTGCGCGTTCGCGGCTTAGCAGGAATCGGCGGTCGGCCGGGTCTGTGCATCTGGCGGTCGTTCGGGATTCTGCTGGCACCAGGTGGTGCGTTGGCGGCTTGCTGATTATCTGTGTCCTGCCAAGTGTGCGCATTTGTCCGGTCGACAATCTGGGATCTTGGTGTTGTCGCCAACCATTCTGCTGAATCGGGCGTCCTTGCATATATGACGTTCTGGAGAAAAGGTCTGGCTGCCAGTGTCGCCGTCGCGGCCGGGATGGTGCTGGTCTCAGCCCCCGCCGACGCTGCTCCAAGGAAGCGCCCCGCACTGCCCGGTGACGTCAACGGCGACGGCCAGGCCGATGTCATCGCGGGCGCGCACCTGCTCAAGGCCGGTGGCAGGTCCGACGCCGGGGGCGTCGTCGTCTGGTTCGGCGGCGGCAAGGTGTCGGCCAAGGCTTGGATCGCCACGGCGTCCAAGCCGGTCGCGAAGGAGAACCTCGGCCGGGTCCTCACGACCGCTGATTTCGATCGTGACGGCTATTCGGATGTCATCGCGTCGGGCCGGAAGAAATTGGTGATCTTTCGGGGATCGTCCGCCGGGCTCAAATACTCCAAGTCGTTCGCCTGGCCGATCACCAATGCCCCGATGAAGGCCGCCGACTTCGACGGCGACGGATACGGTGACGTGGCCGTCCGGGGAAACAAGGAAATCGTCGTGTTCGAAGGCGGCAGCAAGGGATTGACGAAGTCGGGCACGCTGAAGAACGGTGCGGCGGAATTCGGGGCCGTCCTCGCGGTCGGTGACTTCACGGGTGACAAACGGCCCGACCTCCTGGCCACCGACTTCCGGCCGGCCCATCCGGAGCCCGTCGGCCCGCAACGGGTCTCCATCGTCCCCGGGGCGGCGGGCGGCCTGTCGATGTCGCGGGCCTTGGCGTTTCTTCCGGCCCGGCCCGACGTCTTCGACATGGCCGTGGGCGACCTGAGCGGTGACGGCAAGGGCGACGTCGTGCTGGCGACCGGTGACCAGGTGATCGTCCACCGGAGCCGGGGCGTGACGGTGGAAACGCCCCAGATCCTGTCCTTCTCCGATTTCCCGGGCAACCTCGCCATCGGCGACCTGGTCGGAGACGGCCGCGCCGATCTGGCCGTCCACGTCGCGGCCGACAACCACGACTGGGTCGAGATCTACAAGGGGACCGCCGGGGGAGTGACGGCCAAGCCGGTCCGAACCCTCAAGAAGGAGAGCTACGAGACCCGGTTCGGCGCGGACATGGCCATCTCGAACGTGACCGGCGACAAGAGGCTCGACCTCGTCGCCGGGGTCCCGGGCGTTTATGGGGTCGGCCAGGTCCATGTCCTCCCGAACGGCGGCTACACCGGCCTCCAGCGGCTCAAACTGGGCACGACCGGCGCCAACGGCTTGGGCTTCTCCCTCCCATAGCGCCATGACTGGCCTCGCCATGACTGGCCTCGTCACGGCCGGTTTCGTCACGGCCGGTTTCGTCACGGCCGGCCCTCCCGCCGGCCAGCTTTGACGTGACGCCTCACCACGACTCCGCGAACTGTCTGAGCCGTCCCCGCAGTCGTCTGGCGTCGCGCGGCGGCAGTACGGCTGGGGCCGCGCAGAGAATGCCGTTCACCTGTGACATGTCCGGACAGCAGATGATGTAGCCGCAGCCGTAGGACGGCTCGAACAGGCGCCGGTAAGGGTCGTGGATGAGGCTCTGCCACCCCTGGTAGGCGTCGGAGACCGCCCCCGGCCACAAGCCGTCCTCCTCCAGGCGGGCGAGGGCAATACGGCCTCGGCGGGACAGGCCGGGCAGACAGGCCGTGGGCTCGTCGAAGAGGGCGCGCCGCGCAGGGCTCCTACGAGGCATGGGCCTTTCGGAAGATCGTCATGCCGCCGATTCTGTCAGTGCGTCTTCCTAGGGTCCAAGGCATGCGTGACGGGCTCATCTGGTGGTCGACGGAGAAGGCGACGTTCGGGCTGGTCGTCCGGGGTGGCGTGGTCGTCGAGGCCGCGCCCTACGCCCGGCGCTGGGCCCGGGGCCGGAGGGCCGAGGAGGTCTTCCAAAAAGGGCGTGAAAGCGGGGGTGTCTCCGTCGAGTGGATCCCGGAACAATGACCCCATCATGGTGCGATTGCGGGTTTTGGGGCAGCTGGCGGCTTCCGTCGGAGACGCCCCGGTTGAGCTGGGAACGTTCCTTCAGCGGGCGGTGGTGGCCCGGCTGGTCGCCGAGGGCGGGCACATCGTGTCGGCCGATCGGTTCATCGAGGACCTGTGGCGGGAGCAGCCGCCGCCGAAGGCCCTCGGCGCGTTGCAGGTCTACGTCTCGAACCTGCGGAGGATCCTCGAACCTGGCCGGGCGCCCCGCACCCCGGCCACGGTCATCGTCTCCGCGCCCCCCGGCTACCGGCTCCGGCTCAAGCCCGAGGCGGTCGACGCCTGGCACTTTCCTAAGCTGGTCGACGAGGCGGTCGCCCGGCCCGATCCCAACGAGCGCATCCGCCTGCTCGACGACGCCCTCGCCCTCTGGACCGGCCCGGCCTACGCCGAGTTCGCCGACGAGGAGTGGGCCGTGGCCGAGGCCGCGCAGCTCGACGAGCTCCGGCTGGTCGCCGTCGAATATCGCCTCGAGGCGGCCATCGCGCTGGGGCGGCACGCCGAGATCGTCGCCGAGCTCGACCGGCACGTCACGGCCCACCCGCTCAGGGAGAACGCCGTTCGGCTGCTCGCGCTCGCCTACTACCGGGCGGGGCGGCAGCCTGAGGCGCTGGCGGTGATCCGGCGTACACGCGAGACCCTCGCCGAGGAACTCGGCGTCGATCCGGGGCCCGCGCTGCGCACACTTGAGTCCGACATCCTCCACCAGACCGAGACCCTGCAGTTCACGCCGCCGCCCGAGCCGATCAGGGTCACTCCGGCGCGGGAGGCCGAGAGGGAGATCGTCGGACGCCGGGCCGAGCTCGACCGGCTCACCCGGGCCGCCGAGCAGGCCATGACCGGGTTCCGGGTGGCCTGGCTCGGGGGAGACGCCGGGTCGGGGAAGTCGACCGTGGCCGTCGCCCTGGCCAAGGCGCTCCAAGCCCGTGGCTGGGTGACCGCGGCGGGCCGGTGCCCCGAGACGGTCGGCGGTGTGCCGCCCGCCTGGGCCTGGTCGGAGGTGCTGCGGAGCCTCGTGCCGGGGCGGCCGCCGGCGCCCGCGCTGGTGCCCAAGCTGGCGCCGTTGCTGGCCGACGACGCCGAGCCGGTCGGGCAGTTCTGGCTGGCCCGCGCGGTGGGCGACTACCTGGCTGAGCTGACCGCGCCGCTGCTGGTCGTGCTGGAGGACGTGCACCGGGCCGACGACGAGACCCTCCACCTGCTGCGCCACCTCGCCACCCGGCTGGCGGGCACGCCGATCATGGTGCTGCTGACCCACCGGCCCGACGAGGCGACCACCGACCTGATGGCCACCGGGGCGGCGCTGGCCGCGCAGACCGCCGAGCATCTCACCCTCGAAGGGCTGGGGCCCGACGACATCGCCCAGTTGGTCTTCGACCGTTCGGGCGTGTCGATCGGCCCGGCCACGCTGGCCGTGCTGAACGAGCGGACCGGCGGGAACCCGCTGTTCGTCTCCGAGACCGCGCGGCTGCTGGCCGCCGAGGGCATGTCGGCCGTCTACCGGCTGCCTCCGGGCGTGCGCGACGTCATCCGGCGGCGCGTCGCCCGGCTGCCCGCCACCGCGCAGACCACGCTCAGAGACGCCGCCGTCGTCGGCCGTGACGCCGACGCCGACGTGCTGATCGCGATGCGCGACGCCGACGAGGACACCGTGCTCGACGGGCTGGAGGCCGGGGTGCTGTCGGGGCTGCTCACCGAGCCGCACCCGGGCCAGGTCAGGTTCGCTCACGTGCTGGTCAGGGAGACGCTCTACGAGGACATCCCCCGGCTGCGCCGAATCCGGCTGCACGGCAAGGTCGTCGACGCCCTGGAGGCGACCCGCCCGGGCGACGCGGGCGCGCTGGCCCACCACGCCCTGGCCGCCGCCACCGCCGCGACCGCCGCCCGCGCCGTCTCCTACGCGGCCAGGGCCGCGGAGAAGGCCACTTCCCTGTACGCCCACCGCGAGGCCGTCACCCTCCTCAGCGGCGCCGTGGAGATCGCTCCGGAGGACGAACGCCGGCTCGACCTCCAGAGCCGCCTGGTCTCCGCCCTCGCGCACGCCGGCGACGTCAACGCCGCCAAGAGGCTGCGGAGCGAGGCCCTTCCACTGGCCCGCCGCCTCGGCGACCGGGCCGCCACGATCCGCCTGGTCACCTCGATCGACGTGCCGCTGATCTGGAGCATCGTCACCCATCACATCCTCGACCTCGACATGATCGAGGCCATCCGCGAAGTCCTGCCCGGTTCGGAGGGCGAGACGCGCTGCCGCCTGCTCGTGGCGCTGTGCAACGAGACCGAGCCCTACGGCGGCGAGCAGCTCGAACGTGACAGCACGGAGGCGATCGAGATCGCCCAGGGGCTCGGCGATCCGCTGCTGCTGTGCATGGCGTACAACGCGCGTTACTGGGCCTGCGTGCACTCCGGCAAGAGCGCGCGGCTCGACCGGCTGGCCGACGACCTGATCGAGGTGGCCGAGGCCAACGGGTTGCCCGGATACCTCACGCTGGGCCGCTACATGAAGATCATGGTGGCGCTCGCCCAGGGCGACCGGGTCAGGGCCCGCCACTACGCCACGTTGTCCACCAGCAGCTCGACCAGCGGCCAGTTCACCCACCTGTTCGGCGTCTTCGCCCTGCTCGACTCGCTCGACCTCTACATCGAGGGCCGCTTCGACGAGGCCGAGCAGGCCGTCGCCGGGCTGGCCGCGCAGCTCGCCGCCATCGGCGACGGCAACGCCCTCGGCTTCGGCCTGCTGGCCCGGCTGGCCATCGGGATCACCCGCGGCGACATCGGCACGCTCATGGACGACTACGAGGCCGTCTGGAAGGACCTGGAGACCGTCCACGAGATCTACTCGCGGGCGCTGGTGGCCGCCGGGCGGATCGAGGAGGCCAGGGCCCGCTGGCGGCCCGACGAGCAGCCCTTCCCGGGCGTCTACCAGTCACTGGTGCTGACGATGCGGGCGCAGACCGCCATGGCCCTCGACCACCGCGAGGGCGCCCGCACGACGTACGAGCAGCTCACGCCGCTGGCCGGGGAGATGGCCGGGCTGGCCAGCGGCTCGGTCACCCACGGGCCGGTCGACCACTTCCTGGGCGACCTGGCCCGCTACCTGGGTGACGAGGCGGCCGCGCGCCGCCACTACGCGGCCGCCGTCGAGGTGGCGGAGAAGGTGGGCTCGGCGTTCTGGGCGGACCGGGCACGGGAGGAGCTCAGCCGAAGATGAGCCGCTGCCTGCGCCGGTGACCGGGGCGCAGCAGGGCCACCATCAGGGCGACCACCGGGCCGCCCATCCTCCTGATGCGCGCCATCTCCTCGGGGGTGGCGTACTGGCCGATCCAGCACAGGTCGAAGCGGATGTCGGCGCCTTTGCGGATCCGGGTCTCGGTGTCGGCCCAGTCCTTCTCGGTGACGTACTGGAGGACGACCGGGAAGATCCGGCGCTCCTCCTCCTCGATGTGCTCGTCGAGGAGCTCCGAGAGGCGCTTGAGGGCCAGGTGGAGGGGCTTGGCGTCGCCGCCGGCGGCGAACGCGTCCGCGGCGGCCTCGGCCTCGTTCAGCAGCGGGTCGAGCAGCGAGTGGTCCTCGGTCAGGTCGGCCAGATCGGCCGCGGCGCCCGCCGAGCGCTCGATCAGCGGCCACACGATCTCGTCCTCGCGCGTGTGGTGCTGGTGGATGGTGTGGGTGACCCGGCCCACGAAGTGGGCGATGGCTTTGGCCCGGGTGGGCGTGGTGGCCGTCAGGTGCTCGGTGAGGGCGACCAGGCGGTGCAGGTCGCCGCGCATGGCCCGGTGGATGATCCGGAGGCCGGTGAGATCGGGGGTCGTCATGCCCCGACGATGGGCCCCGGTGCTTAGCGGAGACCTGGGGTCTACTTGGTGTGGCGCATGGGGCGAAAATGACGGTGCGGGACGCTAGTTTGTCGGGCTATGAGGAGTCGATGGGTGGGGCCCGACGGCTACGCGATCGTGCCCGGGTTGTTCGGAGACCGTCAAGTGCTCCGCGTCGAACGGCATGGCCGCCACCTCGCCGACTGCTTCTCCGTCGACGAGGTCGCCCGCTTCGTCGACCTCGCCGACCTCTGTGAAGTCGTCTCCCTGCGGCCATAACAAACACCCTCAGGTAACGGTGATTTCCCGACCAGGCCGTTTACCGTCGAGACATGCGCCTGGTCACTGTGCTCGCCTTCTGTGTCGCGCTCGTCGCCTGCGGCTCCGCGCCCGACGGGATCCCGAGCCCGACGCCTCCGCCCGCGTCCACGTCGTCGGCACAGGACGTCTACGTGCTGAACTTCTTCGGCGACGAACAGGGCTCCCCCGCCAAGAAGCCGGCCGACCTGGTGATCTCCGAGTTCTCGACCATGAACAAGCTCCTGTGGGACAAGTGGGGCCCCGACACCGCCGTGGGCCGCGGCAAGCTGACCGGGAGCTGGTGCCTGCCCGACTGCCTGGACCAGCCCTACGACGCCCGGATCACCCTCTCGACCCCCGTGGGGAAGGCCGGGAGAACCTACTTCAGCAGCTACGCCATCGAGCCCGACGACATGCAGTCGGCCCAGGAACAGGGCGCCGACCTGGTCGGGACACTCCAGACGCCGTAGCCGTCCGATTGGATTTCGCATCCACTGCGGGGGACGTGTATGGTTTACCTGTCCGGGAACGCGAGAGCGAACACCGGGCCCGCCCCTATAGCTCAGTCGGCAGAGCGTCTCCATGGTAAGGAGAAGGTCAACGGTTCGATTCCGTTTGGGGGCTCCAAAGTCAACAGGTCCTATCCGATGAATTCGGATGGGGCTTTTGGCTTGGCGGGTGAAAACCAATCCCCGCGAAAGTGATTTGAGGATTCACCCGTGAATTCTCAAACCCGTTCCCCGGCGAAATACCGCGTGTGTGGCACTCGCATGGGTCGGGTATCCTTGCGTGGCCGGTCAGTTTTCGTCGGCCTCCAGGCGGAGTAGCTCAGTCAGGCAGAGCAAACGGCTCATAATCGTTGTGTCGCCGGTTCAAGTCCGGCCTCCGCTACTACCCTTCCGGGCACCCTTCACAGGGACCGGTTCGGGTTGTCCAGTAGTCCCAGACGTAGAAAGGCACTCCCACGTGGCTGCCACCGACGTTAGGCCGAAGATCACGCTGGCCTGCCAGGAGTGCAAGCACCGCAACTACATCACGCGGAAGAACCGGCGCAACGACCCGGATCGGCTTGAGCTGAAGAAGTACTGCCCCAACTGCAAGACTCACCAGGCTCACCGCGAGACCCGCTAGTTCCCGACGCCCGGCGGCCCCCCAGCCGCAGGCGTGGTGTGCTTGAGGCAGATTTACAACGCGAGACACGACCGGCCTTCGGCCGTCCGCGTCTCGCTGCTCCCGCGAAAACCGGCGACGCCAATCAGGGCCGCCGGTTAGTCGCGTTTCCATCGGCGATACCTCCTCGGTTATCGGACCGTTCGGCCGTACGGTAGAACTGGTCGTCCAGCAGCACTGATCAACCACGAGGAGCGCCCCGATGGCGTTGAATCGCGACTTCATTGGGCGGGCGTACTCGTCGCCTGCGCCCTACGAGGTCAGCCGCCTGAAGATCAAGGAGTTCGCCGCCGCGATCGGCGACGCGAACCCGATCTACCGTGACGCCGAGGCCGCCAAGGCCGCCGGGCACCCCGACGTGGTCGCCCCGCCCACCTTCCCGATCGTGTTCGCCCTGGCGGGCGCGGGCGAGGGCCTCAACGACCCCGAGTTCGGGCTCGACTGGTCGATGGTCGTCCACGGTGAGCAGCGGTTCACCTACGACCGGCCGATCTACGCCGGTGACCGGCTTCTGTGCACCTCGACGATCTCCGAGATCCGCTCGGTCGGCCGCAACGAGTTCATCACCGTGCGCGGCGACGTCACCACGGTCGACGGCGAGCCCGTCTGCACCAGCTTCAACATGCTCGTCGAGCGCGGAGGTGCGAAGTAACCATGGGCGCCACCATCAAGTGGGACGAGGTCGAGCAGGGCCAGGAGCTGCCCGCCGCCGAATACCAGGTCCAGCGGCTCAACCTGGTCATGTACGCCGGCGCGTCCGGCGACTTCAACCCCATCCACTGGAACGAGCGGTACGCGAAGTCCGTCGGCCTGCCCGACGTCATCGCCCACGGCATGTACACGATGGCCCAGGGCGGCCGTTACGTCACCGACTGGGCCGGCGACCCGGCCGCCGTCGTCGACTACGGGGTGCGGTTCTCGTCGATGGTGGTCGTGCCCGACGACGACAACGGCGCCACGATCAGCGTCTCCGGGATCATCGAGGAGAAGCTGCCCGACAAGCGGGTGGTCGTCGTGCTGACCGCCAGGTCGGGCGACTCGCGGGTGCTCTCCAAGGCCAGGGCCGTAGTTCAGCTCGCCTGATTGTGATCAGCACTGTGTGGGTGGCGCTCCCGGCTTGAGGCCGTAGTTCAGCTTGCCTGAGCGTGGGTAGCGCTCCCCATGTGAGCACACCACCGCCGAACGTCATCGAAATCGCCGAACGCCGCGCCGCCGCCCGAGCCGACAACGACTTCGAGGCGGCCGACCGGCTGCGTCACGAACTCGCCGAGGCGGGCTGGGACGTCTACGACACGCCCGCCGGCGGCTTCGAGCTGACCGAACGCCCCCGTTACGAGATCTGGCCGAGCGTCCGGTCGATCCCGGTGTCGTCGATCGTCGCGGGCCGCCCGCCCGGCGATCCCGATCCGAAGTCGACCGTGCCCTACCCGGGCTCGATCACCGAGACCGCGCTCAACGACGCGGGCGTCCCCTCGATGGCCGCCTCGCAGGCCCTCTGGGACGGCGCGCTGGCCACCTCCCGGGTCGATCGCCAGATCGACATCCCGAAGCTGACCGCCTCGGTGGCGCTGCTGGTCGACGGGTGGCCCGACGACGTGCGGGCCTGCGTCTCGGCGGTGCTCGCGCACAGCGACGCCGGAGTCATCGCGCTCGACCTGGGGAACGTCGACGGCGCCGGAGACGCCCTGCACGAACTGGCCGAGGCCCATCCCGACCGGGTCCGGGTCTGGCACGTCGCCGAGAAGCCCCACTGGCGCGGCGGAACCGCCGAGTGGGGCCCGGCCCGCACCAAGCTGCTCCAGCTCGACACCGCCGACGCCCACGTGGTCATGGAGACCTCGACGATCCTCGAGGGCGACGCGATCAGGCCGCTGCTGCGGGCGCTGGAGGTGCCCGACGTGGTCGGGGCCGGGTGGAAGGGCGTCGAACCCGAGCCGGGCGGCACCGAGTGGCACGACGCGGGGGCCGGTGAGGTCACCGCGCTGCTCGGCTACCTGTTCGCGGTGAACCGGGCCAAGGCCCTGCGGGTCGGCGGATTCCCGGAGCACGCGCGCTTCTACCGCAACGCCGACCTGGAGTTCTCCCTCATACTGCCGGGACGTCTGGTCGTACCGGAGAAGGACCTGCCGGTGCGCCAGGCCCGCCACCGGGGCTATTTCGACACCGAGGCCGCATATCGCGACGAGGAGTCGAAGCGGACCTACGACAGAGTGCTCGATCTGCTCCGCCGTTAGGCTGGCGCCCATGGAAGAGGGGGTGCGGCTGGCGCCGTACACGACGTTGCGGCTGGGCGGATACGCGCGGGCCTTTGTCACCGCCGAGACCGAGGAGCGGCTCGTCGAGCTGGTCTCCGAGGCCGACCGGCGCGGTGAGCCGGTGCTGATCCTCGGCGGGGGGAGCAATCTGGTGCTCTCCGACGCCGGGTTCGACGGCCTGGTGGTCAAGGTCGGCACACGCGGGATCGCGACCTACGGCGGCGTGGTGACGGCCGCCGCGGGGGAGGACTGGGATCCGCTCGTCGAGCGCTGCGTGGCCGAAGGGCTGTCGGGGGTCGAGTGCCTGTCGGGCATCCCCGGCCTGGTCGGGTCGACCCCGATCCAGAACGTGGGCGCCTACGGGCAGGATGTCTCGCAGACCATCGTCGCCGTCCGCGTCTTCGACCGCCGCCGCCGGGAGATCGTCGACCTGGAGGCCGCGCAGTGCGGGTTCGCCTACCGCGACAGCGCCTTCAAGGGCGCCCTCGACCGGTTCGTGGTGCTCTCGGTGACGTACAACCTGGAGAACGACGAGTTGTCGCAGCCGCTGGCCTACGCCGAACTGGCCCGGAGCCTCGGCGCCGAGCCCGGTCAGCGGGTGCCGCTGGCCCAGGCCCGCGCGAGGGTGCTGGAGCTGCGCCGGGGCAAGGGCATGGTGCTCGACCCCGACGACCCCGACACCGTCAGCGCCGGGTCGTTCTTCACCAACCCGATCCTGGGCCGGGCGCAGGCCGACGAGCTGGAGAAGCTGGCCCCCGGCTATCCGCGCTGGCCCGCCGGCGACGACGCGGTGAAGGTCCCGGCCGCGTGGCTGATCGAGAACGCCGGATTCCACAAGGGCTACGCGAAGGGCCCGGTCAGGCTCTCGACCAAGCACACCCTCGCCCTCACCAACCCCACCGGTGAGGCCACGACCGAAGAACTCCTGGAGCTTGCCCGAGAAGTCCGAGATGGGGTCAAAGCGAAGTTCGGGGTGACCCTGGTGAATGAACCCGTGATGATAGGCGTTAGTCTGTGAGACAGCCCGAAGGGGAGTAGTCCACAACACCGCCGGTCGACACACTGACGCACGCGTTTGATGAAAAGCGTGCGTCCGGCCGCGGAGGCCCATGTGGCGGACGAGACCTTCGGCCCGACAGTGTTACCACGCTGCCGGGCCGAAGTGATGCTCCCCGGCAGAACTCGGCCCGGTCGCGCTGATGCGAAAGGCGACCCCGAGTGGAAGCGTTCTGGATCTCCCTCGCCGTGATCTTCGTGGCGGAGCTGGGCGACAAGAGCCAGCTCATGGCCATGACCTTCGCCACCAGGTTCCGGCCCCTTCCGGTCCTGGCCGGCATCACGATCGCGACGACCGTCGTCCACCTGTTCTCCGTCGCGCTCGGCGGTCTCATCGGTGACCATCTCCCGACCACCGCGATCTCCATCGTGGCCGGCATCGCGTTCCTCGGCTTCGCGGCCTGGACGCTGCGTGGCGACGCCCTGACCGACGAGGAGGCCGCGAAGGCCAAGCGGGCCACCAAGTCGGTGCTGCTGGCCGTGACGGTCGCGTTCTTCCTGAGCGAGCTCGGCGACAAGACCATGCTCGCCACCATCACGCTGGCCACCCAGTACGGCTGGGTCGGCACCTGGATCGGCTCGACGGTCGGCATGGTGGCCGCCGACGCCCTGGCCATCGTGGTCGGCGGCCTGCTGGGCAGGCACCTGCCGGAGAAGTGGATCAGGTACGGCGCCGCCGCCGCGTTCGCCGTCTTCGGCGTGCTCCTGCTGCTGGAGCCGCTGTGGGGCTAGTTGAGCAGTGACATCCGGTGGGCCGCCGCGGCGGCCTCGCCCCGGGTCGAGACGCTCAGCTTGGCCAGGATGTTCGAGACGTGGACGCTGGCGGTCTTCGCCGAGATCGTCAGCGTCTGGGCGATGTCGCGGTTCGACCGGCCCTCGGTGAGCAGCCGCAGCACCTCGACCTCACGCGGGGTCAGCAGGGCGGCGGTCTCGGCCGGGGTGTCGGTCAGGGCGATGCCCGAGCGGCGGGTCAGCGCCTCGATCTGCTCTTTCATGGGGGCGGCGCACAGGTCGGCCGCGATGGCGTGGGCCTCCCGCAGGCGGACCGCGACGGCGTCGCGGTCGAGGCCGTGGGCGGCCATGATCAGGTTGCGGGCCCGCTGGTAGGGCCGCCTCAGGACGGCCCAGCAGGCCGCGGCGCCGTCGAAGTCGCGCCGGCACTCCCGCTCGTAGGCCTCGCTGACCGGGCCCTTGGCGACCATGGCGGTCCGGAACTCGTCGGCCCGCTCACGCAGGGCCCTGGCCCGGTTGGGGCTGACGGGCAGCGCGGCGTCGCTCACCCGGTAGATCATCGCCAGCAGGCGCCAGCCGAGCATCGGCTTGCGTGACAGCGGGATCGCGCCCAGCGCGATTTCGGCCCTGGTCAGGGCCGCTTCCGGGTCGCCGTTCAGCAGGTGCCACTGCAACGCCAGCCGGGTGTTGAGGGTGCGCTCCTGGGTCCAGTCCTCTGGACGGTCGGACAGCGCGCCCACCTCGGTCAGGTCGGCGAGGGTCTGCTCCAGCTCGCCTCTGGCCATGCCGATCTGCGAGCGGACCCGCAGCAGGTGCCAGCGGTTGAGCGGGGACGGGTCGAAGATCAGCGACCGGTTGATGACGTCGAGGGCCTCGTTCCAGCGGCCCAGCGATTCGAGCGCCTCGGCCCGGTTGTTGGCGATGAAGACGCCCTGGTTACGGTAACGGCCGTACTTCCTGGCCAGTTTCTCGCCCTCGACCGCCAGTGCGACGGCCTCCTCCGAGCGGCCCAGGTTCTCGAGCGCGTCGACGTTGTTGGCCAACGCCCGCAGCACGACCTGGCCCGACTTCACGCGGGTGCCGATGGCCTGAGCGCGGGAGTTGGTGGCCAGCGCGGCCTCCAGGTCGTCGCTGATGGAGTGGCCGAGCGCGAGGTTCATCAGGAGGTCGGCCTCGCGGCGTTCGTCGCCCATCTCACGGGCGTTCCTGAGCGCCTCCTGGGTCAGCGCGGTGCCCTCGACGATCTCGTCGGCCATGATCAGCAGCGTGCCGAGCCGGGTCAGCACCAGCGTGCGGGTCTCGCTGGGCAGCGGGACCAGCCGTTCGGCCCGGCGCAGGTCCTCGATCGCGCCGGGGCGGCCGCGGTGTTTCTTGCAGTTGGCCATCCGGACCAGCAGCTCGGCGACCCGCTCGGGCGCGGTGGCGTCGTCGAGTTCGGCCAGCGCGGCCTTCACGTACTTCATCGCCCGGTCGATGTCGCCGGCCGCGAGCGCGCCCTCGGAGGCCCGCTCCAGCACGGTGGCGTGGTCGGCCCCGATGCGCTCCGCGGCGTCGGGGACCTTGTCCCAGAGCATGAGCACCCGTTCGAGCAGCTGCACCTTCTCCGTGTACGCGAACGCCATGTGCGCCTTCGCGGAGGCCTCCCAGGCCGAGATGAGCGCCCAGAGGTCGTTCCTGGCCGAGTGCCAGTGGTGGGCGATCTCGATGGCCGCCCGTCCCTGCGGGACCAGGGTGCGGTCGCGGTCGATCTCCTCGGCGAAGCGGGAGTGCAGCCGGGTGTGCTCCCCGGGCAGCAGTTCGTCGTGGACGGCCTCGCGGATCAGGGCGTGCCGGAAGGTGTAGGCGCGGCCGTCGCTGATCTGGATCACGTTGCCCGCCACGGCGGGCCTGATCGCGTCCTCCAGGTCGGCCGCAGGCAGGCCGCTGACCGCGCAGAGCAGGTCGTGGCCGACCCGGTTGCCCCCGGCGGCGGCGATGCGCAGCACCCGCTGGGTCTCCTCGGGCAGCCGCTCCACCTGGCCGATGATCAGGTCGTGCAGCGACTCGGGGAGGGTCTCGCCGCCGAGGCAGTCGAGCAGCGCCTCGACGAACAGCGGGATGCCCGCGCTGCGGTCGAAGACCGTCGAGACCCGGCTGTAGGTGGGCGTGGTGCCGAGGATGGCGGCCATCTGGCGGGCCACCTCGTCTTCGGTGAAGCGGGGCACCTCGATCTTGGCGACCCCGTCGACCCGGTTGAGTTCGGCGAGCACCGGCCGGAGCGGATGGGTGCGGTGAAGTTCGTCCGACCGGTACGTCAGCACCATGAGCATCGGGATCGCCGAGACGTTCCGGCTCAGGAAGGCGATGAGGTCACGGCTCGACCGGTCGGCCCAGTGGACGTCCTCGATGACCAGGACCATCGGGCGGCGCTCGGCGAGCCGTTCCAGCAACGTCAGTATCTGTTCGAACAGGCGGGCCCTGGCCGTGTCGGTCTCGATGTCGCCCCCCGGCTCACCGAACTCCGGCAGCAGCCGGGCCAGGTCCCGGGCCGCGCCCTCGGGCAGCAGCGCCGCGACGTCCGCGGCCCCCATGTCGCGGACGAGCTGGCGCAGCACCGCCGTGAAGGGCGCGTACGCGAGACCTTCTGTGGACAACTCGACACAACCGCCGACGAAGACCTGCGCTCCATCGGCGGCGGCCTGCTCGGCGAACCGCGTGACCAGCCGGGTCTTGCCGACCCCCGCCTCACCACCCACGAGGACGGCGGCGGCGGCCTGCTCACGGGCCTGGTCGAAGATCTCGCCGAGCGACTTCAGCTCGGTCTCCCGTCCGACGAAGACGGGGCTAACGGCCCGACCCATCATGTCGTCCAGCATGTCACGCCTACTCGGTGGGATTCGCGCCTATTTACGGGGGTTGAGATGCCAGGCCGGGAGGGAGGTTCCGGCCTGGCATCTTGACGGGCGTCACTGGGAGCGGAACTTGCCGAGGCTCGCCCGGAGCCGGTGATGCCCTCCCCGCTCGCGGGTCTTCTCCGCCTCGCGGACGCGGCGGTAGGTGGTCGCCTCGTTCTGGAGCTCGGCGACCCGGTTGATGATGATCTGGTAGTGCAGTTCGGGAGCCATCTGGCTTTCTCCTGTCAGTTCGTCTTCCTTACACACTCAAGATTCGTCCTAAGACCCCCTCCGCCACATCGGGCGGATGCCTTATCTCCCGTGGGCGGGGTGTGGATTAGTACCTAAGACCCCGCTTAGGGCGGTTGTGAGATGTGCCAAAAACGGACCGGCAGTGTCGTGAGCACCCGGTTTGGCATCGTTCAGCCAGGTCGGCGATGCTGGGGAGGTGTCAATTCCGACTGCCTCGTCCAACGCCTCGCTCCGGGCGTCCCTGCACGGACTGCCCGGCGTCGACCGGGTCGGCGCCGACGCCAGGGCCGCCGGGCTGGGCACCCGATCGATCAAGACCACGGCCAAACGCCAGGCCATCGACATGGCCATCTCCATGGTCGACCTCACGACCCTGGAGGGGGCCGACACCCGGGGCAAGGTCCGGGCGATGTGCGCCAAGGCCGTCCACCCCGACCCGACCGACCCCACGGTGCCGAAGGTCGCGGCGGTCTGCGTCTACCCCGACCTGGTGGCCGAGGCACGTGACGTCGTCGGCTCGTCGGGGGTGAAGGTGGCCTCCGTCGCCACCGCGTTCCCCAGCGGGCGCTCCTCCCTTGAGGTGAAGGTCGCCGACACGGCCATGGCGGTCGCCGCCGGGGCCGACGAGATCGACATGGTCATCGACCGGGGCGCGTTCCTGTCGGGTGACTACCTGAAGGTCTTCGAGGAGATCCAGGCGGTCAAGGAGGCCTGCGGCGAGGCCCACCTGAAGGTCATCCTGGAGACGGGCGAACTGGCCACCTACGACAACGTGCGGCGGGCGTCGTGGCTGGCCATGATGGCCGGGGGAGACTTCATCAAGACGTCCACCGGGAAGGTGCAGCCGGCCGCCACGCTGCCGGTGACGCTGGTCATGCTGGAGGCGGTGCGCGACTTCCGCGACCGGGAGGGCCGCATGGTGGGGGTCAAGCCGGCGGGTGGCATCCGTACGACCAAAGACGCGATCAAGATGCTCGTGCTGGTCAACGAGACCGCCGGGCCCGACTGGCTCGACCCCGACTGGTTCCGGCTCGGCGCGTCGTCGGTCCTCAACGACCTGCTGATGCAGCGTCAGAAGCTCACCACCGGCCGTTACGCCGGCCCCGACTACTTCACCCTGGACTGAGATGATCTTCGAGTACGCACCGGCGCCCGAGTCGCGCGAGGTCGTCGACATCAGACCGTCGTACGGGCTCTTCATCAACGGCGAGTTCGTGGACGGGTCCGGAACTCCCTTCAAGACCGTCAACCCCGCCTCCGAGGAGACCCTCGCCGAGGTCGCCGCGGCCACCGAGGCCGACGTCGACCGGGCCGTGCAGGCCGCACGGAAGGCGTTCGGCGTGTGGTCGGCGCTGCCCGGCTCCGAGCGGGCCAAATACCTGTTCCGGATCGCCCGGATCATCCAGGAGCGCGCCCGCGAGCTGGCCGTGCTGGAGTCGCTCGACAACGGCAAGCCGATCAAGGAGTCGCGCGACGTCGACCTCCCCCTGGTCGCCGCCCACTTCTTCTACTACGCCGGATGGGCCGACAAGCTCGCCTACGCCGGCTACGGCACCACCCCGCTCGGCGTCGCCGGGCAGGTCATCCCGTGGAACTTCCCGCTGCTGATGCTGGCCTGGAAGATCGCGCCCGCGCTGGCCTGCGGCAACACCGTCGTGCTGAAGCCCGCCGAGACCACGCCGCTGACCGCGCTGCTGTTCGCCGAGATCTGCCAGCAGGCCGACCTGCCGCCGGGCGTGGTCAACATCGTGACCGGCGCGGGCGACACCGGCGCCGCCGTCGTCGGCCACCCCGACGTCGACAAGGTCGCCTTCACCGGCTCGACCGAGGTCGGCCGCCTGATCGCGAAGTCGGTCGCCGGCACGAACAAGAAGGTCACCCTCGAACTCGGCGGCAAGGCCGCCAACATCGTCTTCGACGACGCCGCCATCGACCAGGCCGTCGAGGGCATCGTCACCGGCATCTTCTTCAACCAGGGGCACGTCTGCTGCGCCGGGTCGCGCCTGCTCGTGCAGGAGTCGGTCGCCGAGGAACTGTTGTCGTCGCTGAAGCGCCGCCTGTCGACGCTGCGGCTCGGTGACCCCCTCGACAAGAACACCGACATCGGGGCCATCAACTCCGCCGCCCAGCTCGCCAAGATCCGCGAACTGTCCGAGGCGGGCGAGGCCGAGGGCGCCGACCGGTGGTCGCCGGCCTGCCCGCTGCCCGACAAGGGCTTCTGGTTCCCGCCGACCGTCTTCACCGGCGTCTCCCAGTCCCACCGGATCGCGCGCGAGGAGATCTTCGGCCCAGTCCTGTCGGTCCTCACCTTCCGCACCCCCGCCGAGGCCGTGGAGAAGGCGAACAACACGCCCTACGGCCTGTCGGCCGGCGTCTGGACGGAGAAGGCGTCGCGGATGTTGTGGATGGCCAACCGGCTCCGCGCCGGGGTCGTGTGGTCGAACACCTTCAACAAGTTCGACCCCACCTCGCCGTTCGGCGGGTACAAGGAGTCCGGCTACGGGCGTGAGGGCGGTCGCCACGGTCTCGAGGCGTACCTGAAGGAGATCTCGTGAGCGAGCGGCTGTCGGTACGGAAGACGTACAAGCTGTACATCGGCGGTGCGTTCCCACGGTCGGAGAGCGGGAGGTCATACGCCGTGACCGGCGCCAAGGGCGAGTTCCTCGCCAACGCGTCCAAGGCGTCCCGCAAGGACGTCCGCGACGCCGTGACCGCGGCGCGCAAGGCCTTCCCGGGCTGGTCGGCCGCGACCGCCTACAACCGGGGGCAGATCCTCTACCGGATCGCCGAGATGCTCGAAGGCCGCCGGGCCCAGTTCGTCTCGGAGGTCGCCGAGGCCGACGGGGTGTCCGGGAAGAAGGCCGGGGAACTGGTCGACGCGGCTGTGGACCGGCTGGTCTGGTATGCCGGGTGGTCCGACAAGATCTCGTCGCTGCGCGGGTCGTCGAACCCGGTCGCCGGGCCCTACTTCAACCTGTCGACGCCGGAGCCCGCCGGCGTGGTCGGGATCGTGGCTCCCCCGATGGGGCCGCTGTTCGGGCTCGTCTCGGTGATCGCGCCGGTGATCGTGACGGGGAACACGTGCGTGGTGATCGCGTCGGAGCGGGCGCCGCTTCCGTCGATCACCCTCGCCGAGGTGCTGGCGACCTCTGACCTGCCGGGCGGGGTGGTGAACATCCTGACGGGGTCGGCCGCCGAGATGGCGCCGTGGCTGGCCGGGCACATGGACGTCAACGGGATCGACCTGACGGGGGCCGACGCGGAGCTGGCGCAGAGGTGCGAGGAGCTGGCGGCGGAGAACCTGAAGCGGGTGCTGCGGCCCAACGGGAAGTCCGACTGGGCGGCCGATCCGGGGACGGGGCGGATGACGGCGTTCCTGGAGACGAAGACGGTCTGGCACCCGATCGGGATCTGACCGGGCCTCTACAGGAGGCCGTGCCGACGGGCGAACTCGCCGAAGGCCGAACCGGAACACGGCAACCGCATCCCCGTGGCGGTCAACGCGTCCACGAGGTTGCCAGCCGAGACCTCGGTGAGTTTGCCCCTCTGGCATGCGATGGCGAGCAGCGCGGATGGTCGGGCAAGCCGCTCCGGATCTCCTCGCGGACGATGTGCGTCGTCAGGCAGGGTGTTCCGACCATGAGGTCGCGCAGAACGTCCAAGCGTTCGGCGCGGGCGAAGTGGCTCAGACAGGGCGCATCGAAGATCAGGGGTGTCGACGTCACGGTGTGGAGTCGCACTCCTCCTGGAGGGGCAGGTCATCCGCGTCGATATGGCCTCGCATCATCTCCACCGCCCGTGACGTCGTGATGAGCCGTCTTTGGAATGCCTCGAACACGGCGTGTGCGTAGCTGGGCGGCACCCGGATCGAATCGAGATCGGGCTGGGGCGCCCAGCCGATCGCCTCCTTGAGCTCCGCCTTCGTGGCATTCCGTCTCTTCAGGACGTTGGCGGCGTCTCGCGTGAGGAATTCGGCTTGAACCGCTTGGCGGACGGTCAGCGACCACGATGTCCGGTATCGGGCGGAGACCCTGACCAGCGACTCCCGGGTATCGCCCGGCGGCAGGTCGCGGAACACGGCCGACGGAATCAGGAGTTCGGCGGCGAAGGCGTCGATCACGGCTTCCCGTTCTTCGCGGGAGGTGCCCACGCCCAGGTCCGCCGAGTATTCGTCTCCGACGATGAGGTGGCCGAGTTCGTGGGCGGCGGTCGCCCGGCGGCGCCCGGGGTCGCCCTGTCTGCTCACCACGGCGGCCGCCACGTCGTCGTCGACCGCGGAAGCGCCGTCTCCGGGCAGGTCGACGACGGCGACGAGTTGCCCGACCTGCTCGCATACCGAGATCAGCGATTCGATCGGTCGATCACCGAGATCGACGATCTCCCTGACCCAGAGCGCCGCCTTGCGGGCACTGGTCGCGTCCGCGACCGTGACCGGGGATCGCTTGATCGCCGGGACGGCCAGAAGCCCCAATTCGACGAGCTGCCTGATGTCCGCCAGCCAGGCGGACAGCGCGACGCCCAGGTGGAACGACTGGCGACCGGCGTCGGTGGCGGTGTCTTCGGCCAGTTGGGCCCGCCGGGAGATGACCGGTGGTGGCGTGCTGATCAGATAGTCGAGCGGGACGCCGAGAATGTCGGACAGCCGGATGAGTTCCAGGGCGTCGATGCGACGGATCCCGAGCTCGATCTTGGCGACCATGGTGCGGTCGAGGCCCAGGGCGCGGGCGAGCTCTTCTTGTGACAACGCGGCGGCCAGTCTGCTTTCGCGTACCCGCTCACCGACGTCGGCCCACTGCTCCGGGTCCTTCATAGTGCGATAATCGCACGGGCTGAATCACGCGGATACCTGATGTGTCAAAAGGTTGGCGCATGCCGGGCCCAAGGCCGGGCGCGTTCCAGATAGCCCGCCAGGCTCAGCAGCAGCCCCTCGCCGTCGGGCGGCGCGATCAGCTGGACTCCGATCGGCAGTCCCGAGCTGTGCCGTCCGAACGGGATCGTCATCGCCGGCCACCCCGCCATGTTCCACGCCCCCGTCAAGGGCGCGAACGTGATGTCGGCGTAGGCGTTGCGGGCCATCCCCCGGGACTCCCACCCCTCCGCCGAAGGCGGCAGGTGGGCGAGGGTCGGGGTGATCAGCACGTCGATGTCGCCGAACCACTGGTCGGCGCCGTAGGCGCGCCACTGGTCGCGCCTGCGTGAGCCGTCGCGGCGGATCCGCTGCAGGAACCGGCCCACGCGGGCCATCGAGCGGGTGCGGGGTTCGAGTGCGTGTTCGTCGAGGTCGTGGGCGTCGGTGGCGGCGCTGGAGTACCAGGCGGCGATCGTCGACCAGCCCAGGGACATGGGGAAGCGGCGGCCGTGGTCGACCACGGTGTGGCCGGCTTCGCGCAGCGTCGCCCCGGCGGCTCGTGCCGCCTCCTGGAACTCCGCGTCGACCGAGAAGCCCGGCGGGAGGGGGTTGGGGGCCACGGCGATGCGGAGGTCTTCGGCCTCGGGGAGGATCGGGGTGCCGGTCATCACGGTCAGGGCCAGGACCGTGTCGTTCACGGTGGTGGTCAGCGGGCCGTTCTCGGACATCGCGAACCAGTCGTGGGGCGGGGGCTCCATGAGGCCGTGGCCGGGTTTGAGGGCGATCACGCCGCAGGCGGCGCCCGGGATGCGTAAGGAGCCGAGGCCGTCGTTCCCGAGGGCCAGGGGGACCATCCCGGCGGCCACGGCGGCGGCGCTGCCTCCGGACGATCCGCCGGCGGTTCGCCTGGTGTCCCAGGGGTTGCGGGTGTCGCCGATGGCGTACAGGCACAGTTCGGGGCACTTCGTCAGGCCGAGCACGATCGCGCCCGCCGCGCGGAGGCGGGCCACCACGGGGTGGTCCTCCGGCGCGGGTTCCGGTGACGCGGCCCGGGTGCCGTTGGTGGCGGTCTGGCCGGCCACGGCCACGTTGTCCTTGACGGCCACCGGCACGCCCGCCAGCGGGAGGTCGGGGCGGTGGCCCAATGCCTTCGCGTCGGCCATGGCCGACTCCGCCAGGACGGTTCGGAAGGCGCCGACGGCGTCGTCACGTGCGGAGATCGCCGCGAGGTGGTCGGCCACGACCTGTTCCGCGGTCGCCTCGCCGGCGCGCACGGCGTCGGCTATCTCCACGGCGGTACGTCCGGCCCACGACATGTCCAGAGTGTGGACCGGACGTACCTGCCATTAGAAGGCTCGTAACCAAGACGATGCCTAGTCGGACCTTTTCGGCGCCCGTCCCGCCTGAGTCAGCGCCATGCGGAGCGCGAATTCGATCTGCGCGTTGACGCTGCGGAGATCGTCGGCCGCCCACTTGGCGATCGCCTCGTGGACGGCCGGATCGAGCCGCAGCAGGAGCTTCTTGGGCTCCTTCTTGGCGGGACGTTCGTCAGGCATACAGACTGCCGGCGTTGACCACCGGCTGGGTCGCCCGGTCGCCGCACAGGACGACCAGGAGGTTGGAGACCATCGCGGCGCGGCGCTCCTCGTCGAGTTCGACGACGTGCTCGGCGCTCAGGCGGTCGAGGGCGAGCTGGACCATGCCGACCGCGCCCTCGACGATCTGCCGCCGGGCGGCGACGACCTGGGCGGCCTGCTGGCGGACCAGCATGGCCTGGGCGATCTCGGGGGCGTAGGCCAGGTGGGTGATGCGGGCCTCCAGCAGCTCGATGCCGGCCAGGTCGGTGCGCTCGCGGAGCTCGTTGGTGAGCTCCTCGGCGACCGTCGCGCCGTCGCGGAGGCTGGTGCGGTCTTCGATGTGGCTGTCGTAGGGGTGGGAGGTCGCCAGGTGCCGCACGGCGGCCTCCGACTGGATGGCGACGAAGTTCTCGTAGTCGTCCACGGAGAAGGAGGCCTTGGCGGTGTCGACGACCCGGTAGACGACGACAGCCGCGATCTCGACGGGGTTGCCGTCGGCGTCGTTGACCTTGAGCTTGGCGGTCTCGAAGTTGCGCACCCGGAGGCTGACGCGGTTCTTGTCGGTGAACGGGACCGTCCAGGTGAACCCGGCGGTCTTGATGGTGCCGATGTAGCGGCCGAAGAACTGCACGACCTTGGCCTCGTTGGGGTTGACCACGGCGAAGCCGGACGCCGGCAGGAACACGATCACCGCCGCCACGACCACGCACACGATGAAGAACGCCTCGTCCTGGGTCATGCCGAACAGCACCAGGGCCGCCGCCACGACGAGCAGCGCGACCAGGATGACAAACCCGTTCATCCGGAAGGCCTCTCGCTCCATGCCCTTCCTCCTGACTATCGAAGTGATATCACTAAGATAGCTCTTCGCTAGCATCCAGCGTCAAGAGCTCGGCCACGACGACTCTGTAGTGGTATTTCGCGGTCATCCCTTTGATGGTGGTCAGGTACTCGTCGTCGCTGATGCGGTAGACGCTGCGCGCGCCGCCGTTCATGGGGTGCTGCGGCCGGTGCCGCACGGCGAGCTCGTACGCGATCGACCGCGCCTCGGCGCGCTCGCCCTTGACCTCGTAGATGTCCGAGACGCGCCACTCCTTGCGGGTGGTGTTGCCGACGTTCTCCTCGATGAGGACTCTCCACTGGCTCATGACCGGCGATCATGCCAAAACGCGCCCTCCCCGTAGGGAGGGCGCGTCTAGATGGCCGCCGGGCTACTCGCCCAGGAGGTTCTTCAGGGTCTGCGGGTCGACGTCCTTGACCTTGTCGGCCGGCGGCGTCTGCACGGTGACCGGCTTGTCGTACTCCTTGACCGTCAGGTTCAGGTTGAACGGCTTGCCGCCTTCCTCGTTGCGGAACTGCTGCCGCCTGACCATGCCCGAGGAGTCGACCCAGGTGTCCACCTGCAGGGTCTTGGGCCAGTTGCCGGGCGAGGCCGTCGGCGTGGGCAGGCCGGCGGCCTGCGCAGCCTCCTGCGTGTCGAGGGAGGAGCTGTAGTGGGTGACGGTCTGGCCGCCGACCTCCTCCTCGCCCTCGTTCTGGACGTCCTTGTACGCGCCGGCGATCTGCTTGACCGTCGCGGGGTCCTGGAGGCGGCCGCTGGTGAGCAGATCGGAGATCATCTTGCCGCGCTCGCCCGGGAGGTTGTTCAGCGCCACCCGCCACCAGGTGTCGCCCTGGTTCTGGATCAGGCCGTCGCCGTTCACGTAGGCGGTGTCGCCGTTGACGATGATCTGCGGCTGCGCCGAGTTGGCCTTGCCGTCGAGCGTGAGTTTGTTGACCTTCGCGGTCAGGAGGTTGGGCTTGTTCTGGCGGGCCCATGTGCCGCGCGCGTCGATCTTGCCTTGGCTGCTGAAGTGCATGGTGCCCGACGCCGTGTTGGCCTCGGCGCTCTTCGTGAGAGCGTCCTGCAGGGCCGTCGCCGGTTCGGCTGTCGTCGTGGGGCTGGCTGACGGGCTCTCCGAGCCTGTTGGGCTCTGGGTCGGCTCAGGACTCCCCGCGGGTGCGGATGTGGGGACGTCCGGGACGGGTGTTGCCCATGCCGTCGTCGTCCCGGCCCAGGCGGCGGCGGTGACCACTGCCGAGGCCGTGCCGAGAGCGGCGAGCCGTAGACGAGCGTGTCGCATTTGTCCCCCTGGTATGCGATTTGTGCTGTCCCAAGCACCGTAAGTGGACAAATGGGGCGAAAAGTAGAGGAATGTCCATTTACGGAATAACGCGGATGATCGCTTGACCGAAATGGACATGATCTTGACTGATCGTCTAGCGACGCCGGGGATTGGTCCGGGCCGTGGGTGGTGCGGCGAGCGGATCCTCCGGCCACGGGTGCTTCGGATAGCGCCCCCGCAGCTCGGCCCGGACCTGCCGATAGCCTTCCCGCCAGAACGACGCCAGATCCCCGGTGACCGCGACCGGTCTGCCCGCCGGGGAGAGCAGGTGGATGGTGACCGGAACCCCCGCGATGACCGGAGTGGCCGTCCAGCCGAACAGCTCCTGCAGTTTGGCCGCCAGCACCGGCCGCTCGCCGCTGTAGTCGAGGCGGGCCTGCGACCCGCTGGGGATCTCCAGCCGTTCCGGTACGACCTCGTCGAGCCGCACCTGCCACGGCACCAGGCCGCGGAGCGCGGCGGCCACGTCGAGCGCGGCCAGATCGGCCCGCCGCCGGACCCTGGTCAGGTCGAGCCCCTCGACCAGCGCCTTCTCGACATCGGGCCACGGCTCGCCGAGCGCCCGCCGGGCGAACTCCATGCGCTCCCTGAGCGCCCGCGCGGCCGCCGTCCAGGTGAGCAGCCCCACGCCCTCCTGCCGCAGCCCTTCCTTGACCGCCGCCGAGACGTCGGTCTTCAGGGGGGTGGACGACAACTCGATCGCCCCCAGCCGGCGGACCCGCCGGGCGACGACGTCGCCGTCCCGCCAGGCGATCTCGTCGTCCTCGACGACGGGGCCCGACATGAGCGCGACGCCCTCGTCGATGACGGCGGCCTGGCGCACCCGCGCGGCGGCCCTGCCGGTGGCCCGATCGGCGACCGCCACGGCCAGCCACTCGGCCTCGGCCAGCCGCGACCCCTGTCGCACCTCGGCCCCCGTACCGGACGCCATGACGAAACCGGTCCCGGCCCGCCGCCGGGCCACCCGCTCGGGATAGGCGAACGCGACGACGGTCCCGGCGACCTGGTCGTCGGACAACTCGCCGGCCTCCGCCGGTGCGGACGACTCACGGGCGAGCCGGGCGGCCTCGCGCCGCAACTCGGGGGTGCGCCCGGCCCGCCACGCCGTGACGAGGTCGTCGGAGGCGTCGCGGGGGAGCTGCCCGCCGAGCAGGGCCACCACCTCGGCGGCTCTGCGCGCCCCGGTCAGCGGCGCGGCGTCGAGCAGCGCCCGGGCCAGCCGGGGATGCACGCCGATGTCGGCGATCCGGCGTCCCTTCGCGGTCACCTTGCCGTCGTCGAGGGCGCCCAGCAGCGTCAGGGTTTCGCGGGCCGCCCTCAACGGCCCGGCCGGCGGCTGGTCGAGCAGGGACAACCGGTCGGAGCCCCAGCATGCGGCCTGAAGGGCGAACGTGGTGAGGTCGGCCAGCGCGATCTCCGGTTGCGGGTGGTCGGCCCGGCGTTCGGCCTCCGGCCAGCACCGGTAGACGACCCCCGGACCCTCCCGGCCCGCCCGTCCGGCCCGCTGGACGGCCGCCGCCCGCGACGCCGGAACCGTCACCAGGGACCCCAGCCCCCGGGCGTGATCCATCCGAGGCTCCCTGGCCAGCCCGGAGTCGACGACGATCCGCACCCCGGGCACGGTCAGGCTCGACTCGGCCACCGACGTCGCCAGGATGACGCGCCGCTCCCGGCCGGGGGAGAGCACCGCGTCCTGGACGTGGGAGGGCGACCCGCCGTGCACCTGGATCACGTCGAGATCCCCGAGCCGGCGCCCGACCGCCCCGAGCTCGGCCACGCCGGGCAGGAAACAGAGCACGTCGCCGTCGTGCTCCCGCCAGGCGCGCCGGACCGTGTCGGCGACATGGGAGAGGAAGGCCGCGTCGACCCGGGGCCAGATCACCGCGGGCCGGGGCGGCGGCGCCCACACGACGTCGACGGGATGCACCGCACCCAGGGCCTCGACCACGGGCCCCTCGATCAGGGACGCCCACCGGGGCGCGTCGGCGGTGGCCGACATGGCCAGGATGCGCAGGTCGGGGCGGAGCGCGGCGCGTACGTCCAGAAGAAAGGCCAGTGTCGTGTCGGCGTCGAGATGACGCTCGTGGCACTCGTCGACGATGACCACGTCGACCCCGGTGAGTTCGGGGTCCCGCTGGAGACGCCGGAGGAGGACGCCGGTCGTCACGACCTCAATTCGGGTGCTCGCCGACACCTGGCGCTCGCCGCGGATGGTGTAGCCGACCCGTTCGCCCGTCTTCTCGCCGAGGGACCAGGCCATCCGGCGCGCGGCGGCCCGTACGGCGATCCGCCGGGGCTCGGCCACCACGACCTTGCGGGGGGCCAGCGCGAGCGGCACGAGCGTGGTCTTGCCGCTGCCGGGAGGAGAGGTCAGCACCGCCGCGCCGTCGGAGTCTAGGGCGGCCAGCAGCCGCGGCAGGGCGTGGGTGACCGGGAGCACGCCCGTCAGCTTAGGCGGCCTGGGCCAGACCGAGGAGAAGCTCGGCATTGGAGCCGGTGTCCTTCAGCTTGGACAGGAACGGCTCGAAGCTCTCGTGCGTGTTGAGAGCCTTGCGGAGCCGCCAGACGAGCGGCAGCTCGGCGGGATCGAGGAGGAGCTCCTCCCGGCGGGTGCTCGACCCGGTGACGTCGACGGCCGGGAACACCCGCCGCTCCGACAGGGCGCGGCTGAGCCGCAGCTCCATGTTGCCGGTGCTCTTGAACTCCTCGAAGAGGTTGTCGTCCATCTTCGACCCGGTCTCGACCAGGGCCGTCGCGATGATCGTGAGAGACCCGCCCTCACGCAGCTTCCGCGCCGCGCCGAGAATCCGCTTCGGCGGGTGGACGGCCCGCACGTCGATCCCGCCGCTGAGCGTCTTCCCGCCGCCGGGCAGCACCATGTTGTACGCCCTCCCGACCCGGGTGATCGAGTCGATCAGCAGCACGACGTCCTGCCGCTGTTCGACAAGGCGCTTGGCCCGCTCGACCGCGAGCTCGACGACGGCGATGTGATCGGCCGGCGGCCGGTCGAAGGTCGAGGCGATGACCTCGCCCTTCACCGACGCCCGCATGTCGGTGACCTCCTCGGGCCGCTCGTCGACGAGCACGACCATGAGGTGGACGTCAGGATGGTTGGTGCTGACGGCGTCGGCGATGGCCTTGAGGATCAGCGTCTTCCCCGCCTTGGGCGGGGCCACGATGAGCCCCCGCTGCCCCTTGCCGATGGGCGTCAGCAGGTCGATGACCCGGGTGGACAGAACACCTTTGCTCGTCTCCAGCCGGAGCCGCTCTTCGGGGTGCACGGGCGTCAGCTCCGCGAAGTGCGGCCGCCCGCCGGGCGGCCCGGTCTCGACGGACACGAGCCTGCCGCCCTGGGCCGTGCCGTGCACGACGTCCCCCTGCCGGAGCCCTTCGAGCAGCTCAGGCGGGACGACGACGTCGTTGGGTGATTTGAGGTAGCCGTCGACCCGCAGGTGACGACCGTCGAGGATGCCGCGCACATTCCGGGCACGGCGAACGAGGGGGGTTGCCATGATGGGCTCCTTGGGAGCACGGGAAGGCAGGCCACGGAAGGCCCAGTGGGATGCCTTCGGTGAATCAGAGTGTGAGGTCTGGGAGCGTGTGCCCGAGAAGGGGCCAGAAACACGCAATCCCGATGACACGGTAACACGGGGAGAGCCGCCGGTCTTCCCCCGACTTCAGACGATCAGCCGGACGGCCAGAAGTTCCGCCACCACCTCGGGCTTCAGGTCGATCTCGGCCAGCCGGCTGACGGGGACCTCCTCGACGAGGTATTCGCCACGCGCCGGATCGGCGAACTCCGGGCCGGTCCTGAGGGCGGGATCCCAGGCGTGGATGCGGCCCAGATAGTAGTACTGGCCGTCGGCGACGTGGAAGAGCGAGTCGATGACCGCGTCCCCGCCCAGCTCTTCCCGCACCTCTCTAAGCAGCGCCTCTTCCAGACTCCGATCTTCGGGCTCGACGCCGCCGCCGGGAAGAACCCAGTAGGGCGCCCACCCCGGCCGCACCCGCTTGATCGTCAGCAGGTGCCCGCCGGGGGTGCGCAGAATCGCCCGCACCCGGCTCGTCATGTTCAGGCGGCGGGCACGCGGGGGGTCAGCCGGACCTTCACATCGGCGTCGAGAGCACGTGCCAGACGTTCGAGGACGGGGATCGTCGGGACGGTCCCTCCGGCCT
Organism: Herbidospora sp. NBRC 101105; assembly: GCF_030269205.1. Taxonomy (NCBI): domain Bacteria; kingdom Bacillati; phylum Actinomycetota; class Actinomycetes; order Streptosporangiales; family Streptosporangiaceae; genus Herbidospora; species Herbidospora sp. NBRC 101105. Next base: position 545,927 of record NZ_BSSX01000004.1, on the reverse strand, counting down.
CGAAGCGGGCCACCGCCGACTGGGTCATCGCCGCCCCGGCCGCCAGGTCGCTCTGGCTCCAGCCCCTCTCCTCACGCATCGCCCGAACGGTTTTGCCCAGTTCGTAGGCGATTCGCGTCGCCTCGTAGGCTTCCGCCGCGCGGGGCTCCGCCATCCGTCGGCTCCGGAGTTCGCTGTAGTCCATCCCACTCATCAGACCTCCTCGTCGTCGCGGTCCGCCGCTGCTTCGACATACAGGCGTAGCGCTCGGCGGGCACGCTCGACCTGCCGGGTCTCGCGCATCCGCGTCTTACGGAACACCGTGAGGAGCACGATCTGCCGCTCCGGCGCTATCCAGTAGGTGATGCGCATCTGGTCATTGTTCAGATAGAAGCGCAGCTCACGTAGCTTGCCATCGAGTTGCCGCGTGCAACGGAGGGGCGATCGAGCAAATCGTGACAGATGTGATGCGTTGCGTAGTGAGAGTCACCGGGACTGCAGGGCGTCCAAAGCCACCGCCATCGCGATCACCAGTCGGCGGTCCAGTCGCGGGTCGTTGATCTCGATCGCGTACCTGTCGCGCAGGCCCCACTTGCGGTCGACCGAGAAGGCGATCGACGCGCCCACGCTGAAGTCGAAGTGGTAGGGCAGCCACTCCAGCGAGTCGGCGAAACGCCTTAACAGCGCCACCGACAACCGTCGTTCCGTCCCGGTGTAGGTCGGCAGGCCGGGCTGCTGGACGTGCCACGTCGAGCGCAGGAGGGACTTGCCGAAGTCCTTGCGGAACATGCCGATCGAGGTGCCCGACGCGTCGACCACGTCGTAGCCGCTCGCCAGGTCGATGACCTTGCGGGCCTTGAAGGAGGCCAGGGCCTCGGCGCGGCTCTCGTCGGTGTAGAAGGTCACCTGCTCTTTCAGGGCCAGGCGTTTCTGTTCGGCGAACGCGACCACCGGGCCCTCGGAGCCGTCGGGTGAGGTCGCGCTCACCACGTAACGGTTGACCATCGGGGTGATCTTCTGGCGAAGTATCAGCTTCGACTGGGTCTGGAGGGCCGCCGCGTCCACAAGAACCTCCGTTTTCAGGGCCTTTCCCACCCTATTACCCAAGATCCCCTGTCAGATAGCGCTGGACCGACGGGCCTACGGAGATCACCAGTTCGTCGGTGGTCATCGACGCCATGGGCTCGACGGCGAGCAGGTAGCGGGCGAAGGCCATGCCCATGAGCTGGGCCGCGGCCAGGATCGCGCGGCGTTCGGGCTGGTCTCCCGGCAGGCTCTTGGCCAGCGGGGTGGCCAGTTCGCCGCTCATGAAGTCGCGCATGATCTGGGCGGCGGCCGGGGTCGAGGCGATGGAGCCGACGATGGCGCGGATTCTGGGGCCGGTCTCCGGGCTCTCCCAGACCTCCAGGTAGCGGCGGGTCAGGCGTTCGCCCAGCGAGGAGACGTCGCCCGCGAGGGCGACCGCGAGTTCCTGGACGGGCATGGCGCCGCGCAGGGCGGCGTCGAACAGGCTGTCTTTCGAGCCGAAGAAGTGCATGACCAGGGCCGGGTCGACGTCGGCCGCGCGGGCGACGCCGCGGATGGTCGTGGCGGCGTAGCCCGATTCGACGAAGGAGGCGATGGCGGCCTCCAGGATCGCCTCTCTCGTCTGCGGGGTGCCCGGCCGGCGGCCGGTCTTGCTGCTTTCCATGGGGGCTATTCAACCATGTTGAATTCATCTATGTTGAACTCAACAGCGTTGAAGTCAACAAGGAGAGAAATCATGAAGAGGCTGATCCCGGCGGTGGTCCTGGCCACCCTCATCGGGATGTTCTTCGTCGGCTCGTTCGTGGGCGCCCTGCACTCGCCCGAGCCCCACGACGTGCCGGTCGCCGTCGTCGGGCCCCCGCAGGCCGCCGCGCAGCTCGCGCCGAAGCTCGCCGGGAAGTTCGAGCTCACCGCCTACGCCGACGAGGCGGCGGCGCGCACGGCCCTGGCCGACCGCGAGGTCGACGCGGTCCTGCTGCCGCAGCAGCAGAAGCTCGTGGTCGCCAGTGCCGCGAGCCGGTCGGCGGCCACGGTCATCACCTCGGTGTTCACCGCCGCCGCCCCGCTCGCGGTCGAGGACGCCCACCCGCTGCCGCCCGGTGACCAGGGCGGGATCGCCGGGATGTTCTTCGTGATCGGGCTGGTCATCCCGGGCATCGCGATCGGGGTGGCGGCGGCCGGGGAGAGGCCGCTGGCCGGGATCGGGGCGATCGTGCTGGCCGGGGTCGCCGTCGGGCTGGCCAACGCCTGGCTCGGCGACGTCGTGTTCGGGGCGCTGCCGGGCGCGTTCCTCGGGCTGGTGGCCGTCTCGGCGGCCGTGGTCGTCACGCTCGGGCTGGTCGTCGCGGGGCTGGTGCGGCTCATCGGGACGCCCGGCGCGGGGCTGGCCGGTCTGCTCTTCGTGCTGATCGGGGTGCCGGCCAGCGGCGGGCCGCTCGGGGCGCGGTTCATCCCCGAGTGGTACGCGGCCGTCGGGCAGGTGCTCCCGGTCGGGCAGGGATCGACCGCCATCAGGAACGTCGTCTTCTTCGACGGGGCCGCGCTTGGACTGCCTTTGCTGGTCCTTGCCGGTTGGGCGGTCGTGGGCTTGACCCTGACCCTCTCAGCCCTGTCTCAGGTCAAACGTGCATCATTTGCGGGGTGAGGATGATTCGCCGGTTGAAATGGCCGGCCATGGCGGGGCTGGCCGTGCTGGCCTACCTCACGCTGCGGGACGCTCTCCCGTCACCGTCCGAGGTGTGGGAGGTGATCGCCGCGGCCGACGCCAACTGGCTGCTGGTCGCGGCGGTGTTCCAACTGCTGGCCATGGCGGTCTTCGCGCGGTTCTTCCGCAGGCTGCTGGCGCTGGGCGGGGTCCGGGTCTCCCGGCCCCGCATCCTGGCCGTCACCTTCGCCCGCAACGCCGTGGCGGGGTCGCTGCCGGCCGGGCCGGTGGTGTCGGTGGCGTACACGACGCAGGTCTTCACCAAGCTCGGGGCCGGGAAGCGGCTCATCGCGGCGGTGCTGGTGCTGGCGGCGGCCTACTCGGGCGGCACGTTCGGGGTGCTGGCCCTGGTGGCCCTGGTCTTCTCGCCGGAGACCCGGGTGGTCACGCTGATCGCGGTCGGCGGGGTGGTCGTGCTCGGCGTGCTGGTGTTCAAGGCCGGGCATCTGCTCGACCGCCTGCCCAAGGTCGCCGGGCAGCTCCGGGCCACCTTCAGCACCGTCGGCGGCACCCGCCGCGACCATCTGCGGCTGGCCCATCTGGCGCTGCTGAACTGGGTGCTCGACGTCGTCAGCCTCGGGGCGGTGTGCGTCGCGATCGAGGCGACCGCCAATCCCCACACGGTGCTGCTGGGGTTCGTCGCGGCCAAGACGGCCGCCGCGCTGGCGGTGGTGCCGGGCGGGCTCGGGGTCGCCGAGGTCGGGATGGCGGCCACGTACATCGCGGCCGGGATGTCGGGCGGCCAGGCGGCGGCGGTCGTGCTGCTCTACCGGCTGGTGTCGTACTGGATGAATCTGGTCCTCGGGTGGATCGCGTGGATCCTCCTGCACGACCCGGTCAGGAAGGCGACCATCGGAGGGCTGGCCCGGCTCGGATCGTCGCTGAGTCCCTATGTGTACGACCGGCATCCAACCCCTTAGGGGTTTTCTCAGGGTTCGTGGTGGAACGGGGGATAGTTACCGGTTCGTTCAACCGGTAACCGATCCACACGATGGAGGAACTCCTGATGCACCGATCCCGTCACCACAAGATGATCGCCGGGGTCTGCGGCGGTATCGCCGAGCGGTTCAACATGTCCCCGACGGTCGTCCGGCTCCTGTTCCTCGCCTCCTGCATCCTCCCCGGTCCGCAGTTCATCGCGTACCTGATCATGTGGGTGGTCTTCCCCAAGGCACCGGCGCAGAAGTACGCGCACCACTGACCTATCCTCGGTTCCATGGACGCACGGCCGCTGACCCTGATCCACGACGAGCTGGTCGACTATGAGAAGGCCATGGCCACCATGGACGAACTCATCGCCGACCGGCAGGAGGATCGCCGCCCCGACACCCTGTGGCTGCTCAGCCACCCGAAGGTGTTCACGGTCGGCCGGCGGACGCTGACGGAACACCTGCCCGACCCCTCCCACGGCATCCCCGTGGTGACGACCACCCGGGGCGGGCAGCTGACCTACCACGGCCCCGGGCAGCTCGTCGGCTATCTGATCGTCAAGCTGCGGACCGGCGAGGGGGTCGTCGACTACATCCGCGAGGTCGAACTCCGGCTGGTCGAGGCCCTCGCCGCGGTGGGCGTGGACGCCGAGCGGCGCGACACGCCGCCCGGCTCCGAGCTGCTCACCGGGGTCTGGACCCGCGACACCGGCCGGAAGATCGTCTCGATCGGCATGCGCGCCTCCAAGGGCGTGACCAGCCACGGGTTCGCCATCAACGTCGACGGCGACCTCTCCCCGTGGGACCTGGCGGTGCCCTGCGGGATGCCCGACGTCGACATGACCTCGGTGTCCCGCGAGACCCATGCCGGTGACATGGCCTCGGTGGCCGCCGCCGTGGCGACGGCCTTCGAAGCTAACTGACCGGCTCCTCGTCGAGGGTCTCGTCCACGGTCCGGCGGGGGCCGGTGAACCAGTGGCGGGCCGACAGCTGCCACCACAGACCCACGGCCAGCACCATCACTCCCACCACGATCGGCGAGTAGTTCACCGACGTCCAGGTGAAGTCGTCGCTGAACGGGACCCCCGACGGGTACAGCGGCATGATGAAGTAGATCGACACGATCACGATCTCGACGATCGCGATCCAGCCCATCACCTTGTATTTCGAGCCCAGCGTCCACGGGCCCGGCTGGAACCGGTCGCCCATGCGCAGCCGCAGGTAGATCGGGATGGCGAAGGCGATGTAGAGGCCGATGACCGCCACCGAGACGACGGCGTAGAACGCCACCGGGGTAGCGGATCCGGCCGGCGCGTAGAGGGCCGGCAGCGTCAGGATCAGAGCCGCGACACAGCCCAGGATGATCGCGTTGACCGGTGTCCGGTTCTTGTCCACCTTGGACCAGAGCCGCCACCCGGGGACGGCACCGTCCCGTGAGAACGCGTAGGTCATCCGCGACATCGAGGTCACGCAGCTCATACCGCAGAAGAACTGCCCGATCGTAGAGATCGCGAAGATCGCGTTGGCCAGGTTCCCCGACAGCGAGGTGTCGAAGATGGCTCCGACGAAGCCACCCGCTTCGTTGATCGCGGTCACGTCGGTGGCCGCGAACAGGAAGGCCAGTAGCAGGACCCAGCCGCCGATCGCCGAGTAGAAGATCGACTGCCACAGGCCGCGGGCCGCCGACATGGAGGCGCCCTGGGTCTCCTCGGAGACGTGGGCGCAGGCGTCGAAGCCGGTGATCGTGTACTGGGTGAGCAGGAAGCCCAGCGGCAACACGAAGAACCAGAAGGTGCTGTCGCTGAATCCCGAGTTGTTGATCGTCTCGGTGAAGACGAACGACATCGACTGGTGCGAGTCCGGGCCGAAGATCAGGATCAGCACGACCACCGCCGCGCCGAAGACGTGCCACCACACCGAGACGTTCTGCAGCAGCGAGATCAGCCGGTGGCTGTAGATGTTGATCAGCGCGTGCAGCGCCAGGACGACCGCGAACAGGATGAACGTCATGGTCAGCGACGACTCAAGGCCGAAGAACCGGTTCAGCGTGATGTTCAGGAAGGTCGCGCAGCCATAGTCGACCGACGCGGTCACCGCCACCAGGCCGATCAGGTTGAACCACCCGGTGAACCAGCCGTGGATCGGCTTGCCCATCTTGGCGGCCCACCAGTAGATGCCGCCCGCCGTGGGATAGGCCGACACCAGCTCCGACATGCACAGGCCGATGATCAGAATGAAGATCGAGATGATCGGCCAGCCCCACGAGATCGCGATGGGGCCGCCGTTGTTCCAGGCCTGGCCGAAGGTGGTGAAGCAACCGGCCAGGATCGAGATGATGGAGAAGGAGATCGCGAAGTTGGAGAAGCCGCTCCAGGTCCGGGACAGCTCCTGTTTGTAGCCGAGTTCCGCTAGTCGCTTGGCGTCGTCGTCGAGGGATTGAGCCATCGAGGCCTCCTCATGCCGTGCAGTGGGGGGTTACCGGCCGGCGGCGTCCATGAGGGATCCGAAGCCGGGGTCCGTGAGATCGCCCGTCGCCTTGGCGTACTTCGTGGCGGCTTCGGCGTTGTAGTCGAAGTCGCGCTGCTGGGCCACCAGGCGGTGGTGTACGACGAACCAGAGTGTCCAGGTCAGGTTGGACATGATCACGTTCAGTCGCACGCGGGCGATCAGCGCCTCGTCATGGGTGCCGAAGTAGGCTCGCGTGAGCCGTTCGACGTCGTCGGGGTCGAAGGAGGCCTCGGCGGCGATGTCGCCCAGTTCGAAGCAGGGGTCGTTGTTGCCGGAAAGCTGGTAGTCGACGATTCTGACCCGGCCCCGAGCCTCGATGAAGTTCTCGGGGAGCAGGTCGTTGTGGCAGGGTACGTCCGTTATGTGACGTTTTGCCAGGGTTTCTTCGATTGTTCGGACCGTGCCCGCCCAGTCGGCGAAGCCGTCGGGCATCGGCAGGTCGTGTTCCCGGCAGAGGGCGACGAAGCCGTCGTACTTGCGGAAGATCGAGAAGTCGTTGGCGAAGCGCGGCCCCGCGTGGAGGGTGCGGACGGCCTCGGCGATTCTGGGGATGCGGGCCCGGACGGCCGGGGCGTCGAGGGTGAGGCCGTCGATGTACTCCAGGATCAGCGCGCCCGGCAGTTCGTGCAGCACCCGGGCGCCCACGCCGGTCTCGGCGGCGACCACGGTGTTGGCGATCTCCTGGTCGAGGGGGAGACCCAGGCCGGTCGCGGCGATCTTCGGGTCGAGCACCCGCAGCAGCCAGCGGTCGCCGTCGTCGGTCTCCACGCGGGCGATGTAGTGGCTCAGCCCGCCCTTGATCCTCGTGTGGGTGACCGGTCGGCCGGCCCAGGACGCGACCAGACCCAGCGCGGACGCGACGGGATCTGGCATGCGCTGCTCCTTTTGGTCTACGTTTAGACCATTGATCGCATTTTGGGCGTCAGTTGTTACAGGACGGTACCGATGGTGCAACTTCCCGCAGACGCCCGAGCGGTCGTCATCGGGGGCGGGGTGGCCGGGTGTTCGGTCGCCTACCACCTGGCGCGGCTCGGCTGGCAGGACGTCGTCCTCGTCGAACGGCACGACCTGACCGAGGGCACGACCTGGCACTCGGCGGGCTTCGTCGGGCAGTTGCGCTCGACCGTCACCCAGACCCGCATGATCATGTACTCAGCCGGTCTGTACCCCGAACTCCGCGATCTCACCGGTCTGGACCCGGGCTGGCACGGCGTCGGCGGGCTGCGCCTGGCGACCACGCCCGAACGCCACGAGGAGCTGGTCCGGCAGGCCGGCGCGGCCGAGACCTATGGCCTCGACCTGGAACTCCTGACCGGCGAGCAGACCAAGGAGCGGCTGCCGCTGCTGGAGACCGGCGACGTCGTGTCGTCGCTCTGGTTGCCCGGCGACGGCTGGCTCGACCCGGCGATGCTGGCGAAGGCGCTGGCCGAGGGCGCCCGCAAGCTCGGCGTGCGGATCTTCACCGGCGCCGCGGTGACCGGGCTGGAGACCGCGGACGGCGCGATCACCGGCGTCCGGTTCGGCGACCACGTGATCAGGACCGGGACGGTCGTCAACGCGGCCGGGGCGGCGTCCGGGGTGATCGGGCGGATGGCCGGGGTCGAGCTGCCGATCGTCCCGATCAAGCACCAATACGTCGTGACCGAATCGACCGGTGTTTCGGTCGGCATGCCCACCGTCCGCGACCCCGACAACATCGTCTACTTCCGCGAGGAGGGCGGCGGCATCCTGGTCGGCGGCTACGTCCGCACGCCCCAGGTCTGGGACGAGCCGAACCCGCTGGCCACGCCGCGGCACCTGTTCGAGCCCGACATGCCGAAGTTCGAGGAGTCGTGGACCTCGGCCGTCCACCGCCTGCCCCATCTGCGCGAACGCGGGGAGATCGTCAAGGTCGTCCACGGGCCCGAGGCGTTCACCCCCGACGGGGAGTTCCTGCTGGGGGAGACGTCGGTGCGCGGCCTCTGGGTCGCCGCCGGGTTCTGCGTGCACGGCCTGGCCGCCGCCGGGGGCGTCGGCAAGGTGACCGCGGAGTGGATCGTCGAGGGCGCCCCCGAATACGACATGTTCGCCATGGACGTCGCGCGCTTCGGGCCGCACGCCCGGTCGACGTCCTGGGCGCGGGCGAAGGTGCTGGACGCGTACAGCGCCTACTACGACATCGTCTACCCCGGTCAGGAGCGCACCGCGGTCCGGCCGCTGCGCAGGTCGCCCGCCTACGCCCGGCACGCCGAACTGGGCGCCGAGTTCGGGGAGAAGGCGGGGTGGGAGCGGGTCAACTGGTACGCGCCCACCGGCGACGACGCGCCGCGCCCGAAGGGCTGGGCGGGCCGCGTCTGGTCGCCCGCCGTGCGCGAGGAGTGCCTGGCCACCCGCGACTCGGCCGGGTTGTTCGACCAGACCTCGTTCGCCAAGTTCGACCTGCGCGGCTTCGAGCGGCTCCAGGCACTGGCCGGGGCGAACCTCGACCGCCCGGTCGGCACGGTCGTCTACACCCAGCTGCTCAACGCGCGCGGCGGCATCGAGGCCGACGTCACGATCACCCGGCTCGGCGACGACCGGTTCCGGCTGGTGACCGGCACCGCCTTCGGCGGCCACGACGCGGCCCTGCTGCGCCGGCACGGCGTCGACGTCACCGACGTGACCTCGGCCTACGCCTGCTACTGCCTGTGGGGACCGGACGCCCACGACATCCTGAGCAGCCTGACCAGTGACGACCTGAGCTTCGGCTACATGCAGTCGCGCGAGATCAGCGTGGGGTACGTGCCGGTGCGGGCCCAGCGGGTCACCTTCGTCGGCGAGTACGGCTGGGAGCTCTACACGCCGGTCGAGTTCGGGCTGACCCTGTGGGACCTGCTGGCCGGGACCGGCGTGCGGCCCGGCGGCTACAAGGCGATCGACTCGATGCGCCTGGAGAAGGGCTACCGGGTCTGGGGGGCCGACATCACCCCGGAGACGACCCCGTTCGAGGCCCGGCTCGGTTTCGCGGTCCGGAAGTCGGTGCCGCGTACCGAATCAGGTGTGGAACTCGCCTGCCTCGTCGTCGACGACCCCGCCGAGGTCTGCCTCGGCGGGGAACCCGTGCGGGTCGACGGGGTGCCCGCCTCGCGGGTCACCTCAGGCGGCTACGGCCACCGGGTCGACCGGTCGATCGCCTACGCCTACCTGCCCAAGGGCGTGACCCGGGTGGAGGTCGGCGTGAACGGCGGCTGGGTGGGGGCCGACGTCGTCGCCGGGCCGGTCTACGATCCGCAGAACCTGCGGGTCAGGTCACGGGGGCAGCTCTGACCTGGTGGGCAGCCCCTGCCAGGTCGAGTGGGCGGCCACCGCGAAGGCCGCCACCGAGATGCCCCGCTTGAGCCGGTCGGAGGGGTGCACCCCGTCGAGCAGCGCGCTCAGATATCCGGCCACGAACGCGCCGCCGACCTCGGTCGCGTCGACGACCGTCACGGGGGCGGCCTGGGTGTCGTACCGGAAACCCTCGACCGTGGCGCTGGCCCCCTTGGAGCCGCGCATCACGACGAGTTCGGGCACCTGGGCGATGGCGCTCTCGACCAGGCCGAGCTCGTCCTGGTTGGCGAACAGGACGTCGGCCGAGGCGGCGAGCTCCCGGAGGCCGTCGCGGGCCTCCTGCACGCTCTCCCACAGGTTCGGCCGGTGGTTCACGTCGACCGAGACCAGCACCCCGGCGTCCTTGGCCAGCTTCACCGCGTGGTGCACCGCGCTCCACGCGTATCCGCTCAGCGCGGGGGTGATGCCGGTGACGTGCAGGATGCGCGCGTCCTGGACCTCCGTCGGCACGTCGCCCGTCGACACCCGCGACCCGGCCGAGCCGCCCCGGTAGAAGACGGCGTGCGCGACCCGGCCGATGCGGCGCTGGCGCAGCGCCAGGCCGCTGGCGGCGGTCTCGTCGACCCGCAGGTGGGAGACGTCCACGCCCTCGCCGCGCAGCACCGTGGTGGTGCGCACCCCGATCTCGTCGTCGCTGACCCGGCCGACGTAGGCCACCGAGTGCCCGAGCCGGGCCAGGCCGACCGCGACGGTCAGTTCGGGGCCCTCCAGGTCGAGCCGGGCGGACATGTCGTGCCGGATTCGGTCGGCGGTCACGACGCCCAGCACCTCGCCGAGCGTGAACAGATCGGTCATCGCACTCTTCTCCGCAGCTGATCGGGAAAAGCATGGCAGAACCGTTCCAACGGGGGAACGCCGATCGGCCCCCGCCTTGCCTCAGGCGAGGGCCGATCGATGGTGCCGTCGGTCAGAAGGCGTCGTCGCGGCGCGAGTGGCGTCCACCGGCGACGAGCCGGTCGCCGTCCTCCACCCGGTCGCGGTCCTCCACCCGGTCGACGGGACGGGTCTCGTCACGGTCGTCGACGCCGTTGTGGTTGCGGTCGACGAGCTGCTGCTCCAGATCCCGCTTCTCACTCTCCAGCCGGGAGACGCGGTCGCGCTCGGCCAGCCGCTCCTCGCGCATGCGGCGGCGCTTGGCGACGCTGCGGCGCATGCCGCCGCTGACCATCGCCAGCCCGATGAGGACGCCCGCGGCGGTGGCCGCGCCGAGCAGGAACATCTCGAAGGAGGTCAGCGTGAAGTTCCAGTCGAGCACGGTGATGGGGGTGGTCGCCGCCGCGGTGGTGTCCTGAATGGAGATTTCGATCAAGACTGCACCCGCGACCACGATCAGGAGAAGGCCCAGAAGAACCATGTGTTCTCACCTCGAATGCAGATGTGGCTTGGTCCACTTGTCTGCCCCCGATTCGGCCTTTCATGTCGGTCGTGGAGGGTTTCGGAGTTTTACAGGCGGTCGTCCATGATCTCCGTTTGCTTGGGTATGGGGCCGTTATGAGTGAGCTGCAGCAGGTGGAAGAGGAGATCGCCCGCATCCGCGCGGAGGCCCGTTCCCTGCGCGAGCAGATCGGCGACCGGGCCGGCGACGGCCCGGCCGACTCGGCGGAGCTGGCCACCCTCATCGCCAACGCCGACCAGCTCGACAACCTCGCGGAGGAACTGGAGAGCCGGCGCGACACCCTGAAGAACCAGGGCTGACCGGAACCCCCACGGTCGGGGTGGGCTGACGGCCTTCGGTGCCGGTCGGGTCCGGCGCGACCCTTCCGGCACCGACGGCCTGCACCTTCTTGCCACGTACCCGGCGGTGCGCCCGGACGGGCGTTCCGCCGTGAGTCCTGCCCAGGACTCTGCCCTGAACCTGTGTCCGGCCCGCGCACGTCCGCTCACCTGGGTCGATCCCCACGTGGAACCTCCTCGGCGGAAGACGGCGGCGAGCCGTACCTGAGAGAACAGAAAGCGCTCTCGCGCTCGGATCGTCCTGCTACTTCTGGACTTTTGTCAAGACTAGGTTTAACTTGCAGGAAACCCGCGAGAACTTTGAGAAAGCGCTCTACCTGATTCAGGAGATCCTTGGATCAAGCCTCTGAGCTGCTGAGACGTGTGAAAACTCCAGGGAACGTTCCCTGGAGGTCACGACGATCGTTATCTCTCAGCCCATTGACAACCCCACGGGCCCAGCTCGACCCTCACTCCAGGGAACGTTCTCTTCATGATCAAAAATAGGAAGGTTCCATCGGCATGTCTCACCCCCCTCGCCGCCGTGCCGCGCGGCTGCTGGTGCCCCTGATCGCCGCTTCCCTCCTGGCCGCCGCCTGTGGTGGTGGGGAGAGCACGCCGGCCCCCGGAGCCGCCAGCGGCGGTGCCGCCGCTCCCGCCGAGCCGGTCAAGCTGACCGTGGCCCTCTTCAGCGACTTCCACTACGGCCCGCTGTACGAGGAGTTCAAGAAGACCCACCCGAACGTCGAGATCACCGAGCGCCGGGCGCAGTTCAACGACCACCACAACAACCTGGTCACCCAGGTCGCCACCGGGGCGGGCGCCGCCGACATCGTCGCCGTCGAGGGCGGCTTCATCGCCACCTTCCGCGAGGTCGCCGACAAGTTCCACAACCTCAACGACTACGGCCTGGGCTCACGCCAGTCCGAGTACCTCGACTGGAAGTGGCAGCTCGGACTGTCGAAGGACGGCTCCCAGCTCATCGGCCTCGGCACCGACGTCGGCGGCCTGGCCATGTGCTACCGGCCCGACCTCTTCAAGGAGGCCGGCCTGCCCACCGACCGCGACGAGGTCAGCGCCCTGTGGCCGACCTGGGAGCAGTACGTCGAGACCGGCAAGAAGTTCGTCGCCGCGGGCGGCAAGGCCGCCTTCACCGACGGCCCCGGTGAGCACTTCCGCGCCATGGTCGAGCAGGCCCCCGTCGGCTTCTACGACACCAGCGACAAGGTCGTCGTCGGCACCAACCCCGACGTGCGCAAGGCCTGGGACATCTCGGTCTCCATGATCCAGAACAAGCTGTCGGGCAAGCTCGTCGCGTTCACCCCCGAGTGGACCACCGGCATCGCCAAGGGCACCTTCGCCACGATGGTCTGCCCCGCCTGGAAGACCGGCGTGATCAAGGACCAGAAGCCCGGCGAGGGCACCTGGGACATCGCGGCCGTGCCCGGCGGCGGCGGCAACCAGGGCGGCACCCACCTGCTCGCCCCCAAGCAGGGCAAGCACCCCAAGGAGGCCGCCGAGCTGATCAACTTCCTGACCAGCAAGGAGAGCCAGCTCACCCTGTGGAAGGACGCCTCGGCCCTGCCGTCGCTGCCCGCCCTCTACACGGACCCGGCCGTCGCCGACTTCGTGAACCCCTACTTCGGCGACGCCCCCATCGGCAAGATCTTCACCGACGCCGCCAAGGCGCTGAAGCCGCAGTACACGGGCCCCAAGGCCGGTGACGTGAACGTCGCCATGGGCAACGGCCTCGGCCGCATCGAACTCCAGGGCCAGGACCCCGAAGAGGCCTGGAAGCAGGCCGTCGCGGACTCCGAGAAGATCAAGTAGCCGTACGCCGCGGGGTGGCCGGTCCGGCCACCCCGCCTTCCCTTGAGAGGAGCGCCATGGCCACGCGTGCCCCCGAACGTGCAGCGCCGCCACGGCGACCGGGAGGCAAGCGCCGGGTGACCGCCCGCCACTGGCGGCACGCCGTCGACGTCAAAGCCTCCCCGTACGCGTACGTCGCCCCGTTCTTCCTGCTGTTCTGCGCCTTCGGGCTGTTCCCCATCGGCTACACGCTCTGGGTGAGCCTGCACGAGTGGACGCTGCTGGACGACGAGCACACCTTCGTCGGCCTGGAGAACTTCCGGGTCCTGCTGGCGGACTCGTACTTCTGGAACGCCACGTTCAACACGTTGTCGATCGGCCTGCTGTCGATGCTGCCGCAGTTGCTGCTGGCGCTGTGGCTCGCCCATCTGCTGAACCGGCCGCTGCGGGCCCAGAACTTCTTCCGGATCACCCTGTTGCTGCCCAACGTCACCAGCGTCGTCGCGGTCGTGGTGATCTTCTCGCAGATCTTCGGCCGCGACTTCGGCCTGATCAACTGGGTCATCACCAGTTTCGGGTTCGACGGCATCGCCTGGCGTGACGGCACCCTGAGCTCCCATGTGGCCATCTCGACGATGATCATGTGGCGGTGGACGGGCTACAACGCGCTCATCCTGCTGGCCGCGATGCAGGCCGTACCGAGAGAGCTGTACGAAGCCGCCACCATCGACGGCGCGTCGAGCTTCACCCAGCTCCGCAAGGTCACCGTGCCGATGATCCGGCCCACCATCGCCTTCGTGGTGATCACCTCGACCATCGGCTCGATGCAGATCTTCGCCGAGCCGCTGCTGTTCGGCGCCTACACCCTCACCGGCGGGCAGGACCGGCAGTACCAGACGCTCTCGTTGTTCTTCTACGAGAACTACATGCGCCTCGACTTCGGCTTCTCGTCGGCCATCTCCTGGATGATCTTCGTCTTCATTCTGATCATCGCCGGGATCAACTACCTGCTCACCAACCGGATGAAGGGAAGCATCCGATGACCGGCCGTCGGGTCAACAACCGGCTGACCTATCTCACCCTGACCGCGGTCGCGTTCTTCTTCACGATCCCGCTCTACTACTCGATCGTGGTGGCCTCGCGCGACAACGCGTCGCTGGCGTCGGTGCCGCCGCCGCTCTTCCCCGGCGGCAACTTCTTCGAGAACGTCTCGCGCGTCTTCGACACGGTGCCGTTCGGCCTCGCCATGATCAACTCGGTTCTGGTGGCGGGCTCGATCTCGATCTCGGTCATGTTCTTCTCGACCCTGGCCGGCTTCGCCTTCGCCAAACTGCGCTTCCGCGGCCGCAACATCCTGCTGCTCATGACCGTCGGCACGATGATGGTGCCGACCCTGGCCGGCATCATCCCGCTCTACATCCTCATGGTGAAGCTGGAGTGGGTCGGCTCCCTGTACGCCGTCGTCGTGCCCGCCCTGGTCAACGCGTTCGGCGTGTTCTTCATGACGCAGTTCCTGTCCCGCGCGCTCCCGACCGAGCTCCTGGAGGCGGGCCGCGTCGACGGCTGCACGACCTGGGGCCTGGTCTGGCACGTCGTCTTCCCGGCGGCCCGCCCGGCGGCGGCCGTGCTCGGCATGCTGACCTTCATGACGGCCTGGAACGACTACATGTGGCCGCTCATGGTGCTGACCCCGGAGAACCCGACGGTCCAGGTGGCGCTGTCGACCCTGGCGGCCGGCTACGTCAACGACTACGTGATGGGCCTGGCGGGCACCGCGCTCGGCACGCTGCCCCTCGTCATCGTGTTCGCACTTCTCGGCAAGCACATCATCGGAGGAATCATGCAGGGGGCGGTCAAGGGATGACGCCGGAAATCCAGTTTCCCGAGAGGTTCATCTGGGGTGCCGCCACGGCGTCATACCAGGTGGAGGGGGCCGCCCGGGAAGACGGTCGCGGCGTGTCCATCTGGGACACCTTCGCGCGCACCCCCGGCAAGGTCGCCGACGGTCACACCGGCGACGTCGCCTGCGACCACTACCACCGCTACCCGGAGGACGTGCGCCTCATGGCCGATCTCGGCCTGGGCGTCTACCGGTTCTCCACCGCCTGGCCCAGGGTCGTCCCCGACGGCTCGGGCCCGGCCAACCCGCGCGGCCTCGACTTCTACGACCGCCTGGTCGACGAGCTGCTGGGCGCCGGGATCACCCCGTACGTGACCCTCTACCACTGGGACCTGCCGCAGAACCTGGAGGACCGCGGCGGCTGGGCCAACCGCGACACGGCCTACTACTTCGCCGACTACGCGGCGGCCGTGCACGCCCGGCTCTGCGACCGGGTCTCGACGTGGACCACCCTGAACGAGCCGTGGGTCTCGGCGTTCCTCGGCTACGGCAGCGGCGTGCACGCCCCCGGCGTCACCGACGCCCCGGCCGCGTTCAAGGCGGCCCACCACCTGCTGCTCGCCCACGGCCTGGCCGCCCAGAACCTCACGGGCACCCTGGCGCTGACGCTCAACATGGCCCCGGTGGTCACCCCGGCCCAGATCCTCGACGCGGGGATCGCCCTGTCGCAGGGGGACTCCGACGCCGTCAGGCTGGTCGACGCCCTGCTCAACCGCCAGTTCCTCGACCCGGCGCTGAAGGGCACCTACCCGGCCGAGGTCCTGGAGATCGTGGAGCGGCACGGCGGCCTCGACCACATCCGCGACGGCGACCTGGAGATCATCAACCAGCCGCTCGACCTGCTCGGCATCAACTACTACAACCCGTGCGTGATCCAGGCGTCGCCCGGCGCGGTGGCGCCGTTGGCGTGGCCCGGCACGGACGGCGTCGACTTCGTCTCCATCGAGGGCCCGCAGACCGCCATGGGCTGGCCGATCATCCCGTCGGGCCTGTCGCGGCTGCTGGTCCGGCTGTCGCACGACTACCCGGACGTCGGCCTGCTGGTCACCGAGAACGGCGCGGCCTTCCACGACAAGGTCGTCGGCGACCGCGTGCCCGACGGCGACCGGGTCGCCTACCTCGACGGTCACCTGCGCGCCTGCCACGATGCCATCGCCCAGGGAGCCGACCTGCGCGGCTATCTGGTGTGGTCCCTCTTCGACAACTTCGAGTGGGCGGAGGGATATCACCAGAGGTTCGGTATCGTGCGGATCGACTACGCCACGCAGCGCCGCCTCCCCAAGGACAGCGCTCTGTGGTACCGGGACGTCATCCAGCGGAACGGCATCGAGTGAAACGTCCAACCTTGGAGGCGGTCGCCGCCCGCGCCGGCGTGTCCAAGTCGACCGTCTCAAGGGTGGTCAACGGCGACACGACCGTGACGCCGAACTTCCGCGAGCTGGTGCTGCGGGCGGTGAACGAGCTCGGCTACGTGCCCAACTCGGTCGCCCGCAGCCTGGTGACCCAGCGCACCAACTCCATCGCCCTGGTGGTCTCCGACCCGCCCGCCGGGTTGTTCTCCGACGACCCCATGTTCTCGGCGGTGGTGCGGTCGGCGTCGCGGGCCCTTGAGGCGGCGTCCAAGCAGGTCGTCCTCATGCTCGCCGGGTCCGACGAGAGCCGCGTGCGGGTCCAGGAGTACGTCGCCGCCGGCCACGTCGACGGCGTGATGCTGGTGTCGTTCTACGGGGCCGACCCGCTGCCCGCGGCCCTGATGCGGATGGGCCTGCCGATGGCCTCCTTCGGCAAGCCCGTCTCGGCCCCCTCGGTCCCCTACGTCGACAACGACAATCTCGGCGGAGCACGCCAGGCGGTCGAGCACCTGCTGAGCCGGGGCCGGCGGCGGATCGCCACCATCTCGGGCCCGCTCGACATGATCGCCTCGCAGGACCGCCTGACCGGCTACCGGGAGACGCTGCGCGACACCGGCCGCCGGTCGATCATCGCGGTCGGCGACTTCACCCGGGTGTCGGGCGACCAGGCGATGTGCCAGCTCCTCGAAGACGACCCGGGCCTCGACGCCGTCTTCGCCGCCAACGACCTGATGGCGATCGGCGCCCTCCACGCCCTGCGCAGGGCCGGTCGCCGGGTGCCCGACGACGTGGCCGTGGTCGGGTTCGACGACATAGAGGCCGCGCTCTACACCGACCCGCCGCTGACGACGGTCCGCAGCCCGATGGCCGACCAGGCGCTGGCGGTGGTCAGCCTGCTGCTGGGGCTGTTCGAAGACGGGCGCGCCGACCCGGTGATACTGCCGACGGAACTGGTGGTCCGGGAGTCGAGCTGAGGCGGGCCTGTCATGTTCGGCGTCCTCTCGGCGCGGGGCGTCCCGTCCCGCCGAGGTCGGGACCGTCGCCTCACGACACCCGCCCACCCCGGCGGGGATCCTCGTAGGGTCGTCACCCGGCCCGAGGAAAGCCCATGTCACCGAAGTCCATCGTCATCGCGGTCGGCGTCCTGCTCGTCATGGACCTGACTGGCGCCGGCATCTCCGTGTCCGCCGGGCTCAACGCCGACCTCCTGGAGGCCCTCGGCCCGACGGCCCGGTTGTCGGCGCCGCTCCCGATGATGGCCGCCCAGGCGGTCCTGGCCTTCGCGGTCACCCGGGAGCGCCGCGCCGTCGCGATCCCGGCCGCCGTGCTGCTGGTCGTCGCGGGGGTGCTGGCCTTCGTCTCCGGCTTCTTCGACGGCGGGTACGCCGCCGAGCTCACGACGGGCCAGCGGGCGTTCCAGATCGTGCTGGTCAGCGGGCATCTGGTGCTGAGCGCCCTGGCGGGGGGCCGGCTGGCGGGGCTGCTGCGGTCAGCGGCGTAGCGCCCACTCGACGGCCGGGCAGCGGTTCATGACGACGTCGAGCCCGGCCGCCAGCGCCCGGTCGCCGGCCGCCTCGTCGTACACGTCGAGCGGCAACCACACCGCGCCCGCGCCCACCGCGATCGCCTCGTCGATCACGCCCCCCGCGAAGGCGGTGCGCCGGTAGATCGCCACCACGTCGATCGGGACGGGGACCTCGGCGAGGGCCGGGTAGGTCGTCTCGCCCAGGACCGGCCTGCCGTCGGGATGCACCGGGATGATGCGTTTACCGCGCCGCTTCATGAGTTCCGCCTGGTTGTAGACGGTCCGGGCCGGATCGCCGGAAAGGCCGACGAAGGCCCAGGTCGTCGTGTCGTTCAGCAGGCGCCTGATGACCGTCGGGTCGGCGAAACGATCTCCCATGTCTTGGTGCAACAAGCCGATCACCGGGTCTCTTCCGGCACAGGTCAGGGCGGGTTTCACGACGGCACCCATGACGTTTGCCCACACAGGATTGATTGAACTTGTAACTAGAAGCTCTTGGGGTTATCCGGAA
Organism: Herbidospora sp. NBRC 101105; assembly: GCF_030269205.1. NCBI lineage: Bacteria > Bacillati > Actinomycetota > Actinomycetes > Streptosporangiales > Streptosporangiaceae > Herbidospora > Herbidospora sp. NBRC 101105. Next base: position 527,622 of record NZ_BSSX01000004.1, on the reverse strand, counting down.
TTCTTCCTGTTAGCAGAAAGCAGGGAGATGGCAGTGAATGACCAGTATGAGCTTTATTGCCTCGCGGACCGGCTTTTCTATGACACCGCCGACCGGCGCGGAACCGCAATTCCGGATTTCGCCGTGGCCGGCCGTGAGGTTCCGCGTGGCTGGTCCCACCAGCCGTCCGACACCTGGTTCCACTACGCCCCGACCGGCCATGACGTCCCGCCGCAGGGCTGGAAGATCCACGTGTCGGCCGGGCTGGCCGACGCGGCGCGGGTGCTGGAAATCGTCTGGGACTATTGCGTCGAACGTGATATCCCATTCAAATTCCTGCGCAGCCGGTCTGTCGTCACGATGCTCAACTCGAAAGGCGCGGCGCGGGGCGCGAGCGGCAAACTGGTCACCATCTACCCACGTCAAGACTGCCTGGAGCTGACGCTCAAGGAGCTCGACGGCCTGCTGGCCGGGGTGCGCGGGCCCTACATCCTGAGCGACCTGCGCTACGGCGACGGGCCCCTGTTCGTCCGCTACGGCGGGTTCACGGCCCGGCGCTGCGTCGCCGCCAACGGCGACCTGGTGCCGGCGATGGAGAACGACCGAGGCGAACTGGTGCCCGACGTCCGGGGGCCGTCGTTCACCGTGCCCGACTGGGTCGAGCTGCCCGACTTCCTCGCGCCTCACCTCGAGGCCAGGAACGCGGTCACCACGACCGACCTGCCCTACACCGTCGACTCCGTCATGCACTTCTCCAACGGCGGCGGCGTCTACCTCGCCACCGACAGGCGGAGCGGCGAGCGGGTCGTGCTCAAGGAGGCCCGGCCGATGGCGGGGCTCGACGCGGCCGAGCGCGACGCGGTGGCGCGGCTCCAGCACGAACGCGACGTCCTGCGGCGGCTCGACGGGCTCGACTGCGCGCCCGGCTACCGCGACTACTTCGTGCTCGGCGACCACCACTTCCTGGTGACGGAGTTCGTCGACGCCACGCCGCTGCAGCGCACCCTGGTCCGCACGTTCCCGCTGACCAAGGCCGACGCGACGGCCGAGTCGATCGCCGAATACACCGTCTGGGCGCTCGACACGCTGCCCAAGGTGCGGGCCGCGATCGAGGCGCTGCACGAACGCGGGGTCGTCTTCTGCGACCTCCATCCCAACAACATCCTGATCACGCCCGAAGGGCGGCTCGTCCTCATCGACTTCGAGGTCGCGACCTTCATCGAAGACCGCGGGCGGTCGGTGCTGGCCCATCCGGCCTTCCAGGCGCCGGCCGACCGCCGGGGCGCCGACGTCGACCTCTACGCCCTCGCGTGTCTCACGCTGGGCCTGTTCGCGCCGCAGCTCACGATCACCGTGCCGCTGGCGCGGGCGAAGGCGGGCCAGCTCGGGCGGCTGATCGTCGACACGTTCCCGGTGCCGCCCGAGCTGATCAAGCGGGCCGTCCACACGATCAGCGGGCCCATCGGGGGCGGGCCCACTGCGAGTGTGACCCTGGGCGATCCCATGGCGGCGATGGCGCGGGCGATCCTCGCCAGCGCCACGCCGGAGCGGACCGACCGGCTCTTCCCCGGCGACATCGCCCAGTTCCGGCCCGGCGGCGGGGTCAACCTGGCCCACGGCGCGGCGGGCGTGCTGTTCGCGCTCGACGCGGCCGGGGCCGGACGCTACCCCGAGTTCGAAGAGTGGCTGCTCCGCCAGCGGCCGGAGTCGCCGCCCGGCTTCTACGACGGTCTCCACGGCGTCGCCTACGTGCTCGACCGCTTCGGCCACGTCGACCGGGCGCTCGACCTCGTCGACCGGGCGATGGCCGGGCCGTGGCGCGATCTCGACCTCGGTCTGTGGTCGGGGCTGGCCGGCATCGGGCTCAACCTGCTCCACCTGGGGCTCGACGCCCGCCCGCTGATCGAGTTGTGCGCCGAGCGGCTGCCTCACGACGTACCCGACATCTCGGGCGGCGCGAACCCCAGAGCCGGTCTGCTCCACGGCCTGAGCGGTCCCGCCCTGTTGTTCCTGCGCGCCTACGACCACACCCGCGACCCCGCGCTGCTCGACCTGGCCGAACGGGCGCTGCGCCTCGACCTGAAGCGCTGCGTCACCACGTCAGACGGATCGCTGCAGGTCAACCAGGGCTGGCGGACCCTGCCCTACCTCGACGAAGGCTCGGTCGGCATCGCGATCGTGCTCGCCGACCTGCTGCGCCAGCGGCCCGGCTCACCGCTGGCCGACGCCCTGCCCGACCTGCTCAAGGTGGGCCGCTGCCGGTTCTTCGTGCAGCCCGGCCTGTTCGCCGGGCGGGCCGGCATGGTGCTGGCCGACCGCACCCTGATCCCCGGCCTCGACTGGCACGTCCTGCCCTACCGCGACGGGATCGCCTTCCCCGGCGACCAGCTGCTCCGGCTGTCGATGGACTTCGCGACCGGCACCGCCGGCGTCCTCTACGCCCTCAGCGGCACCCCGTTGCCCTTCACGCATCCACTCGGCGCGGAGCCCTACGCCGCGCCCGGTGGTGTCCCCCTTCGCCCATCGGCCAAGGAGGTGATCGGGGCCCCGAACAGCTAGCTCCACCTTTCTAAAGATCTCGAATGTCCTCCCGATAGAGAAACTTCGTAAAGGAGCATGACCATGGTTCTTCTCGACCTTCAGGCGATGGAGCTTCCCGGCGGCGGCTACCCCGGTGGCGGCGGCCACGGCGGCGGCGGCAGCACGCTGACCCTGCTCGGCTGCGCGTCCCAGACGCCCAGCAACCTGAGCCTGCTGCTCTGCCACTAGGCACCCGATCGGGGGCCCCGGGCTCGCGGGAGCCCGGGGCCCTCCCCGTTTTCGAAGTCTCCGCCCACGTGAAGAGAGGGAGTCGGCGTTGCGACCGGCCGACCGGCTGACAACCGAGGCGATCAGGCGTAGCGGGCCCGCGGCGGGCGTGCTCGCCGCTGTCGCCCTCATCGGCGCCGGCCTTGAGCTGGCACTGCCGTTCGTGCTCGGCCGTGCCGTCGACACCTTCTCCCCGACCTGGGTGGGCTGCGCCGGGGCCGTCGTGGTGCTCCTCGTCGCCTGCGACGGTCTCGGTGTCTACATGAGCGCCACCGGTGGCGCGCGGGCGGCGGCCTGGTTGCGCCACCGGGCGCTCTCCCATCTGCTCGGCGCCGGTCCCGGCGTGACCCGGCGCATCCCCGAGGGCGACTTGGTGACCCGGCTCGGCCTCAACGCCGAAGAGGCCGGGCGCGCGGCCGACGCCGTGGTCGCCTCGGTGGCGCTGGTGGTGCCGTCGGCCGGGGCGCTGGTCCTGCTGGTGCTGATCGATCCGTGGCTGGCGCTGACGCTGGCGGGCGGGCTGGTCGCCATCGCGTTCGTGCTGAAGCGGTTCCTTAAGGTATCCACGGTGATCGCCGGCGGCTACCAGGAGGCGCAGGCCGACATCGCCGCGCGCCTGGTCGAGGCGGTCGGCGGCGCCCGTACGATCGCGGCGGCCGGAACCGCCGAACAGGAGACCCGGCGGGTGCTGACCGCCCTTCCGACGGTGCGCGGCCACGCGATGGCGTTGTGGCGGGCCAACGCCGATGCCGGGGTGCGGGCCGCGATCGTGGTGCCGCTCCTGGAGGTGCTGGTGCTGGCCGTGGGCGGCTGGCGGCTGGCGGCCGGTGAACTGTCGGCCGGCGAGCTCTACGCCGCCACCCGCTACGTGGTCATCGGCGCGGGCCTCGGCCCCGCGATCGGCTCGCTGGGCCGGCTGGCCCGCGCCCGCGCGGCCGGAGCGCGGCTGGCCGACGTCCTCGACGAGTGCCCGAGGGCCCACGGGGTGCACACGCTGCCCCCCGGCCCCGGGACCCTGACGTTCCGCGACGTCCCCGGCCTCGACGTGGAGATCCAGGGCGGCAGCTCGGTGGCCGTCGTCGGCACGGGGAGCACCCGGTTCGCGCGGCTCGCGGCCCGCCTCGACGACCCGGAGACCGGTGAGGTGCTGCTCGACGGGGTCCCGCTGCGGTCGCTGACCCGGGAGTCGCTCAGAACCGCCGTCGGCTACGCCGTCGCCAGGCCCCACCTGGTCGGCGACACCATCGCCGACGCGACCGGCGGCTCCCGCGCGGCGGCCGTGGCGGCCGGGGCCGACGACTTCATCCGCCGCCTGCCCCACGGCTACCAGACCGCCCTCGCCGAGGCCCCCATGTCGGGCGGCGAACGCCAGCGGCTCGGCCTGGCCAGGGCCTTCGCGAAGGGAAACCGCCTGCTGGTGCTCGACGACGCCACCTCCAGCCTCGACACCATCACCGAACGCCAGGTCTCCACGGCCCTGTCCGCCGACACCCGCACCCGCGTCACGGTGACCCACCGGGCCGCCGTCGCGGCGCGTGCCGACCGGGTGATCTGGCTGCACGACGGGCGGGTGCGCGGCTTCGACCGCCACCTCGTCCTCTGGCACGACCCCGGCTACCGGGCCGTCTTCCAGGGCGGGGAGACGCGGTGATCACCTTCGGCCCTCACACCCGGATCGGGGTGTTCCTCTGGCGGGCCTTCCACGCCCGGCCGGGCCAGGTGCGGCGGTTCGTCCTGTGGTCGCTGGTCGAGGCGGCGCCGGCGTTCGTCATCGGGCTGGCCGTCGCGCGGGCCGTCGACGCGTTCACCACCCACCAGGCCGTCGCGGGACTTTCGTGGACGTTCCTGCTCGGCCTCTCCTGGATCTTCGCCGCCGTCGGTGGGCGGCAGGGGGTCGTCACGCTGGCGACCATCGTCGAGCCCGTCCGCGAGGAGCTGCTGACCACGACGATCCGGGGCGCCCTGGAGGCCGGGCGAGACGACCCCGCCGCCGTCACCCGGGCCAACCTGCAGGTCGAGGTGGCGCGCGACGCGTTCACCGGGGTGATCGGATCGGTGAAGGCGTTCGTGTTCGCCCTCCTCGGGGCCGTCGCCGGGGTCGTGGCGCTGATGCCCGAGCTGCTCCTGCTGGTGCTGCCGCCGCTGCTGCTCGGGCTGGGGGCGTTCCTCTTCTCGCTGCCCGAGCTGGCCAGGCGGCAGCACGCCTACCTGCTCGCCGACGAGGCCACCGCCGAGAGCCTGGTCAAGGTCACCGCCGCGCTCGGCGACATCGCCGCGTCCGGCGACGAAGACCACGCCGCCCGATACGCCGGCGCCCGATTCGACCGCCAGCGGCGCGCGGCCGGCCGGCTGGCGACGGTCACCACGCTCCGGACCGTCGTGCTGGGCGCGGGGGCCTGGGCGCCGATCCTGCTGGTGCTCGCCTACGCGCCCCGGCTGGGGGCGACCCCGGGGGTCGTGCTCGGGACCCTCGCCTATGTCATGCAGTCGCTCACGCCCGCGCTGTTCAACCTGGCCAGTGGGCTGGGGGAGAGCGGAGTGCGGCTCTGGGTCACCCTGGCCCGGCTGCGGGCCGCGCTGCCGCCGCCGCAGGAGGAGACCCGCAGGGCCGAGGGGGTGCACACCGAGCTGAAGGAGGTCACCTTCGCCTACGGGCCCCGGGCGCTGCCGGTCGTCGACCGCCTCGACCTGGTCATCCCCGAAGGGGAGCACCTCGCCGTCGTCGGGCCGAGCGGCATCGGGAAGTCCACCCTCGCCGCGCTGATCGCCGGGCTGGTCGTGCCCGATCAGGGGCGGGTGACCGTCGGCGGGGTGCCGGCCGCCCGGCTCGACCGGGGGCAGCGGGTGCTGATCCCGCAGGAGGCCTACGTCTTCCGGGGGACCGTCGCCGAGAACCTCGGCGACCACGACCCCCGGCGGATGCGGCAGGCGCTCGACGCCATCGGGGCCGCACACGTCAAACTCCAGGCCACCGAGCTCGGCCCGGCCGACAGGCAGCTCGTCGCGCTGGCCAGGGCCTATCTCGCCGACGCCCCGCTGGTCATCCTCGACGAGGCCACCTCCTGCCTCGACCCGGCGGCCGAGGCCCGCGTCGAGCAGGCCTTCGCGGAGCGCGGCGGCACCCTCGTCGTCGTCGCCCATCGCATCAGTTCGGCGCTGAGGGCCCGGAAGGTGCTGGTCATGGACGGCACCCGCGTCGTCGCCGGCACCCATCAGGAACTCCTCGCCGCCTCCCCCCTGTATGCGGATCTGGCCGGGCATTGGGACCCCAGACTCAGGCAGGTGTCATGATCGAGATCATTCACGGGCACGTCGTCTCCGACCCCTACCGCTGGCTGGAAGACCCGGCCTCCGACGAGACGCGGGCCTGGCAGGCGCAGCAGGAGGTCGTCTGGCGCAGCCAGCTCCTCCCCGGCCGCGACCGGTTCCGGGCCAGGATCGACGAACTGAGCGACACCGGCGTCGTGGGCGCCCCGATCTGGCGGGGCGGCATCGCCTTCCGCGTCCGCCGTGATCCGGGCCGCCGCCTGCCCGTCCTCTACGCCGACGACCGGGTGGTCCTCGACCCCGAGGCGCTCGACCCGGGCGCGACCACGCTGCTCGACGCCTGGCATCCCTCGCCCGACGGGACGCTGGTCGCCTGCCAGCTCTCCCGGGGTGGTGACGAACGGTCCGAGCTCTACGTCCTCGACGCCCGGACCGGCGCGCTCGTCGACGGCCCGATCGGGGGCCTGCGCCACTCGCCGGTGGCCTGGCTGCCGGACGGCGACGGCTTCTACTACGTCCGCGACCGGCGGGCCCGCGTCCACCGCCTCGACGGCGACGACCTCGACGTGGCCGACGCCGACGGCATCGCCCTCAGCGCCGACGGCCGGTGGCTGACCCTCTCGGTCAACCGGGGGGCGGGCAACGACGTGTGGTTGTGCGACCTGGTGAGCCCGTCGCGGCGGGTCGTCCAGCAGGACGTCGCGGCCCGGTCGGCCGTGGCGGTGGGGGGCGACGGGAGGGCGTACATGATCACGACCCTCGACGCCCCCCGGGGGCGGCTGCTGGTCGCCGACCCGGCCGCGCCCGACGACTTCCGCGACCTTGTGCCCGAAGACGCCGAGGCCGTGATCGCCGACTTCGCCCTGCTCGACGGGGTCCTCCTGGTGGCGTGGGTGCGCCATGCCATCGGGGAGATCTCCGTCCACGATCCCGAGACCGGGGAGCGTCAAGGAGCGGTCCCGCTCCCCGGTCTCGGCTCCCTCGGGCGGATGTCCGCCCGAGGCCACGAGGTCTGGTTCACCTACTCCGACTACGTCACCCCCGAGAGCGTCTACCGCTACGACGCCCGCACCGGCGAGACCACCCTCTGGGAGGCGGCCCCCGGCCGGGCCGAGTTGCCCGAGATCGAGTCGCACCAGGTCGTCTACCAGTCGGCCGACGGCACGCCGGTCCGGATGGTCGTGCTCGGCAAGGGCCTGCCGGGCCCCCGGCCGTGCATCCTCTACGGCTACGGCGGGTTCGGGGTGCCGCTCACGCCCTCCTACTCCTCCTATGTGCTGCCGTGGCTGGAGGCAGGCGGCGTCTTCGCGTTCGCGCAGGTCAGGGGTGGTGGCGAAGAAGGGGAGACGTGGCATCGGGCGGGCATGCGGGGGCGGAAGCAGAACTCGTTCGACGACTTCGCCGCCGCCGCCGAGACCCTGATCGCGGCGGGCTGGACGACCCCCGCCCTGCTCGGCGTCACCGGCGAGTCGGGCGGCGGGCTGCTCGTCGGGGCGCTCATCACGCAGCGCCCCGAACTGGTCGCCGCCGCCGTGTGCTCGGCGCCGGTGCTCGACATGATCAGGTTCGAGAAGTCGGGGCTGGGCAGCTCGTGGGTGCCGGAATACGGCTCCGCCGACGACCCCGAGCAGTTCGCCTGGCTGATGGCCTACTCGCCCTACCACCACGTCAAGGAGGGCGTCGACTACCCCGCGACGCTTTTCACGGTCTTCGACGGCGACAGCCGCGTCGACCCCCTCCACGCCCGCAAGATGTGCGCGGCCCTCCAGGGCGCGACGTCGGGGGTGCGGCCGATCCTGTTCCGCCACGAGACCGGGGTCGGCCACGCGGGCCGTTCGGCCGACCGGGCGGCCGGGCTGGCCGCCGACATGCTCGCCTTCCTCGCCCGCGAGCTGGGCGGTCTCGACGACGACTAGGGCGGCTCAGGCCGACCGGGGCAGCGGGAGGGCCAGGGCCGACGGCGGGGTGGTGGTGAGGGAGATCTCGAACCAGACCTTGTTGCGGCCGCCCTCCCTGACGATGCCCCAGCGGTCCGAGAGGGCGTCGAGCAGCGGGAGGCCGCGGCCGTTCGTCGCGGTGGCGGTCGTGTGGCGGGCACACGGGGGTTCGGGCGAGCCGTCGTCCTGCACGCACACCCGCACCTCGTCGGCCGAGAACCAGACCGTCACGGTGAACACGCCGCCGTCGCCCGATCTGGAGTGCACGACCGCGTTCGTGGCGATCTCGCTGGTGAGCAGCACGGAATCGTCGTGCAGCGGGTGGTCTCTGCCGATCGTGGCCGAGACCAGGCGGCGGGCCACGACGACCTGGTCATGGCCGCCCGCCAGCCGGGCGACCCTCGTCGTGTCGATGGAGTCGAGTGTGGTGACGTTCCCCGAGCCGTTCATGCGTCCTCCTCGATGACTGCGCAAAGAAGACGCGCCGGCACGTGATCCGAGATGTCACGCGAAGGTGCGACTGTGCTTCCCCGATCGGCGCTGCCGTAGCGTGGGAGCCATGCTGACGCTGATGGCGGTGCACGCCCACCCTGACGACGAGGTCATGGGCACCGGGGGGAGCTTCGCGAAATACGCCGCCGAAGGAGTGCGCACGGTCCTGGTGACCTGCACGAACGGAGAGCAGGGCGACGGGCCGGGCGGGGTGAAGCCGGGGGAGCCGGGCCACTCGGAGACCCAGGTGGCCGAGCAGCGGATCGCCGAGCTGGCCGAGTCGGTGGGGCATCTCAACATCACCCACCTCGAACTGCTCGGATACCACGATTCCGGCATGGCCGGATGGGCGGGCAACGCCAGCTCCGACGCGTTCGCCAACGTCGACTTCGACAAGGCGGTCGCGCGGGTGGCGGCGCTGATGGAGGAGTATCGGCCGCAGGTCGTGGTGACCTACGACGAGAACGGCAACTACGGGCACCCCGACCACATCCAGGCCCACCGGGTCGCGGTGGCGGCGGCCGAGGCGACCGGGATCCCGGTGAAGTTCTACTACACGGCCGTGCCGAGGCGGGTCATCCAGGCGGCGTACGCCGCCATGAAGGCGCAGGGCATGGACCCGGGATGGGAGCTGCCCGAGGACTTCGGCACCCCCGACGAGCTGATCACCACGGTGGTCGACACCCACGAGCAGGCCGACGTGAAGCTCGCCGCGCTGCGGGCGCACGGCAGCCAGGGCGACAGCATCTCCCTGTTGTCGATGCCGCCGGAGACCCAGCGCATGGCCATGTCGGCCGAACACTTCGTCCGGGTGTTCAGCAGGGTCCCGGCGCCCGACCACGAAGACGACCTGTTCGCGGGCCTGAGATGAAGATCCACGTGCCCGACGAGGTGCTCGACGACCTGCGCCGGCGGCTCGAACTGACCCGGCTGCCCGCCGACGAGGGCAACGACGACGGGTTCTACGGGGTGCCGGTCACGCGGCTGAGGCCGCTGGTCGACCACTGGCTCCACGGCTACGACTGGCGCAAGGCCGAAGCGGCGATCAACGCCTACGACCACGAGCAGGTCGAGGTCGACGGCGTGCCGATCCACTTCATGCGGCGGCCGGGCGCCGGGCCGAACCCGACGCCGCTGATCCTCACCCACGGCTGGCCCTGGACGTTCTGGCACTGGTCGAAGGTGGTCGACGCGCTGGCCGACCCGGCCGCGCACGGCGGCGACCCGGCCGACGCGTTCGACGTCATCGTGCCGTCGCTGCCCGGCTTCGGCTTCCCCGGCCCGCTGCGGAACCGGCCCGAGCTCAACTTCTGGATGGTCGCCGACCTGTGGCACACGCTGATGACCGAGGTGCTCGGCCACGAGCGCTACGCCGCCGCCGGATGCGACATCGGCGCGCTGGTCACCGGGCAACTCGGCCACAAGTACGCCGACAGCCTCCACGGCATCCACATCGGCTCGGGCCAGAAGCTCTCCATGTTCAACGGCGACCGGGGCTGGGACCTGGCCCAGGGCCAGGTGCTCCCCGACGACCTGCCGCCGGAGATCAGAGACCGGATCATCACGTTCGACCGGCGGTTCGCCTCCCACCTGGCCGTGCAAGTCCTGGACTCCTCGACGCTCGCCCACGCCCTGTCCGACTCCCCGGCGGGCCTGCTGGCCTGGTTGCTCAAGCGCTGGGACTCCTGGAGCGACCGGAGCGGCGGCGACCCCTTCACCCCCGACGACCTGCTCACCCATACGATGATCTTCTGGGTGAACAACTCGATCGGCACGTCGATGCGCTACTACGCCAACGCCAACCGCCACCCCTGGACCCCCTCCCACGACCGCACCCCGGCCGTCGAGGCCCCCACGGGCATCACGTTCGTCGGCTACGAGAACCCTCCCGGCGTCACCACCGACCAGCGGGTGGCCGCCTTCGCGAACAGCGACCGAGGTGGCTGGTACAACCACGTGAACCTCACCGCCCACGACAGGGGCGGCCACTTCATCCCGTGGGAGATCCCGGAGGAGTGGGTCGACGACCTGCGGCGGACCTTCAGGAAGGCCCGGGGGTAGCCCTGCGCTCGTAGACGGTCTTCTCCCGCGCGTTCCGGGTGAGACCGGCCGCCTCGCGGAAGGCCGCCCTGGCCTCCTCGAACCGTCCGGCGCGTTCGAGGAGGTCGCCCCGCACCGCCGCGAGGTGGGGGTTGCCGTGGAGGGCCAGGCCGTCGACGATCTTCAGCCCGGCCTCCGGGCCCTCCGCCATGCCCACGGCGACGGCGCGGTTCAGCTCGACGATCGGCGAGGGGGCCACGTGGGCGAGCAGCCGGTAGAGGTCGGCCATCCGGGCCCAGTCGGTGTCGGCGAAGGTCAGGGCCCTGGCGTGGACGGCGGCGATGGCGGCCTGGAGGCCGTACGGCCCCAGGACCCCGGTCGACTCGGCGCGGGCCAGCGCTTCGAGACCCCGGCGGATCAGCAGCCGGTCCCAGCGCGACCGGTCCTGGTCGGCGAGCAGGACCGGCTCCCCGCCGGGGCCGACGCGGGCGGCCAGGCGCGACGACTGGATCTCCAGCAGCGCCTGCAGGCCGGACGCCTCCGACGACCCGGGCATGAGCGCCGCCAGCACGCGTGCCAACCGCAGCGCCTCGAAACACAGGTCGGCCCGGATCCACGAGTCGCCCGAGGTCGCCGAGTAGCCCTCGTTGTAGATCAGATAGATCACTTCGAGGACCGAGGCCAGGCGGGCGGGCAGCTCCTCGGCGGGCGGCAGCTCGATCGGCACCTTCCGCAGCGCCGTCTTGGCCCGGTAGACGCGCTGCCCGACGGTCGCTTCGGGCACCAGGAACGCGCGGGCGATCTCGGCCGTGGTCAGCCCGCCGAGCAGCCGCAGCGTGAGTGCCAGCCGCCCCTCGACGGCCACCGCCGGATGGCAGGCCGTGAAGATCAGCGTCAGCAGTTCGGGTTCGGGCTCAGCGGCCGGCCGCAGGGCGAGTTCGCGGAGTTTCTCCTCGTACACGCCCTGCCGCCGGAGCTGGTCGATCGCCTTCCGCTTGGCCGTGGTGGTCAGCCAGCCGCCCGGGTTCGCCGGCACGCCCTCGGCCGGCCAGGTCTCCAGGGCCAGCACGAAGGCGTCTTGAGCCGACTCCTCGGCCAGGCCGAGGTCACCGGTCATCCGGGCCACGGTCGCGATGACCTTGGCCGACTCGATGCGCCAGACGGCCTCGACGGTGCGGATCGGATCGAGAGAGCCCACACCCTCAGAATGTCATCAGCGGGAAGACGCGGGAGACGCCCTCCCAGCCGGGCCACATGTCGCGGTGCAGCCGCATGAACCGGTTGGCCCACTCGATCGCCTCCGCCTCGTCGCGGACCTCGTAGATCGCGTAGCTGATGAGCTCCTTGGCCTCGGCGAACGGGCCGTCGGAGACGGTCAGCTTGCCGCCGACGACCTCGACCTCGGCGGCGAGGCCCCGCAGGCCGCTCTGGTCGACCAGGGCGCCGGCCTCGGTGGCCTCCTGGCCGAGCCGCATGATCGCCGACATGAGCTCGGCGGGCGGCGGGGTCTCGGGCTGGGCGGTGCGGGTCAGCGTGATCAGGTAGCGCATGGGTGTTCTCCGTTCGTTCTCGTGCGAACCTACGACCCCTCTACGAACGGCCGGCGGGTGTTTCGACAGCCGCCGGTTACTTTTCTGCGATTTCCGGCCATGCTTGTCAGGTGAGCAGCAGGCCTCCCTATCCGGGGCTGGCGGCCTTCGGCGCGCCGGATGCCGCCGTGTTCTTCGGCCGCGACGACCTCCTGTCCGAGCTGCGGCGGCGTACCGAGAACGAGCGGCTCCTCGTCGTCACGGGCGCCTCGGGGGCGGGAAAGACCTCGCTGGTCGACGTCGGGCTCGGCGGGTTGCGCCTGCGGCCCGGCGATGATCCGGTCGGCGCGCTGCTGGCCGCGTTCGGGACCGCGATCGACCGAGACCGGCTGGCCGCGGCGCCTCATCACCTCGACGAGTCAGGCGACCCCGGGCTGGTCGTGGTCGACCGGTTCGAAGAGGTCTTCGTGCTCTGCCGCGACCTCGACGCGCGGCGGACCTTCGTCGCGGCGCTCGCCGCCACCCGGGCCCGGGTGGTGCTGGTGCTGCGGGCCGACTTCACCGGCGACGCCGCCGCCCACCCCGAGCTGGTCGCGGCCCTCTCCCGGCCGCTGCTCGTCTCTCCATTGTCCGGGTACGACCTCCGCGCGGCCGTCGAGCGGCCCGCCCTGGCCCACGGGGTGACCTTCGAAGAGGGCCTGGTCGACGAGATCGTCGCCGACCACAACGGCGACCTGCCGCTGCTGGCCCACACGCTGCGGGTGATGTGGGACCGGCGCGAGGGCGGCCCGCTGACGTTCGAGGGCTACCGGGCCACCGGCCGGGTGACCGGCGCGATCCCCCGCAGCGCCGAACGGGCGCTGGTCCGCAACGACGCCAGGGCGGCGCTGTCGGCGCTGGCCGGGCCCCACGGCACGCTGCGGCCGGGTCCGATGACGCCTGAGCTCGAACCGTTCGTGGCGGCCGGGCTCGTCCGGACCGACGGCGAGACCGCCGAGCTGGCCCACGAGGCGGTGATCCGGGCCTGGCCCCGGTTCACCGCGTGGACGGAGGCCGACCGGGCGGCCGGTCAGGTGCGGCGGGAGTTCGCCGCCGACGCCGACCGGTGGGTGCTCAGCGGGTTCGCCCCGCCCCACCTCTACACCGGCTCCCGGCTCGCGGCGGCGCGGGCGGCGGTGCGGCGCATCCGGCGGGAGCTGACCCCGGCCGAGGTGGCGTTCCTGGAGGCGAGCGCGGCCCAGGAGTTCGAGGGGCGGCGGGCCGACGACAGGCGCACGTTCGTGCGCGGCCTGTTCTCGATCGCGGCGGTGGCGCTGCTCGTGCTGAGTTTCGGGGCGACCGGCGCGCTGGCGCTGCTCGTCAACGGGGCCGCCCGCGACCGCGACGCCGCCGTCGGCCGCAGCACGGTCGCCGTGGCCCGCCACCTGCTGGCCCAGGGCGACGCGCTGGCCGCCGACCAGCCGGTGCTCGCCCGCCTGCTGCGGCTGGCCGGGGCCGAGATCGCGCCCGCGCTGCCCGAGGCGGCGGCCGGGCTGCGCGCGTCGGCGGCGCATCCCGCGCTCGACGTGCTGCGCCCGCCGGGCGTGGAGACCATGGTCGTCAGCGCCGCCGGGCTGGCGGCCACCACGTCGGGCGGCGACGTCACGCTCTGGCGGGACGGCGCCCGGCTCGCGGTCGTGCACGCCCACGACGACCCGATCAGCGCGCTCGCCTTCACCCGCGACGGCCGCCGGTTCGCCACCGCCGCCTCCGACGGTTCGGTGCGGATCTGGGACACCGCGGCCCGCGACATGCTGGTGGCCGTCGACGACGGCGGGCTCGGCCGCAAGGCCGTCGCGTTCGGCCCCGACGGGCGGACCATCGCCGTCGCGGCGGCCGGACGGCCGGTCACGATCTGGAGCACCACCACGGCCCAGCCGGTGGCGGAGTTCCCGGCGGCGGGCGAGCGCCCGCTGGTGCTGTTCGGCAACGACGGCGACACCTTCTACACCGCGACCGCGCGGGGCCTGGAGGTCTTCGACCTGCCGACCAGGAAACGGCTGCGCCTGCTGCCCTCCGAGCGGGTCACCTCGGCCGCGCTCACCCCCAACACGCGCACCCTGGCCGTCGGCCGGGCGGACGGCGGCGTCGAGATCTGGGGGGTGGGGGAGCGCGAGTTCACACCGCGGGGCGAGTTCGCCGCGCACGACCGCGCGGTCGAGACGATCACGTTCAGCCCCGACGGCCGCACGTTCACCACCGGCGGCGGCGACGAGGCGGTGCGGATCTGGGAGACCGCGAGCCGCCGCCGCGTCGGCGACACGATCACCGGCCACACCGGGACGGTCGTCGCCGTGGCCTACCTGCCCGACGGTCGCACCCTGCTCACCGCGGCCACCGACCGGACGGTCCGGGTCTGGAACACGGCGGCGTACGACTCCGTGCTCGACCTGACCACCCGGGTCGCCGACCCGAAGAGCGGCCGGTTCGCCACAGTCGAGGCGATCGCCTTCACCCAGGACGGCACGATCTTCGCCACCGGCGACGCCGCCGGCACGGTGCGCCTCTGGCGGACCGCCTCGCGGACCCCGCTCGGGCTGCCGATCGAGACGCGGACCTCCGGGGTGCACTCGATGGTGTTCGACCCCACGACCGGCGGGCTGGTCGTGCTGAGCACCGACAACGTGATCAGCCTGCTCGACGTCGACAGCCGCACCAGCCAGCCCCTGTGGGCCAACCCGCCCCAGGAGGTCACCAACCACGGCGTCCTGGGCCCCGACGGCCGGACGCTCGCGCTGGCCTACGGCGCGAACGTGGAGGTGTGGGACAACCAGACCCGGCGGCTGACCGGGCGGCTCGGCGGCCACGACGGCGACGTGCGCGCGGTGGCGTTCAGTCCCGACGGGCGGCTGCTGGCGACCGGCGGCGCCGACAGGGTGATCCGGTTGTGGGATCCGGTGAGGGCGACGGCCGCCGGTCCGGCCCTCCTGGGGCACACCGGCGACGTGTTGTCGGTCGCGTTCAGCCCCGACGGCAGCGTGCTGGCCAGCGGCGACGCCAGTGGGATGGTGCGCTTCTGGGATGTGGCGACCGGCCGGCCGCTGGGCGCCTACCACGGCCGGGCCCCCGCCGACGGCGTCCCGGCCTTCGCGGCGAGCGCGCTGGCCTTCAGCCCCGACGGCGGGACTCTCGTGGGCGGCGGCCGGTTCACGGCCCCGGGCCAACCGGCCCTGGAGATCTGGGATTCCACGCTCTACGGCGCGGACGCCCGCGACCTCGTCTGCGACCAGGCCGGCCGCACTCTCACACCCGAAGAGTGGCGCGTGCACGTACCCGGTCAGCCCTATCGGCGGCTCTGCTGACGATCGGGCGGCGGGTCTCGTGCGGGCGGATGTTGCGGCGGTGGACGAGCGGGTCCTGGCCGTCGCGCAGGCCGTCGAGGAGACGGTCGAGGTGGACGAGCAACTCGCCGTGCAGCGGCCAGTGGCCCGGGTCCTCGCGCAGGACGGCGCCGAGCTCGTCGCGCATGCGGCGGCCCTCGGTCAGTGAGCGGTCGAGTTCGCCCGTGAGGCGCTCGGCCTCGGCGGGGCAGCAGGTGGTGGCCGCCTCGGCGTAGTCGCGGGTGGTCTGGGCCAGGTCGTGCAGCACACTGGCCAGGCGCTCCCGCACGCCGGGTTCCCACAGCCGCAGGCCGGTCCGGTCGCTGATGCTCCGGGCCAGGCCGCGTACGGTCGGGATCGCGCGTTCCAGGGTGTCGAGGGCCTCGCGCAGGGCGCGGCTGTGGCCCGTGAGGGTGCGGCCGCGCAGGCGGGCCGTCTCGTCGGCGGTGTCGACCGCGGCCTCGACCCGGTGGATCTCCGCGGTGAGCTTCCTGGCCTGGTCCATCCAGCGGCCGACGGCCTCGGGGCCGGGCTCGGCGGCCAGGCCCGCGGCCATGTCGTCGAGGAGGCCCGCCACCCGGCCGCCGAAGTCGGCGATGGCCCGCTCGGCGGGGCGCAGCCGCGTCGGCGTCGCCACGAAGACGGTCACCAGGCCGACGGCCGCGCCGATCAGGGTCTCCACGATGCGGTCGGCGGCGGCCGGGCCGGTGCCGAACTGGAGGATCAGCATCGCGCTGATCGGCACCTCAAGCAGGTGTTCACGCAGTTTCAGCAGGTGGCCGAGGCCCAGGGCGACCGCGACGGACAGACCGAGGCTCCACCAGCTCAGCCCGAACAGCCCGCTCATGACCACCGACACCAGGACGCCCGCCCCGACGCTGACGATCCGCCCTCCGGCGTGCTTCAGCGTCCGGAACAGCGAGACCTGGACGACGAGCATCGCGGTCAGCGGGGCCAGCGTGGGCGCCCGGGTGTCGAGCAGGACGAGCGCGATCACATACGCGGCCATCGCCGTGACGACCAGGCGGGCGATCGACGTCAGACGTTCCGGCATGCGGGTGTCCACCTCCCCCGAATAAGACATTTCTTGACAAACGGCATGCCTGGGGGTGGATATTTCCTGGTTCCGGCAAAACCGAAGGGCCGGGTGGATCACCCGGCCCTTGGTCTTCCGCTGTTACGGCTTCGCTGTGAACGCCGACGGGACGTACATCTCGGTCTCCGGCTTGGCCTCGCCGACGAAGGTGAACTTGGCGGCCTCGCCCTCGCCCACCACGTCGACCTTGACGACCTGGCCGGGGCGCAGCTCGCCGTAGAGGATCTTCTCCGACAACGAGTCCTCCAGCTCACGCTGGATGGTCCGGCGCAGCGGCCGGGCGCCCAGGACGGGGTCGTAGCCCCGGTCGGCGAGCACCTGCTTGGCGGCCGGGGTCAGCTCCAGAGCCATGTCCCGGTCCTTCAGGCGGGCGTCCACCTGGGCCAGCATGAGGTCGACGATCTGGATGATCTCGGTCATGCGGAGCTGGTGGAAGACGACGGTGTCGTCGACGCGGTTGAGGAACTCGGGCCGGAAGTGCTGCTTGAGCTCCTCCTGGACCTTGGCCTTCATCCGGTCGTAGTTGCCCTCGACGTCGTTGTTCTTGGCGAACCCGACCCCGATGCCCTTGCTGATGTCACGGGTGCCGAGGTTGGTGGTCATGATGATGACCGTGTTCTTGAAGTCGACCACCCGGCCCTGGGCGTCGGTCAGGCGGCCGTCCTCCAGGATCTGCAGCAGGCTGTTGAAGATGTCGGGGTGGGCCTTCTCGATCTCGTCGAACAGCACCACCGAGAACGGCTTGCGCCGCACCTTCTCGGTCAGCTGCCCGCCCTCCTCGTAGCCGACGTAGCCGGGAGGAGAACCGAACAGCCGGGAGACGGTGTGCTTCTCCATGAACTCCGACATGTCCAGCATGATCAGCGCGTCTTCGTCCCCGAACAGGAACTCCGCCAGCGCCTTCGACAACTCGGTCTTACCGACACCCGACGGACCGGCGAAGATGAACGAGCCACCCGGCCTTCTGGGGTCCTTCAGGCCCGCCCGGGTACGCCGGATCGAGCGGCTGAGGCCCTTGATCGCGTCGTCCTGGCCGATGATGCGCTTGTGCAGCTCGTCTTCCATCCGGAGGAGACGCTGGGACTCCTCCTCGGTCAGCTTGAAGACGGGGATGCCGGTCGCGGTGGCCAGCACCTCGGCGATCAGTTCCTCGGTGACCTCGGCGACGACGTCCATGTCGCCGGCCTTCCACTCGCGCTCGCGCCGCTCACGCTTGAGCATGAGCTGCTTCTCGTTGTCGCGGAGGGCGGCGGCCTTCTCGAAGTCCTGCGCGTCTATGGCCGATTCCTTGTCCCGGCGCACGTTGGCGATCTTCTCGTCGAAGTCGCGCAGGTCGGGCGGCGCGGTCATGCGGCGGATGCGCATGCGCGAACCGGCCTCGTCGATCAGGTCGATCGCCTTGTCGGGCAGGAACCGGTCGGAGATGTACCGGTCGGCCAGCGTCGCCGCGGCCACGAGCGCGCCGTCGGTGATCGAGACGCGGTGGTGGGCCTCGTAGCGGTCACGCAGACCCTTGAGGATCTCGATCGTGTGGCTGAGGCTGGGCTCGGCGACCTGGATCGGCTGGAAACGACGCTCCAGAGCGGCGTCCTTCTCCAGGTGCTTGCGGTACTCGTCGAGCGTCGTGGCGCCGATGGTCTGGAGTTCGCCTCGCGCCAGCATGGGCTTGAGGATCGACGCGGCGTCTATCGCGCCCTCGGCCGCGCCCGCACCGACCAGGGTGTGGAGCTCGTCGATGAACAGGATGATGTCGCCGCGGGTGCGGATCTCCTTGAGCACCTTCTTCAGACGCTCCTCGAAGTCACCGCGGTAACGGCTGCCGGCCACCAGCGCGCCGAGGTCGAGGGTGTAGAGGTGCTTGTCCTTGAGCGTCTCGGGCACCTCGCCCTTGACGATCTTCTGCGACAGGCCCTCGACGACGGCGGTCTTGCCGACGCCGGGCTCACCCACCAGGACGGGGTTGTTCTTGGTGCGGCGGGACAGCACCTGCATGACCCGCTCGATCTCCTTGTCCCGCCCGATGACCGGGTCGAGCTTGCCCTCGCGGGCGGCCTGGGTCAGGTTGCGGCCGAACTGGTCGAGGACCAGCGAGGTCGCGGGCGCGCTCTCCTGGGGCCCGCCCGAGGCCGCGGCCTCCTTGCCGCCCTGGTAGCCGTGCAGCAACTGGATGACCTGCTGGCGCACCCGGTTGAGGTCGGCGCCCAGCTTCACGAGGACCTGGGCGGCCACGCCCTCGCCCTCGCGGATGAGGCCGAGCAGGATGTGCTCGGTGCCGATGTAGTTGTGGCCGAGCTGCAGCGCCTCGCGCAGCGACAGCTCGAGAACCTTCTTGGCACGCGGGGTGAAGGGGATGTGGCCGGAGGGGGCCGACTGGCCCTGGCCGATGATCTCCTCGACCTGCTGGCGGACGCCTTCGAGGCTGATGCCCAGGCTTTCGAGGGCCTTGGCGGCGACGCCTTCGCCTTCGTGGATGAGGCCAAGCAGGATGTGCTCGGTGCCGATGTAGTTGTGGTTGAGCATCCGGGCCTCTTCTTGGGCCAGGACGACCACCCGCCGCGCTCGGTCGGTGAACCTTTCGAACATCTCTCGCCGCTCCATGGAGTCCGGGGGGCCCTGTTACTCCATAGAACGCGGTAATTGGAGTGATGGGTACCGAATACGCGATCGGCGAACTTCACTCAGGGCGTACGGTCAGCCAGGTTAGAGCGGGCGGGAAGTGTTGCGCCCACCAGTAGATGTCGTGGCCGCCGGCCCACTCGACGTGGCGGACCTTGGCTCCGGCGGCGGTCAGCTTGGTGGCCCAGTCGTCGGCCGCCCACCGGAAACCCGATTCGAGGGTGCCGCCGCCGACGTAGCTCCTGGTCAGGGCGTGCAGCTCGGTCTCCGGGGGGATGCCGGGGCTGAGCCCGAGCGCGCCGGAGAAGACGTCGGGACGCCGCTGGGCGGCGTTGAGGGCCCAGACCGCGCCGCTCGACGCCCCGGCGGTCAGCCAGACGCCCGAGGCGGGGAACCGCTCGTCGGCCCACGGGATCACCTCATCGGTGACGAAGGCCAGGTGGGCGGCGTACCGCTCGGGGTCATGGGCAGGGAGGTACTCCTGCGATCTCGGGTCGCCGTCGCCGGACTCGGCGCAGAAGATCCCCACCACGGCCACCGGCGGGCAGGCGCCCGCCACGATCGCGGCCTCGACGACCGGGGCGAAGGCGGCCAGCATCTGGCCGTCGGCCAGGCACACGGCGGGGATGAGACCGTGGGTTCCGGGCGGTACGTAAAGGGCGATCGTGCGGGGCTCGCCGAGGAAGGTGAGCCGGTGTTCCTCCAGGGAGCCCTGGAGCTCGGAGACCTCGGGCAGCGCCGGAGGCGCCAGCTTCCCGCGCCACTCCCGCTCGGCCACCATCGTGGGGGCGTCGGGGCAGACGTACACGCTGATCACCGACTCGTCGAGGCGGCGGATGCGCAGTGACGCCTCCCAGAGGTCGTCGGCGCCGTCGACCGGCCACATGAGGAACTGCACGCCGCCGGAGATCCGGGGGTACTCGCACGTGCCGCGCCAGACGATGTGGAGCACGTCGTCCTCCGACCAAACCGCCAGGTCGTCGTCGTCGAGCCGGGCGCGGAGAGCGGCGGGGTCGCGCGGGGTCCAGACCCGCCTGATCTCGGCGTCGGGCGGCAGCTTCTCCGACCAGTTCTCGGCCGCTCTGATCTTGTTGGCGGTGACGAGCGACCGCAGGTGCTGGGCGACCGTCTCACGGCCTGCGGCGGCACGCTCATCGTCAGTGACGGAATGGTCGTAGGCGGCCTCTAATTCGCCATCTATTTCATATGTCCATACATCCAGACGATCTGCCACGTTGCGAACGTACACAATGGAGTAATGGACCGCGAGAAAATCTCCCTCGCCGGCGCCCAGGAGACGATGCTCGCCACCCTGTGGAGCCGAGCTCTCGACAGTCGCTCCCCCCGCTCGATTCTGAAGGACGAGGTCGCGCAGCAGGCCGTCGAGCGAATCGACTACGACTTCGCCAAGACCGGCATCACCCCCGTGATGGCGGCCGGGGTCGCCCTTCGGGCGCTGCGCATCGACGAGTGGACCAGGGACTTCCTCCGGCGCCACCCCACCGCGACCGTGCTCCACCTGGCCTGCGGGCTCGACACCCGGGCCCAGCGCATCGACCCCGGCCCCCTGGTGCGCTGGATCGACCTCGACTATCCGGAGGTGCTGGAGCTGCGCGACCGGGTGATCGACCGGCCCGACGGCGACTACCACACCATCGCGTCGTCGGTCACGAGCGAGAAGTGGCTGGGCGCGGTGCCCGACGACCGGCCGACCGCGGTGGTCTTCGAGGGGTTGTCGATGTATCTCCGCGAGGACGACGGCCGCCGGCTGATCGAGCGGCTGACCGGCAGGTTCGCGACGGGCGAGCTCATCTTCGACTGCCAGAACTCGACCGGGATCCGGCTCCAGAAGCTGAACCGGCCGGTCCGGCAGACCGGCGCGACCCTCCATTGGGCCGTCGACGACCCGCGTGTGCTGGAGTCGTGGCATCCCGGGCTGACGCTGCTGGAGGCGCAGCGGGTGGTCGACATGCCGGGCGTCGAGGACTATCCACTGGGCGGGCGGGTGGCGATGTGGATCATGGCGCGTCTGCCGGGGTTCCGGAATATCGGGCAGATCCTGCGCTACTCCTGGAGCTGACCCACGCCGCGAGGGCGAAACAGGCGGCGGTGGCCGCGGTGATGATCCAGAAGTAGCCCGGCGGGTAGAGGCGCAGGGTCGCCACGACGATCACGGCCGACAACACCGACCCTCCCAGGGTCACCCGCCAGGCCGGCCGGACGCCGAGCAGCGCCAGGGCGGCCCAGGCGGCCACCGTCGCGACGGCATAGGCGGTGAGGAGCACCGGCAGGATGCACTCCAGGCCGCCCGAGCAGATGCCCTCCCCGATTCCGCTGAAGGACAGGAACCGGCCGACCGCACCGGTGAGCGGCATGACGGCCGCCCCGACGAGGACGGCGGTGATGACCTGCGCCTGTCGGGAGCGTTTTTTATGCAATTCGACACCCATGTCGCCAATATCCGGTTATTTGTCGTCGGGAGAATGAGTACGCCTACTCAACATGCGCTGTTCCCGCCACTCGTCGGGAATCGCCCACCGCATGGCGCTTGGGTCTCACGGCGCCTCTGATCAGGATGTGAGGCATGACAGCCGTACCGTTCGACCCCGAGCTCGCCGCCGCGCTCGCGGTCATCTCGCAGAACATGCCGTCGTCGCTCACGCCCGAAATGATCCCATTGCTCCGCCAGGGGATGACCGGCTTCACCCCCTCCGAAGACCTCACTCTCGGCGGGATCGTCGACCTCACCGACGTCGACCTCGGCGACGGCGTGTCGGTCGTCGTCTGCCGCCCGGTCGCCGCGCCGACGCCCGCGCCCGCCGTGTACTGGATCCACGGCGGCGGCATGATCATGGGCGACCACCGGGTCGGGCTGGCCGATCCGCTGGCGTGGGCGGTCGAACTCGGCCTGGTCGTCGTCAGCGTCGACTACCGCCTCGCCCCCGAGCACCCCGACCCCGCCCCCGTCGAAGACTGCTACCGCGGCCTCGTCTGGCTCGCCGAGAACGCCGCCGACCTCGGGATCGACCCCGCCAGGATCGTGATCGCGGGCGGCAGCGCCGGCGGCGGCCTGGCGGCGGGCACCGCCCTGCTGGCCCGCGACCGGGGCGGCCCCGCCCTGCTCGGCCAGATGCTCATCTATCCGATGCTCGACGAGCGCAACGACACCGTCTCCAGCCACCAGATGTCCGGGCTCGGCGTCTGGGACCACACCTCCAACGACACCGGCTGGTCGGCCCTCCTCGGCGACCGCCGCGGCGGCCCGGACGTGTCGATCTACGCCTCGCCCTCGCGGGCCACCGACCTGTCGGGCCTGCCGCCCGCGTTCGTCGACGTCGGCTCGGCCGAGACGTTCCGCGACGAGGACGTCGCCTACGCGACCGCCATCTGGCAGTCGGGCGGGCAGGCCGAGCTCCACGTGTGGCCGGGCGCCTTCCACGGGTTCGACGTCATGGTCCCGCAGGCGGCGTTGTCGCAGCGGGCCAAGCACGCCCGGCTCGACTGGCTGCGGCGGCTGCTCGGCCACTGAGCCGCGCGGATTCCGGTCGGCCGCTGAGGGAGACTGAGGAGATGCGGGAGCTCGTCGGAAGATTGGCCGCGCTCGACCCTGACGCCAGCGCCGCCGTGCAGGTCATCGCCTACTTCGACCGGCTCGCCGAAGGGCGGGCGGGGCTGGAGGCGACCGTGCGCGGGGTCGCGGTGCTGGCGGGCTGCGCGGCCCGATTGGTCGACGAGGAGCGCGCCGTCTTCCTGCGGGTCCTGGCCGACGGCCACCGCGATGACCACCCCTCTGAGGAGAACCCCGACTGGCCGCGGGTGCGGTCCGGGGAGGTGGAACTCCTCCTGGAGAAGCCCGGTCCGCCTTCACCCGTCGACCTGATGGTGCTGGAGCGCGGGGTGGCGCTGGCCCGGGACGTGCTCGACCGGACGCGGGGCCGGGCGCCCGACCCCGCCCTCGTCGAGCTGGTCGTGGACGCCTCCGCCGGGGAGAGCGCCCGGTCACACGCGGCCAGGAGGCTGCGCCTCGGGGAGCGGGCCCGCGCCATCGCGCTGCCCGACGGGGTCGTGCTGGTCGAGCCGCACGGGGAGACCCGCCACCCGCTGGGCGAGGTCAGGGCCGGGGTGGGGCCGGTCGTGCCGGTCGGGCGGCTGCCCAGGTCCTACGCCGACGCGAAGGTCGCGCTCCGGTTCGCCGACGACGTGCTCGGGCCACGGGTGGTGCACTACGACGACCTCGGCGGCCTGGCCGCCGTGGCCGCCGCCGTCGGCCCGGCGACGGCGCCCTCGCCCGACGTCGTCACGCTCGGCACGCTGCCCGCCTGGGCGCTGGAGACGCTGCACGCGGTCGTCACGTCGACCAGCCTGCGGACCGCCGCCACCCACCTCACCCTTCACCACTCGACCCTGGTCGACCGGCTCGGGCGGGCCGAGCACCTGCTCGGGTGGGAGGTGCGCGAGCCCGGCGGGCGGTTCCGGCTGCAGCTGGCGTTCGCACTGCGGCGGCTGCACGCCCACCCGGAATAGGCTGTCGCGCGTGGCCACGTTCAGGATCAGTGAGGCCGCGGCGATCCTCGGCGTGAGCGCCGACACCGTACGCCGCTGGGTCGACTCCGGGCGGCTCGCCGCCAGCCGCGACGAGCACGGCCGGCGGCTGATCGACGGGCCCGACCTGGCCGCCTTCGCGCGCACCCAGATCGCCGGGGAGACCGGCGGGGCCACCTCGTCGGCCCGCAACCGGTTCCGGGGCATCGTCACCGAGGTCGTGCGCGACACCGTGATGGCCCAGGTGGAGATCGCCGCCGGGCCGTTCAGGGTGGTGTCGCTGATGAGCCGTCAGGCCGCCGACGAGCTGCGGCTCGAACCGGGTGCGGTCGCGGTCGCGGTGGTCAAGTCGACCAACGTGGTGGTCGAGCTCTCCTAGGCCCGATGGCTGCGATGGGGGTGGCGCGCCAGGCGTACGCCCAGGGCCTCCGAGACCGAGCGGCAGACCCGCAACCCCTCGGCGGCGAGCAGCGCGTTGATGCGGAGGACCTGCCGGGCGGGGGCCGCGAGGGTGAGGCCGCCGCCGCGGCCGCGTAACTGCTCGTCGGCGCGGCAGAGGGTGAGCATGCCGCCGAGATCGCTGAAGGTCAGGCCGGCCGCGGCGACGACGACGCGGCTGACGTTCCGGGCGTGCAGCCCGATCAGGGTGGCCTCGACGACCGGCTGGGTGAACATGTCGAGTTCGCCCACCAGTGACATGATCACGGTGTCTTGGCCGATGTCGGTGATGTCGACCGCCAGGTGCATGTGCGCCCCCTTCGCTCGCTAGTCACCGTCTCAGCACATAGTCACCTTTGCGAGAATCTCTGACCATTAAGGTGGGATCCCAGTCATGCGGACGGCTGTCGGACGTCTAGAACAGGACCGTCGCCAGTTCGCGCCACTGCTCCATCGGCAACTCGCCCGCCGGGGTGCCGAGCACCTGAAGGCACACGTGGTCGGCGCCCGCGTCGCGATGCTGGTTGAGGCGGGCCGCGCACTGCTCGGGCGTGCCCCACACGAACAGGGCGTCGATCAGCCGGTCGCTGCCCCGGCCGCTCACGTCGTCGTCGGCGAAGCCGCCGCGCAGCCAGTTGTTCACGTAGTTCGGCATGGCCAGATAGGGGTGTAGGGCCTCGCGGGCGAGCTGCCGGGCGCGGGCCGGGTCGGTCTCCAGGACGACGCCCTGCTCGGAGGCGACCAGGCGTCCGGGGCCGATCGCCGAGCGGATCGCGGCGGTCTGCTCCGGGGTCACCAGGTAGGGGTGGGCGCCCGCGGCCCGGTTCTTGGCCACCTCCACCATTTTGGGGCCGAGGGCGGCCAGCACCCGGCGGTCGGGGGTCACCCCCTCCTTGTCGAGCTCGTCGAGGTAGGAGGTCATGGCCGTGAGCGGTTTGCGGTAGGCGCCGGGGCGGAAGCGGTCGACCATGCTCTCGTGGCTGACCCCGAGGCCGAGCAGGAAACGGCCGCCGTGGGCGGAGCTGAGGTCGCGGGTGCGTTCGGCGACCTCGCGGGCCGACGTGGACCAGATGTTGGTGATGCCGGTGGCGACGGTGACGTCGGTCGTGGCGGCCAGGATGTTCCCGGCGGTGTCGAGACCGCTGCCGGTCCCGCCGGGGACCCAGAGCGCGCCGTAGCCGAGCTTCTCCAGCTCGGCCGCCGCCTGCTCGACCTCGGCCGGGTTGTCGGTCCGGAACTCCCGGGCCCAAACGCCGTAGGGTTTCATGTCGCCTCTTTCGTGTGTTCGCGCCGGGGTGAACGGCGTTACCTGGTGACGTACCGTGATCAACAGCTGCTTAACCCCGCCTCGGCGCCCTCTTCTGGTCGGTGGACGGATGGCCGGTCATGAATATCGTTGAATCCAAACCCGGCGCTTACCGAACGTGGCGATCGGGTGTGTTTTCCCAGGTGGCGACGGATGAGAATTCGATTTCACCGGTGTTCCGCAAATGGACGCGGCGGTAAACGGATAGGCCATTGTCTAACGGCGTTGGGCGTTACCCTCTAAGTCAAAAGTTCACAGAGTAGAAGAGGTGCCATGGCCCGGCCCAAGGTCCCGCTGATCTCCCGGAGAAAGGTCCTGGAAACGGCGCTGGCGATCGTCGACGAGGAGGGGCTCGACGCTCTCAGCATCCGCCGGCTGGGCGAGGCCCTGAACGTCAACGGGGCATCCCTCTACCACCACTTCCGGAACAAGGACGAGATTCTCGACGGGGTCACGCAGCTCGCGCTGGAAAGCGTCGAGTTCCCGGTTCCCGACCATCCGAGCTGGCGGGTCTGGTTACCGCTGACGGCCTATCGCACCCGCGCCGCCCTGGTGGCCCACCCGGGGCTGATCCCGGTGATGTTGCGGCGGGCCTCGCTGGGCGGCACCCCCGAGGCCGAGGCGCTCGTGGCGCGGTTGCAGCGCGAGGGCGTGCCGCTCGGGATCATCGCGCCGGTGACGGAGAGCCTCGAACTGCTCGCGGTGACCAGCGCCCTGCAGGAGGTCGGGGCCAAGGCTCTGGAGGACGGGCCGGCCGTGTCCCGGCTGGAGGAGGCGCGCGGGGCGCGCGGGGTGTCGCCCGGCGAACTTTTCGAGGTGATGGTGTCCTCGACCATCTCTCTGGTGGAGAGCGCGATCGCGCTGAAGGAGTCGCGCGAGGCGCTGGAGCGGGTGCCGGCCGCGCGGGCGAAAGGCGGCCGCGGGAAGCGGTCCTAATTAGACGTTAGTGCTGGTTGATGCCATAGTTTCGCCCGTGCAGCGAGAATTGTGGTCGAACGACACTGATGTCCTCAAAGCCGTCGAACGCCGGGTTCTCTGGCTCTCCATGGCGATCGTCCACCACGCCAACCGGGTGCGCCCCAACCGCACGGGCCTGAAGGTGGGCGGCCACCAGGCGTCGTCGGCGTCGATGGTCTCGATCATGACCGAGTTGTGGTTCCGCCACCTGAGGCCCGAAGACCGCGTGTCGGTCAAGCCGCACGCCTCGCCGGTCCTGCACGCCGTCAACTACCTGCTGGGCGACCTCGACCGGCGCTACCTCACGACGCTGCGCGAGTTCGGCGGCCTGCAGTCCTACCCCAGCCGCGCCAAGGACCCCGACCAGGTCGACTACTCGACCGGCTCGGTCGGCATCGGCGCCACCGCCCCGATCTGGGGCGCGCTGGCCCGCCGCTACGTCGACTCGATGACGTCGGGCGGCGGCGCGGGCCGCCAGTACTCGCTGGTCGGCGACGCCGAGCTCGACGAGGGAGCGGTCTGGGAGGCGATCGGCGACCCGATGGTGGCGGGCCTGGGGGAGATCGTCTGGATCGTCGACCTCAACCGCCAGTCGCTCGACCGCGTGGTCCCGGCGCTGGGCGCCCCGCGCCTGCAGGGCATGTTCGCCGCGGCGGGCTGGCAGGTCATCACCGTCAAGTACGGCGCCCTGCTGGAGTCGCTGTTCCGGCAGGAGGGCGGCGAGGCGCTGCGCACCCGCATCGACGCCATGCCCAACCCCGAATACCAGCGCCTGCTGCGCTGCACCCCGGACCAGCTCCGCGAGCGGCTGCCCGCCGGCGACCCCGAGATCGACACGCTCCTCAAGACGCTGGACGATGACACGCTCACCCGCGCGGTCAGGAACCTCGGCGGGCACGACTTCCCGGCGCTCAACCAGGCCTTCGCGGCGATCGACGACACCCGGCCGACGGTGATCTTCGCGTACACGATCAAGGGGCACGGCCTCGCGGTCGAGGGGCACCCGCAGAACCACAGCTCCCTGCTGACCGCCGAGCAGCTCGCCGAGCTCGCCGAGCGGGTCGGCGCCGACCCCGGCGACCCGTGGGCGGGCTTCCCCGCCGACTCGCCCGAGGCCCGGTTCTGCGCCGAGGTCGGGGCCGCACTGAAGCGCCCGCCGGTCGCCACGATGACCCCGCCCGAGGTGCCCACCGACTTCGGCCGCATCCCGGCCGGCACCGCGACCACCCAGGCGGCGCTGGGCCGCACCCTGCTCGACCTCACGCGGTCGGCCCCCGAGGCGGCCCGCCGGGTCGTGACGCTCAGCCCCGACGTCAGTTCGTCGACCAACCTCGGCGGCTGGGTCAACAAGGTCGGGGTCTGGTCGGCGACCGAGCAGGTCGACTGGTTCGCCGACGACCCCGAGACGATCCTGCACTGGCGTGAGCGGCCCACCGGCCAGCACATCGAACTCGGCATCGCCGAAACCAACCTCGTCGGGCTGCTGGGCGAGCTCGGCGCGACCTGGTCGCGGTGGGGGCAGCCGCTGCTGCCGATCGGGGTGCTCTACGACCCGTTCGTCCAGCGCGCCCACGAGCCGTGGTCGTTCGGCATCTACGCGGGCGGCCAGTCGATCCTGGTCGGCACCCCGTCGGGGGTCACGCTGGCCCCGGAGGGCGGCGCGCACCAGTCGATCACCACGCCGTCGCTCGGCCTGGAACAGCCGGGGTGCGTCACGTACGAGCCCGCGTTCGCCATCGACGTCGAGTGGACCCTGCTGGCCTCGCTGGCCAGGCTGGGCCGTCCCGACGGCAGGTCGGCCTACCTGCGCCTGTCGACCCGCCCGGTCGACCAGTCGCTGGCCGACGTGCCCGCCGACCCGGCGGTCCGGGAGCGGCGGCGCAGGCAGGCGGTGGCGGGCGCCTACCTGCTGCGCAAGGCCCCTGACGCCCCGGCGGTCACGATCGTGGCGATGGGCGCGACCGTCCCTGAGGCGCTCTCGGCCGCCGAGCGGCTGCAGCGGCTCGGGATCCGCGCCGACGTCGTCTGCGTCACCAGCCCCGGGTTGCTGTTCACCGCCACCCAGGCCAGGGCCGGACGGGAGGACGGCGCGACCTGGGTGCTCGACGCGGCCTTCCCGGCGCACCGCGCCGCGCCGATGGTCACCGTCCTGGACGGGCACCCACACACGCTGGCGTTCCTGGCCGGAATCAACAACGTCAAGGCGCGTCATCTCGGAGTGACCCGATTCGGGCAGTCCGGCGATCTAGAGTCGGTTTACCGGTACCACGGGATCGACGCGGACGCCATCGTTGGGGCTGTCCTGGATGTGTCAGGTTGAGGTGTTCGCAGCTTGGATCGATGTCATAAGCCCTACCATTTCGGACTCGTGACGAGAATTACTCGCTATTTCGTTGTCGCCGCAATGCTGATCACGGCGGGGGCCGTGCTGGCGTCTCCGGCCCAGGCCGAGGCCAAGGCGTTCGTGCCCAAGTCCGTGGCGACGGCGAATCCGCTGTACAAGACGAAGTTCGGCACGGTCAACTGCGGTGCGGGGTCGCCGAGGGCCGGCAGCCGTGCTTCCTATCGCGCCTATCTGATCAAGGTGAACACCTGCCTGGCCACCGCCTGGCGCAAGTCGTTCGCCCAGGCGGGCAAGAAGTTCCGCGCGCCCAAGATGGTCGTGGTCAACACGCGCGGCAACACCTCGTGCGGCAAGTTCCCGGCCCGGTTCGTGGGCTACTACTGCTACAACTCCGAGACGCTCTACATCTACCTGTGGAGCACGCCGGTCAAGAACGGCTACGGGTTGTGGGGCGCGGAGCTGCTCGCGCACGAGTACGGCCACCACATCCAGGGGCTGGCCGGGATCCGGGCCTACTCCCTGCAGGTGCCCGGGAACGAGACCTCGCGCCGCCTCGAACTCCAGGCGCAGTGCTTCGCGGGGGCGTTCCTGCGCAGCGTCAGCGGCTCGGTGCCGGGCATCGCCCAGAACATGGACTACGAGTTCGAGTGGTACCGCAAGAACGGCGGTGACAAGGCGGGCGCGCCGCCGGACCACGGCAACGGCCCGAACAACGCCTACTGGCTGAAGCGGGGCTGGACCACCGCGAGCCCGGGGTCGTGCAACACCTGGGGCGCCCCGCGCTCGCGGGTGGCCTGACGGGAGGCGTGTGAGGGCGGTCCGCCCGCGGGCGGACCGCCCTTTCCCGTTCAGCAGGTACGCAGGGCGTCTTCGACGAAGGTCATCGCCTCGGGGTGGCCGCGGAGCAGGCCGAGGCTGTGGTCGTCGACCGGCAGGATCTTGAGCCGCCCCTTCGTGGCCTGCGGGATCTTCTCGAACAGGGCCGTCGCGTTGGGCCCGAAGGCGGTCTCGGCGACCGTCCACAGGCTCGGGACCGGCTTGTCCTCGGCCAGCGGCGCCACGCCGCCCTCGATGCCGGTCAGCGGCGAGACCGCGATCGCGACGCACATCGGCAGAGAGGTCGCCCGCTGGGCGGCCAGCACCGCGATCGGGCCGCCGTAGGAGCTGCCCAGGGCGGCCAGCCTGGTCGCGCCCTGGTCGTGCAGCCAGGTCAGGGCCGTCTGCAGGTCGGCGGCCAGCTCGCCCACCTCCCCGTCGCCCTCGCTGGAGCCGGTGCCGCGGCGGTCGGGGACGATCACCCGTACGCGCAGCCTCTCGGCGAGCGCCGACATCGCCGGCAACCAGTCGCAGAGCGTGTGGCCGGCCCCGTGGGCGACCGCCATCCCGACCGGGGCGTCGGGCGGCCCCACCACCGCCGCGCCCAGCCGTACACCCGATGCGGCCCGCAGGACCACCCGTTCGGCGCCGGGCGGCACGGTGTCGCACTGGTCGGCGAGCGGGCTGTCGGGCGCGACGCCACACCCGGTGAGCAGGGCGAGCACGATCAGGACGGCGAGTCGGGGCATGAGCCGGAATCCTTCGGTTGGATGATTCATAAACTTGTATCGTTCGTGTTTAGGGCGGTAAGTTGGACGTCATGACGGCACCCAAGAGCCAGACCATCGCGGAGGAGTTGCGCGGGGCGGGACTGCGGGTGACGGCAGCCCGGGTCGCGCTGCTGGAGACCGTGCGGGGTGGCAACCACCTCGGCGTCGAAGACATCGCCTCGGGCGTCCGTGATCGAGTCGGTCACGTCTCCCTCCAAGCCGTATACGAGGCCCTGCACGCGTTGACCGCGGCGGGGCTGGTTCGCCGGATCGAACCGGCCGGGAGCCCGGCCCGGTTCGAGGGACGCGTCGGAGACAACCATCACCACATCGTCTGCCGGTCGTGCGGCGCCGTCGCCGACGTCGACTGCGCCGTGGGTGAGGTGCCGTGTCTGACCGCGTCCGAGACCCACGGTTTCACGATCGACGAGGCCGAGGTCATCTATTGGGGCCGCTGCCCCAGCTGTTCCGCCACTGCGAGCTGAGATAGTCCGGAAGGATTTGGATGTCCGAGAACCACGACGCCATCGTCACCGACGCGAAGGATGAGGGCGCCTGCCCGGTCGCGCACGTGCGCGCGGCCCACCCGACCCAGGGCGGCGGCAACCGCCAGTGGTGGCCGGAGCGGCTCAACCTGAAGATCCTCGCGAAGAACCCGGCCGTCGCGAACCCCCTCGGCGACGACTTCGACTACGCCGCCGCCTTCAACGCCCTCGACCTCGCGGCCGTCAAGCGCGACATCGCCGAGGTGCTGACGACCTCCCAGGACTGGTGGCCCGCCGACTTCGGCAACTACGGCCCCTTCATGGTCCGCATGGCGTGGCACAGCGCGGGCACCTACCGCATCCACGACGGCCGCGGCGGCGCCGGCGCCGGCCAGCAGCGCTTCGCGCCGCTGAACTCCTGGCCCGACAACGGCAACCTCGACAAGGCCCGCCGTCTGCTGTGGCCGGTCAAGAAGAAGTACGGCCAGAGCATCTCCTGGGCCGACCTGCTGATCCTCACCGGCAACGTCGCCCTGGAGACCATGGGCTTCCAGACCTTCGGCTTCGCCGGCGGCCGCGCCGACGTGTGGGAGCCCGAGGAGGACGTCTACTGGGGCCCCGAGTCGGTCTGGCTCGACGACAAGCGCTACACCGGTGACCGCAACCTGGAGAGCCCGCTCGGCGCCGTCCAGATGGGCCTCATCTACGTCAACCCCGAGGGCCCCAACGGCAACCCCGACCCGCTGGCCGCCGCCCGCGACATCCGCGAGACCTTCCGCCGCATGGCCATGAACGACGAGGAGACCGTCGCCCTCATCGCCGGTGGCCACACCTTCGGCAAGACCCACGGCGCGGGCCCGGCCGACCACGTCGGCGCCGACCCCGAGGCCGCCTCGATCGAGGAGCAGGGCCTCGGCTGGCGCAACACGTTCGGCACCGGCAAGGGCGCCGACACGATCACCAGTGGTCTCGAGGGCATCTGGACGACCAAGCCCACCCAGTGGACCAACGACTTCTTCGAGATCCTCTTCGGCTACGAGTGGGAGCTGTTCAAGAGCCCCGCCGGCGCCAACCAGTGGCGTCCGAAGGACGGCGCGGGCCAGGGCACCGTCCCCGACGCCCACGACCCGGCCAAGCGGCACGCCCCGACGATGCTGACGACCGACCTCGCCCTGCGCGTCGACCCGATCTACGAGCAGATCTCCCGTCGCTACCTGGAGAACCCCGCCGAGTTCGCCGACGCCTTCGCCCGCGCCTGGTACAAGCTGACCCACCGCGACATGGGCCCGGTCGTGCGCTACCTCGGCCCCGAGGTCCCCAGCGAGGTGCTCCTCTGGCAGGACCCGCTCCCGGCGCGCACCGGTGACCTGCTCTCCGACGCCGACGTGGCGGACCTGAAGGCCAAGATCCTCGACTCGGGCCTGTCGGTCCCGCAGCTCGTCTCGGCGGCGTGGGCCTCGGCCTCCTCGTTCCGCGGCAGCGACAAGCGCGGCGGCGCCAACGGCGCCCGCATCCGCCTCCAGCCGCAGATCGGCTGGGAGGTCAACGACCCCGACCAGCTCGCCAGCGTGCTCAGCACCCTTGAGGGCATCCAGGCGTCGTTCGGCAAGCCGGTCTCCCTGGCCGACCTGATCGTGCTGGCCGGTTCGGCCGCCGTCGAGCAGGCCGCCCGCGACGCCGGTTACACCGTCGAGGTCCCGTTCACCCCGGGCCGCGTCGACGCGACCCAGGAGCAGACCGACGTCGAGTCGTTCGCCGCCCTGGAGCCGACCGCCGACGGCTTCCGGAACTACTACGGCAAGGGCAACCGCTACCCGGCGGAGTACCTGCTGCTCGACCGCGCCAACCTGCTGACCCTGAGCGCGCCCGAGATGACCGTCCTGGTCGGCGGCCTGCGTGTGCTCGGCGCCAACACGGGCCAGTCGGCGCAGGGCGTCTTCACCACCCGCCCCGGCACCCTGACCAACGACTTCTTCGTCAACCTGCTCGACCTGGGCACGACGTGGAAGTCGACGTCGGAGGACCAGACCACCTTCGAGGGCCGCGACGCCGCGACCGGCGAGGTCAAGTGGACGGGCACCCGCGCCGACCTGGTGTTCGGCTCGAACTCCGAGCTCCGCGCGCTGGCCGAGGTCTACGCGAGCGACGACGCCGGCGAGAAGTTCGTCGCCGACTTCGTGAAGGCCTGGGTCAAGGTCATGAACCTCGACCGGTTCGACCTGGTCTGACCTGACATCTGAAAGGGGCCGGCCCGGGATCCACCCGGGCCGGCCCTTTTCGGCGTGCCGGGGTGTTTTTCAGTCGAGCCAGGTGACGCGGACGACCAGCACCAGTTGGAGTTGGTCGGCGACGATGAAATTCAGGAAGCCCCGGCCGCCGAACAGGTCGAGCGTTCGCAGTCCTCCGCCGTGCAGAGGGCCTCTGCCCGCGGTGGCGGCGTCCCGTCCCAGAATCGCGAGCTGATCGCCCAGCCGTTCGACCTCGGCCAGGACCGGGGCGGGCAGCCCGTGGGCGACGCTTTCCTCGTCGGGATCGTACTCCCAGGTCCAGGCGTCACTCATCGGTGGCGTCACCGCGGGCGGCGTCGGTAATGGCGCGGATCTCGGCCAGCAGGACCGTCACCGTCTGCCGGTCGGTGGCGACGGCCACCTGCCGCTCCAGATCGTGCAGGCGGGCGGCCGTGACGGGGTGGCGGTGGATGGCCACGAACTCGGCCCATTGCCGGAGGAACCCGAGAAGCGGTGCGACCGTGCTCTGCCGCGCGGCCTGCTCCGTCGCCTGATCGAGATGTTCGACGAACTGACCCAGATGAGCGGGGGCGATCTGGGCCACCGCGGCCCGCAGCGCCGCCGTCGTCATCGGCGGCTGAGGGATGAGGGCCTCGTCATCGTGACGCGGAGTGGACATCGGCGACCTCCAACTGGGAACTCATCTCACCGTATCGCCGTCGGCCGACGGTGTTCAGGCACTTGACCGGGCGCCGCCGCCCTCGTAGCGGCGGCGCATGATCGGGCCCGCCGCGAACACGTGGCCAGTCGACCTCGACGCTTCGGGGCTGATCTCACGGCTGGGGATCGGCGTCCGCTAGACCGTGCCCCACACGATCGGGGCGGCCAGCACCTCGGGGAATTTGCGTTCGGCGTATTTCACGTACTCGTCGATGTGGGCGGCCATGGCCTCGGCCGACTTCTCGGGGGAACGGTCGCGGATGGCCTCGTAAATCTTCACGTGGGCGCGGTGGACGGCCGAACGGCGCACTTCCGGATAGTCGATTCCGATGGCGGAACCGTCGAGGATTCCCAGTAGCGCGTCGATCAGGTAGCCGAACATGGTGTTGCCGG
This sequence comes from Herbidospora sp. NBRC 101105, assembly GCF_030269205.1. NCBI lineage: Bacteria > Bacillati > Actinomycetota > Actinomycetes > Streptosporangiales > Streptosporangiaceae > Herbidospora > Herbidospora sp. NBRC 101105. The sequence goes on along the minus strand of NZ_BSSX01000004.1, from coordinate 493,500 downwards.
AGCCGTGGGCGATGATGTCGTGGAATCGTTTGTTCTCGGCCAGGAACACGCTCTGGTCGGAGAGGCCGGCGCGCATGTCGTCGACGCTCGACTTCAGCGCCGCGAGTTGTTCGTCGGCCATTCTCTCGGCCGCCAGCCGGGCCATCATCGGCTCCAGTGCCGCGCGGGCCTCGGCGACCGTGCGGAAGGGGGCGTTCTCGAACTGCAGGAGCAGGGTCAGCGTGGTGACGAGGCTGGTCGCGTCGGGTTGCTGGACGACCGGGCCGCCGCCGGGGCCGGGCTTGAGCGAAAGCACACCCTGGAGTTCGAGGAAACGCAGCGATTCCCGGAGGGTGCCGCGGCCGACTTCATAGGTGTCGAGCATGGCGCGTTCGGGAGGGAGCCGGTCGCCGATCGTGTTGCCCCGGCGGTTGATGTCCGCCACGATGCGCTGCGCGACCAGCATGGCCGTCTTCTGCGGACGCAGTGACACCTGAGCCATTTCTCATGACCTCCGAGAGCGAAACGCGATGACGCCCTCGCTCGAGGACGGCTTTGGGATTTCCACCCATGAGGGAGACGCCGTCACAACTCGGGCCCCGTTAGTTTCTCACATACGGGATGAGGCGGAGCATCAACCTTTTATCTCGTCCATTTGAGAATGAATCGATGCGCATGATTCGTGGCGGTGCTGCCAGCGCGGGACCGGACGCAGCCGGGTCAGCACCAGCGTGACGGCCACGGCTGCGACCGGGAGGCACATCGCGGTGAGCCAGCTCGTCATGGCCATGTGCCTGACCGTCTCCACCCGGCCGTGGACGAGCACGACCACGGCGAACTGGGCCAGCGCGGCCGCCGGGAGGACCACCGCCAGGCGTCCCGTCGCCTTCTCCGACGGGGTCAGGGAGCGGCGGCGCACCACCAGCCATCCGGCCCCGGCCGTCACGATCCAGAGCACCGGCACCAGCAGCGGGCCCGCGCGGAAGACCTCCCAGATCGCCGAGTAGACGGTGATCCGGTGCTCCTGCCCGCCCTCCGGCTTCCCCGCGCCTTCCGGGTAGGAGCCCAGATAGTTGGGGCGGAGACCGGCGACGCCCTGGAGACCCCATCCGACGGTACGGATCAGGTGCCACGGATGCGTCGCGTAGAACCCGGCGACCCGGAGAGGGGAGGGGTGGGCGGTGCGGTGATACCGGTCGGCGAAGAAGGCCCAGGCCGCGTCGTCGCGCGACAGGCCGGCGGCCGGGGCGAGCGCCGGGTCCAGGCCCAGCGACGCGAGGTCGGCGGCGGCCGTGGGGTCGTCGTGCAGGATGGTCTGGAACACGGCCCTGTGGTCGTCGAACGTGGCCTCGGTGACGACGTGGAAGACGCCGAGACCGGCGATCCAGGTGGCGACCATCAGCGCCACGATCCGGCGGCCCGGCACCCAGAGCAGCGCGAACGCGATCACGGGCACGAACGTCACATACTCCGGCCGCGCCCCGATCACGAGCAGCGCCGGGACCGCCGTCGCCACCACCCTCGGCGCCGTCGGCCGCTCCCACACCGACAGCAGCGCCACGACGAGGAACCCGGCAGCCACGAGCGCGGTCGGTTCGGCGTGGGGGGAGATGAGGTACCCGGCGAACGCGGCGTCGGCGTACAGGAGCCCGACCGCCGAGGCGAACCCCACCCGGACCAGCGGCCGCCCCGGCACGACGGCGACGAGCAGCCCGCAGACCACCCCGACGAGCAGCCCGAACACGACCCCGAGCGCCCGCAGGTCGAGCGCCCCCGGGTAGCCGAGCAGCGGCGTCAGCCACTTCCCGGCCGCCTGCGCGAACAGGGCGGTCGAGAACTCGGGCGGGCAGCTCTCACCCGTCCACGTGTGCGCGATCCAGGTCGGCTGTACGTGCTCCCACCCGGCCAGCGCGGGGTTGCGGAAGTTGGCCAGGCCGAGCCGGCAGGGCAGGTTCTCACCGAACCCGGCAAGCCCGACATGTCCCCCGAGAAACAGCCGAACCTGCATGACCGCCGCCCACACGACCCCGACCACCACGGCCACCTGCGGGTGCCGCCGAACCCCGGCCCGTCGGGTTCGTGGAAGAGCCTCCGAGCCGGCCCGAGTTCGACCGCCGCCCCGACGTGCCAGCAGCGAGGACAACCGCCGCTTCCGCGCCCTGCCGCCCGGACGTCTCCAGCGCCGCAGCAGCCGGGTCAGCCCGCGTCTCCGTGGTTCGGCGGTTTCGGGGTAGCGGTCGCCCCATGCCACCGGGCCGCCCGTGTCCTGCTGGTCGAGGGTCATGCGGCCATTCCCTCGCGGAGGGTGCCGACCGTGATGTGGTGGCGTTCCTGGCCCACCCAGCACGACCGGTCCGGGCCGAGGCGGATGCGCAGGCCGCGTAGCCGTCCGGCGAACATCGCCGCGTTGGCGCGGCAGCGGTTTCTGGTCAGGCCCTGTGGTTCGACCCACTCCCACTCGTGGGGGAGGGAGCACTGGACGTCGCGGCCGTCGAGGTTGCAGCGGCGGATGGCCGCCGACTCCGGGCGGTTCATGATGCCGCGCAGGGGGGCCGTCAGGACCGGGCCGCCGTTCGGGTGGGTCGTCGGGACCAGCAGGTCGCAGCGGAGGGTGCGGTCGCCGGCGGCCCACTCGTCGGGGGTGGGGACCTTGCCCCAGACCGAGACGCCCCACTGGGCGTCGTGCGGGCCGGCGGCCAGGTAGGGGCGGATCGGGCGGTAGTCGCAACCGGCCGTGACCATCGGGACCAGCAGCTCGTGCGGGGGGCGGATCGGGGTGTCGGCCATCGGGCCGGACAACCGGGTGACCAGGTAGGTCTCGGTCTGGTGCGGCTGGGTGCACGGAACGGGTGGCCGGACGTCGCTCAGGGCGTACAGCTCCTCGGGCTGGGACATCACGTGGCAGCTGCCGACGGGCATGGCCGCGCTCGGGTGTGTGGTCGCCGGGGCGGCGCACGCCGTCGCGACCAGCAGCACGGTGAATCTGCCCCAGAGAAACACGGTCTTGCCCACGGGACCTCCTGGGGGGCGTCAGGGAAAACTCGCGGCACCGTAACAAGCCGACCAGTCCGGGGGCGCGGAGGACGCGCGGTGACTGACCCTGCCGAGTGAGCCCTCACGCGCGGCTGAGGTGGCCGGACCGGCGCGAGGGCTAGGTTGCAGGTCGTTCTAGAGGGGGGAACATGGCCGTTCGGGTAGGCCTTTCGGGGGTGCTGGGGGCGCTGCTCCTGGCGGTGCTGCTGATCGACGACCGGATGCGGGGCTGGGAGGCGGTGCTCGCCTCTCACGTGGTCGCGGCGGTGGCGCGGACCGAGACGGCGGTCAACTCGGTGCTGGCGGTCATGTCGTTCAACGAGGAGACCGGTGACGCGGTCGGGTTGCGGATCTCGCCCGAGTGCACGTCCGGGTTCCTGATCGTGCCGCTGCTCGGGGTCACGATCCTGATCCTCTGGTTGTCGCGGCGGACGAGCGTCTGGCCGCTGGTCGCGCTGGCCGTCGCCGTCGTCCTGCTGTTCGCCACCAACCAGGTGCGCATCCTCGCCCTCGTGGTGCTGATCAAGGGGCTGGGCTTCGACCCCGGCTACTACTGGGGACACACCATGGTCGGCTCGATGATCAGCGTGTTCGGCATCGGGGCGGCGCTGGTGGCGTACGTGCTGCTGACGATGCGGGGGGTGCGGCGCTGATGGGCTACCTGCTCGGGCTGACCCAGGCGTTCGCGCTGTTCCTCAGCGTCACCTTCCTCACCTACGTCCTGACGATCGTCCGGCCCTATCTGCGGCAGCGGCCCGACCCGGCGGGCAACCCGGCCGCGTTCGAGTGGCACCTGTTCATCCCGTGCCGCGACGAGGCCGCCGTCATCGGGCCGACCCTGCGCTACCTGCGCGAACGGTTCTCCCACGTCAACGTGTGGGTGGTGGACGACGCCTCCGACGACGACACGGCCCGCATCGTCGAGGAGATCGCCCGGGACGACGCCCGGATCCACCTGGTGTCGCGAAAGCGCCCGGAGGCGCGGACCGGGAAGGGCGACGCCCTGAACGCCGCCTACCACGCGCTCGACGACTTCCTCCCGCCGGACGCCGACCGCACCCGGCACGTGGTCTGCGTACTGGACGCCGACGGGCGGCCCGCCCCGAACATGCTGAGCGTGTGCGCGGGCGAGAAGTTGTTCGCCGACCCGGCGATCGGGGCCGTCCAGATCGACGTGTGGATGATCAACCGCGACGACCGGAACCCGTGCCCGGAGCGCGGCCGGTTCCGGAACGCGTTCGGGCGGCTGCTGGTCCGGATGCAGGACCTGGAGTTCCGCGGCCCGATCTCGGCCATCCAGCTCGGCCGGCGGCGCAGCGGAACGGTCGCGATGGGCGGCAACGGCCAGCTCACGCGGCTGAGCGCGCTCGACAAGGTCGCCGGTGCGGGAAGACGACCGTGGGGCGGCTCACTGCTGGAGGACTTCGAGCTCGGCGTGCAGCTCCTGCTGGCGGGGGAGCGCAACGAGTACACCCCCGACACATGGGTCGAGCAGGAGGGCCTCTGGTCGTTCCGGCGGCTCATCACCCAGCGCACCCGCTGGGGGCAGGGCACCATGCAGTGCGCCAAGTACCTGCCGCGGATCTGGCGGTCGGCCCGGTTCAGCAGCCTCGGCGCGCTCGAAGTGCTCTATTACCTGGCGCAGCCGTGGATGCAGCTCCTCGGCACGCTCGTCTACCCGATCCCGATGATCTATCTGGCCGGCCGGGTGATCGCCGACCCGGCCAGGATGACGTGGTGGCTGGTCGAGGGCGGCTGGATCCTTTTCGCCATCTACGGCACGTTCGGCATTCTGCCGTTCCTCATCTGGGGGCCGCTCTACTGGTGGCGCTGCGAACCCCGGGTCGGGCTGGGCAGAAGCCTGCTCTACGGGATCGCTTACGCGTTCTACATTTACAACTTCTATCTGACGTCCTGGCGCGCGTTCTGGCGGATCATTCGCGGCCGGAGCGGCTGGGCGAAAACCCGGAGAAACGCCGAGGCCCATGTCGCGGGCACACCGGTGGCCCGGGAGATGTGAATCCCGGGCCGTTTCGGCGGCTATCGCACCTTGTGCATTCTGAACAACAAAGCGCCGCCCACGATCAGGACGGCCGCCAGCACGATCAGCACGGCCAGGGGAATTCCGGTGAACGGCAGAACGGCCAACGGGACGCCGGTCTGCCAGCGGGGGCCGTGCCCCCAGGATCCGTACACGATGACACCTCAGTTCTCGGAGTGGATGAGTTCGGCGCACGCCCTGGCCACGCGGGCGGCGGCGTGGCCGTCGCCGTAGTGGCAGGGGGCGACGTGCCTGACCCGGCCGGCCACGGCCGACTGGAGGAACAGGCCGGCGGTCTTGGTGACCAGTTCTTCGTCGGTGCCGACCAGGTGGGCCCCGCCGTCGTCGAGGGCCTCGACGCGTTCGGTGGAGTCGCGCATGACCAGCACCGGCAGGCCGAGCGCGGCGGCCTCCTCCTGGACGCCGCCCGAGTCGGTGATCGCCAGCGCGCTGACGGCCAGCAACCGGGCGAACTCCCGGTAGGGCATCGGCGGCACGCACCGGATGTTGGCCCGGGGGCGCACCACCTGGTCGAACACCTGGCGTACCGCCGGGTTGAGATGGGTGGCGACGACGAAGTCGACGCCGGGATGGGCGGCGGCGAGCCGGTCGGCGACGCGGGCGACGCGCCGCATGGGCTCGCCCCACGACTCGCGCCGGTGCGCGGTGATCACCACCACCGGCCGGTCCCGGGGCGCGGGCCGGTCGGCCAGCACGGCGGCCAGCGCGTCGACCACCGTGTTCCCCGTGACCAGCACCCGATCGGCCGGGATGCGCTCGGCGAGCAGGTTCGCGCGGGCCGAGGCGGTCGGCGCGAGGTGCAGGTCGGCCAGCGGCGCGATCAACCGCCGGTTGGCCTCCTCGGGGAACGGGGTGAGGCGGTGGCTGCGCAGCCCCGCCTCGACGTGGGCGATCGGGACGCGCCGCAGGTAGGCCGCCAGCGCGCCGCCGAACGCCGACGTCGTGTCTCCCTGGACGACCACGAGATCGGGCCTGAGCCGCGCGAACACCTCGTCGAGCCCGAGCACGACCTCGGCGGTCAGCACGGGCAGCGTGGCCGCTTCGCGGCGCAGCTCGTGGGACACTCCGGCCCCGAACAGCGCGAGCACCTCGCCCACCACCGCGCCGTCGTGCTGCCCGGTGTGCACGACGTCGACCCCGGCGAAGGCCCGCAGTTCCGGGATGACCGGCCCGAGCTTGATCGCCTCGGGCCGGGTGCCGACGACCACGCAGACCCGGCTCACCAGCCGCTCCCGGTGCGCGCGTCGCCGAGCACGACCGCGATGGCGTGGGCCCGGTCACGTGCGCCGATCTTGCGCAGGATCGACTTGACGTGGGTCTTCACGGTCTCGTGGGCGATGCAGAGCCGTCCGGCGATGGCCCGGTTGTCAAGGCCCAGGATGATCTCCTCCAGCACTTCGTGCTCGCGCGGGCTGAGACCGAAGCGGGTGCGGTGGCCCCCGCGCCCGGCGGCCGACCGCCCGAGCCGGTCGTCGACGATGACCTGGCCCTCGACCACCCGCTCCAGGTGGAACAGCAGGTCCTCCAGCGGCGAGGACTTCAGCAGGTACGCGTGCGCCCCCGCGTCGAGCGCCGCGCGCGCCAGGTTCACGTCGTCGACCGAGGTGAGCACCACCGGCATCACGCCGGGATGCTCCAGGCCGATCCAGCGGCACAGTTCCAGGCCGCAGTCGTCGCCGATCCGCGCCTCGCAGATCACGATTTCCGGCATAAGCCGAGAAATTATTCGACGGCCTTCCGCCCCGGTCATTGCGGAGGCGGCGACCGTGAATGCGGGGGCCTGCCGGAGAAACGCACGCAATGCGAGATGCGCGAGCGGGCCTTCGTCGACGACGACGATCTGGCACGTTTCCCGGCGGACGGCTCCGCGTGTCCCCATTTCGGCTCCTGTTCTTCGACGCTCAATGTAACGAGCGAATCGAGCCGGGCACGGGCCACAACACTCACTCTCTGGAGTGAACTGACAGGTCCCTTACCGTTTACCACTCGGCACACGAATAACTTGGAGCGTCACCGACTTATACAAGAAGCCCGCGGAGGGCCCGCACATGTTTCTCGGACGTACTTTCGCCGTTTCCCTGGCGGCGCTGACGACGCTGCTCGCGGGGACGACGAGCACCGCCCGCGCGAGCGACGACACGGTCAACGCCTACGGCGCCTCGATCACCCTGCCGCTGGGGCTCAGGTTCCGCCCCGCGCCGCAGGCCGAACCCGGCAACCCGGCCGCGGAGATCGCCTCGGTCAACGTCGGCACCGTGTCGACCGGCGCGGTGGCGGTGGAGGTCGAGCAGAAGACCGCCGTCGGGACCGAGTCGGCGCGGGCGTCGGTCGACGGCCTGAACGCGGCCCTGCTGGGCGTCGGTTTCACCGCGGGCTCCGTCCGGGCGGAGTGCACCGCGGTCGCCGGTCAGCCCACGACGGGCTCGACGACGCTGGCCGACGCGAAGGTGCTCGGCACCACCCTGGACAGCAGCCCCGCGGCGGGCACCACGTTCCTGTTCCCGCCGCTGCTGCCGCTCGTCGAGGTCCGCCTCAACGAGCAGATCCCCAACGCCGACGGCAGCCTGACCGTCCACGGCCTGCGCGTGCGCGCGTTGTCGGGTGACGGCGACGTCATCCTGAGCTCGGCGACCTGCGGCCCGGCCACCCTCGACGCGCCGAGCGACGCGCCGCTGGCCTCCGGCGCCGGCCTCTATCTGGCCCTGGGCCTGGCCGCCGCCGGTGGCGGCGCGCTGCTGCTGCGCCGCCGCCGGTTCGGCTGATCGAAGGGCGCCCCGGCGGGGGCGCCCTTCTCATCTGGGCACGTAGAGGGCGAACCAGGAGTAGCCGAAGTCCTTGTAGTAGCGGGCCCGGTAGTGCCTCTGCAGATTCAGATAACCCGGGTCGGTCTCCACGAAGGCGCTGTTCTGGTGTTCGCGCCCGCCGGACACCACCCACACCCGCTCGGCCTCTCCGGTCAGCTTGATCAGCTTCTTGTACGGCTCCGCGTACACCCCGACGAACCACTCATAGGTGGGATCGACGTACAGCACCCGGTCGCCCGGACGCGCCCGTTCGGACAGCGCGGCGGCCATCGACCGCAGGTCGTCGGGCCGATGGTCGGGCGCCCGGAGCCACAGGTGCTTGGGCACCGTCAGCGCGACCAGCAGCGTCAGCGCGACCCATGACAGCGGCCTCGGGCGCAGCCGGTCGAGCCCCGCCCCGGCCAGCAGGGCCAGCCCGGGGAGGGCGAACAGCACGTACCGGGGGCTGTAGATCGGGTAGACCAGCGAGACCAGCATCGACAACGGGATCAGCAGCGCCCACGCCCCGGCCACCCGGCCCAGCGCGCCCCGCGCCCCGAAGGCGGCCAGCCCCAGCAGCGGGATGATCGCCCACCTGCTGCCCATGACCTCCTGGGCCAGCGCCGGCAGGGCCGCCCACGTGGGCGGCTGCAACCAGCCGAGCTGCACGCCCCGCTGCCCCGCCGCCAGCACCGCGAGGGGCGCCAGCCCCGCCGCCGCGATGAGCATGGCGTGCAGGAAACGCCGCCGGTCGGGCGCGACGACCAGATGCGCCACCACCAGCAGCAACCCGTAGACGTGCGACCACCCCAGCAGCACGATCACGAGCGCGTAGAGCACCTGGTTGCGCCGGGTCACCAGCAACCAGGTCGCCAGCACCGCCAGCGCGGTCACGATCGCGTACGAGCGGACCTCCTGCGCGTACCGCGTCACCATCGGCAGCGCCGCGAACACCAGCCCGGCCAGCAGGCCCGCGCGGGCGGAGGCCAGGTGGCGTCCGATCGCGGCGACGCCGTAGGCCGCGGCGGCCGTCGCCAGCACCGAGGGCAGCCGGAGCGCCAGTTCCGACGTGGAGATCCACGCCACCGGCCGCAGCAGCAGGTAGTAGAGGGCGTGCACCCGGTCCATGTGGCCGAGCAGGTCCCACAACTCGCCGATCGGCCGGGACGCGGCCAGGGCGGAGACCGACTCGTCCCGCCAGAACGACGGCACCCAGACGTTCCACAGCCCGACGACAAGCGCGACGGCGGCGGCCGTCAGTTCGGCGCGGCGCCTGGTCAGCGGCGCGACCGGCGTTTCGGTCAGGGTTACGGCCATGGCGCCAATTCATACCACTTGACCGGAATCATGTTATGAACGTACGTTCATGAACATGCGTTCATACATCGTGAACACCCACCAGGCCGAGGCCTGGAACGGCTACGAGGGCGCCCACTGGGCCGCCCACCCCGACCGCTACAACGCCGTCAACGACGCCTTCAACCCGTTCCTCCTCGACGCCGTCCGGCCGGGCGACCGCGTCCTCGACATCGGGTGCGGCACCGGGCGCACCACCCGGCTGGCCGCGCGCACGGCGGCCTCCGCCACGGGGATCGACCTGTCGGGGCCGATGCTCGCCACCGCCCGCGAGCTCACGGGCGGGGGAGGCGTCACCTTCGTCCAGGGCGACGCGCAGGTCCACCCGTTCCCCGATTCGTCGTTCGACCTGGCCCTCAGTAGATTCGGGATCATGTTCTTCGGCGATCCCGTCGCCGCCTTCGCCAACATCGGCCGGGCCCTCGCGCCCGGCGGGCGGCTCACGTTCCTGTCGATGCGCGGCTACGGCGACCTGGCCCAGGTCGTCTCGGCCCTCGGCCTGCCCGCGCCCGAGCCGGGCACCGGCCCCCTCGCGCTCGGCGACGCCGAGACGGCGGGCCGCGTCCTCACCGAAGCCGGCTTCGCCGACGTCGTGGCCCGGCCGGTCGACGCGCCGCAGAACTGGGGCGCCGACGCCGCCGACGCGGCGGCGTTCATGGGGGCCTGGGGGCCGATCCGGCACCAGGCCGGAGACGGCGCGGCCGGGAGGCTGCTCCCGGCGCTGCGTGCCTTCGAGACCCCTGACGGCGTGCTGCTCAACGGCGAGGCGCTGCTGGTCGGCGCGGTGCGGCCGTGATGGCGCCGCGCCGGGCGCGGGCCGTCGAGGCCGGGGTGGACCTGCGCGACCACCTGATCGGCGCCGCCGCACGCCTCATCGCCCGGCGCGGCACCGGCGGCCTGACCGTGCGCGAGATCGCCCGGGAGGCCGAGGTGGCCACCGGGGTGCTCTACAACCACTTCGCCGACAAGGAGGAGCTGCTCGCCCTCGGCCTGCACGGTCACGTGCGGGCCGCCGAAGCGGATCTGCCGCCGTTGCCCGCCGACGACGAGGAGCTGGGGCGGGCGCTGCTGGCGTACACGAGAAGGGCCCTCGACCTGCACCTGGTCATCGTTCCGGCGTTCGCGAACCTGGCGCCCGAGGTGCTCGAACGGTTCACCGCGCTCGGCAACCCCGCCGCCGGCGGGCAGGGGCTGCGCGACCAGCTCGCCGCCTTCCTGCGGCGGCGGCAGGAGACGGGGGACGTCGCGGCCGGCGCGCCGGTCGAGGCCGCCGCGACGATGATCATCGGGGCCTGTCACGAGGTCACGCTGCGGGCCCCGGCGGTCGTGCCCGAGGGGTTCGCCGACGACCTGGTCACCATCGTCCTCGGTGGGATCCAGGTGCGGTGACGAAGCCCGCGATACAGTCGTGTAATGGTGCGAAGCTCGTTGGGGTGCCCGTGAACCTGCCCGGGGCCTGGCCGATCACCGACGACGTCGGGTCGATGCGTGACCGCATCGACGCGTTCGCCTCGGGTGCCGGGCTCACCGGAGCCCGCCTCCATGACCTCGTTTTCGCGGCCAACGAGGCGGTCGTCAACGTGCTGGAACACGGCGACGGCCTCGGCACCGTCCGGATCTGGCTGGAAGAAGGCCAGGTCGTCGTGGAGGTGACCGACCGGGCCGGTCGGCTCACCCCCGCCCACCTCAGCCCTGCCCGGCCCTCGCTCGACGGCCGCCGCGGCTTCGGCCTGTGGCTCATGAGCGAGGTCTGCGACCAGTTGACGATCGAGCAGGGCGACGGCGGCTCCCGGGTGGAGATGCGCATGAACGTCGACGCCGACGACTCGATCAAGCCCCGTGGCACGCAGCAGCGCCTCGGCGTGGCCGTGACGCGACTGGCGGCCGGGCCGCTGGTGACCGTCTCCGGCGACCTCGACGTCACCACCTCGCCGCAACTGCACGCCGTGGTCACCGACCTGCTGACCTCGGGCGACACCCACATCGCGGCCGACCTGTCGGAGCTCTCGTTCTGCGACTCCAGCGGGCTGCGGGTGCTGCTCGTCTCGACGGTCGCGGCCCGGGAGATGGGCGGGCTGATGGTTCTGGCCGGCGTGACCGGCCCGCTCGACCGGCTGCTCCGGCTGACCGGAAGCCTCACCGTGCTGGCCGTCCGCGACAACGCTGAGGAGGCGTTGAAACTCCTCTCCGAGCACCGGGGAGGCTCATGACCCACGAACTCGACGACTTGATCATCCGGCTCCAGGAGGAGACCCGGCTCGTCGAGACCCTCCACGAAGTGGGCCGCGCGCTGGCCGCCGACCTCGACCTCCCCCGGATCGTGCGCACCGCCTGCGACGCCGCGACCTCGCTGACCGGGGCGGCCTTCGGCTCGTTCTTCTACAACGTCTACGACATGAACGGCGAGAGCTACTTCCTGTACGTGCTCTCCGGCGTCCCCCAGAGCGCGTTCGAGGGCTTCCCGATGCCGCGCAACACGAAGGTGTTCGACCCGACGTTCCAGGGCGAGGGCGTCATCCGCATGAACGACGTGCGCGCCGACCCCCGCTACGGCCAGAACCCGCCCTACCACGGCATGCCCGAGGGCCACCTCGACGTGCGCAGTTACCTCGCGGTGCCGGTGGTCTCGCCGTCGGGCGAGGTGCTCGGCGGGTTCTTCTTCGGCCACCCCGAACCCGGCATGTTCACCGTCCGCCACGAGCAGCTCGCCACCGGCGTGGCCGCGCAGGCCGCCGTGGCCATGGACAACGCCCGCCTCTACCAGCGCCACCGCGACGCCGCCGTGGAGCTCCAGCGCAGCCTGTTGTCCCCGTTACCGCACGTCCCCGGGGTGCGGCACGCCTGGCGCTACTATCCGGCCCACGGCATCGACGTCGGCGGAGACTGGGTCGACCTGATCCCGATCGACGACGGCCGGGTCGCGCTCGTGGTCGGCGACGTGATGGGCAAGGGCATCCAGGCCGCCGCCGTGATGGGGCAGATGCGCACGGCCGTACGGGCCCTGGCGGTCAGCCACATGTCGCCGGGCGAGATCCTGCGCCAGTCGGCCGTGGTGCTGCGGGCCGCCGACCGGGCCCGCCTGGTGACCTGCTGCCTCGCCGTCTACGACGCCGACGCCCAGACTCTGACCTGGGCCAACGCCGGGCAGCTCCCGATGCTGCTCGACGTCGCCGGCGGGCCCTACCGGTTCCTCGACGACGGCGCCGGGCCGCCCCTGGGCGTGGTCGACTACAACTACGTCGAGCACAAGGTGTACTTCCCGCCCGGGGCCCGGCTGCTCCTCTACACCGACGGCCTGGTCGAGCGGCGCGACCGGGCGATCGACGCCGGCATGGGCGTGCTGAAGGCGCTCTGGCAGGGCACCCGTGACCTCGCCGACCTCGACGCGGTCGCCGACCGGCTCATCGCGGAGCTGGTCGACGTCCGCGCCCACGAAGACGACATCGCCCTGCTGGTCGTCACGACCGGCTGAAGGTGGTCGTGAGCTCCAGCGCCTGACCGGTGCGGGCCGACTCGTGCGCCTTCAGCATGATCTCCAGCGCGTGGCGGGCGACGTCGCCGCCCATGACCTCCTCGGCCGTGCCGTTCACGACGTCGGCGAGGTGGTCGACCAGCAGCGCCCGGCGCAGCTTGTCGACGCGCTGCTGGGCCGGCTCCAGGTGGGCGAGGTCGAGGTCGACCCACCCGCTCAGCCCGGCGGCGGCCTCCAGCAGGAACAGGTCGATGCCCCGGCCGCCGTTCACCGGCAGGTTGTTCGGCAGGTTCAGGGTGCCCTTGCGGCCGAAGACCTCCAGGCGGGGGCCCTTGGCGGCGTTCACGTTGAAGGTGCCGTCGACGACGGCGAACGTGCCGCCCCCGAAGTCGAGCATGATCAGGGTGTTGTCGTCGGTGGTGACGGTGATCTCCTTGCCGGCGTACGGGCCGGAGCGCACCACGCGGGTCGGCTCGGTGACGCCCGAGAACGCCGACACCCGCTTGGCCGGGCCGAGCAGGCCGAGCATCTCGTGGATGCCGTAGACGCCGACGTCGAACAGCGGGCCGGACCCCTCCTGGTAGAACCACGTCGGGTCGGTCGGCCAGTTCATCATCGAGGCCGGGCCCCCGTGGCTGGCCCGGACCTTGGCGAACGCGACCTTGCCGATGACCCCTTCGCGGATCAGCCGGGCCGCCTCGATGCGGCTCGGGTAGAGCATGTTGGGCGGCGAACAGACGATCTTGAGGCCGCTCGCGGCGGCCAGGTCGATGAGCGCGTCGGCCTCCTCCATCGTGGTGGCCAGCGGCTTCTCGGTCGCCAGGTGCTTGCCCGCCTCCAGGATCTTCAGCGAGGTCGGGCCGTGCGCCGGGATGGGGGTCAGGTTGAGCACCAGGTCGATGTCGGACGCGTCGAGCATCTCGTCGAGCGTGGCGTAGGTCTCCCGCGCGCCGTACGTCTTCGCGGCGGCGGCGGTGCGCTCCTCCACCGGGTCGCACAACGCGACCAGTTCCACCTTGTCGGCGATGTGGTGCAGATTGGGCAGCACCCCGTAGTCGACCGTGGCGATCGCCCCGACCCCGAGGACCCCGAGCTTCAACATCAGACAGAACCCTTTCTCAACCCTTGACCGCGCCCGCGACCATGCCCTGCATGAGGCGCCTCTGGACCAGCAGGAAGAACACGACGACCGGGATCGTGAAGATCACGCTGGCCGCCATGACGCCGCCCCAGTCGGAGTAGTAGCTGGAGAAGAACTGCTGCAGCGCGACCGGGAGCGTCTCCCTGGACGACTGCTGCATGTACGTCGCCGAGAACATCAGCTCGTTCCACGACGTGATGAACCCGTAGATGGAACTGGCCGCCAGCCCCGGCCAGACGAGCGGGAACACGACGAGCCGCACGGCCTTCATCCGCGAGGCCCCGTCGACCATCGCCGACTCCTCCAGGGAGACCGGGATGTCCAGGAAGAAACTCCGCAGCATGTACGTCGCCAGCCCCACCGTCAGCGCGAGGTGCGACAACACGAGCCCCTGGTAGGTGCCGAGCAGATCGGTGTTGCGCAGCACCACGAACAGCGGGATGACCAGCACCGTCTGCGGCAGCATCTGGATCGACAGGATCACGATCAGCAGGTAGCGCTTCATCGGCACGTTGAACCGCGCCAGCGCGTAGCCCGCCAGCAGCGCGATCAGCCCGGTGACGACCGTGGTGGCCCCGGCGACCAGCAGTGAGTTGAGGAACTGGCGGGGGATCGCCCCGGAGAACAACTCGGTGTAGCGCGACAGGATCGGCTCGTGCGGGATGAACTGCGGCGACACCGTGAAGATCTCGGTGTCCGGCTTGAGCGAGGTGACGATCATCCAGAAGAACGGGAACAGGCTCACCACGCAGATGAGCACCATCGCCGGATAGACGACCAGCCGCCGGGTCATGTGCCCTCCTTCGACAACCTCACGTAGACGGCGGTGATCCCGGCCAGCAGCACGAACGTGACGACGGCCATCGCCGCCGCGACCCCCTGGTCGAGCACGGTGAACGCCTGCAGCCAGGTCAGCAGCGACAGCACCTCGGTGCTGTGGCTCGGCCCGCCCGGCGGGGTGGTCATCACCAGGAAGTGGTCGAACGACTGGTACGCGAAGATCGTCGACATCACGCCGAGGATGGTCAGCAGCGGCTTCATCATCGGCAGCCGGACCCTGATCAGCTGCTGGTAGAAGCCCGCGCCGTCGACCCGGGCCGCCTCCAGCACCTCACCGCGCGTGGCGCGCAGCCCGGCCAGCATCGAGATCGCGATGAACGGCACCGAGTGCCACACCACGGCGATCGTGATGGCGACCAGCGAGGCGAAGCCGTCGTTGAACCAGGCGTAGCCCCGGAACGAGTCGAAGCCGAGGGAGACCAGCAGCCAGTTGGCGATGCCGTACTGGTCGTTGAACATCCACTTCCAGATGATGCCGCTGGCCACCCGGGGCATCGCCCAGGGCAGCAGCACGACCACCGTGACGATCCTGGCCGTCCACGACCCGGCGTCCAGGACGAGCGCGATGGCCAGGCTGATCAGCAGGGTGGTGACCACGCAGACGACCGCGAAGACCGTCGTGCGGAGCAGCGCGGCCAGGAAGTAGGGGTCGCCGAAGATCTCGGTGTAGTTGTCGACGCCGTTGAAGGCCCCGGTCATGAGGTATTCGCCCTCGTGGAAGGAGAGCCAGACGGTCCGCACGATGGGGTAGCCGACCACTCCCAGGATCACCGCCAGGAGGGGGGCGAGCAGGAGACTCGGCAGGCCGAACCGGTCCCATCGGGACCGGGTCCGGCTTCCCGGGCGGGCGGGCACAACGGTGTGCTGTGCCCGCCTGCTGGTGGTAGAGGTCATTGTTGTCCGATCGCGGCGTCAATCTGCGAGGCCAGTTCCTGCATGGCCGCTTCGGGCGTCTGCTGCCCGTTCATGATCGCCTGCATCGCGTTGACGATGGCCCCGGTGCCCTCGACCTTGCCCCATGTGGCCACCGGCGGGATCGACCGCGTGTTCGGCGCCTGCTCGGCGTAGGCCCGCAGCAGCGGGGTGGAGAACGAACCGCTGGTGCGCTCCTTCTCCAGGGCGTCGACGGTCGCCGGGAGGAGACCGATCTTGGTGGTGACCGGCACGAGGTTCTCGGTCTTCATCAGGAAGTCCACGAAGCTCTTGGCGGTCGCCTTGTTGTCACACCCCTTGAAGATGGCCAGGTTGCTGCCGCCCGCGAAGGTGTCGTTGTTGCCGCCGGGGCCGGCCGGCAGCGGCGCGGTGGCGAGCTGCTGCTCCATCCCGGGGTTCTGCGCGAGGATCGTCTTCAGGTCCCACGAACCGCCGACCATCATGCCGATCTGCCCGAGCGCGAACGCCTTGGACGCGTCGGCGCCCTGCCAGGTGGCCGCCCCTTCGGGGGCCAGCTTGTGCTTGGTCAGCAGGTCGGCGTAGAAGGTGAAGGCGGCGACCGCCTCGGGCGAGTCGACCTTGGCCTTCCAGGCGCCGCCCTCCTGGACGGCGATCTCGCCGCCCCAGTTCCAGATCATCGGCAGCCAGTACCACTGGTTGCCGCCGATGATGCCGAAGCCGTTGACCCCGGGGTTGTCCTGCTGCACCTTCGTGGCCGAGCTCAGCACCTCGTCCCAGGTCTTGGGGGCCGCCAGGCCGGCCTTGTCGAAGAGGTCCTTGCGGTAGATGAGCGCCCGCACGCCGGTGTCGTAGGGCACCGCGTACGAGACGCCGTCGAGCACGGTCGAGTCGATCATGCTCTGGGTGTAGACGCCCTTCATCGACGCCGGGTCCTGCGCGATCGGCTCCAGGGCCTGGAGGCCGGCGAACTCCGGGCTCCAGGTGTTGCCGATGAGCGCGACACAGGGCACGGTGCCGCCGGCGATGCTGGTCAGGTAGGTCTTGTGCGCGTCGGCGCCGAGGAACCGCAGGTTCACCTTGGTGCCGGGGTGGGCGGTCTCGTAGTCCTTGGCGAGCTGGACGATCGTCGGCTGCTGGGCGGCGCCGATCGGGTCGCCCATCCACACGTCGATGGGGCCGGTGACCTCACCGGTCGCATTGCCCTCCGCGGCGTCGTCCGAGCCGCAGGCCGAGGCGAGCATGAGTGCGGCCGCCGCCGACGTGGCGGTGATGACCTTCAGTGCGCTTTTCCACGGTCGTTGCATTTCTTCTCCTGGCAATGGCGGTCGCGAAAGCGGTGTATGAGCGCCCCCCGTGCGCATTGGTCCTGGGTCGGGCAGCCCGTGGGCTACCGGTGGCGTTCCTCCAGGTGGAGGAACTCCTCGAAGAGCGGTTCGTACACGTTCGCCAGGTTCGGATCGGCGGGCACGGTCCTGGCGACCCGTGTCCACCGCTCGTGGGACGCCCGTCCGGACAGAGCTCGGTCGGCGATCATGGCCGTGCCGAGGATCCCGGCCTCGGTCGTCTCGGGGACCGTCAGGTCCCGCTTCAGCACGGCCGCGAGGATGCGCAGCCAGAGGTCGCTGCGGGCGCCGCCGCCGACCGCGACCAGCTCCGCCGGGTCGCGCTGGTCGAGCGCGGCCCCGGCGATGGCGCGGAGCCAGAAGGCGGTGCCCTCCATCACGGCTCTCGCCAGGTCGGCGGCGCCGTGGGCGAGGGTCAGGCCGTGTACGGACCCCCGGGCGGACCGGTCGTGGCCCATGCCGCGCTCGCCCATCAGGTGGGGCAGGACGACCACCCCGCGGGCGCCGGGCGGGACCGACTCCGCCGCCGCGACCGCTTCGGGGGCTCCTCTGCCGGTCAGCTCGGCGATCCAGTCGAGCGCCGACCCCGTCGAGGTCGCGGCGGCGAAACACAGGGGGTCGGTCAGCGCGGCGGCGGACTCCGCTGAGGCGAAGCCGCCCACGGCGCCGGCCGTGCCGAGATAGACGCAGGCCCGTCGCGGAAGCACCGCCGCCGAGCCGAGCAGGGTGGCCATCCAGTCGCCGGTGCCCATGACGACCGGGGTGCCCTCGGGCAGGCCGGTCGCGGCGGCGGCCTCTCTCGTGACCGCTCCGGCGACGTCGAGCGGCTCGCCGATCGGGGGCAGCCGGTCGGCCGAGATGCCCGCCTGGGTGGCGACCGCCGGCGACCAGGCGCCGTCGCGCAGGAAGCCGGTGCCGCCCGCCTCGTAGCGGTCGGTGGCGGCCTCGCCGGTCAGCCGCATCCGCAGGAAGTCCTTGACCGGCAGATACCACCGGGCCAGCACGGCCAGCGGGTCGCGTTCGGCCCACCACGCCACCCGCTCGGCCGCGCTCGGCCCGTCCGGACGCTGGTCGGGCCACAACAACGCGGGCCCGAGGACCTTGCCCTCGTCGGTGACCGGCACGACCGTGTGCATGAAACCGGAGATCGCGACCGCCCGCACGTCGTGGACGGGCAGCCGGGAGACGCACGACACCAGCGCCCGCCACCACATCTCCGGGTCGGCCTGCGCGGCGGTCGTCTCGGGGTGCTCGACCGGCGTGCGCCGCGAGGTCATGGCGACGATGCGCCCTTCGCCGTCGACGACGGCCGCCTTCGCGCCGCTCGACCCCTGGTCGATCGCCAGGACGTGCATGCCGGTCACCCCCTTCTAGGGCTCGATCAGGACCTTCATCGCCAGAGACCGCTCCTTCTCGTCGGCGGCGGTGAACGCCTCGACGATCCGGTCGAGCGGGAACCGGTGGGTGATCAGCGCGTCGGCCGCGACCTGGTTCCCGGCCACCAGCCGCAGCGCCTCGGCGTACGCGCCGGGGCCGTAGCTGTTGGACCAGTGGACGGAGACCTCGCGCACGTAGGCGACGTGCGGTTCCAGGCGCGGCGGGGTCGGGTAGACGCCCAGCACGCACACCGGGGAGCCCTCGGCCGCCGACTCGACCGCCTGCTGGAGCGTCACGTTGGGGATCGCGACGGCGTCGACGACCAGGTCGGCGCCCTTCCCGTCGGTGAAGTCCTCGATGCCGGCTCGGGCGTCGTGGGCGAAGGCCACCTCGTCGGCCGCGCCCGCTTCCAGCGCCAGGTCGAGGAACTCCTTCGCCGTGCCGGTCAGCAGCACCTTGACCCCGTGGGCACGCAGCACCTGGCCCATGGTCAGGCCCATCGTGCCGCTGCCCAGGACGACCGCCCTGCTCCCGGCGGGCGTCCGCACCAGGTTGTGGGTGTGCACGCCGCACGCGTAGCAGTCGAGGATGGCCCCCGCCGCGAGGGAGACCGAGTCCGGCAACACGTGGACCCGTTCGGCGGGGGCCAGGTCGTATTCGGCGAAGCCCTCGCTGGTCACGTGGACGTCGCCGACGTAGCCTCGCCTGCGGCACAGGTGCGACCGGCCGTTGCGGCAGGGCGGGCACTGGCCGCAGGCGATGAGGTGCTTCGGCTCGACGGCGACCCGCTGGCCCACGCGCAGACCGGTGACGCCGTCGCCGAGCGCGGCGATCTCGCCGGCCAGCTCGTGGCCGTCCCGGCCGGGTTTGTCGGGGCTGTGCTGCCACGGGCCCTGGCCGCGGAAGGCCAGCACGTCGCTGCCGCAGACACCGGCCGCGCCGACCCGCACCAGCACTTCGCCGGGGCCGGGCAGCGGGATCGCCATCTCCTCGATCCGGATGTCCCGGCCGCCGTGGAAGACGGCCGCACGCATCATCTCTCAGGCTCCTGTTCTCTGGGCAGATTCTTGGCGCGGGCTCACAGCGGGACGTTGAGGTGCTTGGCGGCCACGTCGACGCTCGCGCCGCCGTGCACGATCTCGACCAGGGCCGCGACCATCCGGTCGGGCCGTTCGGCCTCGACGATGTTGCGGCCGTAGACGATGCCGCTGGCCCCCGCCTGGATGGCGTCGTGGGCCATCTGCAGCGCGTGCAGCGGGGTCGGCTTCATCGGGCCGCCGAGCGCGAGCACCGGGACCAGGCAGCCCTCGACGACCTCGCGGTACTCCTCGGGGGTGCCGGTGTACTGGGCCTTCACGAAGTCGGCGCCCGCCTCGGCCGACACCCGCGCGCCGTGGGCGATGTTGGCCAGCGTGTGGGCCTCCAGGGCCTTGAAGCCGACCGGGATCGGCTCGGCCATCACCGGCATGCCCCACCTGTCGGCCTCGGCGCACAGTTCGCGCAGCTCGCCCATCTTGGTGACCTCGGGGTTGCCCGGGAACACCTTGAGCTCCAGCGCGTCGGCGCCCCAGCGGACGGCCTGCTCGACGCCGTACCCGGCCGAGGGGATCTCGCTGTCGAGGGCCAGGATGAGACCGGTGCCGCCGAGCTCGTCGGCCGCCGCGCGGGCCAGGCCGATGGTGGCCAGGATCGCGTCGACGCCGCCGTCGACGACGCGCCTGACCGCCGCGCGGCCCCGCTCCAGGCCGGGGGCGACGCCCTTGGTGATCCCGGCGTCCATGGCGGCGATCACGGCCCGCCCGTCGGGGGCGAACACGTGGTGCATGCGACGACGGGGCCAGTGGGTGCTCATTTCTCTCCTTCTGCGACAACCAGGGACTTCAGGCCCAGTTGTTGTCTCGTCGTTTCGAAGGCTTCGGCGACCGCGGCGAGCGGGAACCGGTGGCTGATCAGCGGGGCGACGTCGACCTGGCCGAACCGGAGCAGGCGCAGGGCGGTCGCGAAGTCGTTGGGGATGAAGTCGTGGCTGCCGTTGATGGCGACCTGGTCGTAGTGCGGCACGTCGGGGTTGAGGGCGATGGCGCCCTTCGGGTGGGTGCCGGCGAACAGGTTGACCGCGCCGTTCTTGGCCACCAGGCCGAACGCGGCCTCGATGACCGCCGGGATGCCGACGGTGACGATCACGATGTCGGCGCCGCGCCCGTCGGTGAGGTCGAGGACCGCTTCCCGCTGGTTCGCCACCTCGGCGACGTCGTGGGCGCCGAGTTCCCGGGCTGCCTTCAGCCGATCGGCCTTCATGTCGGTGACGATGACCCGGCCGCCCCTGGCCCTGGCGACCTGGGTGTGCAGCAGGCCGATCGGGCCCGCGCCGACGACCAGCACGTTCTCGGTGAGCGGCAGCGGCAGCGCGCGGTGGGCGTTGACGACGCAGGCCAGCGGCTCGGCGAAGCTCGCCGCCTCGAAGCTCACGCCGTCGGCGAGCCTGGTGAGCTGCGCGACCGGCATGACCGTCGCGTCGGCGAAGCCGGCGATCGGGTACTTGACGAGGTTCTCGCAGAAGTTGGCCGCGCCGCGTACGCACTGGTGACAGCGGCCGCAGACGCCGCGCCAGTCGACCGCGACCCGGTCGCCGACCTGGAAATCGCCGGTGTCGCCGCTGCCGAGTTCGGTCACGACGCCGGCGATCTCGTGGCCGGGCGTCCACGGGTCGCGCTTGGCGGCCGTCGCGGCGGTGTAGCTGCGGATGTCGCTGGGGCAGACGCCCGAGGCGTGAATCCTGATGACGGCCTGGCCCTCGCCCGCCTTCGGGTCGGGCCTCTCCTCAACACGCAGGTCGTTGTGGCCGTACAGCAGAGCTGATTTCACGCCGACCCCTTTCCCAGCAGCCGGTCAGGCTGCCTGCTTGTCTGGCAGGTTTGAAATGGTGCCTTGTGTCACAGAGCCGAACAAGGCTCCATTTGTCACGATTTGGTGTTATTGAAAGAGTTCGCGGAGCACGCGGATGGTTCTGAGCTGGTCCTCGGGACCGCCACCCTCGTGGTTGTTGTACGGCCACACCGTGATGTCCTTCGGCCCCTGGTAGGCGTTGAAGGCGGCGTACACGGTCGACGGCGGGCAGACGCCGTCCATCAGCGCGACCGAGAACGACCCTCGGCAGGTCGCCCGCGCCGCGAAGGCGGTCGCGTCGAAGTAGGCGAGCGTGGCGAACGCCTGCTCCCACTTCGTGCGGTGGATCGAGCACCAGCGCACGATCTCGGCGTAGGGCTCCCGTTCGGTGATCGCGGTGCCCCTGCGGAAGGCCGACAGGAACGGGACGTGCGGGATCGCGCCCCGCACGTCGTCGCGCAGACCGGCCACGACCAGCGACAACGCGCCGCCCTGGGACCTGCCGGTGACGGCGGTCTCGCCGACGCCCGGATGTCGTCGGACCGCGTCGACGGCTCTCACGGCGTCGGTGTAGAGGCGGCGGTAGTAGTAGTCGTCGGGATCGAGGATGCCCCGCGTCAGGTATCCGGGCACGGCCGGGCCGGTCGCCGACGGGTCTCCCGTGTCGCCGGCCCGCCACGAGCTGCCCTGACCCCGGGTGTCCATGATGAAGTGGCCGAAACCCGACGACACATAGGCCAGCGACTCGATCGGGATGCCGCGGCCCGAGCCGTACCCGAGATACTCCACCGCCGTCGGGACGGGGCCGGACCTGTTCGCGGGCAGCAGCAACCACCCCTTGATGGGGTCGCCGCCGTAGCCGGTGAACGTGACGTCCCAGGTGTCGACCGTGGTCAGACCCGCGTCGTAAGGCTCGAAGACGACGTCCAGCGGCGGCTGCTCCCTGAGGGTTCGGGCCCAGAAGTCGTCGAAGTCGGCCGGTTCCGGTTCCGGGTAGCGGTATTCGCGGAGCTGGGGGAGCGGGAGGTCGAACTGCGGCACTGTCTCACCCCTTGAGGTTCGGGAAGAGCCGGGCGGGATTGGTCTCGGCGACGGTGGTCAGGTCGGGGCCCAGGAGTTCGGCCGCCTCGTGGAGGCAGGCCGCGACCGTCTTCGCGTCGACGAACGGGAAGTCCGAGCCGATGAGGAGACGTTCCGGACCGGCCAGCGCCAGCGTCGAACCGAGGGCGTAGGGGGTGGTGGCGAGGGCGAAGTCGTAGTGGAAGCGGCGTAGTGCCCGGTAGATCCCGCCCTCGCCCACCTGCTCCAGTTCCGGCAGCGGTTCGGCGATGGCGAGGCGTCCAGCCAGGTAGGGGGCGGTGCCGCCGCAGTGGGAGAAGATCCAGGTGATGCCGGGATAGCGGTCGTGGACGCCGTTCAGCATCAGGTTGACGACGGCCCGGGTGGTGTCGAAGACGTACTCGATCAGCGACGGCCGCAAATGGATCTCGGCGGCCGGATAGTGGACCGGCAGTTGGGGATGGACGTGCACCACGGCCCCCCGCCGGTCGAGCTCGGCCAGCACCGGCTCGAAGGCCGGATCGCCCAGATACCGTCCCGCGTAGTTGGTCAGCAGGCCGACCCCGGCGAACGCGTCGTGGCCGGCCCACCGCTCGATCGTGTGCAGCGCGTCGCCCACCGACGGCAGCGGCACCGCCACGAACGCCCGGAACCGGGTCGGGTGTTCGGCGACCGTCGCGGCCAGGTCGGCGTTGGTGCGCTCGCACAACTCGCGGGCGAGCGCCTGATCGCCGTCGAAGAAGAACCCGGGCGACCCGGCGGACAACACCGCCAGGTCGATGCCCAGGTCGTCCATCATCGCGAGCGAGGCGACGGCCGACCAGGCGGGCAGGCCGACACCGGGCTGCGCGCCGATCCCCAGGCCTTCGAGGACCTCGGCGTAGGCCGGGAAGATCGCGTGGTGGTGGACGTCGACGCGCATGGTCACGAATCGAGGACCGCGTAGGCCCGGTAGTTGGACGAGCCGGGGCCCGCCGCGCGGTTCTTCATGATCGCGGTGGCCGTGTAGGCGGGCGAGGAGTTCGGCGGTTCGTTGAGGGCCGGGAGCGGGCCGCCCTTGGCCGGCTCCCGCGCTTCGAGCGCGTCCTTGATGGCCGCGCAGAACTCCGGCAGGTCGTTGGGCAGCCGGGAGGTGATCAGGTTGCCGTCGACCACGACCGGTTCGTCCTTGAACAGGGCGCCGGCGTTGATGACGTCGTCCTTGATGGTCGCCACGCAGGTCGCCTGCCGTCCCGCCACGATCCCGGCGGTGGCCAGCATCCAGCCGGCGTGGCAGATGGCCGCCACGACCAGGTTGCGGGCGTCGGCGTCCCTGACCAGCTTCACCATGTCGGGATTGCGCCGCAGGTACTCGGGCGAGAAGCCGCCCGGGATGATCACGGCGTCGACCGAGTCGAGGTCGACGTCCTGCACGGTGAGATCGGCGCGGGCGGGGTAGCCGATCTTGCTGGCGTACACCTCGTCCGTCGACGGGCCCACCACCCGCACCTGCGCGCCGTCCTCGCGGAAACGCAGGACCGGATACCAGAGCTCCAGCTCCTGGTAGAGGTTCTCGACCAGCACGACGATCCGTGCCTGTGACAGTTCCACGTTGTCCCTCAGACCTTGATGGAGAAGATGCGGGCGGCGTTGTCGCGGGTGATGGCGTCGATCTGCTCGTCGGTCACGCCCTTGCTCTTCAGGCGCGGGATGAACGAGGTCCACATGTAACCGAGGTCGACGCGCTCGTTGGCGAGCTGCGGGTCGGACTCCGTGACGTCGGAGCGCGGGTTGTAGAACCAGCGGTCGTAGGAGAGCACGAGCTGGCTGGTGAAGCCCTCGTTGATCAGGCCCACGAACGCGTTCGCCATGCGCTCGTCGAGTTCCTCGACGGTGTCGACGCGCCACGGGATGCCGATGTGGTCGAGCTGGAGGTTGGCGCCCCGGTTGAGGATCTCGTGCAGCTGGCCCTCGTCCGGCTCGACGAAGGCGTGCCCGATGATCACCTTCGCCGGGTCGGCGCCCTCCTCCTCGAGGATGTCGAGCTGCTCGATGCCGGGGTTGGTGACGCGGTAGTCCATCGGGTCGGTGTGGGTGTTGATCGCGCAGCCGACGATGCGGGAGGCCCGCCCGGCGGCCCGGATCACCCGGTCCTCGACCTCGTGGATGCGCCGGCCGTTGGGCCCGATCGGGCTCGGCTGCGGCGTGACGCTCTCCTGCCCGGTCGCGATCTTGATGGCGCCCGCCTTGTAGGGCGTCTGCTGCCACGCGAAGACCATGCCCTCGGTCAGGTCCCGCACGAAGAAGTCGGTCAGCTCCTCGACCGTCTGCCGCCGCCAGTAGTAGGGCACGCCCATGCGCTCGGGGAAGAAGCCCGTGATCGCGATGACGTTCATGCCGGTCCGGCGGGCGACCTCGGCCATCAGCTCGGGGTGGCGGCCGACCTCGGGCGGGGTCATGTCGACGAGCGTGCCGAAACCCCAGTCCCGCATGCCGTCGGCGACCTGCTTGGCGATGAACGCGACGTTGTTCTCGTAGTCGAGCACGGTCCGGTGGTCGAGCTCCGCGCCCGGGTAGCCGTAGAGGAGGTGCTCGTGGGTGAGGAACCGGCCCGACGTCTCGGGTGAGACGTCGCCCAGAACGGTCCTGAAGACTTCCATCGGATTCAGACTCCTCTGCGAATGGTGGCGAAGAACTCGGAGAGATCGTTCGTGCCGTCGGCGGAGACCACCCGTTCGTTCTGGTCGCCGATGGCCTGGGCCACCACCGACGCGCCGTTGCCGACGGAGGCGACCCGGCCGCCGGCCGCGTGCACGGCCGTGACCAGGGCGACCTGCGCGCCGCTCGGCTGGGGGAGGTCCCACGGCGCGACGCCGGGGGCGATGATCACGTCGACGGAGGCGGGGTCGAGGTCGGCGGCGTCGGTGTCGGGGATGACGGGGTAGCCGAGAATGCTCTCCGCCCCCGCGGCGGCGGCCACGATGTGGACGGTCGCGCCCTCCTCGCGGCCGCGCAGCACCGGGTACCAGAAGTCGAGCTCCTGGTAGCCGGGGTAGGCGAGGACCACGACCTTCTGCTGGGCCAGCGACATTTACGCTCCAAGGTGTTCGGCGGGATGGGACGCGGCGAAGGAGTCGACGACCTCGGCACAGGCCCGCAGGGCGGTCAGCGCGGTTTCGTTGTCGACCTGGGGAGCGGCGCCGCTCACTCCGATGGCGCCGATGAGTTCGCCGTCCGACCGCAGCGGGAACCCGCCGGCCAGGACGACGATCCGCCCGGCGAGTGCCGAGGTCAGGCCCCAGTCGGCCGCGCCGGGTTTGGTGACCTCGCCCCACGCGTCGGTCGGGGCGTTGAACGCGGCGGCGGTGAACGCCTTGTCGATCGCGAGGGTGAGCGCGACGTGCGAGGCGCCGTCCATGCGCACGGCGGCGACGACGTGGCCGTGCCGGTCGGTGACGGCGATGGCCATCGGCTTGCCCGCGCTGTCCCGGGCGGCTCTGACCAGGCGTTCGGCCAGTTCGAGAGTGACGACGGATTCGGTGCGGATCATCGGAGCGGCCTCACGGGGTGAGCGTGGCGGAACGGATTCGGCGCGGGTCGGCGGGCGGTTTCACGAGGCGGGCGCGGCGTTCGAGGGAGAGACGGGTTTCGGCGCGGGTCGGGGGGCGGTTTCACGAGGTGAGCGTGGCCTTCACGAAGGCGCGGGTCGGCGGGTGGTTTCACGAGGCGAGGAGGCCGCCGTCGACGACGACGGCCTGGCCGGTCAGGTAGCGGGAGCCGGGGGAGACGAGGAACTCGACGACGGCGGCGACGTCGTCCGGAACCCCCTGGCCGCCGAGGGGGATACGCGACTCCAGCGCCGCGACGGTCGTGTTGTCCTTGCCGCCCACGCGCGTCCAGTAGGGGTCGTTGAAGGGGGTGTCGATCCAGCCGGGGCAGACGCAGGTGACGCAGACCCCGCCGGGGCCAAGCGCGACTGCGAGTGACCTGGTCAGCGCGACGAGGCCGCCCTTGGAGGCGGCGTACGCGAAACTTCCGCCGCCGCCCCGGAAGGCCGCGGTCGAGCCGGTGAGCACCACCCGGCCGTGGGCCGACGCCGCCAGATGGGGGGCCGCGGCCTGGGTCATGAAGAAGGGCGCCCGGAGGTTGAGCGCCATCGTTCGGTCCCATTCGGACGCGGAGAAATTTGCCAATTCGGTCTCGACGAGGAGCCCTGCGCAGAAGACGATGGCATCCAGGCGGCCGTGCGCTTCGACGGCGTCGGCGACCGCCTGGGCGGGTCCGTCGGCCGTGGCCAGGTCGACGTGGCTCGCCGTCCCCGAACCGGGGTGGGCGTCGAGGGCCTTGACGACCTCGGCGGCACCGGCCGCGTCGATGTCGGCCACGTGCACGTCGGCGCCCGCCGCGCGCAGCCGGGCGGCCGTGGCGGCCCCGATGCCGCTCGCGCCACCGGCTATCAGCACAGATGTCACCACAACTCCAACCTGTAGGGCTGCCTGACATCATGAACCTGTGTTTTGAGTTCTGGCAAGGCGTTATGCCCGAAAAACCGGCGAGTTGACACTTTTGGACCCAGGCTCCCACAATCAACATGTCTGACAGCCAGGCACCCTGGACGGTTGTCCAGCCTCATGTGAGGGAGCGGCCCGTTCCATGCACTTTTCTGGGGAGTTCCCAGTGGTCCGCGTGGCCGGACCGCCCGCCGAGCGCGGCAGGCGGTACGGCGCGCTGGCCCGCACCCGGATCCACCGTTCGATCTCCGCCTACCAGCGCGTCTTCGACCACTACGCGGGATGGGACTGGGCCACCGTGTGCGCCCACGCCGCCCGGTATCGCGACGTCGTCGGTGACTTCTCGCCGGCGTCCCTGACCGAGATGCGGGGCATCGCCGAGGGCGCCGGCCTCGACGTCGCGGAGATCCTCGCGCTCAACACCCGCAGCGAGATCATGTTCCACGCCGGCGAGCGGGAGATGCCCCACGAGTGCACGTCGCTGACGCTGCTCCCGGACCGCTCGGCCACCGGCACCCCGCTCATCGCGCAGAACTGGGACTGGCTGCTCCACTCGATGGACACCGCCATGATCCTGGAGGTCGTCCGCGACGACGGCCCCTCGTTCGTCACGCTGGTCGAGGCCGGTCTGCTCGCCAAGGTCGGCATGAACGACGCGGGCGTCGGGTTGTGCACCAACACCCTGATCAGCGACGGCGACGAGGGCCGGATCGGGGTGCCCTACCACGTCCTGCTGCGTGCCGCCCTCGACAGCGGGTCGGGCCGCGAGGCCGCCCGCACGATCGCCGGCGCCGAGCGCGCCCTGTCGGCCAACTACCTGCTCGCCGACGACACCGGCTTCGCCGCCGACCTCGAAACGGCCCCCCGCCCCGACGGTGTGCGGATTCTCACCCCCGAAGACGGCCAGATCACGCACGCCAACCACTTCCGATCTCCCGACCTGACAGGCGAGGATCTGTACGCGCGCCGCAAGCCCCACACGTTCACGCGGCTGCGCAACGTCACCGAGAGCCTGGGCGAACGGTCCGGCCTGTCGGTCGACGACCTCAAGAAGGTGCTCGCCGACCACCAGGACAGCCCGTCGAGCGTCTGCCAGCACCCCGACGAGAATGTGCACGAACGTGAGCGCACCGCGACGATCGCCGGTGTGATCATGGACGTGTCCGGCCGTACGATGCATATCGCCGCGGGGCGGCCCTGCGTGGCACGGTGGGAGACGAGAACCCTGGCGCCGAGATGAAGAAGGACCTATCCGTAATGAAGGTCGTCCCTGTCGAGCAGAAGAGCGCGGCGGAGCACGTGCGCACGCAGCTCATCGAACTGATCGAGTCGCGTCACTTCGCGGTCGACGACCGCCTGCCCTCCGAGGCCGAGCTCGCGGCGTCGTTCGGGGTCAGCCGCTCGGTCATCAGGGAGGCCCTGCACAGCCTGAACGCCCTGGGCCTGACGAAGTCCTACGCGGGCAAGGGCACCTTCGTCGCCGCCACCCGCGTGCAGTCCCACCTGCTCAGCGGGCAGTACCTGCCCTCGCAGCTCAACGAGGTGCGCCGCTACCTGGAGGTCCCAGCGGCCCGGCTGGCGGCCGAACGGCGCACCCAGGAGGACCTCGACGGCCTGGCCGAACTGGTCGCCGCCTTCGAGGACAACGACGACCCGGCCGAGCGCAACAAGATCGACGCCCGGTTCCACATCGCCATCGCCCAGGCCACCGGCAACCCGCTCTTCTCCCGCCTGGTCGAAGACCTGCGCGCGGTCCTCCAGGACCAGGCGCTCGCCGTGTCGGCCTCGCCGGGCCGGGCCGCGCAGGCCCGCGCCGAGCACCGGGCCATCTACGAGGCGATCAAGGACGGCGACGCCGAGATGGCCGCCCTGGCGATGCGCCGCCACCTCCAGGCGGTCGTCGCGACCTCGGCCGCGCTCAGCGACTCCTGAAGTCGGTGTACGTCGACCGGAAGGTCGTCGTGAACAACCCCGCGTCGCCGAGCGGCCGGCCCACGTCGAGCACGAACGAGACCGGCCGGTCATGCTCGTCGATCGTGAGGGTGTAGGTGACCAGCGACCGGTCGACGGCGTCCCCGGCGTACTCGATCAGCAGCAGCTTCAGCGCGTCGCCGGTCAGGTTGCCCGGGACGATGCCGCGGTAGACCCGGCCGTCGCGCTCGAACGTCACGTTGCCCTGGACGACCAGCGACCGGATCACGGTGAGCCCCGCCGTGGCCATCAGCAGGATCGGCGGCTCGTTGCTCCCGTCGCCGAACTCCCCGAGCGGCTCGCCGGTCTCCTTCACCCGCCGGTCCTCGATCGTGTAGCGCCGGGTCTCCTCGCTGCCGTACACGATGTCGGCGACGAAGTCGTCGTGCGGCAGCCCCGGATCGCCCGCGACGGTGACGGTGCCCCGTGACGTGGCCAGGTTGTCGCCCTGTCCCATGCCGCCCTCGCTGGTGAACGTGGCGGTCGGCGTCTTCCGGTACACCTCCGACAGGGCCGCCGCCAGTTCGGCCTGGGTCTGCGGCGGCCGGTCGCCGCGCGGCCAGAGCACGACGGCCGCCGCGATCACCGCCAGCCCGGCCAGCGCCGCCACCGCGGCCCGCCACGGGACCGCCCTGCCCGTGACCGGCCGGGTCGCCTCCAGCCGGCCCGACTCCAGCGCGTCGAGGTCGTCCTCCTCCTCGTGCCCGAGCAGGCTGAGCAGCACCTCCTTCGAGGTGGGCCGCTCGGTGGGCGACTTGGCGAGGCAGCGGCGCACCAGCGGCAGCAATCCGCGCGGCACCCCGGTCAGGTCGGGCTCGGCGTGCAGCACCCGGTAGGCGACGGCCGCGATGTTGTCGCCCTCGAACGGCACCCGCCCGGTCGCCGCGAACACCATGGTCGCGCCCCACGCGAACACGTCGGCCGCGGCCGTCACCCGCTCCCCGGAATACTGCTCGGGCGCCATGTAGGGCGGGCTGCCGATGGCCCGCCCGGTGGTCTCGCTGTGGCTCAGCCGCGAGATCCCGAAGTCGATGACCCGCGGCCCGTCGGGGGCCAGCAGCACGTTGCCCGGCTTGAAGTCACGGTGGATCACCCCCGCCCGGTGGATCGCCACCAGCGCCGTCGCGGTCCCGATGGCGATCCGCTGCAACTCGGCCCCCCTGCGGGGCGGCACCCGGTCGAGCGGGGTCCCGGCGACGTACTCGCTGACGATGTACGGCGGATCGTGGTCGAGCACCACGTCGATGATGCGCGCGGTGCAGAACCCCGCGACCTGCCGGGTGGAGTTCACCTCCCGGACCGCCGCGTCGTCGGCGCCGTGCCGCAGCACCTTGACCGCGACCGGCTCCCCGTTCCACTCGCCCAGGTAGACGACGCCCTGACCACCCTCGCCCAGCCGGGAGACCACCGTGTAGGGCCCGATCGACCGGGGATCGCCGGCCCGCAACGCCATGTCCACAATCCCATTGGACGCCATCACCCCCTACCGGGGTTTGGCGATTGCGGGGACTACTTCGGCGCGAGCCCTTTGAGGAAGGCGACCACCGCCTCCTCGAACCGCTCCTTGGTCACCCCCAGTTCGGCGAGGACCGGGTTTCCCGCGCTGAGCAGCGCGAGCACCATGTGCTCGGTGCCGATGTAGTTGTGCCCGAGCCGCAGCGCCTCCTGGAACGTGAGCTCCAGGAGGCGCTTGTTGTCCTCCCCGAGCTCGGCGTTGCCGTCCAGCGCCGTGCCGGTCTCGGGCAGCGCCCCCCGCGCCGCCTCGCGGGCCGCGTCCAGGTCGAGGCCGATCTCGACCAGGGCCCTCACGGCGAGGCCGTCGGCGTCGGCGAGCATCGCGACCAGCAGGTGCTCCTGCCCGGCCATGGGGTGGCCCAGTTCCTTGGCGAGCTTCTGCGCCTCGCCGATGGCCGTCTTCGCGCGCGGGGTGAACCGGGAGAACTGCTGCTGGTTGTCCTCCAGCTTGGGCACGAACCGCTTCTGCGCCGCCTGCTTGGTGACGCCCATGCTGCGGCCGATGTCGGTCCAGGAGGCGCCCGACTTGCGGGCCTGGTCGACGAAGTGGCCGATGAGGTGGTCGGCGACGTCGCCCATGTGCTCGGCCATGAGCACGGCGCCGGAGAGTTGTTCGAGAACGTTGGGGTTGGCCGCCTTGATCCCGTTGATGAGATCGTCCAGCCGTACGACGGGATAATCGCTCATGCCGTCAACAGTAGGTTGACGCCAAGGGAATCGTCAACCCTCTGTTGACGCTTGGAAACTCCAGCGGAGACCCCAAGTCGGGTCCAATCGAGCCCCAAGGGCCGCTTGACATCGTCCGGGTGATCGCCGATCGAAGGAGATTCCCGTGCGAACGTCCTTTCGTGCCCTGCCGTTCCTCGTCGGGACGCTGGTGCTCAGCACCGTCGTCCAGCTCACGACGGTGCCGCAGGCGGCCCTGGCCGCCGAGGCCGCCGATCCGCTGGCCAGGGCCTACCACATCGACAGCCGGGCCGAGGTGCCCGACCTGCAGATCCATCCCGGACGGCTGGCGCTGTCGGCCGACGGAACCACCGCCTTACACCTGTCTCCACGGGGAGACGACCCGCCGCTCCTGGTGGCGGCCGACCTGCGCGACGGCGGAGAGGAGGTCGTCGGCATCGACCTCGAAGGGCTGCCCGTGGCGCAGGTGATCGACGCCGCGATCAGCGGCGACGGCCGGACCGTCGCCTTCCTGGCCAGTGGCTCCAACGCCGCCGACCTGCGGCTGCCGGCCTCGGCCGACCCCTTCATCCAGGAGGCGATCTTCGTCAGGGACCGGCTCACCGACGCCACCGTATGGGTCCAAGTGCCCGACCTCGGCGTCCCGGTCTCGTACCACACGCTGCGCAAACTGGCCCTGAGCGCCGACGGCAGGCGGCTGGCCGCCGAGCTGTCGCTGCCGCTGCCCGAGTACGACGACATCACCTCCCCGGAGGGCGTGCTGCTGGTCACGCTGCCGGCCGACGCCGCGCCGGTGTCGCACGTCGTCCGCCCGGAGGACCTCTCCGACGGCGAGCCCGACGTGAAGGGCTTCGCCCTGTCCGGTGACGGGAAGGTGCTCGCCGTCAACGTGGGCGGCGACGAACGGACGCTGCTGCGCTTCGACGCCGCCTCCGGCGACCGGCTGCCCGGCGAGCGTGAGCTAACCCAGGCCCAGCACACGGCCTGGACCCCCAACCTCGACCAGGCCGGACGCCGGACCGCCCTCGGCGGCGACGCCGGTGTGGTCGTGGCCGACCTCGTCACCGGCCCTTCGGCCGACGTGACGCTGGCGGCCTCGGGAACGGTCCCATACGTCTCCGGCGACGCCGCCTTCCCTTCCGACGACCTGCCCTCCGCCGCGCGGCTGAGCGCCGACGGCGGGACCGTCGCGTTCCGGCGCGCGGGCGCGGTGTGGACCCAACCCGCCCAGGCCGGGCGGGCTCCCGTGCTGGTCAGCGCCGGTCTGGACGGCCGGATCGCCGACCCCCTCCCCGGTGAGATGGCCACCTATCCCGACTACGTGAACGCCTACGCCATGAGCGGCGACGCCGCCACCCTGACCTTCCTGTCGGCAAGCACCGCGTTCGTCGCCCCCGCACGGACACGCCGCAGCCCTCGCACCTCTACCGCGCCGTCCCGGCCGACGCCCCCGCGCCGACCTGGCCGGAGAACGCCGCGCTGGCCGCCGAACCCGGCACGACCTCCGTCGCCCTCTCGTGGCCCGCCGCGAGCGCCACGGCCACGACCTACGACGTCAGCGTGAACGGGACCAAGGTCGCCACCGTGACCGCGCCCACGACGCGGGCGACGCCGTCGGGGCTCACCCCCGGCTCGACCGTCGAGGTCGCGGTCGTCGCCAAGGACACGTCCGGCCGCGCCTCGGCCCCGCTGACCAGGAGCGTCACCCTGCTGGACGACGTGCCGCCCGGTGAGGCCCCGCTCTCGGCGGTGGCCGGGCCCGGCGCCCGGGTGCGCCTCCAGTGGGAGGCCTCCGGCCTGAGCGGCCTGACCGGCTACCGGGTGCTCCGCGACGGCGTGAAGCTGGCCGACCTGGCACCCGGCGCGACCACCCACGACGACACCGCCGTCGCCGCGGGCACGGAGTACACCTATGCCGTCGCCGCGCTGCGCGGCACCGAGCAGATCCGGCTGACCAAGGACGCCCGGGTCCGCGTCGACGAGCTGACCGTCACCGAGACGGCCGCCAACCTGCCCAAGGTGGCCGGGTCGGCGGTGCTCGCCCTCGGCCGTGAGGCCACCTTCGCGGTGGTCGGCGCGGCGGGCTTCACCGCCACCGCCGACCTCGTCGTGCGCACCGCCGACGACCCGGCGAAACCGATGACGGTGCCGCTCGCGGAGGAGCGCGCCGGGCGGTACCGGGGCTCCTGGCCGCTGCCGGAAGGCGTGACCGAGATCGTCTCCGGCGTCCTGCGGCTCGCCGACGGCACGGGGCACGCGATCTCCCGGCCGGTCACCGGCCTGCCCGCCACGGTGGGCGGTCTCGTCCGGGTCGGCGTCACCGTGCCGGGCGGGGAGCCCGACGGCGTCCGTCTCCAGGTGTGGAGCGACACCACCGGCACCGGCTACGTCACCCAGCTGAAGGCCAACGGCACCCTGGCCGTGCCGGTCGCGCCGGCGGCCGATCACCGGATCACCACCCGCCGCTCCGACGGCCTCGACGGCACTCCGCCGCGCACGGTGCCGGTCGCCTCCGGGCAGGCCGTGGACGTGACCGTTGCCCCGCACGCCCCGGCGTCCCTCACCCTGACGCTGCGCCGGCCGGGCAGGGAGGCGCTGGCCGACGTCCCGGTCGTGCTCACCACCCGGACCGGGCCCCGGTCGGGGCGCACCGACGGGAACGGGCGGGTGACCTTCGGCGCCCTGGACGCGGCCACCGACGTGACCGCCAAGATCTCCCTCCCCGCGCAGACGCTCGCGACCTACGGCCTGGCCGCCGTCCAGGACAGGACCGCGACCCTGGTGCCCGGCGACAACACGCTCGTGGTCGACGTCGACGCGCTGCCCAAGGTCACCGTGCACGGCACGGTCAAGGACGACGACGGCCGCCCGCTCCGGGCGACGGTGACGCTGCGGCAGACGATCGGCGGCGTCGGGGTGCCCACGCGGGTCGAGTCGGCCGCCGACGGCACATGGTCGGCCCAGGTGTTCGGCGGGGGAACCGGCACCGTCGCGACGGCCGCCCGCGCGGGCCAGACGACCGCCGAGGTCGTGGCCGGTCCGGACGCCCCGGCGGCGCTGGTCTTCCCCGACGTGTCCGGCTACGTCGTGCGGCCCAAGGTCGTCATCGTCTCGATGGACGGCGACCGGACCGAGCAGGAGCTCAACACCGAGACGGTCGGCCCCCTCAGGCCCGAGGTCCTGGCCGGCGGCCGGAGGATCATCGCCTGGGACGGCGAGGTGCCGGTCGACGTGCCCCCGGGCTCCACCGTGACCTTCTGCGCGGACGGCTCGAAGCGGGGCCTGAGCAGGGCGTGCGCCGAGGCCGTCGCGGGGGAGTCGCCCGACATCCCGCTGACCGTGGAGATCCACGAGAAGTCCAGGATCACCGCGCGCATCCTCGAACCGGACGGCACCCCGCGTACCGGCCGGACCTGCTCGCGGATCGAGGGCGAGGACGCCTCGGCGGTCGCCGACTTCGCCGGTCCGGACCTGCGGGTCTCCGCGCCCGCGGCGGGCACGTACGTGCTCACCGTGGTGGCGTGCCGCGACAAGCTCAGCGGTTCGGTCCAGCGGGTCGTGACGGTCGGCGCGGGGGAACAGCTCGACCTCGGCGACCTGCGGCTCGCCCCGATGACGACCCTCGTCCGCGGGGAGCGCAGCGGCTTCGACGCCGTCACCGACGCCGTGCTGCCCGGCGAGCTGGCCCACCTGCGCGCCGACGTCGAGTTCCAGAACACCACGCGGAGCGGCGCGGCCCGGCTGACGCTTCCCCCGGGCGTCACGGTTCCCGACGACGCGGTGCTGCGGGACGGCACGCCGGTGGCGTTCACCCGCGAGGAGGACGCCGTGGTGATCCCGCTCCCGGCCGCGACGACGCGGAAGATCGACGTGTACGTCCGCACCCCGGCCACGGCCGGGAAGGAGCTGCCGTTCTCCCTGTCGGTGTCCTCCGGCGACCTCACCGAGGTCGTGGGGTCGGCCGGGGTCCGGGTGGGCACGGTCACGCTGCGGGCGCCGTCGTCGAGCCAGACCGGGCGGTTCACCGCTTCGGGCCTGGCGCCCGCCGGTGCGCGTGTCGTCGTGCGCGACGGCGACACGGTGGTCGCCGAGGCCGACGCCGGCGAGGGCGGCCGGTGGCACGCCGTCGTGGACCTCGGCGCGGGCGACGAGGCGGTGAGGCACGTCCTGCGCGCCTCCGCCACCGTCGGCTCCGCCGAGTTGGCCGCCGACCCGGTGACCGTGGTCGTCGACCCGTACGCCAGCGTGCTGGAGAAGGTGACCATGTCCCAGACGGGCATGACCAAGACCTTCCGCCCCGCCGACGGCGTGGCGCGTTTCCCCTGGGTGTGGAACCCGGGCCTGGCCGTCACCGTCAGGGCGGAGTTCAGCGGCCCGGTCGGCGGCCCCCGGGCGCGGCTCGGCACACTCGACCTCCCCCTGACGCCGGTGGAGGGCCAGGAGAACGTCTACACCCTGACCACCAAGACCAAGGCGCACGAGGTCGGCGACCTGACGATCACCTACGGTGCGGAGCACGACCGGCCCCTGCTGCAGATCCCCCCGGCGCCCGACCCGGCGGGCGGCCTCTTCGATCCGGAGGCCGCCGTGGTCGCCGACCCGGTGACCGAGGGCGACGCCGTCAGCCAGGAGTTCACCGTGCCGGTGCCGAAAATGGGCCCGGCCGCCCAGGGGCGGATCAAGCTGACCATCGAGCCGCTGCCCGGCTACGAGCCCGACCCCGCGGCCGTCAAGGCGGCCCGCGCCTCGGGCGTGCCCGTCTACGAGCCCGTCCTGTCGGGCAGCGACCCCAACGCCACGACCGGCCGCTACACCAGTGAGGCGGCGGCGATCGT
This sequence comes from Herbidospora sp. NBRC 101105, assembly GCF_030269205.1. Lineage (NCBI taxonomy): Bacteria > Bacillati > Actinomycetota > Actinomycetes > Streptosporangiales > Streptosporangiaceae > Herbidospora > Herbidospora sp. NBRC 101105. The sequence goes on along the minus strand of NZ_BSSX01000004.1, from coordinate 457,777 downwards.
CGACATCGGCGTGCTGGCGAGCATGTCGCCGGACTCGCCGGTGGTCAGGTCGTTGAACGCCGCCGGGTTCGTCGGCGGACCGGCGCGGGCCATCTTCCAGACGTCCTTCTGGAACGTCACCAACTGGGACGCCATCAACTCGGCGGAGAGCGGCGACGAGAAGTACACCGAGCTCAACAAGATGATGGACATGGCCAACCGGTGCATGGACGGATCGCTGGGCGGCGTCTACCGCCACCACCTCCAGCAGCTCATGCGGCGGGCCGTCATGCTCGACATCTACAACGGGGTGTCGGCCGCCGTCGGCCTGGCGCTCACCCCGGCGACCTTCGGCCTGGGCACCGTCGCGATCTGGGCGGTGAGCTGGGGTATCGGCAAGGCTCTGGAGATCCCCCTCAACAACGAGATCGCGGCGCTGCGGCGCGAGATGAACAGCGCCCAGGAATGCCGGTGGACCGAGCGGGACGCCCCCTACCGCGACCCGCACGCCCCGCTTCCGGACGCCGACATCGACTACCGCTTCGACCCCTCCGGTTACCTCTACGAGGGCCTGGACGCCCGCCGTGTGGAAGGCGTCACCGCGACCCTGCTGCGTGCCCCCGCCCCCGAAGGGCCGTGGCAGACGTACGACGCCTCGGTCTACGGCGACGAGAACCCGCTGATCACCGACGCCGAGGGCCGTTACGGCTGGGACGTGCCCGAGGGCTGGTGGAAGGTGGTCTACACCAAGAACGGCTACCTGCCCGCCGAGTCGAAGGCACTGAAGGTGCTGCCCCCGCACACCGACGTCGACGTCAACCTCTTCAAGGCCGAACCCGCCGAGGTCGCCAAGATCGAGGCCGACGGCGAGGGCCTCACGGTCACCATGAGCCAGCCGACCCGGGTGGCCCAGGCGCTCGGCGGCGCCCTGAAGGTCACCGGCGCGGGTGGCCAGTGGACGGCCGTGTCCCCGCAGTCGCCCCCGGCCGGCCACCCGTACCCGGACCAGAAGCTGGCCATGGCGTTCCGCTTCACCGGCGAGAAGCACACCGGTGAGGTGAACGTCGAGGTCGACGGCCTGCTCCAGGACCACGGCGGACGCGCCATCGCCGAAGGCGTGGAGAAGACCATCCAGGTCCGGTGGACCGGCCCTGACGCGGCCGGACCGCAGGTCAGCGTGATGGGCGTGGCCGACGGCGCGACCTACCGGCTGCACGGCGTGCCCACGGCCGGGTGCGTCACCGTCGACCGGGGCTCCGGCGTGGCGACCGAGGCCACGCTGACGATTTCCGGCGGCACCCCCGCCGGGGTCGGGGTCTACACCGCCACCTGCGCGGGAGCGAAGGACAACGAGGGCAACCTCACCCCGCCGGTGTCGGCGACCTACTCGGTGGCGTACGTCTTCACCGGCTTCGCCGCGCCGGTCAAGAACGACGGCGTCGTCAACGTGGCCAAGGCCGGCCAGGGCATCCAGGTCAAGTGGCGGCTGACGGACGCGAACGGCGCCCCCATCAACGGCCTCACCACGGCGGCCCTGACGGTCAGTCCCTTCGACTGCCGGACCGGCCTGCCCACCGGCCAGGAGCGCACGCCCGCCGAGGGCGCCTCGTCGCTCCAGGTCCTCGGGCACGGCAGCTACCAGGTGGTCTGGCGCACCCCGGCGTCCTACCTCGACAAGTGCCTGACGCTCCACGTCGACACGGGGGAGGGTGCGGCGGCGTCGCACACCGCGCTGTTCCGCTTCACCCGCAACGAATCCCTCTGACGCGCCGCTGCCGCGCCCGCCCTCCCGGCGGGCGCGGCAGCGCCGTCTCAGGCCGCGAACCGGCGGGCCAGTTCCCGCCCCCGGGCCGCCTGCACCTTCTTCGCCTGCCCCATCGAGAAGCGCAGCAGCCCGATCGGGTCGGCCAGATGGTCGAAGACCTTCCCGGGGGTGGCGGGCAGGGTGGTCGTGGTGCTGAACTCGACGCTTCTCATGGGATGTCCCCGGGTCGGAGGAGCCGGTCGAGGACGGCGTCGACGTCGACGGCGTCCGGGCCGAGGAGCAGGCAGTCGGTCCGCATCCCCTCGATGACCTGCACGAGGATCGTGGCGGCGGCCGAGGGGTCGGGGACGTCGGCGCGCGCGAACTGTTCGCCGAGCAGGTCGAGCAGGATCTTGCGCTGGGCGCGGTAGTGGGCGGCGAAGCCGGGGTCGGTCGCGGCGCGTGACACGAACGCCTTGGCCACGCCCGCTCGTGTCGGAAAGAGGACGGTTTCTGGCCGCTATGGCTGGGATCGTGGTCATATGGCGATGACCGTTCTCGACACCCGGGCGCTCAACCGCGCCACGCTCGCCCGGCAGTTGCTGCTCGACCGCGCCGGCCTGCCGGTCCTCGACGCCGTCGCGCACCTGTGCGGGATGCAGGCGCAGGAGCCGCAGGAGCCGTTCGTCGGGCTCTGGTCGCGGCTGCGCGGGTTCGATCCGGCGACGCTCTCCGGCCTGCTGGTGGGGCGGAAGGTCGTGCGCACCCATCTCATGCGCCGGACCGTCCACCTGGTCACGGCCGACGACGTCGTGGCGTGGCGGGCCCGGCACGACACGATGTTGCGCCAGCGGGTGCTCGGGGTCTACCGGCGCGAGCTGGCCGGCGTCGACCTCGACGAGCTCGCGGCGGCCGGCCGGGCCCTGATGGCCGACGGCGAACCGTGGACGATGGGCGAGCTGGCGCGGACGATGGCCGAGCGGTGGCCGATGCCGCGGCCCCGGCCGCTGGGCGAGATGCTGGTCTCCGCCCTCGTCCCGATGGTGCAGTTGCCGCCGCGCGGGGTGTGGCGGGCCAAGGCGGGGGTGCGCAACGTCCCGATCTCCCTCTGGCTGGGACGGGAGCTCGACCCGCCGACGCCGAACGGGTCCGACCCGGTCGGTGAGACGCTCGTGCGGCGCTACCTGGCCGCCTACGGCCCCGCCGCCACGGCCGACCTGCGCGCCTGGTGCGGGCTGGCCGGATTGCCGGCCGCGGTCGCCGCGGTGCGCGGGGAACTGGTCTCCTTCCGCGACGAGCGGGGCCGCGAGCTGCTGGACCTCCCCGACGCGCCGCGCCCCGACCCCGGCACCCCCGCGCCGGTGCGCTTCCTGCCCGCCTTCGACAACGCGCTCCTCGGCTACGACGACCGCACCCGGATCGTCGACGACGCCCATCGCGGCGTGTCGATCGCCGGCGTCCGGGTCGTCCTGGTCGACGGCCGGGTCGCCGCCACCTGGACGGTCACGGACGGCGCCGTGACCGTCGCCCCGCTGCGCGAGCTCTCCCGGTCCGACCGCGACGAGGTGGCCGAGGAGGGGGAGAGGCTCGCGTCGTTCCTCTCCGACGGCGAGACGCGGGCCGTCAAGATCGCCTGACGGGTCACTCGCAGCGGGTCGTGGTGTCCGTGCCGGGGCCGCCGTTGCAGGAGTCGAGCCCGGGGCCGCCGTTCAGTTCGTCGGCGCCGGTGCCGCCGTTGAGCTCGTCGGCGTCGGCGTCGCCGCGCAGGTCGTCGTCGCCGCTGCCGCCGTTGAGCTCGTCGGCGCCCGCGCCGCCGCTCAGGTCGTCGCTGCCCGTTCCGCCCTGGAGCTCGTCGGCCCCCGAGCCGCCGCGTAACTCGTCGTCGCCCCCGTCGCCGCGCAGCTTGTCGTCGCCGCCGTCGCCCCGGAGGGCGTCGTCGCCCTTTCCGCCGCGCAGGTCGTCGGCGTTCCCGCTGCCGCGCAGCTCGTCGTCGCCGTCGCCGCCGAGCACGACCACCTTCTGCCCCAGCGGCAGGACGTTCACGACCACCACGTCGTCCCCGTCGCCGGCCACCACTTTGATCTTCGTGCCGCGCCTGGCCAGCACGGTGGCCGGGCTCTCGGGGGTGCAGCCCTTGATGGAACCGGCCTCGTCCTCCAAACGGACGTTGTCGCCGACCTGGGTGATGGTGAGGTCGTTGGCGACGCCCGGCTCCGCCGTGTAGATGACCTGCCCGCCGGTCTCCTCGACGCACGTTCCGGCGGTCACCGCGGCCGCCTCGGCGGGGACGGCGAGCGCGGGCACGACCGCCAGCGCGGCCGCCACCAGAAGGGCCGATCTTCTGAGACTCGTCATGGTTCCTCCTGCTCGGGTTTCGGCTTCGCCATCACGCTAGAAAACGGGGCGGGCCCCGATCAGCCGAGCAGTCCCTAGAGACGAGGGAGGGCCAGCCCTCCTGCGCGGGCGCCTACCATGACGTATGGCCCGCCGCGAGCAGCTCAGCGACTTCCTGCGCACCCGCCGGGCCCGGCTCACCCCCGGCGACGTCGGCATGGCCGTGGCCGGCCGGCGCCGCACCCCGGGGCTGCGGCGCGAGGAGGTCGCCGTGCTGGCCGGGGTCGGGGTGTCCTGGTACACGTGGCTGGAGCAGGGCCGCGACATCAACGTCTCGGCCGAGGTGCTCGACGCGATCGGCTGCGCGCTGCGCCTGAGCGAGTCCGAGCGCGCCCACGTCTACCTGCTGGCCGGGCTCAACCCGCCGCAGGCGAAGGCGGCCCGCGACGCCGAGATCACCCCGGAGCTGCGCCGCCTGCTCGACACCTGGACGCCGCCCGCGATGGTCCGCGACCGCTACTGGAACCTGGTCGCGACCAACGACGCGGCGCAGCGCCTGTTCCGCTACGGCGACACCGACCACAACTGCCTGGTCGCGTTCTTCACCAACGCCCGCTACCGGGCCATGCACGTGGAGTGGGAGTCGGTCGCCCCGGCCGTCGTGGCCGCCTACCGCGCCGACGCCGGGCACGCCCCCGACGATCCGGAGTTCGCCCGCGTGGTCGCCGACCTGAGCGCGGTGAGCCCGGAGTTCGCCGAGCTCTGGGGCCGCCACGACGTGGGCCCGCCGGTCCAGGCGATCAAGGCGATCCGGCATCCCGAGGCCGGAGACCTGTTCTTCGACATGACGACCCTGGTGGTGGCCGACCGTCCGTCGTGGTACCTGGAGCTCTACACCCCCCGGTGAGGGTGGTGGTGCCACACCCCGGATCACTGCGCACTGTTCGTCCTCCGCGCCCGTCGGCACGCTGGATCCATGACCCACACGTTCCACGGCAAGATCGCTCTCATCACCGGCGGCACCAGCGGCATCGGCCTGGCGACGGCCGAGAGGTTGCTGGCCGGCGGCGCCCACGTGGTCGTCACCGGCCGCGACAAGGCGAAGCTGGACGCCGCCGTCGGGCGCCTGGCTGGCGGCGACCGCGTGCTGGCCGTTCAGGGCGACGCCGCGAGCCTGCCCGACCTCGACCGGCTGGCGACCACGATCGAGAGCCGGTACGGACGGCTCGACGTCGTCTTCGCCAACGCGGGCACCGCCGTGTTCGAGCCGCTCGGCGAGGTCACCGAGGCCGGCTTCGACCACGTCATGGCGACCAACGTCAAAGGCGTCTTCTTCACCATCCAGAAGACCCTCCCCCTGCTGGCCGGCGGGGGGTCGATCGTGGTCAACGCCTCCTGGGCGCTGCATCGCGGCCTGTCCGGCGCCGCCCTGTACGCCGCCTCCAAAGCCGCCGTCCACAACCTGACCCGCACCCTCGCGGCCGAACTGGGCCCGAGGGGCGTGCGCGTCAACTCGGTGAGCCCCGGCTACATCGAGACGCCGATGTTCCACGAGCACATCTCCGCCGAGGCCGCGGCCGTCGCCCTGGCCTCGGTCGCCTCCGGCCGTCTCGGCACCCCGGACGACGTCGCCGACGCGGTCGCCTTCCTGGCCTCCGACGCCGCGTCCTACGTCAACGGGCAGGACCTGGTCGTCGACGGCGGCCTGGTCGCCGCCATCGCGCCGACCGGCCGCTAGGCGGCCCCGTCCATGGTCATCTCGGGCCAGAACTCCCGGTAGCGGCCGGAGTGGAAGACGAGCGGCTCCCCTTCGGTGCGCTGGAAGCCCTCCACCGCCCCCATGAAGATGTGGTGGTCGCCGCCGTCGTGCACCCGTTCGGTCCGGCAGACGAAGGTGGCCAGTGTCCCGGCGAGGATCGGCAGGGGAGCGGCGGAGAGCAGGTCCACCCCGGCGAACTTGTCGGGCGAGGGCGTGGCGAACCGTCTCGACAGGTGGTCCTGGCCGGCGGCCAGGACGTTGACGGCGAACCGCCCGGCCCGCAGGAAGACCGGCGCGCTGGGCGCCCGGTTCGACAGGCACCAGAGCACCAGCGGCGGATCGAGCGAGACCGAGGTGAAGGAGTTGACGGTCACCCCGGCCCGGTCGCCCTCGCCGGTCGCCGTCGTGATCACCGCCACCCCGGTCGCGAACTGCCCCAGGGCCTCACGGAGCGATCTCATGCCGCGACCCTCCTGAGGTAGGCCTCGGCCCGGTCGGCGTCCATGAACCACTCGGCGTAGTCGGACGGGTCGTCGAACCCGTTGACGAACCGGTGGGCGACCTCGGGGTGCTGCCCGGCCGCGCCCAGGAGCGCCAGGTGGTGGGGTTCGGCCGGCGCCAGCAGGGTGTTGGTCCAGGCGGTGACGTGCCGGGCCTGGTCCCAGAAGCGGTCGAAGGTGGCCCGCATCCAGTCGGCGTCGAACGGCTGCTCTCCCCGCTCCACGATGGCCCGCAGGTAGGTGGCGGCGCACTTGGCGGCGTTGTTGCTGCCCTGCCCGGTGATCGGGTCGTTGAGCACCACGACGTCGGCGACGCCGAAGATGGGCGCCCCGGAGGGCAGCACGGCGACGGGGTTGCGGACCGTGGGGGCGAAGCGGCCGGTCAGGACGGCGTTGTCGTCGGTGAGCTCGATGCCGTCGCAGCGCTCGGCCTCCCACGGGAAGAAGGTCTCCAGGACCTGCCGGCTGCGTGCCAGGTGCTCGGCGGGGCCGCGCACGTCGCCCCAGCAGTCCATGGGCCCGCCGGGCACGCCCTCGAACACCATGATCTCGCAAGGGCCGCTGGTCGTGAGGGCGGGGAAGACGAAGTACTCGCCGACGCCGGGCAGCAGGTTGAAGCAGACCGCCGAGTGGCCGGGCCGGGGGGTCAGCCCGGTGACGTAGGTGACCGCGAGGGCCCGCTGCGGGGCGGCGTAGGGGGAGCGGGCGGGGTCGCGCTCGAACAACGAGGCGATCTGGCCCTTGCCCGCCGCGACGAGGACCAGGTCGTAGCGGGCGGCGTAGGTCTCCAGGTCGTCGGGGGTGGCGTCGTGCAGCACGAGCTTGCCGCCGAGCCGCTCGAACTCGCCCAGCCAGGCCGGCATCTTCAGCCGCTGGTCGACCGAGCGGGCCGGGGCGTCGAGGCGTCCGGCCCAGTCGAGTAACTTGCCGCCCTCCGGGTTCGGGACCGCGAGGGCGATGCCCTCGATGGGCGGGCAGAGGTCGGCCCACCAGTCGAGGCCGAGTTCGCGTTCATGGGAGAGCGCGGTGCCGAACATGCACTGGCCGGACATGACCCGGCCGTCGCGGATGTCCTCGGCGGTGCGGTTGGAGACCACGGTGACGTCGTAACCCTGCTGGAGCAGGCCGATGGCCAGGTGGAGGCCGGCCTGCCCGGCGCCGACGATGAGGATGTCGCGCATGGTGGTGAGTCCCTTCGGGGGGAGGAGTGGAGTTTCGATCGGCGCCTGACAAGAACGGTACGTTCGGCGCCGCCACTCCAGCCATCCGCTGAGCGCGGATGTCATCCACCTGACGCGGGCCCTCTCCGCAGCGTCTCCGACGGCGGCAGCCCGTACTGCTCGCGGTACTGGGCGGCGAACCGTCCCTGGTGCAGGAACCCCCACCGCGCGGCCACCGTGGTCACCGTGACCCGGGCGGGATCGGCCGCCCTGAGCTCCTCGTGCACCCGCGCCAGCCGCACCTTCCGGAGGTAGGCCATCGGGGTCAGCCCGAGGTGCGCGCGGAAGCCCTCCTGGAGGGAACGGCCGCTGACCGCGACCGCGCCGGCGATGTCGGCGGTGGTCAGCGGGAGGTGCGCGTGCCCCTCGACGAACTCCATCGCCCGGCGCACCACCTTCGGCAGCGCGGGCCGCCTCGGCGCCGTCAGCCGCTCCCGGTAGTTGGACGGCTGCATGGTCAGCAGCAGGCTGATCAGCGCGTTCTCCAGATGGGCGATGGCCAGCGGATGGCCGGTCAGCCCGTCGTCGCGTTCGCCCTCCCTGACGAGCAGGTCGGCCATGTCCCGCCACGACCGGGTCCAGCCGGTCGTCAGGTCCATGCCGAGGTCGAAGACGACCGGATCGCCGATCGGCTCGCCGAGCATCTGCTCCAGCGACCGCTCGATGGAGGCACGCTCGAACTTGATGACGAGCTGGGGGCACCCGGCCGCCCAGCGCATGTCGAGGTGGCGGGTCGGCGAGGGCAGCGCGGCCAGCGCCGGCGTGGAGACGATCTCACTGGCGCCGGCGCGGATCAGGCTCCGCCCGGCGAGCGGGATCATGACGAGGAAGAAGGTGTCCAGGTCACCCGGTTCGATGTGCACGTCGCCCCCGTAGTCGAGGTAGCTGACGCGGACCGAGCCGAGCTGGACCGAGTTGAACCGGGCCGACAGCAGGTTCGCTTGCCCGGCAAGGTCCAGCCGGTGAGGGCAGAACACCTTGGCGACCTCGCCGCGGACCTCGTCGAGGTCCGAGCTGGCGAAGACGGCACGATTGCTGAGGAGCACACCAGATGATCGGCCTTTTCGGGCGTGGCGTTCCATGAAAAAAGACGCACACCTGGCGCCACATTCTCGTGGCGGTGACGGTTTCTCCCGTTTCCGGCAGGATGAGCAGCCGTGACCATCGTGGGCCGCGTCCGGCAGCAGGCCGGTCTCGATCGTTTCGCCGGGCATCTGCGCAACGGCCTGAGCGGGGTCGTCGTCCTGCGGGGCGAGGCCGGGTGGGCAAGCCGAATACGGAATTGACGAGCACTTGTGACCTGATGCGACCTGCGGGAATCCCTACGTCTAGCTGCCGGTGCCCGCTCTGACCGGGTGGCCCTGACTTGCTCCTGTCCTTCGGGATGCGAGTGTTGGCGCGGGCCTTCGCCTGGCCGCTCCTCTCCGACTCCCGGATGGCTGCAAGGGGTCCGGGGCCATGCGTGGCGGCGGCGGTCAACGGCTGCCTCACGTGACGTTGTCCGTTCGCTTCCTCGCGCGCTGAGTGCGCGTCGTGCACGGCAGCCCTTGAGGGTCGCGTCCACGCCCCCAGACAATTGGGCAGCGGGAGCAGGTGAGCAACCATGGTGCTGGGATAGGAAGCGGAGCGATAGAGACGCAACGCGGTGAGCTCCAACCGGGCACCGTTGATAAATGTGCGCGGCGCTGCTCGGGGTGAGGATGGCGCTGGCGTTCCCGTTCAGATGGACACGGTGGTGGCGCTGTCCGGGGGCGTCTCGTGGCCACCCACTACGGGCTCCACAACTCGATCGCGGGAGTCGGGATCGCGCCGGGGAACCTGGGTGTGGGGGCGCTGGTGGGCGGCGGGCGTCCACCTGCTGGAGCGCGTGTGGCTCACCGCTCCCGTGCCAGCCACGCCGTGAGCTCCTCTTTCTCCGCATCCAGGGTCGACCCCTCAAGGATCCGGAGCGCCTGCGCGCGGAGGGTCTCCACGCGATGGGGCTCGGTCAGCACCATCAGGCTCACGGTGTCGTCCTCCCACCAGGTGGCGCCGACGATAACCGAGCCGTCGACCGAGGACAGGTCGAAGGCCGGATGGCCGCCACTCCCCAGAATTCGGGACCGCGAGCCTGCTCCGCCCAGGTCCCAGCCGGGTTCCAGTTCGACCAGCGCCCACACCAACTCCCACCAGCGAGGGTTGCGCCACGCGTCCGACTCCTCGCGGGCCTGGAAGAAGTCGGGGTCCTTCCCCTGGTCCATCGCGATCAGGAACCGCTCCCCCTCGGAGAACAAGCCGTGTTCGACGGCCGTGGCGTACCAGGCGCGGTTGAACGCGGCGGCCAGATCGGGGTCGTCGGCCTCGAAGATCTGGTCCCGCCTGCCGTCCTCGGGCCCGACCGTGGCGATCCGGGCGGCCATCTGGGGCGGCACCCCGGTGTACCGCCGGATCCCGATCAGCCGGACGCCGCAGGCCGCCAGGTCGCGGGCGACGAACTCCTCGTTCATCCCGGGAACGGGAGGCCACTGCGGGATCTCGACGCGGAGCGACGACCACATCTCCTCCATGGGGAGGACGAAGCCCCGAGCCATGTCGGGATCGTCGTCGGCGGACGCCGGGCCCAGCACGACGGAGAGCCGCCAGCCCCGGTCGACGAGCGTCCGGAACCTGGCCACGATGTCGGGGGCCCAGCCGAGTATCTCGTCGCGCGGCACCTCCGGCACGCCGGTCAGCGCGACAGACCACACGGTGGACGTGCGCGGCTCGCCCGACGGCCCGATCTCGCCGGCCCGGAACGTCCGGTCGGGGGTGATCCCGATCAGGGCGGTGACCTCGTGCGGATCACCGTCGTCGCTGATGACACGTACGTAGTCGCGGAGCACCTGATCATCTTCGCCGAAGCGTGGTGAAAATGCGTTGCGGCAGCGGATCGTGGCCCGCTGGCCGTCCTTGAAGCCCAATCACTGACCAAGAGGTTCGGGGCGGTCCATGGCGTGAACGGGGTCAGTCTCACCGTCGGGCAGGGCGAGATCACCGGACTCCTCGGGCCCAACGGCGCCGGGAAGACGGTGCTGCTCGACCACGTTGCCGGGGCCGCCGGGTTGCGGACGGTGGGTGTCGCGGGGGTGCGGGAGGAGGCGGCGTTCGCGTTCGGGACGCTGCACAGGCTGCTGGCGCCGTTCCTGGGCGGGGCCGACCGGCTGGCGGCGGCGCAGCGGCAGGCGTTGCGGGTGGCGTTCGGGCTGGAGGAGGGGCCGCCCGCCGACCGGTTCCTCGTCGGGCTGGTCACGCTGATGCTGCTGGCCAAGGTCGCGGCCGGGCAGCCGGTGTTGTGCTGCGTCGACGACGCCCTGGGGGTCGACGCAGAGTCGCTCGGGATGCTGGCGTTCGTCGGCCGCCGCGCCCACGCCGAGGGCATCGGGCTGGTGTTCGCCACCCGTACCGACTCGAAGTGCTGGCCGGGCTGCCGGTCGGCGGTCGGCTCGAGGAGCACTACCTGCGGCGGGTCCGCGGCCTGCCGGGCGACACGCAGACCTGGTTGCTGCTGTCGGCCGCTGAGCCCGCGGGCGACCTGGGCCACGTCACGGCCGCGGCCCGGCTGCTGTCGGTCGGCCCCGACGCCTTGGGCCCGGCCGAATCGGAACGGCTGGTCTTCATCGGTACGACCGCCCGCTTCCGCCACTCGCTGATCAGGTCGGCCGTCTACGGGGGCGCGACCGGCGCCGACCGGAGACGGGCGCACGCCGCCCTGGCGGAGGTGACGACCCTGGCCGCCGACGTGGACACGAGGGCCTGGCACCGGGCCTCGGCCTGCGTCGGCCTCGACGAGACGGTGGCCGCCGAACTCGAACGCTTCGCCGACCGCGCGGGCGCCCGAGGCGGCTCCGCGGCGCGGGCGACCTATCTCGTCAGGGCCGCCGAACTGACACCCGGCGCGAGCGACCGCGACCGGCGGCGGCTCGGGGCCGCCGAGGCCGCGCTGGCGGCGAGCGCCCGGAGGCAGGCCCGCACGCTGCTCGACAGGATCGACCTCGCCCGGCTCGACGACGTCGGCCGGGGCCGGCGCTGACGACGCGCTGACTAGGGCCGCCGCGTGGGCGATCACGGCCGAGCACCTGACCCGCGACACCCGCTCACCGAGATCGCCGAGTCATCCCGGTCGCTCGGCTACCCCGACCCGGTGACGCGCGTCTTCTCGACGCTGATCCTCGACGGCTAGGAGGCGGCGGTGACCCCCATCCGGCAGGCGGTCGCCCACTTCCTGCGCCCGGAGACTTCGGGCGAGTACGTCCTGGGCAAGTATCTGCCGACCATCGCCCTGGCGATGTTGCTCTGGGACGACGACCAGGCCGCGATCATGCGCCGCGGCGCCGACGTCGCCCGGCACGCCGGTTCGTTGTTCCACCTCGACGCGATCTCTACTCGTGGTCGATCCACGCCGCCCTGTTGGGCGACCTCGACCACAGCGACGCGCTGGTCCGCGAGTGCCACCAGATCCGGACCGCCGTGGGCACCGCCGAGCAGCAGTCGCAGATGACCCGCATGCCGGAGTTGCCGGCCTGGCGCGACGTGCCGAACGTGACCGAGTTCCTGCGCGACACCAGAGAGGTCTGCCTCAAGCGCGGCGTCGGCGCGGTCGTCAGCATGCGCGACATCGGCAGGTCCGTGCTCCACCTCGGCCGGGGCGACTACGCCGAGGCCGCAGCCGTCCTGCGCGACCTGACCGGACGCGAGCAGATGGCGATGCACACCCGCATGCTCCCCGCCATGGTCGAGGCCGCCGCCAGGTCGGGCGACCGGGAGAGCGCCGAGACGGCCCTCCGCACGCTCACCGCCCGCGCCACCGCCGGCGGCGCCCCCCGGCGAGAGGCGTGCTGGCCCGGTCACGTGCCCTGGTCGCCGACGACGAGGAGGCCGAGCCCCTCTACCGCGCGGCCGTCGACCTCCTGGTCCCCGTCCGCGCCCCCGGCGACCTGACCCGCGCTGAGCGCGCGGTCACGGCTCCGGCGGCGTGGTGAACTCGTCGGCCCACTGGAGCACACGGTGCGCCCCCGCCCGTTCCGCCGTCTCCCTGGCCTCGGCGATCAGGTCGGCCGCGTCGTCGGCGCGTCCTTCGTCCCGCGCCAGGTAGGCCAGCCCGACCAGGTTCGCCGCCACCCCGGGGAGAAACCCGAGGTCGCGCCGCAGCCGGGTCGACTCCTCCAGCAGCTCCCGCGCCTCGGGCGTGCCCTTGGACGCGAAGGCGAGGTGCCGCAGCGTGTACGCCAGCGTCTCCCGGTCGCCGGCCTGGGTCGCCAGGTCGCGGGCGCGTTCGAAGAAGGGCCGGGCCACGTCGTCCTCGCCCGCCACGACCTGGTGGTAGATGCCGACCCAGAACAGCGCCTCGCCCTCGCCCCGGGTGTCGCCGAGGGAGTTGTAGAGGTCCACGGCCCGCTCGAACGCGGTCACGTCGCCGTCGCCCTCGCCGGAGAGGTAGCGGGCGTGGGTGATCCGGCCCCGGGCCAGCATGAGGTCGGCCTCCAGGCTGTCGAGGGCCAGGTCGGCCATGTCGAGCGCGCCTTCGGTCCCGGCGAAGACGGCCTGCTCGTACAGTGTCTTGGCGTTCTCGATACGTCCCATTCGCCGACCCTACGCCCGGGAGGATCACCCGCATGGGAATCACGTGCCACTACCTCAACGTGCGCCCGGAGGAGATCGAGCCTCTCCTCCGGCATCCCCAGCGGATCGACGAGCTCATGGAGGACGTCGAACGGGGCCTCGACATCGACAAGGCCTGGGACGGGCTGGCCGCCCTCCTGACGGACCTGCCGGTCGACGTGGTCTTCGGCGGCACGCCCCTGGAGACGGGCCACGAGTTCCCCTACGGCCAGCCGCGTTACCTGTCGCCCGAGCAGGTCGTGATCGCGGCCGAGTCGCTCCCCGGCGTGCTGCGCTACGACGGGACGGCGATGACCGGCGTCTACCCGGGCGACGACGACGAGGACTACTACCGCCGCCACTACGCCGGGCTCTGGGAGTTCTTCTCCACCTGCGCCAAGAACGGCGACGCCGTCGTGGTCACGCTGCTCTGAAGCCGGTCGAGGGTGAAGCGGTGGATGTCGTCGATCGGCTCTCCGGGCGGTGTGGACGTCGCGTGGGCCCGCAGCTCGCGGAGGCGGTCGGCGTCGGCGCCGTACAGCGGGGTGGCGCCCTTCTGGGCGGCGACCGCGTCGAGGATGGCCAGCGCCGAGGCGAGGTCGCCAAGCTGGGCCAGCAGGAACGCCGCGCCCCGGATCGTCGCCCACTGCTGGAGGCGGTTCCCGTGGCGTTCCCAGTGGGTGATCACCTCGACGTAGAGGCCGGCGGCCGAGGCCGGGTCGCCGTGGCGGGCGGTCACCGAGGCCAGCGAGGTCAACGCGACGCCCTCGCAGTAGCGGTCACCCGTCGCCACGGCCTGTGACCTGGCCTCCGCGAGCAGCCGCCCGGCCCGGCTGGGGTCGGTGTCGAGGAGGGACTCGCCCAGGACGTACAGGGCCCAGCCTCTGACCACCGCAGACCGGCACGTGTCGAGCATCGCGGTGGCCGCGGCGGCGGCCTCCTCCGGCCGGCCGCCGTAGGCGGAGACCAGCACCAGCGAGGAGCGGATGTAACCGGCCCGCAGCTCGTCGTCGGCCGCCTCGGCCCAGCGCAGCACGTCGGCGCCGAGCCTTCGCGCCTCGTCGAGGTCGCCGCTCAGCAGGGCCAGCTCGGCCTGCACGAACACGGCGAACCGGCGGAACGGGTCGTCCGGGCCGAGCAGCCGCAGCGACAGTCCGGCCAGCCGCCGGGCCTCCTCGTAGTCGCTGCGGAACCGGGCGCAGCCCGCCGCCACGCCCAGGGCGAGGGCGGCGAGGGGTTCGTCGTCGGGGTGGCCGGTCTCCGACCAGCGGCGGGCCGCCGCCTTGGCCCAGTCTTCGAGCTCGGCCGGCATACGCATCTCGGCCCAGTCGGCCAGTTCGCCGATCAGCCAAAGGTCGAGCGTCAGGTCGTGGTCGAGCGCCCACAGGTGGGCGGCGCGGATGTCGCCGAACCGCCGGCCGACCTCGGCCACCCACGCGCCGTCGATGCGCTCGGCCCCGCGCTGCACCAGTTCCAGCAGGTCACGTGCGTGCGCCTGCCTGATCGCGGCCTCCTCGCCGCTCTCGGCGAGCCGGTCGCGCGCGAACGCGCGCAGGGTCTCCAGCATCGTGTACGCCGTCACGTCGCCCCCCGCGACCGCCACGACCATCGACCGGTCGACCAGGTCGCCGATCCGGTCGAGCGCGGTCACCGGGTCGAGCCCGCAGACCCGGGCCGCGTCGTGGGCGGTGAACACGCCGGGGAACACCGACAACCGGGCGAACAACCGCCGGTCGTCGTCGTCGAGGAGGCGGTAGGACCAGTCGATGACCGCGTCGAGAGTGCGGTGGCGGTCGGCCGCCTGCCGGTAGGAGGTGCGCAGCAGGCCCCCCGACGACAGGATCTCGGCCGGGCTCATCACCCGCAGCCGTCCGGCCGCCAGTTCGATGGCCAGCGGGATCCCGTCGAGGCGGCGGCACAACTCGTCGGCCGCGTCGCCGGCCACGTCGACCCCGGGGGCCAGCGCCGCCGCCCGCAGCCGGAACAACTCGACCGCCTCCTCGCCCAGCGGCGGCACCGGGACGATCTGCTCGACCGGCAGGCCGAGCGGAAGGCGGGAGGTGGCCAGGACGCGCACCCCCGGGCACGACGCCGCGATCGCCTGCGCGGCCGTGGCGGCCGACTCGACGACGTGCTCGCAGTTGTCCAGCACGAGCACGGTCTCGCGGGACCGCAGATAGTCGACCAGCCGGTCGAGCGGGGCCGACCCGTCGACCAGGTGCACGCCGAGCGTGGTCAGCATCGCCCCGGCGACCTCGGCCCCCGTCGGCAACGACGACAGGTCGACGAACGCGCCGCCCTCGGAGACCTCCGCCGCGAGCCGCGTCTTGCCGACCCCGCCCGGCCCGGTCAGCGTCACGACCCGCGCCCGGTCCAGCCGGGCCCGCAGGTCGGCGAGCAGTTGGTCGCGCCCGACCAGGGACGTGGGCGCCGGTTCGGCGGTCTCGCGCGGATGCAGTCCGGGGTCGTGCCGCAGGATGCGGGTCTCCAGGTCGCGCAGCGCCTGCTGGGGTTCGAGGCCGAGTTCCTCGTCGAGCATCGTCCGGTAGGCCCGGTAGGCGTTCAGGGCCTCGACCTGCCGCCCGAGCCGATAGAGGGCGAGCATGAGCTGGCCACGGGACCGTTCCCGCATCGGCGACTCGGCGATCACCTTGTCGAGTGTGGCCAGCGCCTCCTCCGGCCGGTTCAGCCGCAGCGCGGCCTCGGCACGGTCCTCCCAGGCCGACAGCCGCAGCTCGGTCAGCCGGGCGACCTCGGCCATCGCGAACTCTTCGTGGGCGTACTCGGCGTAGGCGCCGCCCCGCCACAACGCCAGCCCCTCGTCGAGCAGCGCGAGCGCCTCGCGCGGCCGGGTGGCGAGCAGGCCGCGCCCGCGTTCGGCCAGGTCTTCGAAGGTGGTGACGTCGAACCACGCGGGGTCGACCACCAGGGCGTAACCGGGGTGGCGGGTGTGCAGCACGTCGCCCAGGCCGGCGGCGCGCAACTGCGTGCGCAGCCGGGAGACGACGGTCTGGAGCGCCGCGTCGGCCCGCGCGGGCGGGGCGCCCTGCCAGACGACGTCGGCGAGCGTGTCGGCGGCGACCACGCCGGGGGAGCGCACCAGCAGCGCGGCCAGCAGCCGCCGGGGGTTGCCCGACCGGGTCAGCGCCTCGGCGCCGGGCACGTCCAGCGGCCCGAGCGCCCTGATGCGTAGTGTCACGGCGACTCCCGGCGCTGGATCTTCCGGAAGGAACTATAAGTCGGGGATGTTCACCCGCGCAGCGCCATAACCGCCGCCGCGACGGCGGCCTGCCTGACCTGCTCGTAGGGCTCGCGGGCGAACTGCACCACCGTGTCGGAGAGCCCGCCGACGGCGACCGTGGCGCGCACCCGCGCGCCGAGCTCCCGCCCGCCGCCGATCAGGAGGGTGGTGAGCCCTTCGCGGAAGGCCAGCATGCGGTCGATCAGGTCGAGTTCGTGCAGCACGCTCAGGTCGGACAGGATCATCACCAGCGTGTCGCGCCGCTGCCAGACCAGGTCGAAATAGGCCCCCAGCAGCTCCTCCCGCGAGGTCTCCGCGTGGGCGGCGAGGAAGCCCTCCTGCTCCTCGAACAGCGGCGTGACGATGGTGCGCAGCAGGTCGCCGCGTGAGGAGAAGTGGTAGTAGAGCGCCGGCTTGGTGATCCCGAGCCGGTCGGCGATGTGCTGGAGGCTGGTGTCGCGCACCCCCTGCTCCAGGAAGAGTTCCCGGGCCGTGGCCAGGATGCGGTCGCGGGTGTCGGTCGGCCTCGCCATGGAACTCACCCTGGCTTACCATCCGTTAAGTAAGCAACTTACCGACTGTTAAGTAAGGAGCTTTCCGGATGCGCATCCTGATCTCGGGCGCGAGCGTCGCGGGCCCGCTCGCCGCCTACTGGCTCGCCCGTCGCGGCCACGCCGTCACCGTCGTCGAGAAGGCCCCCGAACTGCGTAAAGCCGGGGGTCACGCGGTCGACCTGTTCCGCCCGGCACTGGAGATCGCCCGCCGCATGGGCGTGTACGACCGGATCACCGCCCGCCGGACCGGCGTCGAACTGCTGTCGTTCCGCCGCCCCGGCGACACCCGCCCGGCCCGCATCCGCATTGGCGCGCTGACGGCGCGGGCGGCGGGCGACCACGTCGAGATCATGCGCGACGACCTCAGCGAGATCCTCTACGAGGCGGGCCGCGACCACGTCGAATACGTCTTCGGCGACTCGATCGCGGCCATCGACGACCGCGTGGTGACCTTCGAGAACGGCCCCGCCCGCGAGTTCGACCTGGTGATCGGCGCCGACGGGCTCCACTCCAACGTCCGCCGCCTGGCCTTCGGCCCCGAGTCCGACTACGCGACCTGGATCGGCGCCCACCTCGCCGTGCTGACCGTCACCGACCACCCCGGCCCGCCCGGCCGGGTCGACGGCGTCGTCGCGGTCGACCGGATGGCGATGATCTACCACGACCACACCAACACGCGCGGCTTCTTCATGTTCCGCACCCCGGCCCCGCTCGACTACCACCACCGCGACGTGCCGAAGCAGAAGTCGCTGCTCAAGGAGCACTTCGACGACCTCGGCGGCGAGGCGGCGTGGTTGCTCGACCGCCTCGGCGACACCCCCGCCTTCTACTTCGACTCGGTGACGCAGCTACGCATGGACACCTGGTCGAAGGGCCGGGTCACCCTGGTCGGCGACGCGGGCTACTGCCCCGGCCCCGCCGTCGGCGGCAGCACCAGCCTCGCCATGGTCGGGGCCTACGTCCTGGCCGGCGAACTCGCACGCTTCCCCGACCACGGCCACGCCTTCGCCTCCTACGAGCGGGAGCTGGCGGACTACGTACAGAAGAGCAGGGCCTTCGCGATCGGTGCGGCCAGGCGGCTGGTGCCCGGGAACGAACGGGCACTGCGCACCCTCATGTACGGAACGCGCCTGCTCAACCGCCTTCCCACTCCGGCGGTGCGGCTGCTGACAGCCTCCAGCGTGGGCCTGCGAGTCCACACCTCGTTCCGGCTCAGGGACTACCCCGGCTAGAACCGGCGGCACTGGTCTTCCTTGTTGCCCCCGACCTTGTTGCCGCCGCCCGTCGGCCGGGGCGAGTTCTCCTTGCACTGGAGGTTGCCCTTCATCCTGTTGTCCCTGACCTGCACGCCGCCCCTGTTGCCGACGACCTGGATCGACCCCCCGACCCGGTTGGAGCGGACCTTCAGGTACCGCCTGTTGGCGTCGAGCTGGATGTCGGAGTCGACCCGCGACGAGGTGACAGTGGCCGCCCCGCCCTGCTTGACCTGGACGCTGCCCTTGACGTGAGACCCGGCGAGCACGCTGACTGCCCTGGCGTTCTCGCCCTGGACGTTGCCCTCCACCCTGACGCCCCGGGCGACCAGCGTGGCCCCGCGCTCGACCTTGAGCGTGCCCTTGACCTTCGTGCCGACCAGCGTGCACGTGGCCCCCGAGGGCACCCGCAGGTTGTCGACCGTGACGGCCCGCATGGTCGCCCGGCACACCCGCTCCTCCGCGACCGCCGGCGAGACCAGCCCGGCACCCCCGAGCAGCACACCCAGCACGACCCCGCCCAGCAGAACGTTCTTCCTCATCGCAACCCCTCCCCATTCGGAAGCGGGCGATCCGCCCGCCTGGGAAAGAGCTTCGAGGCCGGGGGTGAACACTCCATGAGCCGCCGATGAGCGGCTTCTCATCCAGGGGAAGCGAGTGTGCGGACCGGCGCGTCGGGGCGGAGCGCGGGTCGGGGCGGAAACGGGAAAGCCCGGCGCGGGCCGCGCCGGGCTTTCTCGTTCGGGCTGCTACCGGGCGGGCGTGAACGTGTACGTCGTGCCCTTCGCGGCGTTGATCCGCAGCGTCGACTTGCCGGCGCCCACGTTGCTCACCGTCCCGTCGTCGGCCGAGACGTTCACCTTCGTGCCGAACCAGGGGTTCTTGACCTCGAAGACGCCGCCCTGCTCGCTCTTCACGGTGATGTACTCCACCGTGTCCCCGGTCCGGGACGCGCTCACGAGGAGGCCGCCCTTCTCGCGGAGGTTGTGGAAGGCGCCGCTCTTGCCGGCCGGCCACACCGGGAAGACCTGGACCAGCCCGTCCCAGCTCTGCAGGAGCAGGTTGTTCAGCGCCTCGATCGCGCCGGCCTTCTCCAGGCCGTGGTAGCCGTCGGAGATCCGCAGGTTGGCCGCCGAGCGCTGGGTGATCTGCTGCTTCAGCCGGTCGATGATCGTCTGGCCCGGGTAGCCCACGCGGGCGGCCTGGGTGAAGACCTTCGGGAAGCTGTTGTCCTGGCCCCACGAGTTCATCGCGTTGATGGTGTCGATGGCGGTCTGCCGCTCGGCGGCGGGGGAGCCGATGCCGAGCTGGCCGCCCGGGTGGATGAACTCCAGGTTGACCGTGTTGTCGCCGGGGCGGATCGCCCGGTTGTCGCTGATCGTGCCGGGCTCGCCGAGGGCGTACACGGTCTTGCCCTGGTAGGTCGTCGTGGGGATCGCGGG
Organism: Herbidospora sp. NBRC 101105; assembly: GCF_030269205.1. Taxonomy (NCBI): domain Bacteria; kingdom Bacillati; phylum Actinomycetota; class Actinomycetes; order Streptosporangiales; family Streptosporangiaceae; genus Herbidospora; species Herbidospora sp. NBRC 101105. Next base: position 438,135 of record NZ_BSSX01000004.1, on the reverse strand, counting down.
CAGGTTGCGGAGCATCTTGCCCCACACCCAGCGGTGGTCGGCGTCCAGGCCGAGCCGGGTGCTGGTGTCCTCCAGCGTGGTCAGCAGGAGCTTGAGCATGCCCAGGTCGGCGCCGGGGTTCTTCGCCCAGGTGATCTCGTGGGGGCCGCCCCAGAAGGACAGGGCGCCGGTGGCCGGGTCCTCCTCGACCCAGTTCTCGAAGAACGCGGCGACCTCCTTCATGAAGGGGTAGCCGGTCTCGCGGAGCCACTGCTCGTCCTGGGTGTACTGCCAGTACTCGATGTGCTGGGTCACCGTGAACAGGGCGTTGGCGACCTGGTTGTGGTAGTTGTCGTCGGTCGTCGTGCCGAACGGGCTGATGCCGACCGGGAAGAGCACGCCGCTCTTCACGCCGCCGCCCGGGAAACGCGCGTCGACGTAGTCGGGCTTGACCCGGCGCAGGTCCTCGGCGGCGCGGCGGCGGGCCTCCGGCACGAAGGCGTCGACCGCGTCGAAGTAGGGCAGCGCGAGCTCCGGCCGGTTGGAGCTGTAGACGCCGTAGTAGTTGGCCTGCCAGTTGTAGTTGAGGTGGAAGTCGCCGCCCCACATCGGGAAGTCGGTGGTGGCCCAGATGCCGTACAGGCCCGAGGCGGTCTTGCCCTCGCGCAGCGAGCTGCCGAGGAAGTACAGGGAGCTGTAGTAGAAGCGCTCCAGCACGTCGTCGTCGAGGTCGACGTAGGAGCGCAGCCAGTAGTCCTTCCACCAGTCGAGGTGGGCGGCGTAGAGGCCGTCGACCGACGCGGCGGTCTGGGCCCCCGCCAGGGCGATCGCGGCCGGGCCCGGGTCGGCCGGGTTGACGCCGCCGCCCGCGACGGCGGTGACGACGTCGACCGTCTGACCGGGGGCGAGCTCGAAGTCGATGCGGCCGTTCGAGACGGTGGGGGCGCCGCCGATCACCCGGGTCGCCAGCGACGCCCGCGAGACGCCGCGCGGGCTGGCCGGGGTCTGGCGGGTGGCCCACACGGTGTCGCCCTGCACGCCGGAGGTCTGCACCATGCCGCCGCGCGCGTCGGGGGTGCCCACGACGGTCTGCGCGCGCAGCCGGACCGGCCGGTCGCCCTGCGAGGTGATGGAGGTGACGACCACGTTGCTGTCGGCGCCGGTGAAGGTCTTCATCGTCACGGGCACGCCGCCGAGCTGCATCGACGTGTCGACGTCGCCCTTGAGCAGGTTCTGCTCCTCCAGGAAGGTCCCGGTGGGCTGGGTGGGGCCCTCGGCGTCGTACAGCTCGAAGGCGCCGACGCGGGCGCGCGGGTTGTTGATCGAGTCGGCGGTGGTGCCCTGGGTCGGCTCGGTCAGGTTCAGGCGCAGGTAGCGGGCGGTCACGGGGGCGAACGTGCGGTCGGTCGTGGCGGCCGTGTTGCCGGTGACGGTGTCGATCGTGGTCCAGCTCTGGCCGTCGGTGCTGGCTTCGAGCGTCCAGTTCTTGCCGTTGTTGGCGGCCTCGCCGGGGCGGGCGGCCTGGTCGTGCTTGAGGATGTAGCGGCGGAAGGTCTTCGCCGAGCCGAGGTCGAGGCGCAGCCACTGGGGTTTGCCCACGTCGGAGACCCAGCCCTCGTAGCCGGAACCCCAGGCGCCCGAGACCGCGCGCGACGGCGGGAAGGACGGGTGGCTGCTGGACGCCGTCGCGGTCGACCCCAGCGCCAGGTTGGTGGCCGTGACCGTGGTGTCGGCCTGGATGGTCACGTTGCCGAGGGCCACCAGGGAGGGACTGCCGGCGGACGTCCAGAAGTCGCCCTTGGAGATGTAGAAGGTCTTGGTGCCCTGGCTGCCGCCGGAGGTCACGCCGATGTCGCCGTTGCCGAGGAGGGCCGTGTCGGGCATGGTGCGGTTGACCGCGCCGGAGTAGGTCTGGTTCGTCCAGCGGCCCTTGACCGCGCCGACGAGCTGCTGGATCTCGGCCCACTGCTGGTCGGCCGCCGGGACCGCCGCGTCGGCGGGGAGCGCCGTCAGGAGGGAGGCGGCGACGGCCGCCGCCAGGATGCCTCGGGTTGTTCTCATGGGGGGTGCCTTTCTGCCCCTGCCTGAGCAGGCAAAAGACCTCGTCCGGCCGGGCGTGGACCGGTCGAGATAACGTTATCTCAAAACCATAGAGTGTTTCCCGCACGTTTCTGAAGACGTTCGCCCATAACGGCTTCATCACGCGTCCCACTGGTGAAAACTTCTGCCGATGTCAGCCCGACCTGCTGGAGAACGCTCTCCCAATGACTTAATTCATGGCGTGGTATTGGCGTGATCAAGCTGATGTGCTGCGACTTCTCTGGTGAGAGAGCGCTCTTGTGAACGTATTGACTCGGTCCGGTAACACGGTCAGGATTTCGCGTGTGCAGCCCTCCATGCGAAAGAGACGCTTCGCCGTCCTCAGTGGTTTGTCCCTGCTGTTAAGCGCCGTCGTCGCCTCGCCGGGGCCCGCGACGGCCGCCGAACCCCCGGTCGCCGGTCCGCCCGCCCTCGAGAACGGGTGCGCGAAGATCGAGGACACCCTGCCGACCTACAGCGACTGGCCGAAGGTCGAGAGCAAGATCGAGAAAGACCCGGCCATCGAGCGCAAGGTCGCCCGCCTCGTCGCCGACATGACCCTGGCCGAGAAGGTCGGCCAGATGACCCAGCCCGAGATCAGCGCGATCACCCCGGCCGAGGTCAAGCAGTACTTCATCGGGTCGGTCCTCAACGGCGGCGGCTCCTGGCCCGGCGGTGACAAGCACGCCCCGGTCGGCAGCTGGCTCGGCCTCGCCGACGCCTACTACGACGCCTCCGTGACGACCCGCACGAAGATCCCCGTCATCTGGGGCATCGACGCCGTCCACGGCAACAACAACGTCTACGGCGCGACGATCTTCCCGCACAACATCGGCCTGGGCGCCGCCGCCGACCCGTGCCTGATCCGCAAGATCAGCGAGGCCACGGCCGAGCAGCTCCGCGTGACCGGCCAGGACTGGGCCTTCGCGCCCACCCTCGCCGTCGTCCGCGACGACCGCTGGGGCCGCACCTACGAGGGTTACGCCGAAGACCCCAACCTCGCCCGCGCCTACGGATACGAGGCCGTCCAGGGGCTCCAGGACTCCAGCTGGCGCCGGATGGGCAACCGCGGCGTCATCGCCACCGCCAAGCACTTCATCGGCGACGGCGGCACCCGCAACGGCGTCGACCAGGGCGTCAACCCGTCGTCCGAGGCCGAGATGATCAACATCCACGGACAGGGCTACTACGGCGCGCTCGCGGCCGGCGCCCAGTCGGTCATGGTGTCGTTCAACAGCTGGACCAACGAGGACCTCGGCATCGACGAGGGCAAGCTGCACGGCAGCAAGAAGGCCATCACCGACATCCTCAAGGGCAAGATGGGCTTCGACGGCCTGGTCGTGTCCGACTGGAACGGCATCGGCCAGGTGGCCGGCTGCACCAACTCCAGCTGCGCCCAGGCGATCAACGCCGGCATGGACATCGTGATGGTCCCCAACGAGTGGAAGGCGTTCATCGCCAACACCATCGCCCAGGTCGAGTCGGGCGAGATCGCCATGTCCCGCATCGACGACGCCGTCACCCGCATCCTGCGCGTGAAGTACCGCGCCGGCATCTTCGACGGCCGCCGCCCCTCCGACCGGGTGCTGGCCGGCGACGAGTCGCGCCTCCAGGCCACGAAGCTGGCCCGCGAGGCCGTGCGCAAGTCGCAGGTGCTGCTGAAGAACAACGGCAACGTGCTCCCGCTCGCCAAGAACGCGAAGGTCCTGGTCGTCGGCAAGAGCGCCGACAACCTGCCGAACCAGACCGGCGGCTGGTCGCTGACCTGGCAGGGCACCGGCAACACCAACGCCGACTTCCCGAACGGCACGACCATCCTCGCGGGCCTGCGCCAGGCCCTCGGCACGTCCAACGTGACCTTCAGCGAGACCGCCGACGGCGTCGACCCGTCGCAGTTCGACGCGGTGATCGCCGTCCTCGGCGAGACCCCCTACGCCGAGGGCGTCGGCGACCTGGCCAGGCGCACCCTCGAAGCGGCCAAGCTCTACCCCGGCGACCTGGCGGTCCTCGACAAGGTGGCCGGTAAGGGCGCCCCCGTGGTGACCGTCTACGTCACCGGCCGTCCCCTGTACGTCAACAAGGAGCTCAACCGCTCCGACGCCTTCGTCGCGGCCTGGCTCCCCGGCACCGAGGGAGGCGGCGTCGCCGACGTGCTGGTCGGGCGGCACCCCTTCACCGGCAAGCTCTCCTACTCCTGGCCCAAGAGCGCCTGCCAGTCGCCGCTGAACCCGGGCGACCCGGGCTACGACCCGCTCTTCCCGGCCGGCTACGGCCTCACCAACGGCCAGACCGGCAACGTGGGCACCCTCGACGAGGCCTCCCACGAGTTCCCCTCGTGCACCTCCACGGGCGGCGGCGGCACCGCCACCGAAGACCTGGAGGTCTTCGTCCGGACCGACGTGGCGCCGTACAAGAGCTTCATCGGCTCCCCCGAGAACTGGGGCGGCACCGAGATCGGCCCCGACGGCGCCGCCGCCCACGCCAACATCAACACGGTGCCCGCCGACGTGAACGTCCAGGGCGACGCGCTCAAGGTGACCTGGACCGGCGGCGGCCCCGGCCAGGTCTACTACCAGAGCCCCGCAGGCACCGACCTGCGCGGATACCTGAACGCGGACGCCGCCCTGGTGTTCGACACCATCGTCCACTCCGCACCCGCGGCCCGGACGGTGATCAGCGCCCACTGCGTCTACCCGTGCTTCGCCGAGGTCGTCGCCACGGACCTGTTCACCGGCCTGGCCGGAGACGGCAAGTCGACGGTGAAGATCCCGGTGTCGTGCTTCGCGAACGGCCTCGACTTCGAGAACGTGAACACGCCCTTCCTCGTGTACACGGAAGGCGCGTTCTCGGCGTCGTTCGCCAACGTGCGCTGGGTGCCGCAGGCGGCCGACGACCCGGACGCGCTGGCGTGCTCGGAACTGTCCTAGCCGCATGAAGAGCCGGGCCGATTCATGACGACCGGCCCGGCTTCTTCGTGCCCGCCGAGGTCCCGCTCATGGCCGTCGCTCGTTCAGAGCCCCGGGTCCCGCTCATATCCGTTTTCTTTACGGCTGCCGCCCACCCCTAGACGCCACGACCGGCCTGCGTCACTACGGCAGTGAACGGCGGCTCCGGCGAAGGGCCAGACCGGTCAGGGCGGCGGCGAGCACCGTCGCGCCGATGAGAGTGATCACCCGGCCGTCGGGCCCCGCCGAACCCCCGCCTCCGGTCGCGACACCGCCCACGGGAGTTTCGACCTCGTCGACGAAGGTCTCATAGATCGTCGGCACGGTCGTGACGGTCTGGGTGACGCCGACCGGATCGGGGTCGACCGTTCGGGTGACGGTCATGGTCGGAATCGGAGTGCGAGTGCCACTTGGAGTCGGTGTTGGTGTCGGTGTCGGCGTCTGGGTCGGTGTCGGCGTCTGGGGCGGACTCGGCGTGGTGGTCGACCCGCCGGCGCCGACGACGACGCGGTAGGTGGTGAGGTCGTCCTTGTTGCGGACCTCGCACTCGATCAACGGGTCTGACGTCGTGAGGCCGAAGTTGATCGCGGCCGGCCGGACGACACCCGTTCCCTCGCCCGGCGGTGTCGAGTTCACGCGGGTGGTGCCCGCAGGGAGCGTGATCTCTCCACCGGCCGCAACCGGGCCGACGACGACGCCTTCTCCGGTGCCCGAGGTGAACCGGGGAAACTCGCTGATGCCGACATAGGCGTACATCTTCGTTCCGGCAGGAAGCGCGGTGGTGGCCCGAATTCTGCCGGAGTCGGCGTAGGTGGCGCGATGGAGGAAAGTCAGCGGAACGCCCGGCTGCGCACCGGTCGGCATCGTGAGTTCGACGTGGATTCTCACGATCTGGGTGGTTCCCCCTGCGGGAGTGCACGCGTATTCGACGACGTCGGTCGCGGCATAGGCCGGTGGGCACAGCGAAAAGAGGCCCAGTAAGCCGGTTGATGCGAATAAAAGTCGTCGAAGGCGCACCGCTACTCCTCGTTTCCCGCAAAGGCGTATACGGAGACGGCCTGGTTCGCCCTGTGGTTGACGATGACTCCTGAATTGTCATCTGTCTCAACAGATCTGTCGTTCGTGCTCGCTAGCGTTCGGGCGTTCGATCGGATTCGAGGTGGAGGTCTCGCGGTGGGCGCCGAATGGTCTGGCATGGGGGAGAGCACATGGTCCGATCTGGGCCGGGTCCGTGCCCGCTTGGCAGCCGGAGCCGATCCGGACGGGTCTGACCACTGGGGCCCGGTCCTGTTCCGCGCGGCCGCGTTCGGCAGCCCCGAGGTGGTCGCCGAACTGGCCGATCGGGTCGCCGACGTCGACGCCTTCGACGAGGGCCACACCGCGTTGTGGGCGGCGGTCTTCCACCGCCAACCCGGCAACGCCCGCGCCCTGGTCGAGGCCGGCGCCGATCCGTGGCGGGTGATGATGAACGGCTGGTCCCCGGCCCGGCTCGCCCTCGCGGGCCCCACCCCCGGCCTCTTCCCGCCTAGCGACCTCGCCCTCTCGCCCGGCGAGCTGGCGGCGGTGGCCCTCTCCGAAGACCTGTTCACCGCGCTGGAGGCCATCGACGACGACGGCCACAGCATCGCCTGCGTCGCGGGCGTCACCGCCGCCGAGGCGGTGCGCCGGTTGGGCGGCACGGTCGTGACCGAAGACGAACTAGGCCCGGGCTTCGACGACCCGGGCGACGCTTGGCACGACGATCGTCTCGAAGGGGTCGTCGGCGTCACCGACGTGACGGGCGGTTGTGTGGTCACCCAGCCGTGGGGCTGGCACGCCTCGGATGAGCGGCTGCTCAGAAAGCTCACCCGGGGCACCCGCGGCTACGCCATGTTCGCCAACCCCAAGAGCGGCGAGCAGGGCGTCGGCGCGGTCGACGGCGAGATCACCGACTGGGACACGATCCTGGGCCTCGCTCCTCCCACCGCGGCCGACTCGGCCGAAGAACTGCTCCTGAAGTTCCTCTACCAGGACGACGCCGAGGCCTACTGCTGCGGCTACGCCGGCCTCCGCCTCACCGACGCGCGGCCGATCCTGGGCCCGCCCGACCTGTGGATCCGCCTCGATCCCACCCGCTGAAAACCAGTGGCGCCCCGCCGGAACGGATCGATTCACTGTCCGGCGGGTTTCCGCACACCGAGGAGTTTCATGTACGCAGTCACCGCCGCCACCGGCCAGCTCGGCCGCCTGGTTCTCGACCGGCTCAAGGGTGACGTGGTCGCCGTCGTGCGGGATCCGTCCCGCCTCCCGGTGGGCGTCGAGGCGCGGCACGGCGACTACGACGACCCCCACGGCCTCCAGACGGCCTTCGCCGGGGTCGACCGGCTGCTGCTGATCTCCTCTCCGGAACTCGACGCCGCCCGCCGGACCGCCCAGCACCGCAACGTGCTCGACGCCGCCGTGGCGGCGGGCGTGACCGCCGTCGTCTACACGAGTTTCCTCGGCGCCGACAACGTCACGACCGGGATGACCGAGGCCCACCACGCCACCGAGCGGGCGATCGTCGCGAGCGGGCTGGCGTACACGATCCTGCGCAACCCCTTCTACGGCGAGGCCTTCCTGCCGCAGGTCACCGACGGCGTCATCCGCAGCAGCACCGGCGGCCGGGGGCTGAACACCGCCTTCCGCGACGACCTGGCCCAAGCGGCGGCCAACGCCCTGACCGGCGAGGGCCACCTCGGCCGCGCCTACGACCTGACCGGCCCGCTGTGGAGCTACCCCGAGGTCGCCGCGGCCCTCGGCGTCGCCTACGAGGAGGTCCACGACGCCGGCCCCGGGCCGATGGCCTGGCTGAACGGGCTGGTCCGCGCGGGCGCGCTCGAACGCCAGACCGGCGACCTGGAGTCACTGCTGGGCCGCCCGGCGGAGACGGTGGCCGAGAGGCTGACGACCTGATCCAGGGCAAGCCCGACCCGCCCGCCCTCATGGATATGGCCGGCCATACCCATGAGGGTGACAGCGAGAGCAGCGTCTACTGGGTGAAGCGCGGCCACACCAAGCGCGACCCCGGCGCCTGCGGCACTTGGACCGCACCGGCCCGGAAGATCAGGTGAGAAGGCGGTCGCACCAGGCGATCAGCTCGGCGCGCAGCGGGGCCGCCCGGCCCGCGAACTCCCGCTGTGTCGCCGCGTAGGCCGTGCGTCCTTCGGCCGTCTCGATCGGGATCGGCTCGTAGCCGAGATGCCGCAGGTCGTAGGGGCTGGCGCGCATGTCGACGGCGCGGATGTCCCAGGCCAGTTCGAAGCAGTCGGCCACCAGTTCGCCGGGGACCAGCGGGGAGAGTTTGACCGCCCACTTGTAGAGGTCCATGTTGGCGTGCAGGCAGCCGGGCTGTTCGGTCGCGGGCTGGAGTTCGCGGGAGAGCGGCAGCGTGTTCAGCGGGCGGGCGGGTTCGGTGAAGAAGCGGTAGGCGTCGAAGTGGGTGCACTTCAACGGCCGTTCCTCGACGGCCGCGGCGACCCGCTGCGGCGACAGGCGGAGCGGCTGGGAAGAATGCCGGACCTCGTCGGTCCGGTAGACCATGGCCCATTCGTGCATGCCGAAGCAGCCGAACTGGCCGGCCCGGGAGGCGGTGCGGCGCAGCAGGTCGGCGATCCAGGTGATCGAGTCGAGGCGCCGGGCGATCAGGTCGGCGACGTCGAGGGTCTGGCCGCCCGGGACGGAGACGTAGCCGGTCCCGAAGTCGGCCGCGCCCTCCAGGACGGTGAACGCGCCGGGGTGCCAGCGCCGCAACCGGCTGGGGCGGTAGCCGTAGTAGCTGAACAGGAAGTCCTCGACCGGGTGGGCCTGGGCTCGCCTGCGGCGTTCGAGGTGGGGCTCGATCCACGCGTCGACCCGTGCGTGGTGGGCCTCCTGCCGGGCCCGCCACTCTCGCTCCTCCAGCCTTGTCACGCGCATCATGCTAGACATGCGACGTACTTATGTGGTCACCGGAGGAGGCCGGGGGATCGGCCGGGCCATCGCCGAGCGGTTGTCACGTGAGGGCCGGGTGGTGGTGGTCGACCTCGATCCGGGGGCGGTCGGCATCCCCGTACGGGGTGACGTGGCCGATCCGGCCGTCGCCGAAAGGGCCGCCGACCTCGCCGAGGAGCACGGCGACCTCGTCGGCTGGGTCAACAACGCGGCGGTCTTCCGCGACGTGTCCCTGCACGACGATCCGCCCCGCGATGTCCTCGACGCCGTCGGGCTCAACCTGAACCCCGTCGTCGTCGGGTGCGCGGCGGCGATCAGGAGGTTCCTGCCGAAGAACCGCGGGGCGATCGTCAACGTCTCCTCCCACCAGGCCCAGCGGCCGGTCAGGGGGGCCATGGCCTATTCGACGGCGAAGGCCGCGATCGAGGGCCTGACGAAGGCGCTGGCCGTCGACTACGGGCCGCACGGCGTCAGGGTCAACGCGGTCGCGCTGGGATCGATCTGGACCGAGCGCTATGCGGCGTACACGAAGGAGAACGACCGGGCGGAGGAGGAGATGCGCCGCCTGCACCCGATCGGGCGGGTCGGCCGCCCGGAGGAGGTCGCCGACACCGTCGCCTACCTGCTCTCCGACGCCGCCTCGTTCGTCAGCGGGGCCGTCGTCCCGGTGGACGGCGGGCGATCGGTGCTCGGGCGTGATCCCGAGGAGGTCTAGGCGGAGGGTTCAGGAGGCGTACTGCCGCAGGGCCATCTGCCGGGCGGTCTCGATCTCGTCGGGCGTCGCCGTGCCGGACGCCTCGATCGCGGCGACCCACGCCGCCACCGTGGCCTGCCCGTATTCCGGGGTGACCGGGCCCCGCACCTCCTCGCCGGTGAGGAAGAGCTCCAGCGCCAGGAACGCCTCGTCCCAGCCGGGGCCCACCCAGAGCGCGCCCGCGCCGCTCTGCGCCATCGCGACCGGCACCGAATGGGTCAGTTCGAGGGTGGTCGCGTCGTCCTTCGCGGTCAGGGTGACCGTCACGATGCTGGTCTCGTCGCCGTAGGTGACCTTCAGCAGCGGCTTCTCGCAGGTCAGGATCGTGCCCCCGGCTCCGCCCTCGGTGGCGAACGTGCCGCCGGGCCGCAGGTCGCCGCTGACCGGGAGGAACCAGCGCTTGAGGCGTTCGGGGTCCGTCAGGGCGTCCCACACGTCGTCGACGGGGGAGGGGAAGTCGCGGCGCAGGACGACGGCCACGGTCTCGTCGTCGCGGGTGACCTCGCGTGAGGTCCAGCCGATGTCGATCATTTCTTTCTCCTCGTACGGGCCAGCTCGGTCTCCAGGGCGTCGAGGCGCTGCGACCAGAAGCGGCGGAACGGTTCGAGCCACACGTCGACCTCCGCGAGCGGGGTGGAGTCGACGACGTAGAGGCGTCGGGTGCCCTCGGCGCGCACGGTCGCGAAGCCGCTCTCGCGCAGCACCCGCAGGTGCTGGGCCACGGCCGAATGCGAGATCCCGAACTCCGCCCGCACGGTCGCGGTGATCGCGCCCGAGGCCTGCTCGCCCTCGCTGAGCAGCTCGATGATGCGGCGGCGCACGGGATCGCCCAACACGTCGAAGGCGTTCACGTGGCCGACTATGTCAGTTCTGGTTTATATAAGTCAACACAGACATAGTGCTCGGCCGCGCGGGTCTTCCACGAGCCCTTTTCTTACGGCTCCGCCCGCCCTGAGACCGGGGCGAGTGGCTCACGACGTACAGCGAGAAAGGAAAAGGGCCCGCGCGGGGAACGCGGGCCCTTCTCGGCTGGTGAGCGGTTATCCCTTGTAGCGAGGCGCCTGACGGTCACCCGGAAGGCAGAACTCGCCCGTGAAGAAGGTGCTCTCCGGCACGCAGCGCCACATGCTGGGGTTGGTGTAGCTGGGCGCGAGGCGGTCGTCGATCGCCTGCTCCAGCGCGTAGCCGCCCGCCAGCAGCTTCGCCTCGGAGAAGGCGCCGCCGATGAGGGTCACCCCGATGGGGTTGCGGCCCGCCGAGCTGGCCTGCACGCCATACCCGGCCGGGATGGTGAGCGCGGGGTAGCCGGCGCGGTCGGCGTAACCGATCACGTTGCTGCCGCTCGGTACCAGGATCAGGTCGTACGAGCCCAGCACGGTGTCCAGGACCGCCCGGTTGGCGGCCCTGCCGTTCGCCAGGTCGGCCGTGTACTTGGCGTTCGTCGCGGGGTCGGACAGGTCGATCGCCTGGGCGGCCAGGAGCTGACCCTGCTGGTACTTCAGGCCCTCGACCGGGTTGGCGACGTTGTAGTCGATGATGCTCTGCAGCGTCGTGCCGGGCTTGGTCTCCGCCAGGTAGGCGTTGACGTCACGCTTGAACTCGGTGCCGACGATGCTATCGGTCGCGGTCGGCGTGGCGATGCTCACCTGGGTGACGGTCGCGCCGAGGCCCTGGAGCTTGGCGATCGCGTCCTGGTAGGGCGCGCTCGTGCTGGAGACTACGGCGATCTTCTTGCCGGCGAGGGCGTCGGCCTTGAGATCCTTGGTGTAGTCGGCGTCGGAGTCGTCGATCACGTTCAGGATCGTCGCGGCGTCGCCGACGCTGCGGGTGATCGGGCCGGGGGCGTCCTGCGACTTGGCCACCGGCAGCACGCCGTCGGTGCTGACCAGGCCGACGGTCGGCTTCAGGCCCACCACGCCGGCCGCGTCGGCCGGGGCGAGGAGCTGCGCCGAGTCGGGCGAGGTCTCCATGCCGATCGTGATCGCGGCCAGACCCGAGGCGGTGGCCGCCGCGGCGCCGGCCGACGAACCCGCCGGGGTCTTGTCGGTGTCGTTCGGGAGCAGGACCTGGCCGCCGAGCGAGGAGTAGCCCTTGGGCAGGTTGGCGTCGAAGACGCCGTTCAGCTCGGTGACGTTGGTCTTGCCGAGCACGATCGCGCCCGCCGCCTTCAGCTTCGCCACGATGGCGGAGTCGTCGGCCGGCTTGGTGCCCTGGAGGGCGATCGAGCCGCCCGTGGTCGCCAGCGCCTTGGCGTCGATCGTGTCGTTCACCAGCACCGGCAGGCCCCAGAGCGGGGGACGCGCGTCGGGGCTGCGGTACTTGCCGCGCTCGTGGTCGAGCTTGCGGGCCTCCTTGATCGCGTCCACGTTGATCTCGCGCACGGCCTGGATGGCCGGGCCCTCGGCGTTGGTCAGCGCGATCCGGTCGAGGTAGGCGCGGGTGAGCTCCTCGGCCGACACCTCGTCGGCCTTCAGCTTGGCCAGCAGGCTGGTCGCCGTCTCGGTCTCCAGCGAGAACGGGAGCGCACGGGAGTCGTAGCCGGTGACCTTGAGGACGGCGTCGTAGTCGGGGTTGCAGCCGCCACGCGCGGCGAACGGCGGGGCCGGGGTCGTCTTCGCGCAGCGGTACATGCTCGGGTTGACCAGCGAGGCCGGCTGCCGGAGCTTGGTGGCCTGCTCGATGACGTAGGCGACGCCGAGGAGGTCGAACTCGTCGTAGGCGCCGCCGTGGACCGCGACGTTCTGGGCGCGCCGCTGCGTCGCGGTGTAGCCCATCGGGATCGTGATCGTCGGGTAACCGGCCTGCGGGGCGCTCGGCGTGCTGCCCAGGATGGCGATCACCGGGTCGGCCGGCTGCGCCGGGTCCGAGTTGGTGTACGTCATCATGTCGTCGATGGCCTTGTGCCAGGCGGCCTTACGGATCGCCAGGTTCGTCCGGTAGAGCTGCTCGTTGGCCCCACCCGGGGTGACGTCCGCCTGCGAGGCGTTCAGGTGGGAGTTGTTGCCGAACTTCAGCGCCTGGTGCGCCTCGGCCTGGTTGACCTGGATCTCCTGGAGCAGCGACTTGATCGGCGCCTGCGGGCCGAGCCGCTCGTAGTAGGAGTTGATGCTCTTGTGCTGCTCGTAGCCGCTGGGCAGCGCGGGCAACGAGGGCACCGTCGCCGTCGGGCGGGGCACCATGATCGCGCCGGCGGCGACGAGGGCGTCGTACGCGATCTTGAGCGGGCTGCCCTCGGTGAGGTTGCCGTTGTAACCGATCTTCTTACCGGCCACGAAGTTCGGGTCGAGGGCCTTCATGTAGTCGGGCAGCGTGGCGGGGAGCGCCGGGATGATGCCCTTCTCGATGTAGTCGTCGCCGAACATGGCCTTGTACCCGGCGTCGGCCACCGGGTCGGGCCCGGCGATCGAGGCCAGCGTGAGCGCGGCGTCGGAGACGGTGCGGACCATCGGCCCGGCGATGTCCTGCGAGGCCGAGATAGGCGCGATGCCGTAGCCGGGCACCAGACCCACGGTCGGCCGCAGCCCCACGAGCGACTGCGCGTTCGACGGCGAGATGATCGACCCGGACGTCTCGGTGCCGATCCCGAGCGTCGAGAGCGCGGCGGCCATGGCGGCGCCCGTGCCCGACGACGACCCGGAGGGGTTCTGGTCGGCGTCGATGCCGTTGAGGACCTGGCCGCCGTAGTTGCCGAAGCCGGAGGGCTGGTTGCCGAAGCTGTTGGCGTACTCCGACAGCCCCACCTTGCCGAGGATCACGACACCGCGTTCCTTCAGCTTCTTGGTGATCCCGGCGTCGGTGGCCGGGAACGACTGCCGCAGCGACCAGTTGTTCGCCGTCGTGGCCATGCCCTCGACGTCGATCAGGTCCTTGAGCAGGATCGGCAGGCCCATGGCTGGGCCGAGCGACTTGCCCTTCTTGCGCAGGCGGTCGTACGCCTCCGCTTCCTTCAACGCGTTGGGATTGAGGTCGGTGACCGCGTTCAGCCCGGGGCCGCGCTTGTTGAGCGCGGTGATCCGGTCGATGTACGCCTTGGTCAGCTCGACGGAGGTGAGCTTGCCGGCGGCCATGAGGGAGATGGCCTCGGCGCCGGTCAGCGTTTCGAGGTCGAGCTCGACCTTGGCGGCTGCCGGCTGGGCATGGAGGGTGACGAGGGTGAGGGAGAGAGAAGTGAGGGAGATCAGGACTTTGCGCACCACGTGCTCCTTGAGGAACCCGGTAATGCGGTGGACGCTATAGATCATCCGTTACGGTGATATGTCATATATGTTCCCTGGGCGAAACCGGACGTACCGACCGGTTTAACGGACGTCCGAGAACCTGGAACCTTCCAGCGCGCTTAGGGTGAACGACCATGGATGACCAGCAGCAACGCCGTTCGATCACCACGATCTCGACCCGGGAGGTCTACCGGAACCCGTGGATGAGCGTCCGTGAGGACGAGATCGTCCATCCCGACGGCACCCCCGGCATCTACGGCTACATCCAGCGGGCCGACTTCGTGCTGGTCATCCCCGAGGAGAACGACGGTTTCCACCTCGTCGAGGAATACCGCTACCCCATCCGCCGCCGGTCCTGGAGCTTCCCGCAGGGCTCGGCGAAGGCCCCCACGCGCCAGGACGAGGCCCGGACCGAACTCGCGGAGGAGACCGGGCTCCGGGCCGATGACATGCGGTTCCTGGGGCGGCTCGACAACTCCCACGGCCTGAGCGACCAGTCGATGCACGTCTTCGTCGGGACGGGCCTCACCGCCGGCGAGACCGCGCGTGAGCCGACCGAGCAGGACATGCGGCAGAAGTGGGTGTCACGCGCGGAATTCGAGCAGATGATCCTGCGCGGCGAGGTCACCGACGCGTCATCGGTCGCGGCCTACGGCCTCTACCGCCTGAGGCTTGGTTCCTGACCTGGGTGTCAGGCAGATGGCGACCCTGGATCGGCGGGATTTCGGGCCGGCGCGGCCCCGTCACATGCCCGCATTCGGCCTGTCGCCGGAGACGCTCCCCTAGGAAACATCCGGCCGCAGCACCGCGCGCAGGTTCTCCAGCACCGACGGATCCTCGATCGTCGACGGCACCGGTTCCTCGCGGCCGTCCGCGAGGGCGCGCATCGAGCGGCGGAGGATCTTGCCCGACCGGGTCTTCGGCAGGGCCGGCACGATCGCCACGTCGCGGAAGGCCGCCACCGGGCCGATCTCGCGGCGGACCGCGTGGACCAGGTCGTCGACGAGCCGCGCCGGTGGGATGTCGGCGCCCGCCTTGAGCACCACCAGCCCCAGCGGCACCTGGCCCTTGAGCTGGTCGGCCACGCCGATGACCGCGCATTCGGCCACGGCGGGGTGGGCGGCGAGCACGGTCTCCATGGTGCCGGTCGACAACCGGTGGCCGGCGACGTTGATCACGTCGTCGGTGCGGCCCATGACGTACAGATAGCCGTCGTCGTCGAGGAAACCGCCGTCGCCCGTCAGGTAGTGGCCCGGGTAGCGGGTCAGGTATTCGCGGATGTAGCGCTCGTCGTCGTGCCACAACGTCGGCAGCGATCCGGGCGGCAGGGGGAGTTTGAGGGTGATCGCGCCGTCGTCCTGGACGCGGACGTCCCAGCCGGGCAGCGGCACCGTCGCCGAGCCCGGTTTGGTGGGCAGGGACTCCAGGCCGCGGGGGTTGGCCGCGATGGGCCAGCCCGTCTCGGTCTGCCACCAGTGGTCGACGACCGGCACGCCCAGGCGCTCACCGGCCCAGTGGTAGGTGTCGGGGTCGAGGCGTTCCCCCGCCAGGTAGAGGGCGCGGAAGGTCTTGAGGTCGCCGATCAGCGTGCCGTCGGGGTCGACGCGTTTGATCGCCCGCAGCGCGGTGGGCGCGGTGAACAGGGTGACCACGCCGTGTTCGGCGACGACCCGCCAGAACGCCCCGGCGTCGGGGGTGCCGACGGGCTTGCCCTCGTACAGGACGGTCGTGGCGCCGATGAGGAGGGGGGCGTACACGATGTAGCTGTGCCCGACCACCCAGCCCACGTCGGAGGCGGTCCACCAGACCTCGCCCGGCGCGACGTCGTAGACGTTCAGCATCGACCAGGCCAGCGCGACCGCGTGGCCGCCGGTGTCGCGGACGATGCCCTTCGGCCGGCCGGTCGTGCCCGACGTGTAGAGGATGTAGAGCGGGTCGGTCGCCTTCATCGGCACCGGATCGGCCGGTGACGCGGTCGAGATCAGCTCGAACCAGTCGACGTCGCGCTCATCCATGCGGGCGACCCCCTGGTCGCGCTGGAGCATGACGATGACGTCTGGCCGGTGCCGGGACAGTTCGAGGGCCTGGTCGATGATCGGCCGATATTCGACGGTACGGTTCGGCTCAAGACCACACGAGGCGGCCACGATGGCCTTGGGGGCCGCGTCGTCGATGCGGGCGGCCAGTTCCCGCGGCGCGAACCCGCCGAACACCACCGAGTGCACCGCCCCGATCCGCGCGCAGGCCAGCATCGCGATCACGGCCTCGGGCACCATCGGCATGTAGATCACGACCCGGTCGCCCACCCCCACCCCGAGCGACCGCAGGCCACCGGCGAACCGGGCGACCTGGTCGGTGAGCTGCTCGTAGGTGAACCGCTTGACCTCCCCGGTCATCGCGCTGTCCCAGATGAGCGCGGTCTGCCCGCCCCGCCCGCCGGAGACGTGCCGGTCGAGGCAGTTGTACGCCGTGTTCAGCTCCCCGTCGGGAAACCAGCGGTAGAGCGGGGCGGCCGAGTCGTCGAGCGCCCGGGAGGGCGGCACGACCCAGTCGACCGCGCGGGCGGCCTCCAGCCAGAACGTCTCCGGATCGGCCAGGCTGCGCCGGTACACGTCTCGATAGTCGGCCATGAACTTCACAGTACGCCTGCCCTCTTTCCGGGTCAGGATGGACATATGAGTCTTTCTGATGCGGAACTGGCCGTAGCCGCCGCCGAGGCGGGCGCCGCCGTGGTCCGCTCCCTCTACGGCAAGCCGGTGCCCCGATACGACAAGACGTCGGTCGACTTCGCCACCCAGGCCGACCTGGAGGCCGAACAGGCCATCCTGGACGTGATCAGGGAACACCGCCCCGACGACGCCTTCCTGGGCGAGGAGACCGGCCTCAGCGGGGCCTCCGACCGGACCTGGATGGTCGACCCCCTGTGCGGCACCCTGAACTTCGCCGCCCAGACCCCCTTGATCGCCGTGAACGTGGCCCTCCGGGCCGCCGGCCGGGACGTGGCCGCCGCGGCGGCCGACCCGATCAGCGGCGAGGTCTTCTGGACCGACGGTGTCCGCGCCCAGGTGGACGACCAGCCCTTGACCCCGTCCCCCGACTCCAAGCTGGTCGACTTCAACCTCGACCCGCCCTACGGCGACCTGCTGTCGGTGATCGCGGCGCCCGGCTTCGCCGAGAGGTTCAGCCCTCGGGTGATGTCGACGTCGCTGGCGTGTTTCTGGGTGGCGGCGGGCCGCCGGGCGGCCTATCTGAGCGACGGCGACAAGCGCGACAGCGTGCACTTCGCGGCGGCACTGGCGGTGTGCCGGACGGCCGGGTGCGTGGTGACCGACCTGAAGGGGAGACCGTTCGAGACGGGGGAGGGCCTGCTGGTGGCGGCCGACCGGGCTACGCATGAGGCGCTGCTCGGGATGATCCTTCTCGGCCGATAGAAGTATGTCTCCGGCGGGGTCCCGATCTGCGCCGCGAACGATGAGGAGGCGGGCCCTATAACCTGCCCTTCATGCGGCGATCGATCACTTCTCCCCGTCTTGTCCTCGCCCTCGTCGCGATCGGGGTGGCCGTCGCGACGGGCGGTCTTCTGGTGGCGGGGTCGTCGGAGCCGGATCTCAGCGAATTCCAGATCATGCAGTATTCGGAGACCACCCGAGCTGACCGTTGAAGGCGGCGTGGGAGTTCCGTCAGGGCTGAGACAGGTCGGGCAGCGCTTCGCCTTCTCGGGGTGATCGCCGTTCGGTCAGCCAGAACAGGTAGTTCCGGAGATATTCCTCGAGTTCCCCGTTGTCGATCGACGCGGCGAAATCTCGTAGTGCCGGCACACGGTCGCGGTCCCATTCCTCCTCGCTCTTCGTGTACTCCTCTGCCAGCTTCTCGGCGAACGCGCGAACCTGCCCGCGTCCGGCCCACCACTCGCGCACCGACTCGGGTGTCCAATGGTCGTCTCCGTCGTGGGCGTAGTCGCCGAACGGTTCTTCCTCGGCGGCGTCCAGGATCTCGGTGAGCCCGTCGCGGTCCCGCGCCTGCCGGTAGACGAACTCCTGTCCTTCGGCATCGCACAACACATGCCGGGGCGCGACGATCGGTCCGGCCGCGCACGTGTCGGTGTCCGCGCCGTAGAAGGGGCCGGGCACGTTCAGCGGGTTCCGCTTCTCCCAGGTGCCGCGGAAACGGTCTGACAGACATATGTTGCCCGCGATGCGTTCGAGAGCCTCGGGCAGGGGGTCCCAGTACACCAGACGATCTTAGCGAAGCCGAAACTTTTCGAACCGAAGCCCGTCTGGAATCCGTGATTTCAGCTATTTTCGCCCGGTGCTGCGACGTGCAGAAGCATCGAAGCAGCTGAGCGGCCTCTCGTTGTTCGAAAGGTTTCGCCGGAACGTTGACGGCTTTCGGACCCCTTCACACACTGGGCCAGCCACCCAAGACCCCCCTTCGAAGGGAGCACCCAGTGTCTCTCCGCTCGACGGTCGTCGTGTTCACGACGGCCGTCCTCACGATCGCCGGAGCGGTCGCACTCTCACCCGCCTCGGCGGCCTCCACGGTCGAGAACGAAGGCGCCGACTGCGCCGTCACCCTGCCCGACGCCGGATCGTTGCCGACCAACTCCCGGCTGCCCGATCCGTTCAGACGGCTGAACAACACCCGGATCACCAGCAAGGCCGACTGGCGCTGCCGCCGTGAGGAGATCAAGCGCCTCTCGGAGCGCTTCATCTACGGCGAGAAGCCGGGCAAGCCGTCGAGCGTGACGGGCACGGTCTCGCGGACCAGCATCACCGTCAACGTCTCCCACCAGGGCCGCAGCTCCAGCTTCTCCGCCCCGGTCGAGGTGCCCACGGGGACCGGGCCGTTCCCCGTGGTCGTCGTGTACGGGGGATTCGGCGCCGACATCAACGCCATCAAGGCCGCCGGGGTCGCCGTCATCAGGTACGACCCCTACACGGTCGGCCGCGAGGGCACCCCGCGCAACAACAAGCAGGGCGCCTTCTACAGCATCTACGGCGCGCAGAGCCAGACCGGGCTCCTGGTCGCCTGGGGCTGGGGCGTCTCCCGCATCATCGACGTCATCGAGTCGTCCGGGAGCTCGATCCTGAAGGCCGACGCCACCGGCGTGACCGGATGTTCCCGCTTCGGCAAGGGCGCCTTCGTCGCGGGCGCGTTCGACCAGCGCATCGCGCTGACCATGCCGATCGAGTCGGGCACGGCCGGCGTACCGATCCTGAGAGGGGTCCCGGGAGAAGGAGCGCAGAGCCTGAGCAGCGCCTACGGCGAACAGCCCTGGTTCGGCGACGCGTTCGGCTCGTTCACCGGCAGCCCGGCCCGGCTCCCCGTCGACACGCACAGCGTGGTCGCCATGATCGCTCCGCGCGGCCTGTACGTCATGGACAACCCCCACATCGCCAACCTCGGCCCACGCTCGGCCAGCGTCGCGGCCCTGGCCGGAGCCGAGGTCTACAAGGCGCTCGGCGCGGGCGACGACATCTCCTACTGGTCGGACGTCGCCGACGGCACCCACTGCGCCAACCGCGCGGAGTGGCGCGACCAGCTCAACAAGAACCTGCGCAAGCACCTGCTGAAGACCGGCAATGACGCGGGCGCGATCCGCGTCTCGTCGCGGGCGTCGGGCAACCTGGCGGAGTGGCGCGACTGGACCACCCCCACCCTGACCGACGGCCCGAACCCGACCCCCAGTCCTACCCCCACCTCCACGCCCACCCCGACCCCGACTCCCACGCCGACCCCCACGCCCACCCCGAACCCCGGTGGGGCGTGCTCGGCGACGTACCGGCAGGTCAACGCGTGGCCGCAGGGCTTCCAGGGCGAGGTGACGGTACGGGCCGGCACCGCCGCCATCCAGGGCTGGACCGTGACCTGGACCTGGCCCGGTTCGCAGACCATCACCCAGATCTGGGGCGGCCTGCGCTCGGGCGCCGGTCAGAACGTGACCGTCCGCAACGAGACCTACAACGGCAACCTCGGCGCCAACGCGAGCACCACGTTCGGCTTCAACGGCGGCGGTGCGGCCGTCACACCCAATCTGACCTGCACCAGCCCCTGATCCGTACCCGATGAAAGGGCCCGTGGCGACATGGGCCCTTTTCATGACTTGCCGGTTTACAGCAACATCGGCACGATGTGGGGCTTGTGAGACGAACCCTCATCCCCGGACTGGTCTTAACCGTCGCCCTGGCAGGACTCGCGACCCCGGCACACGCCGACCCGTCCGACGACCCCAAACTCACCGAGAACGCCCTCTACACGAGTGGGACGATCCCCCGCTCCTCGTGCGCCGAGAAGCCGATCAAGCGGCGCAACCACTATCCGACCGCCAAGGCCTACGTCACCTTCGTGATGGGCTGCCTCGACCGCGTCTGGGCCAAGCAACTCGCCAAGGCGGGCGTCAAGTATCGCAAGCCGAAGGTCTCGCTGCTGTCGAAGGACCCGGCGCGGTTCTGCGGTTACAAGTGGCCCAAGTCGTCGTTCTCCGACTACTGCGAGAGCAACCAGACGATCGCGCTCGTGCTCGACCGGACCCTGCTGAACCTCCAGCCGTGGGACCTGTACATCTTCAACCACGTCGCCTCTCTGTACGGCACGCACGTCCAGGTCCTCACGGGGATCGACGACGCGATGCGGGACGCCATCCCGGAAAGCGGGGATCCCGAGTTCGCCGCGTCGCTGAGCGAACTGGGCCGCCGGACCTACCTGCAGACCTTCTGCCTCTCGGGTGTCTTCGCCGGGAGCGTCTACAAGTCGATGCCGCGCAAGGCGGCCGAATGGAAGGACGTCGTCCGTCAGATGGGCAAGGAGGCGAACGATTTCTACGGCTCGGCGAAGACCATCGCGTACTGGATGAACCGCGGCTTCAACTCGCGCAACCCCAAGTACTGCAACACCTGGACGGCCTCCAACGCGCAGGTTGCCTGACCACGACGGACCTCGCCGCGGGCCCTTGCGCGATCTTCGGCGAACCACCACGATCGGGGATTTGTGCGACGAGCCCTCATCCCCGGTCTGGTGTCCGCCCTCGCCCTCGCGGGGCTCGCGTCACCCGCGGGCGCCCACCCTCAGTCCGACCCCCTGCTGGCCGAGAACGCCCTCTACTCGACGGGGCCGATCCCGCGTTCCTCCTGCGCGGAGAAGCCGGTCAAACGGCGCAACCACTACCCGACCGCCAAGGCCTACGTGACCTTCGTCGCCGCCTGTCTCGACCGGGTCTGGGCGAAACAGTTCGCCAAGGCGAAGTTGCCGTTCAGGAAGCCGAAGCTCCAATTGCTCGCCAAGAACCCCGTGTGGCACTGCGACCTCAAATGGGACAAGTGCTGGACGTCCAGCTACTGCGGGGACCACCGGACGATCACCGTCGTCCTCGACCGGCGGCTCCTCCGTGACCCCGACGACCTGTCCCTCTTCACTCTCACCGCCGCGCTCTACGGCCAGCACGTGCAGCGGCTCGCCGGGATCGAGAAGGCGTGGGTGCGGGCTCTCCCCGACCCGGCCGACCTCGGTTACGAGGAGGACGTGGACGACATCATCCGCCGTGTGCTGCTGCAGGCGGAGTGCTTCGGCGCCGCCTTCACCAGCAGCGTCTACGGGTCGATGCCGCGTGACCGGGCCGACTGGGCCGCCGTCGTGCGCAAGAGGGCCAAGGAGCGCCACATGGGGGGAGCGGAGAACATCACATACTGGATGAACCAGGGTTTCGCCTCACGGGACCTGCAGGACTGCAACACGTGGCGGGCGGAGAACTGGCGGGTCGCGTAGCCCCGCCTTGCATGATCGTGCGGCGACCGCCACGATCGTGGGCCTATGCGACGAATCCTGCTCCCCGCCTTGCTCTTATCCCTGGTGACGGCCACCCCGGCCCACGCCGACCCGTCCAGGGACCACAGGCTCATCGACAACGCCCTCTACGACGCGGGACCGATTCCCCGCTCCTCCTGCGCCGAGAAGCCGATCAACCGGCGCAACCACGCGCCGACCGCTCGGAAGTACGTGACCTTCGTGATGGGCTGCCTCGACCGGGTCTGGTCCAAGTACCTCGCCGAGGCTGGCATCCCGTACAAGAAGCCCAAGCTCAAGCTGCTCACCAAGGACCCGAAGAAGTACTGCGGCGTGGACTGGGCGGACTACGAGTACGCCTGGTACTGCTATGACAACAGAGAGATCATGGTCGTCCTCGACCGGACCCTGCTCAACATCGACCCAGACGACCTGTACATCTTCACCATGCTCGCCGGGTTCTACGGCGAGCACGTGCAATATCTGGCGGGCATCGAGGAGGCCAGGCTCGAGGACTCGGGTGAGCCCTACACGGACTTCCGGCGTTCTCTCCTGCAGAGTCTCTGCCTTTCCGGCGCCTTCACCGGTAGCGTCTACAAGTCCATGCCGCGCGATGTGGGCGACTGGAAGTTCATCGTGAAGCAGCGGGGCAAGGTGGTGCAGGACCGCTTCTACGGGAGGCCGGCGAGCATCGCGTACTGGATGAACCGCGGCTTCAAGTCGCGTGACCCCAAGTACTGCAACACCTGGACGGCCCCCAAGGCCAAGGTCGCCTGAAATCTCAGGTTCTTGCCAAGAAGGGTCCCTATCGTCCCGAGCGCCACAACCGCTCACACGAAAGGGAATCCCTCCCATGCGGCGTAGTACCTTCGTCCCCGCTCTGCTCGGCGCGGCTCTGGCCGGCGCCACCCTGGTCGGCGTGGCCCCCGCCTCGGCGACCACCGGCACCCCGTGCGAGAAGGCGCCGTGGATCGGCCAGGTGCAGGGCAAGCCCAAGGGTCTCACCCCGGGGGCGCGGGCCGGTGACTACTTCTGGCACGACAAGGCCGGCTTCCACCTGCGCATCACCCAGAAGAAGCCGCGCAAGGCCACGGTCTACACCGGCACGATCACCTCGAACACCCCGATCCGCGACTTCAAGTGGGTCAAGCTCGAGGAGAAGCAGGACTCGGTCGTGCTGTCCGAGGACAAGCTGACCATCACCTTCAAGGTCGTCAACCACGGCTGGGTCGACGGCTTCTCGTTCCGCACCTCGTGCGCCGACAGCCTCACCGTCTCGGCGCTGACCATCAACTCGAAGCCGCTGCCGGCCGGCAAGGTCTACCTGGGCAAGACCAAGGCCCACCCGGCCTCCATCCCCTTCACCGTGCACCGTAAGGCCTAAACTGCCAGGTCCGGCCACATATGGCCGGAGGAGGTAAAGCAGATGGGCGCACACCGGATTCTCGCCGTGGACGACGACCCGGCGATCCTGCGGGTGCTGCGGCGAGGGCTCACCCTGGAAGGCTTCACCGTGGAGGCGGCCGGCGGCGGCCGGGCCGCGCTGGAGATAGCCGACCAGGTCGACGCGATCGTCCTGGACGTCTCGATGCCCGGCGTGACCGGCATCGAGGTGTGCGCCGAACTGCGCCGCCGGGGCTCGGAGGTGCCGATCCTCATGTTGTCGGCCCTCGACGAGGTCGCCGACCGCGTCGCCGGTCTCACCGCGGGGGCCGACGACTACATGGTCAAACCGTTCGACCTCACCGAACTGGCGCTGCGGCTGCGGGCGCTGCTGCGCCGTGCGGGTGCCGCGGCGCCGGTCGGGTCGGGTGTGCGGGCCGGCGGCCTGGTGCTGGACACCGACGGCCGCGACGCCGTGTTCAACGGCCGGCCGCTGGCGCTCACCCGGCGGGAGTTCGACCTGCTGGAGGTGCTGGCCAGGAACCACGGCATCGTGTTGTCGCGGGAGGTGCTGCTCGAACGCGTCTGGGGGTACGACTTCGCGGTCACCGCCAACGCGGTCGAAACGTTCATCGGCTACCTGCGCAGGAAACTCGAGGCCGAGGGCGAGCCGAGGATCCTGGAGACGGTCCGCGGCGTCGGCTACGTGCTGCGGGTCCGGTCGTGAGGTTGTCGACCCGGTTCGCGCTGGGCGTGGCCGTGCTGGTGCCGCTGCTGGTCGGGCTGTCCGGCCTGCTCTTCGTCCGGTTGTCGGCCGACGACCTGCACACCGCCCGCGACGAACGGCTGATGCAGCGCCTCCAGGCGTTCACCCCCCTGGCCGTCAACCACACCCAGCGCCCGGTCCGCGTCCGCCCGGCGGAGGGCGACCCGGCCGAGGGTGTGTACGTCGATCCGGTCCGCGGCCAGCCCCTGGTCATCGGCGCGGTCCCGCCGGAGCTGCCGCCCCCGGCGACCGCCCCCGCGACCACCGGGACCTGGCGTTACGTCAGCACCGACCTGGGCCGCCGGGGCCGCCTGTGGATCTTCGAGAAGCAGGGCCCGCTCGACTCCCGGATCTCCGCTCTGTACGACCGGCTCCTGATCACCACCCTGATCGCGCTGGTCGCCGGGGCCGCCGCCGGCCTCACCCTCGGCCGGTTCACGCTCCGCCCGCTGACCCGCCTGACCAAGGACGTGAAAGCGGGCAACGGCCGGCTGACCCGCAAGACCCGGGCCCGCGAGATCGACGAGCTCGCCGGCCTGGTCAACGGCCTGCTCGACCGCCGCGACGAGGCCGTCCACCGCACCGCCGAGGCCCTGGAGACCGCCCGCGCCTTCGCCGCCACCGCGGCCCACGAACTGCGCACCCCGCTGACGAGCATGGGCGGCAACATCGCCCTGCTCGGCTACCCGACCCTGCCGCCGGAGGACCGCGTCGAGGTCATCCGCGACCTGGCCATGGAACAGGCCCGCCTCGAACGCCTCATCACGATGCTCCGCCAGCTGGCCAGGGGTGAACTGATGGAACCCGACTCGCTGAAGGACGTCGACCTGGCGGGGGTGTGCGAGGTGGCCGTACAGGAGGCGACCCGCAGGCACCGCCACGCCCGCTTCGTCGCCCACCTCCCCGACGCGGCCATGGTCAGAGGCTGGCCCGAGGGCCTGCGCATGATCGTCGACAACCTCCTGGAGAACGCGGCCGTCCACGGCGTCGGCCCCCACGGGACGGTCCGGGTCGAGCTGAGCGTGCGGGTCGAGGGCACGGTGGCGCTGCTGCGCGTCGCCGACGACGGCCCCGGCATGCCGCGTGAGCTGCACCAGGAGGCCTTCAACCGGTTCAGCCGCCGCGCGGGCAGCCCGGGCACGGGCCTCGGCTTGACGTTGATCCACCAGCAGGTGGTGCTGCACGGCGGCACGGTCGAGATCGAGCCGTCCCCGGGACGGGGGTTGTCGGTGCTGGTCCAGATGCCGATCGCATGGCGTCCCGACGGGCCCAGCGACGGGTTGTCGTGGTTGTCGCTGCACCAGAAGGCCTGATCAGGTGTTCCTGATGCGGCAGACGGGAAGGCCGTCCCAGTCTGCTCGACCGTAGTCCGACCAGTCGGCCTGTCCCGTGAAGCGGATCCAGTCGGCCCTGCTGATCTCCGCGCCGTGTCTACCGTCGCAGGCCACCGCTTCGGGGTCGGCGACGATCTCAGCCAGGCTGCGGAGATCCCACATCGTGCTCCCGCCCGCACCGGCGGTCAGCGCGACGCCGCCGTCGGCACTGAGGGCGGATGAGTCGATGTCGTGGTCGTCTCCCTTCAATCTGGCCAGCAGGACCGGGGCGGACGGGTTCGACAGATTCCAGAGAAAGCCGGAACTGCTTTCGCCGGTCACCAGGGCCGTCCCGCCGTCCGAGGTCAGGGACACGCTGCTGATTCCGGCCAATGGCCCTTCGAACCGGGTGACCCGCCTCGGCGGCGACGAGCCCTCCAGGCGCCACACCTCGAGCTGGGCGGCCGCCCCCACCAGTACCGTCCGTCCGTCAGCACTCACCGCCACGGCGGTCGGGGTGTTCGTGGGGTCGGAGAGATCGGCTGTCTTGACCGGATTCGCCGGGTCGGTGAGGTACCAGCTCCGCACCGTGCCGTCGTCGGCCGAGGTGACGGCCACCCGGCCGTCCGAGCTGAGGCCCAGGTCGACGGCGTAGGAGTTGTGTGCCCTCGTCGTCGACCTCCGCTTCGGACGAGCGCCGTCGGACAGGTCCCACACAGCCAGCTCGCCGTGGAAGTCGGCGATCACCGCCCGTCGCCCGTCGGCCGACAACGCCACCGCTTCGACGGAAACTCCGTCCTGGCTCGGCAAGGTCGCACTCCGGACGGGCTTGGCCGGATCGCCCAGGTCCCATACGGTCGCGCCCTCGTCGCCGGCGGTGATCGCGTTCCGCCCATCGGGCGTCAGTTCCACCGCTGTCTGACCGTTCCGGCCACCCTTCAACGTGGCGAACGCTCCGGTCACCTCGCCGGTCTTCGGATCAAGCCGGCTGGTGAGGTCCCAGACTCCGGCTGCTGCGCCGTCACCGATCAGGGCGGCCCGGCCGTCGGCGCTCAGGGCCGTCTGCCAGGCAGAGCCCGTGCGCAAGTTCAGGTTCTCCCCCCACACCAGCGTGTCGATCAGCTGCGCCCGGATCTCCTCTGCGGGGTGGATCTCGAAGGCCGCGATGGCCAGCGTTCTGGCGGCGGCACGGTCGGTGTCGACCAACTCCGCCGCGTGGAACGCGAGCCGATAGGCTAGTGCCTCATGCCGCTGGGACGCGGCGTCGGCGTGCTCGCGCATCCAGCCGACTCCCAGGGCCAGTGTGACGGCCACAAGCACCGCGACCGTAACGGGCGGGGTCATGCGGATTCTCCGCCGCGCTGCTCCGAGCAGGTCCTTCATTCCAACCTCCAGGACGCAGCGGGGTTTGTCGGTGGTGGCTTCTAGGCTGCGCGACCATGATCGAAGAAGGAATCCAGACCGTCCAGCTGGAGCTTTACGTCGAAGACTGCGCCATCGTCCACCTGCTGGAACAGGACGGCGGGGAGAGCCCCAACCCGGCACGCCGGTTCGGCGACGTCGAGATCCGGGAAGGCGTCGTCGACCTGATGATCAACACCCAGTGGGGAGACGACATCCCGTTCACCGTGACCGTCGCCGATCGCGACCCCGGCATCGAGGACTATGAGGACATCACCGAGATCGACTACTTCTCCCCGTCGGGGCGGCTGGTGATGGCCGGGTTCTCCTACGACTGGATGGAGGAGAGGGCGCCCGCTCTGCCGCCGCTGCCGGCCGGTCCCGGCAACTACCGGTTGCGCTACCACGTCCGCGGCGCCGACTGGGAGAGCTGCATGGAAGGCGACCACCACCTGCAGATCTGGCCCTCGGAACCGGCCGAGCCGAAGGTGGTCAAGGCCACCAGCCGCTACTACAAGCACCTGGTCAGCCAGGTCTAGCTCCGGGGCGCCGCCACCTGCGGTCCGTGCCCGGGCGCGACGGACCCCTGCAGCACCAAGGCCGCGCCGCCGATGGCCGCCGCGTCGCGCGGATTGCTCGACAGGTCGACCTGGACGGGATGGACCTGCCGGGAGAAGGCGCTCTCGCCGAGCCGGCGGCGGATCTCGGTCACGTACAACGAACCGGCGACGGCGAAGCCCGGCCCGGCCAGCACCAGCGTGTCGAGGTCCCACAGGTTGGCCAGGGTCAGCGCGCCGTCGGCGAGCAGGGACGCCGACTCGGCGATCAGGGCGCGGGCCTGGTCGTCGCCGTAGACGGCGGCGCGGGCGAGCACGTCGAAGGCGCGCGGGTAGGGGTCGTCGGGGCGGATGCCCAGGCGGTCGGGCAGGCCGGGGAGGGAGCGGGCGCGGGCGACCAGGGCCGCGGGAGCGGCGTAGAGCTCCAGGCAGCCGCGGTTGCCGCACCGGCAGGGGGCGCCGTCGCGCACCACCGACACGTGGCCGATCTCGCCCGCGTTGGAGCTCGCGCCGCGCTGGAGCGCTCCGTCGAGGACGACGCCCGAGCCGATGCCCGAGTTCATGTAGAGGCAGCCGAAGGTGCGGTCGCGGGAGACCTGGCGTCCCCAGAACTCGCCGACCGAGGCGGCGGCGGCGTCGCTGTCGACCAGCACCGGGACACC
This sequence comes from Herbidospora sp. NBRC 101105, assembly GCF_030269205.1. NCBI lineage: Bacteria > Bacillati > Actinomycetota > Actinomycetes > Streptosporangiales > Streptosporangiaceae > Herbidospora > Herbidospora sp. NBRC 101105. Next base: position 410,349 of record NZ_BSSX01000004.1, on the reverse strand, counting down.
GAGGGCCGACAGTTCGTGCCGCAGGTCGAGCTGTTCGAGGCCGGGCACGGCCAGGAAGCGGCCACGCGCCACGTCGACCGGGCCGGGGGCGACGACGGCCAGCCCGGCCACGCTCTGCGGGGCGAGGCCCAGCCCGGCGGTGACGTGGCGGTAGAGCGCGACGAGCTGGGAGACCAGGTCGTCGGAGACCGCGACGAGTTCGCGGCCGATGGTGCCGCCGCGGGTGTCGGTCACCACGCACGTCAACGCGTCGGCGCCGACGCGGATGCCGACGCCGTATGCTGAGCGCGAGTTGATCACCAGCATGGTGCGGGGTTTGCCGCCGGTCGCCACGGTGTCACCGGTCTCCCGCACCACCCCGTCGTCGAGCAGGCGGCGGACGATGTTGGAGATCGTCGGCTGGGTCAGGCCGGTCGCCTTGACGAGTTCGACCCGGCTGATCGGGCCCGACGACCTGATGAGGTCGACGACGAGCGCGCGGCTCCCGGGTCCCGCCGCCGCGGACTCTCGCCTGGCCAAGGCCTGACCGCCTCTCTATCCTTGCCGCCGGACGCGGCGGCATCTGCGCACGAGGTTAGTTCACGAGGAGGACACCGATGATCCCTGGTCCGCGGGCGGGCACGCCGGTGGGGCTGGCCCTGGTGCGGGACGCCGAGGTCCTCGGGGCCGAGCCGTTCTTCCACGAGTTCATCGCGGGCGTGGAGCGGGTGCTGGTGCCGCTCGGCGTGCCGGTGTTGCTGCAGGTGGTGGCCACGGTGGGGCAGGCGTCCGAGCGGATGCGGGGGTGGGCGGCCGAGGGTCAGGTGCAGGGGGTCATCCTGATCGACCTGCTGCCGGGCGACGAGCGGGTGGCGCTGGTCGGCGAGCTGGGCATGCCGGCGATCGTGATCGGCGACCCGGAGACCGCGCGGGGACTGCCGACGGTGTGGACGCAGGACGAGGTCGCCATGCGCGAGGTCGTCGCGAAGCTGGTCGAGAAGGGGCACCGGCATCTCGGTCACGTCGCGGGCCCGGCCGAGATGGCCCACACGATCATCCGCCGCCGCACGTTCGACGAGGTCGCGGCCGGGCACGGCGTCCGCACGACCACGTTCGACGGCGACTACTCCGAGGCGGCCGGGGTGCGGGCCGTCGCGGCGCTGGCCCAGATGGACGACCGGCCGACGGCGCTGGTCTTCGACAACGACGTGATGGCGCTGGGCGCGCTCCAGGAGGCGGGGAGACGTGACCTCGACGTGCCGGCCGATCTGTCGCTCGTCGCCTGGGACGACTCCGCGCTCTGCCAGCTCGCCGAACCTCCGCTCAGCGCGGTCAGCCACGACGTGCAGGCCCTCGGCGAACTGGTGGGGGAGGCCCTGCGGGAGATCCTGTCGGGGGCCCCGGCGACGGTGATCAGGGCGGTGCCCGCGGCCCTCGTCACTCGGGGGTCGAGCATTTAATAGATTACTAATCTTTCTTATTGACGCAGGGGCTTCCTGTCCTGTTTGCTGTGGTTCAGCACACCCCAGCAATGTCTTCGCAACCCCTGAGTAACTCCGGGGACATCAGCAAAGGAAGCCCCATGCGTCGCTTTGCCTTCGCGGCCGGAGCTCTCGTTCTCGCCCTCGCCTCCTGCGGCACCTCCGCCGAGGAGCCCTCGGCCGCCCCCGGCGCCACGAGTGGCGGCTCCATCGACGTCGTCACCCGCTGGACGGCCGGCAACTCGGCCGCCGCGGCCCAGAAGCGCCTCTTCGACAGGTTCACCGCCGAGACCGGCATCACGATCAACCTGACCGAGGGCCTGGAGGCCATCGACGACCAGGTCGAGACCGCCGTCGCGGCCGGCAAGTCGCCCGACCTGGTGATCGTGAACCTCTTCGACAAGACCGTCGGCTGGCTCGACGCCGGGGTGACCGTCCCGGTCGACCAGTACGTCAAGGACTGGGGCCTCGAAGGGAAGATCAAGCCCGAGGCGCTGGACGAGTGGAAGGCGGCCGGGGGGATCCAGGGCCTGCCCTACTCGGGGTTCAGCTGGCCGCTCTGGTACAACACCGAACTGCTCACCAAGGCCGGGGTCGCCGCGCCGCCGAAGACCACCGACGAGCTGAAGGACGCCGCCAAGAAGCTGCGTGCGGCCGGCATCGGCCCGGTCACCGTCGGCGGCAACGACTGGACCGGCCAGAAGCTCTTCTACCAGATCGCCCAGTCGTTCACCGACGCGGCGACGATGCAGAAGGTGATGCGGGAGGGCGGCTACTGCGCGACGCCCACGGTGCTGAAGGGCATCGAGTTGTTCACCGACCTGCGTGACAACGAGGTCTTCGTCGACAACGTCGCGGGCCTGTCGGCCGACGACATGTACGCGTCGTTCTACTCCGGCAAGGCCGCGATCATGTCTGCCGGGTCGTGGGCGTACACGGAGTCGAAGGCGGCCGGCACCGGCATCGAGACCCGCACCACCCTCGGCGGGTTCCCCGTGCCGAGCGGCGCGACCTTCACCAAGCCGACCGCCTACCAGGGCTTCACCGGCGTCGGCTTCATGATCACCAAGCAGGGCGCCTCGCCCGAGAAGATCGACCTGGTCAAGCAGCTCGTCACCCGCTTCTACGACGACGCCACCGTGGGCGACTTCGTGAAGGACAGCAGCATCCTGCCGCCCACCACCGGGGACTTCGCCTCCTACGCGACCGACCCGCTGCTGAAGGCGTCACTCGACCTCGACGGGACCGTCGACTACGCGGTCCTGCCGGACGTCTGGATCGGGTCGGCCTCCGACCCGATCACGACCGTCCTGGCCGGAGCCTATGGCGAGGCCACGCCGCAGGAGATCTGCGCGGGCCTCGACAGTGCCACGCAGGGCTGAGTAGTCACCCGCCGAGTAGGGGCCGCCGTGCGCCGCGGCGGCCCCACCCCGCTTCGAGGAATCCCATGCCCAGGTCCCGCCTGCTCTGGCTGACCGTCCCGTCTCTCCTCTGGTTCGCCGTCTTCTCCGTCGGCCCGCTCGTCGCGATGTTCGTCATCGCCACGCTGAAGTGGAAGGGGCTGCTGTACGAGCCCACGTACATCGGCCTCGGCAACGTCACCAAGGTGTTCGCCGACCCGGTCTTCCACGCCGCCGTCCGCAACAGCCTGATCCAGGTCGCCGTCGCCGTCCCGGTGATGATCCCGCTGGCCTTCATGCTCGGCTACCACCTGAACACCCGGCCGCGCGGCCATCGTGTGCTGTCGGTGCTCTACTTCTCGCCCGGCCTCATCTCGATCTCCACCACCGGCATGATCTTCTACGGCGTGCTCTCGCCGAACGGCGGCGTCAACGGCCTGCTCGGCGCGGTCGGGCTCGACTCGCTGGCCACCGCGTGGCTGGCCGACCCGGCCACCGCGCTGCCGGCCCTCATCGCCGTCGACCTGTGGCGGGGCGTCGGGTGGACGGCCGTGCTGTTCGCGTCCCGGCTCGCCAGCTTGGACGGCGAGGTGCTGGAGGCCGCGCAGATCGACGGCGCGGGCCGGTTCCGCACCATGTGGCGGGTCGCGTTCCCGATGGTCAAGGACTACGTCCGCACGCTGACCATGCTCCAGTTCCTCTGGACGCTGTTCACGTCGGCCGCGCTGATCCTGCTGCTCACCAAGGGCGGGCCGGGCACCTCCTCGACGACGTTGTCCTACCTCGTCTACGCCAAGGCCTTCTCGCAGCGCGACCTCGGCTACAGCCAGGTCGTGGGCGTGGTGCTGCTGCTGGTCGGCATCGCCGGGATGGTCCTGATCAGAGCCCTGTTCCGGACGAAGGAGGAGAGCCGGTGAAGCCGCGCTTCGCGACCGTCCTGTCGTGGCTCTACGCGCTGATGCTGGCGGCGCCGCTCTACTACCTCCTGGTCAGCGCGTTCAAGACCAACATCGAGATCTTCACCGAGCCCTTCGCGCTGCCGTCCCAGTGGCTGTGGCAGAACCTGGAAGAGGCGTGGGAGACCGCGCGGCTCGGCCCGGCGCTGCTCAACTCGGTGCTGGTGTCGGGTGTGGCGATCGTGCTGACGCTGGGCCTGGCGGTGCCCGCCGCCTACGCGCTGGCCCGGACCGGCAACCGGCTCGCCCGCATCGTCACCGGCGCCTTCTCGGCCGGGTTCCTGATCCCGCCGTTCGCGGCGCTGATCCCGACCGTGGTGCTGGCCATCGAACTGGGCCTGTACGGCACCCGCGAGTTCCAGATGGTGTTCCTCCCGGCCAGCGCGTTGCCCCTGTCGGTGCTGCTGCTGACGCAGTTCATGCTGACCGTGCCGCCCGCCCTGGCGGAGTCGGCCGCGATGGAGGGCGCCGGGCACTGGGTGCTGCTGACCAGGGTCTACGTGCCGATCGCGATGCCCGGGGTGGTCAGCGTGGCCATCCTCCAGCTCCTCACCTTCTGGAACGAGTACCTGTTCGCCCTGACGATCACCGGCACCGCGCCGGACGTCCGTACCGTGCAGGTCGCTCTGCCGACTCTGCTCTCCGACGCGACCGACCTCGGCGTGCTCGCCGCGGGCACCGTGCTCACCGTGTTGCCGGTGTACGTCGCGTACGCGCTGCTCAACCGTCGTATGCAGGAAGCACTCACCGCGGGGGCGGTCAAGGGATGACTCAGACAACCGAAACGTCGACCGCCACGCGCCGTGACCTCGGCGGCGTGTGGGAGCTGACCTGGGCCGGCGGCCCGGGGCCCGAACGCTCGATCACGATCCCGGCCACGGTGCCGGGCGAGGTGCACACCGCCCTGATGGCCGCCGGGTTGCTCGACGACCCCGACGTGGGCCTCAACGAGCTGGCCCAGCACTGGGTCGGCCACTCGCAGTGGACCTACCGGCGCACCTTCCGTCATGTGAAGGGCGGCCGGACCGACCTGGTGGCCGACGGCCTCGACACCATCGCCGACGTCTACGTGAACGGCCGGAAGGTCGGCAGCGCCCGCGACCAGCATCTCGCCTACCGCTGGCGGGTCGACGACGTGCTCGTCGACGGCGAGAACACGGTCGAGATCCGGTTCGCCTCCGCCTGGGAGGCGGCGCTCGCGCACGAACACGAGCACGGCCCGCTGCCCAGCCCCTACGACGAGCCCTACGCCCACGTCCGCAAGGCCGCCGCGAACTTCGGCTGGGACTGGGGGCCCCACTTCGTGACGGCCGGGATCTGGCGGGACATCCGGCTGGAGACGTACACGGCCCGGATCGACCACGTCCGGCCCTTGGTGACGCTGGCGGGCGGAAAGGCCCTGGTCGACGTGCGGGTGCGGGTCGACGCGCCCGAGGGCGCCGAGGTCCGGGCCGAACTGACCGATCCGTCCGGGCGGGTGCGGCCGGCGATCGGCTTCGTCGAGGGCGACGAGGCCCGGCTGCTCGTCGAGGTCGACGACCCGCGACTGTGGTGGCCGGTCGGGCTGGGCGCCCAGCCGCTCTACCGCCTCGACGTGACGCTGGGGGAGTTCGACGCCGTCACCACCCGCCTCGGGCTGCGCAGCGTGGAGATCGACGAGAGCCCCGACGAGCTCGGCACCCGGTGGGCGCTGGTCGTGAACGGCCGGAAGGTGAAGATCCGGGGCTACAACTGGATCCCCGACGACACCTTCGCGAGCCGGGCCACGCCCGAGCGCACCGCCGAGCGCATCGACCAGGCCGTCGCCGGAAACGCGAACCTGCTGCGCGTCTGGGGCGGGGGTCACTTCGTCACCGAAGAGTTCCTCGACGCGTGTGACGAGCGGGGCGTCCTGGTGTGGCACGACTTCCTCTTCGCGTGCGCCGCGTACTGCGAGGACGACGAGATGGTCGAGCTGGTCACCGCCGAGGCCGAGCAGGCCGTGGCCCGGATGGCCGCGCATCCCAGCCTCGTGATCTGGTGCGGCGGCAACGAGACCGTGCTCGGCTGGCACCACTGGGGCTGGGCCGACCAGGTCGGCGTCCGGGGCTGGGGCGCGCGCTACTACCTCGACCTGCTGCCGAAGGTGCTCGAACGGCTCGACCCGACCCGGCCCTACCTGGCGAACTCGCCCTGGTCGGGCACGATCGACCGCGACCCCGCCGCCGACACCCACGGCGTCAGCCATCTCTGGGACGCCTGGAACGAGCGCGACTATGCCTGCTATCGCTATCACGACCCGTCGTTCGTGTCGGAGATGGGCTGGTGCGGCCCGCCCGCGTGGACCACGCTGCAGCGCGCCGTGCCGGGGGAGCAGCCCGGCCCCGGCTCGCCCCTGACCAGGCACCACCTGCGCGCCATCGACGGCATGCACAAGCTGACCCGCGGCCTCCAGCCGCACGTGCCGGCCCCGCGCAGCGACGCCGACTGGCACTTCGCCACCCAGGTCGTGCAGGCCCGCGCGGTCGCGGCCGGGGTCGAGTGGTTGCGGTCGCGGGAACGCTGCGCGGGCGCGGTGGTCTGGCAGCTCAACGACTGCTGGCCGGTGATCAGCTGGTCGGCCGTCGACAGCGCGGGCATCGAGAAGCCGCTCTGGTACGCCCTCCGCCACGCCTTCGCCCCGAGGCTGGTGACCGTGCAGCCGGTGCGTCCCGGCCCGACCCACGACCCCAGCGGCGACGCCGGCCTGGAGGTCGTGCTGGTCAACGACACGGCGACCGGCTGGGAGACCGACGTGGTCGTGCGGCGGGTCTCCCTCGACGGACGGGAGCTCGCCGCGACGGAACTCCGGCTGGCCTGTCCGGCCGGTGACCTGGTGAAACGCGCGATCGACCTGACCCCCGACGACCCCGCCGCCGAGATGCTCGTCGTCGAGGCCGACGGGACGCGCACCACCTGGACCTTCAAGCCCGACCGCGAGCTGACCGCTCCGCGGCCGGACCGCACCGTCGGCGTCACCGTCGCCGACGGCGAACTGCACCTCACGGTCACCGCCGTGACCACCCTGCGCGACGTGTGCGTGGCCGCCGACCGGCTCGCCGGCGAACTCGGCCTCGAACCGCACGCGCTCTCGGTGGACACCGCTCTCGTCACGCTGCTGCCCGGCGAGAGCCACACCTTCAGAGTCACCCGCCGAGACGGTCATGTGATCGGCCATGCCGTCCTCCCCCACCCCCTGCTCGACGCAGCGGTCCGGTCCTTCGGAGAGGTCACCGGGCCGCATCGCAAAGGAATCCGATGAGACTCAAGGCCATACTCGGCGGCCTGATAAGCGCCGTCCTGGTCGCGACGACGCTCACGCCGTCGCACGCGGCCGCCGGGCGCCAGCTGCACGTGGCGAAGACCGGCGACGACACCAACGCGGGCACCGCCCAGGCGCCCTACCTCACCATCAACAAGGCCGCCCAGGAGGCGCAACCCGGCGACACCGTCGTCGTGCACGCCGGCCTCTACCGCGAATGGGTGCGCCCGGTCCGCGGCGGCACGGGCGAGGACACCCGCATCACGTACACCAGCGCCGGTGACGGCGAGGTGACGATCAAGGGCTCCGAGGAGATCGACACCTGGACGCCGCACGGCGGCGACGTCTGGAAGGTCACCCTCCCCGACTCCTACTTCGGCTCCTTCAACCCCTACACCGCCAAGCAGTGGCAGGGCGGCGAGGGCGGCTCGTTCCCCGGGTACAGCGCCGGTGACGTCTACCTGAACGAGCAGGCCTACTACCAGAAGCCGTCGCTGAGCGCGGTCACGGCGGCGGCGAACACCTGGTTCGCCGAGGCCGGGGGCGGCACCACCACGATCTACGCCAACTTCGACGGCGCCGACCCGAACGCCAAGCTCGCCGAGATCAACGTGCGCCGCCAGATCTTCGCGCCGGAGGCGTGGGGCCTGGGCTACATCACCGTCCACGGCTTCACGGTCAAGCACGCGGCCGGCACCTACTCCGACTTCCCGAGCAGCCCCGAACGCCGCCAGGCCGGCGCGATCAGCGTCAACGGCGGCCTGCGCTGGATCATCGAGCAGAACAAGGTGATCAACGCCCGCACCATCGCCATCGACATCGGCCTCGGCTGCGACGAGTGGGCGGGCAACCGGCCCGGCACGACCCGGACCCACTTCCGCGACGTCGCCAAGTACGGCTCGCACATCGTCCGCAACAACTACATCGGCAAGGCCGGACAGTCGGGCATCGCGGGCGTGTTCTCGTGGAACTCCGAGCTGCTCTACAACCTGATCGAGGACACCAACTACCGAGGCGAGTTCAGCGGCGCCGAGACGGCCCCGATCAAGGTCCACTACATGAACGAGGGCCTGATCAAGGGGAACTACGTCCGGAACTCCAAGGGCGGCAACTCGGCCGGCATCTGGACCGACTGGGGCAACCAGAACGTCCGCGTCACCGGCAACATCGTGATGAACACGCCGTGGGGCTACTACGCCGAGGCCGTGCACGGCCCGATCCTCGTCGACAACAACGTGTTCGTCGGCGACAACGACATCCGCATGCTCGACGCCACCGGCGTCGTCTACGCCAACAACCTCTTCCTCGACAGCGGGCGCTTCGCGGTCGACGGCGGCGGCCGGGACAACTACTACTTCCAGCCCGGCACGATGAACGAGACCAGCGCGCCCAACCCGGTCCAGAAGTTCTTCTGGTTCAACAACCTGGTCCAGGGCATGACGCTGCCGTCCGATGCGACCGACAAGACCCACGTCAAGGAGGGCAACGCCACCGGCGCACTCTCGAACGTGCAGGTCGCGGCCACCAACAAAGACGTCAAGCTCGACTTCACGCTGACCGGCGGCACCGGGGCCACCCCGGCGACCCGCGCCCGCGTCGGGACCATCCCGCTCGCGAACGAGTCGATCGCCGCCGACGTCACCACCGACTTCTTCGGCAAGCCGTTCAGCGGGGTCGCCGGACCGTTCGCCGAGGCCAAGCAGGGCGCCAACTCCTTCACGTTGTGGCCCCCGGCGGGCCAGACCGTGCCGGAGCCGCCCGCGCCGCCGGTCGACGTGCCGACGAACCTGTCGCGCAGCGCCGACGCGAAGGCGACCGCCTCCTACGAGGACGGCACGTACGTCGCGAAGAACGCCATCGACGGCAACGGCTCCTCGCGCTGGTCGAGCGACCACAGCAACGACCCGAACGCGTGGGTGCAGGTCGACCTCGGCGACGTCTACGACGTCTCGCGCGTCGTGCTCCAGTGGGAGGCGGCCTACGGGAGGTCGTACAAGCTCCAGATCTCCAACACCGGAGACCAGTGGACCGACGCGTTCTCCACCACCACCGGGGCCGGCGGCGTGGAGACGATCCAGGTCCGCAAGCAGGCGCGCTACGTGCGCATGCAGGGCGTCCTGCCACAGACCCAGTACGGCTATTCGATCTACGAGTTCGAGATCTACGGCACCCCTGTGCAGCCGGAGGTCCCGGTCAACATCGTGCTGAACCTGGCGCCGTCGGCCTACACGGCCTCCTCGCAGTCGAACGACGGCAGCGGGCCGGTGAACAGTCAGCCGCAGAACGACCGGTCGGCGTTCCGCGCCTTCGACGGCAACGACGCCACCCGGTGGGGCTCCGACGGCGGCGACACGCAGTGGCTCCAGGTCGACACGGGCAAGGCGCAAATCGTCGATCGGGTGCTGCTGAAATGGGAGGCGGCCTACGCGTCCCAGTACAAGATCCAGACCTCCGCGAACGGCACGCAGTGGACCGACGTGTCGGCTCAGACCGGTGACGGCGGCACCGACGAGATCACCTTCGCCCAGCCCGTCGAGGGCCGCTACTTCCGGGTCCAGGGCGTCAAGGCCGCCACCCAGTGGGGCCTGTCGCTCTACGAGTTCGAGGTGTACGGAAAGGCGAAGCCCGCCGACACGGGCCCGGCCTGGCCGCCCTCGGCGCAACTGTCGATCTCCAACCTGACCGGCACAGCGGGCAGTGCCACCTGGCCCGCCGCGTCCGGCAACGTGACCGGCTACAAGGTCTACCTTGGGGCGGCGCTGAAGGCGACGCTGGGCGCCGACGCGCGCACCTACGTCCTGTCCGGCCTCTCGGCGGGCCAGACCTACACGGTCAAGATCGTCCCGGTCGGCTCCGTCGACGGCGCCGGGCTCACCCGGACCTTCACCACCCCGGGCAACCCCGCGACGCGGGCCATCTCCACGACCTACCCGCGTGCCTACGCCGACTGGGAGGAGGGGCTGCTCGCCGGTGACGGCAAGCAGGGCCTGATCGTCTTCGGCGACCCGCGCGACGAGACGACGGTCTTCACCGACCGCGACTTCTTCATGGCCCGGACCGAGGCCCGGCCGCACCGCACCTTCAACACCGTCAGCCAGGGCAACCTCCAGCGGATCCGCGACCTGCTGATCGGCGGCCAGTACCAGCAGGCCAACCAGCTCGCGGCCGACGTCCAGGGTTACCAGGGCGGCGGCGAGGGCTCCAAGCACCCCGGCTTCAAGATGACCATGCACGTCGCCGGGACCGGCGACGTCGTCAACTACGCCCGCTCGACCGACTACTCGGCCGGCGTCGTGTCGGTGAACTGGACCGACGACAAGGGCGACTGGCGGCGCGACGCGTTCGTGTCGCAGACCGACCACGTGGCCGTGCAGTACCTCCCCGCGCCGGCGGGCCAGAAGCTCGACGTCCGGCTCGGCCTGTCGATCGACCCCGGGATGAACCTGCTCAACAAGGGTCTGGTGGCGACGGACAACTCGTCCGTCGACTACCTGAACCTGCGGGTCAAGTACCCGAACGGCAGCTACGACGCCGGGTACGAGGGCGTGACCCGGATCGTCACCGACGGCGTCCGGTCCAAGGTCGGCAACGAGGTGCAGGTCACCGGGGCCACTTATGTCCTGCTGCTGACCCTGACCCAGCGCTATGACGGCACCTACGAGGGCGGGGTCCCGGCCGAGCAGGACTGGAACAAGAACCTCCTCCAGGCCAGGCTGGCCGCGCTGCCGGGCGACTACACGGTCCTGCGGGACCGGCACGTCGCCAAGCACAGCGAGATGTTCGACCGCGTGGCCGTCGACTTCGGCGCCTCGGCCGCCGACCGCTCGAAGTCGAACGAGGACCTGCTCGCCGAGCAGAAGACGTCCACGACCCCGAACCTCGCCCTGTTCGAGCGCATGTTCAACTCGGGCCGCTACCACCTGATCGGGTCGAGCAGCGCGACCGCGCCGCCCGACCTGCTCGGCAACTGGACCGGCGACAGCAACGTGGGCTGGGACGGCTACTACCACCTCGACGCCAACCTCAACCTGCAGATCTCCGGCGGCAACATCGGGAACCTGCCCGAGGTCATGCGGGGCTACTGGGCGATCAACAAGGCCTGGCAGAAGGACTTCCGCACCAACGCCCAGAAACTGCTCGGCACCCGGGGGATGCTGACCGGCGGCAACACGCCCAACGGCGAGGGCCTGATCTCCAACATCAACTTCGACTACCCGTACCAGTACGTCACGGGCGGCGAGTCGTGGCTGCTCTACCCGTTCTGGGAGTACTACCAGATCAGCGGCGACCGCACGTTCCTGGAGCAGCAGTACTACCCGCTGATCCGCGACATGGGCGACTTCTACGAGGACTTCCTGGTCTCCAAGGACCAGAACGGCAAGTACGTCTTCGCCGGGTCGATCTCGCCCGAGAACCGTGCGGCGGGCGGGGTGCCTCTCTCGGTCAACTCCGTGTACGACATCGCCGGCGCGAGGTTCGCGCTGGAGACCCTGATCGCCACCAGCAGGACGCTGGGCAGGGACGCCGACAAGATCCCGGTCTGGCAGGAGAAGCTCGACAACCTCCCGCCCTACCTGATCAACGACGACGGCGCGCTGGCCGAATGGGCCTGGCCCGACCTCGCGAACAAGAACGCCTACCAGCACCGCCACTCCAGCGGCCTGATGCCGGTCTGGCCGTACGGCGAGGTCACCCCGGAGAAGAGCAAGGCCCTGTACGACGCGGCCCGGGTCTTCCTGCAGAAGAAGGACGGCGGCAACTACGAGAACGCCGGTCACGGCCTGCTGCACGGCGCACTGATCGCGGCCAACCTCAACAACGCCGACTCGGTCAACGCGAAACTGATGCGCTTCGCGAAGGACGACTACTACTACAGCAGCCTCGCGACCAGCCACTACAACAACAAGGGCGTCTTCGCGACCGACGTGGTCAACTCGGTGCCCACGATCATGATGGAGATGCTGGCTCTCAGCGACCCCGGCTCCCTGGAACTGCTCCCGGCCCTGCCGAAGGGCCTGAAGAAGGGCAGCATCTCGGGCCTGAAGGGCAAGAGCCGCTTCACGATCGACGAGCTCACCTGGGACCTGGACACCCACAAGGCCCGCGTGACCATCACCTCGGACGTGGACCAGAACCTCACCCTGATCCAGCGCGCCGGCATCGAGCAGATCACCGGCGCCCCGGTGCAGAACTCGCCGCTGGGCGGCATCGCCCGGGTCGTCCCGTTGAAAGCAGGCCGGCCGGTGACGCTGGACCTGACCCTGCGCGACGTGAGCCGGGTGAACCTGGCCCTGAACAAGCCCGCGACCGCCTCGTCGCAGTCGAACGCCGACCAGGCCCCTGCCAAGGCCTTCGACGGCGACCCGGTCTCCCGCTGGGCCGCCGGTGAGGACCCGGCCAACTGGGTGCAGGTCGACCTGGGCGGCGTCTACGCCCTCACCGAGGTCGACCTGGTCTGGGAGGCGGCCTACGCCAAGCGCTACAGGCTCCAGGTCTCCATGGACGGCCAGGCGTGGACCGACGTGTTCACCCAGAACACCGGCGCCGGCGGCACGGAGAAGATCCCGGTGAACGTCCAGGGCCGGTACGTCCGGATGCAGGGCGTCGAGAAGGCCACGCAGTGGGGCTACTCGCTCTACGAGTTCGAGGTCTACGGCCAGGAGGCGCCCAACATCGCGCTCGGCAAGACGGCCTCGGCCTCCTCGGCCTCCAACGCCTCGCAGACCGCCGCCGCGGCCTTCGACGGCGACGGTTCGTCCCGCTGGAGCGCCAGCGAGGCGGCGGACAACTGGCTCCAGGTGGACCTGGGGGAGACCTACCGCGTCTACCGCGTGGCCATCGACTGGGAGGACTCCTACGCCAAGGGCTACAAGATCCAGACCTCGCCCGACGGCCAGGCGTGGACCGATGTGTTCACCGAGACGAACGGCAACGGCGGCACCGACGTCGTCGACCTCGCGACGAACACCCGCTTCATCCGCATGCAGGGCGTCACGAAGTCGGGCCAGTGGGGCTATTCGATCTACGAGATGAAGGTGTACGGCTCCATTCCGCAGACCGGCAACACCATCCTCGTCTCCGGCGTCGAGGACGGCGCGTCGTACGGCGACAGCCAGGACCTCACGATCGGCTGGGTGGTCACCGGCAGCGGCGTCACGACCGTGACCGGCACCCTCGACGACCAGCCCCTGACCAGCGGCACGGTCCAGCCGCTCTACCGGCTCGGCCTGGGCGAGCACACCCTGACCGTGACGGCCGAAACGAGCGGGGGCGCGAGGTTCGAGCAGTCGCTGACGTTCACGACGGTCACCACGACCGACGAGATCGCGGCCCTGATCGTGCGCTTCAAAACCGCCGGCGACCTGTCGGCCACCGGCGCGCTGAAGCTGACGGACGACATCTCGAAGGTCATGGTCTCGGAGGACAAGGGCCGCGAACGCGACCAGAAGAAGATCGTCAAGAAACTGACCCGCTTCACCGAGGCGGTCGAGGACCCGAAGCTCGTCACCAACCCGGTCGTGAAGGCGACCTTCCTCCGCGACGCCACCACCCTGATCGAGGCCAACCGGCCTGAGTAGAAGTCCGGCGCGGTGGGCCGCCACCACACCGGATGCCGGGTCCCGTCACCGAGACCCGGCGGTCGGCGCGTCCCCGCCGCTGAGCGATCAGCGGCGGGGACGTTCACGTTCCACCCGCCAAGGAGATTCACCCGATGCGCCCGTCAGCTAGATTCTTCGCCGCTTTCGGACCGCGCCGGGACACGCCGGAGGACGCCGGTACTGATCACCAGCGGCTTCGGAGCCAGTTGATTGTCGCGCGCCGTCCGTGTTCGCGCCGCTCCCGCAGATGCGGGGCATGCGCCAGGCCGGGGAGCGCGGCGGTGTGGGTCCAATAACTGGCGAGCGCGACGAGGAAGGCGTCGACGTGGTCATGTTCCGCGCCGGAACCGAACAGCGACTCGGGGTCCTGGCCGCCGAGGTCTGACTGCAGCAGCAGGAGAACCAGGTCGGTCCATGCGGGCCCGACGCAGGAGCGCCCCCAGTCGACGATCCGCGCCGTGCCGGTCTCCGGATCTATGACGATGTTGTCGAAACGCGGGTCGAAGTGCACCAGCGAGTCACCGACGACGATGTCGCTCCAGACCGCCTCGACGGAGGCCAGCCGCGCCAGGTGCCGCCGCTCCCATTCCCCGACGTCCTCGACGGCGACCGGCCCCCACCGGCCGTCGCGTTCGAGCCCCCGCCAGGTCTCACACCGCCCGGCCATCCGCTCGCCCAGCGTCGGCAGACCGTCGACGGGTGAAGGCGTGAGCTCCCGCGCACAGATCGCGAGCATGTCGAGCGCGGCGGCCAGTTCGTCCGCCCGCCACGGCTCGTGCGGCAGCGCCCCCGGCGCGACGTCGAAACAGAGCAGGAACCACCCGGCCACCTCGAACGCGAAGCGCAACCGCGGGGTGGGGACGGCCCAGGGGAGCGCGGCGGCCACCACGGCCTCGGTCCGATAGTCCTGGACGTTCCCGGCGTCGTCCCGAACCGCCTTCACGAAGACCTGGTCACCGTCGGCCAGAAAGGCGACCCCCAGAACACCGAACGAGAAACCCCCCTGCCGCTCCTCGAACCCGACGACCGCTGTCCCAAGCCGGGTCCCGACTTCGTCGATGACGGCGGCGGGAAGCTCGGTCCAGGCGACGCGCTGCGTTCTCATGGACGTCATTCGGGCGGGACCAGGCCGTGGTCCGCAAGGGCCTTGAGGGCCTTTTCCATGCATTCGTCGGCCGAGAACGCGTCCACGCGCACTGACCACTCGCCATTGGTCGCGTGAAAGGTCCATGGCCGGACGCCGCCCCGGCCGGCGTCCACGCGGAGGAGCGCGTCGACGTCACACTCCAATAGCCAGTCGAGCAAGGCGATGGCGTCCATCACGGCACGGTACAGCACCCCTTGACGATCGGGCCGGAACGCGGTCTTGTGGGTGAAGCGGTTTTCACAAGATCTTGACTCGGTGAGTGAGTCGTGTTGTCATCGGGATACCCTCCATTACCTGCCAGTTTGATAGGAAATTCCGCATGCGCACACTCCGTCGGGCAGCGATCACGACCGCACTCCTCTTAGCGGCGGCAGGCCTCCACGTCATCCAGAGCGGCGCGGCGCAGGCCGCGCTTCCGACCGCGGCCGTCGCGCTCGGCGACAGCTTCGTCAGCGGCGAAGGCGCCGGCGACTACCAGCCCGTCGTCGACGCCAACGGCACCGCGCAGGGCTTCCCCGGCTGGTCGGCGCCCAACAACAACGCCTACTTCTGCCACCGCTCCGCCAACGCCTCGCTGTTCAAGGCCGATCTCCCCGGCATCCAGGACCGGTTCAACCTGGCCTGCTCCGGCGGCCAGCCGCACGACGTCGCCAACGCCTCCAGCGCCCGCGCCAACGGCCGCACCGTCAAGTCGCAGCTCGACCAGCTTCGCGCCGTCGCGCAGACGCACGACATCGACGTCGTCCTCATCGGCCTCGGCTCCAACAACACCCAGTTCACCTTCGGCGACGTGGCCACCCTGTGCGCCAACCGCTTCATCGCCGACGCCTGGACCGGCTGGTGGGAGTTCTGGGCCTACCTCGGGGGAGACGTGCCGCAGGAGCCGTGCACGGTGTCCGACCTCGCCAGCCCGGCGGAGGTCACCACGGCCACCGACGAGACCACCGCCGCGCTGCGCCAGATCCTCGACACCCTCGCCCAGGTCGACGCCGACGGCGTGCACCAGGTGGTGCTCCAGACGTACACGAACCCCCTGCCTCTGGACGTCGCCCCGCAGTACCGCGACGAGGACGGCCGCACCGACACCCGCGACAAGTTCCGCGACCTCGGCGCGGAACGGTACGCGGCCGGATGCCCCATCCACCGCGCCAGCCTCGCCCCCGGGCACGTCTTCTCGTCCAACCTCGGTGACCTGGTCAAGAACGTGTACACGACCCTGGCCGCCGAACGCCCGGCCGCGAACCTGCGCGTGCTCGACGTGCAGCGCGCCTTCGACGGCGCCCGCCTGTGCGAGAACCCCGGCAGCCCGTCGGGCACCCTCGCCACGCCGGTCAGGGTGATGGAAGGCCCGACCGGGAACCACGTCACGAGCCTGTCCGGCTGGGACAAGATCCGCATCCAGCGTGCGGCCAACGCCTGCGTGACCTACTTCCAGACCTGCCAGGAGTCGTGGCACCCCAACGCCGCCGGGCACAACGTCCTCGGCCAGTGCCTCTCGGGCGCGCTGACCGCCGCTACCCGGACGGTCGTGACGTGCGCACGGAACGCCAACGGGACTCTGACCATCTCCTGACCCCGGCCGCGACGGCGAGCAGCACGACACTCGCCACGAGGTCGAGCACGTAGTGGTTGCCCGTGACGACGACCACCACCGCCATCCCGACGGGAAACGCCCACGCCAGGACCGCCAGGCGTGGGCGTGCGGCCCAGACGGCGTAGGCAGCCCAGAGCGACCAGCCGAAATGGAGGCTGGGAAACGCGGAATAGAGGTTCGCGCCCCGCGACCCGACGACGTCGGCGATTCCCGGGAGCGCGAAGCGCGGCGGCGACATCGGGATCGTGAAGAAGACCACGAGAGCGAGCAGGAGCATCAGCACCATGGTGCCGCGGGCTCTGACGTAGACGTCCGGACGGCGGAGGAAGAGCCAGACGAGAACGGCCGCCAGGACGATGTAATAGAGGCGGTAATAAAGAATCGCCGGCTGGATGAACGCCGGATGGGCGGTGAGCCACTGATTCGCGGCCGCCTCGACGTCCAGCCCCAAAGCGCGTTCCCACGACTGGAGAACAAGCGCGTTGGCGGTGGCCTCGCCGGCGACGCCTTCTCCGGCGGCGGCGTGCAGGCGGGAGAACAGCAGAAATATGAAGACCAATAAGGCGAGTTCGCCGACGATCCTCAGCAGGCGGGGGGTTCCGCGCATACGGAGACCCTAGATGCTCGGACCTGGGTCAGCAGTTCAGCGTCGCCCAGTTCTTCGGCGGTCCATTCCATGAGCGAACACGTGTAGTCGTTGCCGTCAGGCGCGGCGAGATAACGGCGAACCACCCGCTCCGCCCGCCGGTCACCCCGTCTCGCCAGCCCGTACGCCGCCTCCGCGGCGACGACCACGACCGCGTCGTCGAGCCGGACCGACAGCGCCTCGCGGATGGCCGTGTCGTCCGCGTCGAGCCCCGCGAGACCGGTCGTCGCGCACTCCCGGTTCTCGTCGTCGTCCGTTTCCCGGCTGATTCGGACGAGCGCCGCGACGGCCTCGGCGTCGTCGGTCCGCATCACGTTCGGCAGACTCCACGCGGCGGCGTAGCGAACGCCGTTGTGGGAATGGCCGGCCGAGTTCAGCACCTCGGGAAGGGCCCGCCCGTCGCCGAGATGCCCCAGCGCGAACAGCACCGAACGGAGCACCTTGGGATCGCATTCCCGCCGCGCCATCTCCCGCAGGATCGGCAGACTGCGGTCGAGGAACGGCTTGGCGTCGCCTCGGTGACCGAGTTGCGCCAGAACGTCGGCGCCGAGTTCGCGCTCTCCGCTCAGGTCGCCGGCGCACAGTCGTGCCGCCGCCTCGAAGATCCCGGCGTCACCGCGCCTGTGCAGTGCCGCGACGATCTCCCACCGTTCGTCGTCGGTGTCCGAGACGAGGGCCCTGGAGATCAGTTCCTCGAAGGGCATGGTCATGCCACAAGTGTGAAAAATGGGCACACGTCCTGTAAAGCGAGTTGTGAAGGGGTACCTTCTCCTTCGCCCCGGACGAGATCCACACGGCCAACGTTAGCGGGGGCGTGCAGGACGTCGAGCTGCTGGGCACTCGCCCTGGCGTCACCCTCGTCGACCACGTGCGCATCTCGTTCGCCTGGGGCGGCTTCCCCGGCCACGACGCGCTCGCCGTGCCCCCGAAGGTCGTCGAGGAGGTGCGCCACGACCTGCTGATGTTCTGACGCTACGGTCGCGTGTCGTCCAGCAGCCGGTCGAGGCAGCGCCGGCCCAGCTGCGCCATGACCGGATTGCTCCTGACGTAGTACCAGACACACCCGATCGCCTGCACGAACGCCCACGCCTTCCCCCGCTCCCATTCGAGGTCGTCGACCCCGAGCAGTTCACGGAACACCTCGCGCGGCCCGTTTTCCAGCAGGTTCCACGCGCTCAGCAGATCGAGCGCCGGATCGGCCGCCCCGAACCCGCCGACGTCGAGCACACCGGTCAGCCGTCCACCGGACACCAGCACGTTGCCCGGCAGCAGATCGCCGTGCGTCATCACGTCGGCCGACCGGCGCGGCAGCACGCGGAAGTCCGCCCACAGTTTGCGCAGCCTCGGCACGTCCAGCAGCGCCTCACTCTGCCGGAAGCAGGTCTCCACCCACTCGTCGTGTACGTCGATGTCACCGCCCCGGCCGCCGCCGGAGAACGTCCGCCCACGGGTGTCGATCGCGCGCAGGCCGGTGACGAGATCGGCCAGGTCGTGCGCGAACCCGACCGACTCCCCGGGATGGTCGTCGGTCGCGACGACCCCGGGCAACCAGGTCTGCACCGACCACGGCACCGGATAACCCGCCCCCGGTTCCCCCAGCGCGACCGGCTCAGGCGTGCGGAACCGCGTCCGCCCGGCCAGCTCACGGGCCGCCTCGGCCTCGGCCTCCAGCCAGCGCCGTGTCGACTCGACGCCGCCGGGCGGCTGGAGGGGAAAGCGCGCCGTGTAGCGGTCGCCGATGCGGAAGATCGCGTTGACGGTGCCGTGGGAGACGACGCCCGTGACGGCGAGGCCGCGCCACTGAGGGAACTGCTCGTCGACCAACACACGGACCATCCGGGTCGACACGGTCAGCTGGCTGGCATGCATTTCGACGACCCTTCCGGCCGCCCGGCCGGTCGTGCAACCCATTTGTTACGGTCACTGCCATGAAGATCCTGGTCGTTGGCGGCACCGGCTTCCTGGGCGCCGAACTCGTCCGGCAGGCCACGGCCCACGGCCACGTCGTGGCCGCCACCTACTTCTCCCGTCCAGGAGCGGCGCCCGAAGCCGACTGGCGGTCGCTCGACGTCCGTGACCGCGTCGGCGTCGCGCGTCTGGTCGCCGAGGTCGCCCCCGACGTCGTCGTCAACGCCGCCTACGTCCAGTCCGACTGGGCCACCACGGCCGTGGGAGCCGCCAACGTCGCCGTCGCGACCGACGGCATCCGATTGGTTCTGGTGTCGAGCGACGCCGTCTTCTCCGGTGCGGCGGTCACCTATGCCGAGGACGCCGTCCCCGACCCCGACAGCCCTTATGGCGCGGCGAAGGCGGCGGCGGAGGTCGCCGCCCAGACGGTCAACCCGAGCGCCGTGATCGCCCGGACCTCCCTGATCATCGGCGACGGCGGTTCGCCGCACGAAGCCCTGGTGCACGCCCTCGCCTCGGGCGAGCGGCCCGGGATCCTGTTCACCGACGACGTGCGCTGCCCCGTCCACGTCGCCGACCTGGCGGCGGCCCTGCTGGAACTCGCGGACTCGGGTCGCGCGGGCGTCCACCACCTGGCCGGAACCGACGCGCTGAGCCGCTACGAACTCGGCCTGCTCATCGCCGAGAGAGACGGCATCGACCCGGCCCGGTTGCCGTCCGGCGCGCGGGCCGACGTCGGGCTGGCGGGGCGGCGGGACGTGCGGCTCGACTGCGAGCTGACCCAGCGGCACCTGAAGACCAGGTTGCGCGGCGCCCGGGAGTTCCTCTCATGCCAGTAGACGACTGCGTGTTCTGCGCGATCGTCCGCGGCGAGGCCGAGGCGAGTGTGCCCTACGCGGACGACCAGGTCATGGCGATCATGGACATCGCGCCCGTCACCCCCGGGCATCTCCTGGTCATCCCGCGCGTCCACGCCGTGGGCCTGGACGACCTCGACGAGGACACCGGCGCGCACATCTGGCGGATCGGCCACCGCATGGCCCGCGCGCTGCGCCGCTCCGGGCTGCGCTGCGACGGCGTGAACGTCTTCCTCGCCGACGGCGCGGCTGCCTTCCAGGAGATCTTCCACGTCCACCTGCACGTCTTCCCCCGGTACGAAGGCGACGGCTTCCGGATCGAGGCCACCTGGGCCACCCGGGAGCGGAGCCTGCTCGATCGGGAGGCCGAGGCGATCAGGGCCGTCCTGCCCGGCTAGATCCTCTTCAGAAAACGCGTCGAGAGCCGTGCTCCTTGTCATCGAACGAAGACGGCCACCCCAGCTCCGGCTCCCGCGACGCCACGGCCGTCCCCGGCTCGGCCTGCCCCCACGATCAGGAGCAGCAGCGGAAGGCCGCGCCCGAACACGAGGCCATGAAGGCCGTCAACGCCGGGCGGCGTCCAGTTTCTCCTGGACCGACGCGGCGTCGCTGGGCACGCCGGGCGACTCCCAGAAGTTCTCGGTGTCCCCGGCGTAGAGGCCGCCGTAGGCAGGGGTGCCCGGCTGGTAGCGCCAGCCGTCCGCGAGCTTCCCGGCGTCGACCGCGTCGTAGCCGATCCGGTCGAGGAACGTGATCGCCTCCGCCTTCGCGTCGGCGTCGTCGCCCGCGACGGCGAGCGCGCTGCGGTCGGCCGCGCCCGAGGGCCGCGGCAGGGCCCGCAGGTGCACGAAGTAGATGTTGTTGAACACCTTGACGACCTTGGACGTCGGCAGATGCGCCTGCAGCAGCTCACTCGACGTGGTCGTGGCGGCGTCGAGCTCCGGGAAGACCCCGTCACGGTCCGGGTAGTAGTTGTTCGTGTCGAGCACGGTCTTCCCGGCGAGCGGCTCCACCGGAACCTGGCGGTAGGCGCCCAGCGGGACGCTGACGACCACGAGGTCGCCCGCCTCGGCCGCCTCTGCGGCGGTCGCCGCGCGGGCCTTCGGCCCGAGCTCGTCGACCAGCTCCCGCAGCGTCTCGGGGCCGCGCGAGTTGCTCAGGACGACGTCATAACCGGCCGCGACGGCCAGCCGGGCCAGCGTGCCGCCGATGTGCCCGCTGCCGATGAATGCAACTGTTGTCATACGAGCCACCAACTTCCGAGTCCCGCCGGGCATTCCACCGGTAGGTTCCGGACGTGTTCTCGTTGGCCGAACCCCCTCTTTTCACCCGGCTCAAGCAGGCCCGTCGCATCCTGGTGGCCGGCGCCGGCGGCGGATTCGACGTCTTCGCCGGGCTCCCGCTCGCCGCGGAACTGTGGGCGGCGGGCAAGGAGGTCCACCTCGCCAACCTGTCGTTCAGCCGCCTCCACGGCCTCGACCTCGACGTCTGGGTGGAGGAGAACGTGGCGGCGATCGTCCCCGGGACGGTCGCCCGCGACTCCTACTTCCCCGAACGGTCACTCGCCCGCTGCCTGGAGGCCCACGGCCTGCCCTCCACGGTCTACGCCTTCCCCAAGGTCGGCGTCACCCCGTTACGCGCGGCCTACCAGGTGCTGGTCGAACGCCTGGACCTCGACGCCGTCGTGCTGGTCGACGGCGGCACCGACATCCTGCTCCGGGGAGACGAGGCGGGCCTGGGCACCCCCGAGGAGGACATGGCCAGCCTGGCCGCCGTCCACGGGCTCGACGTACCGGAGAAGATCGTCGTCTGCCTGGGTTTCGGCGTGGACGCCTACCACGGCGTCAACCACG
Organism: Herbidospora sp. NBRC 101105; assembly: GCF_030269205.1. Taxonomy (NCBI): domain Bacteria; kingdom Bacillati; phylum Actinomycetota; class Actinomycetes; order Streptosporangiales; family Streptosporangiaceae; genus Herbidospora; species Herbidospora sp. NBRC 101105. The sequence goes on along the minus strand of NZ_BSSX01000004.1, from coordinate 388,649 downwards.
TCCAGGTGCTGGAGAACCTGGCGGCCCTCGACCGGGACGGCGCCTATCTCGGCGCCTTCTCCCTCCCAAGGGCCAGCCGGGGAGCGGAGCTCTATCTGGACGCCGTCGCACGCGCCCAAGCCGACACCCCCGAACATCCGAGCATCGTGAACGGCTCGATCGCGGCGGCCCTGACGGGCGCGTTCGGCGACGTCCAGTTCACCAGCCGAACCAGGGGCAGCGAGTTGTTCGTCAACCCCCTGATGGCCCTCTACTGGGCCATCGACGCCGACGCCCTGGCCCGCCGCTCGCTCTACCTGGACCGCCTCGAAGACACCTTCCTGATGCGCCAGATCAGCTCCATCATCGAGGGCTTCCGCGCCGAGATCACCCGGATACGCCCACCCCGGGCATATCCGCACTGACGGCCAGGCGTGGACCTTGGTACTGCAACGGCGAGGTGCTCGATCACGTAGCCGCGCAGCGTGCTGAATCAGCGAAGACGGCGGAGCCTCAGCACGGCGTCGTCCGCTGTTCCCGCCTCGCCGGCGGGGCCGGGCCGGTCCCGCGTGACCACTTTGTCGACGTCCACCACCCAGTCACCTCCTCCGCTCCGTACCCAGCCGAGAATCATCGAGTTGGGTACCAACTGCTCGGCCAGGTAGCTCGGTGGCTGCTCGGACATCCAGGAAGGGAAGCCGGCGTGGCTGATGATCAGGAACGTGCCGCCAACGGCGACGGCGGCGGCAGCCGAGGCGAAGACCGCTTCCCGCGCGGGCGCGTCGGCGATGGGCGAGTGCAGATACTGGGCGGTCACCAGATCGAAGGTGCCTTCCGGGAGCGAGCGGGTCAGATCGTGTACCTGCCAGTCGATCCGGTCGGCCACCCCAGCCCGCGCCGCGGCGGTGGCGGCTCTGGCCAGCACGGTCGCCGATACGTCGGCCGCGGTCACCCGCCAGCCGTTCTCCGCGAGCCAGATGGCGTCACCGCCCGCTCCGCAGCCGAGATCCAGGGCCGTGCCCGCCACAAGATCACGTGCCTCGTCGGCGAGCAGGGGGTTCGGTCGCGGCACCCAGTCGGCCGGCGGCCGCAGGCCCTGGTAGAAGCCCTCCCAGTAGGTGTGCGGCGTGTCAGTCGGCGTGGGAGCGGGCATCGCACTAGGCGGCCGCTGCGGGGCGGTGTCGGTCATGGGCACACCCTCGTTCGATGATGTCCCGGGACGCAACGGTTCTTGCCGGAATGGCAAATAGGAACACGCGAGCGAAGCGAACCAGCCGGCGATCCACCATCCAAGTGCCGTTCCAGTATTAGGAGGCCGTGGTGCCGGCTCCAGACGCGATGGTTTCCAGGGCGACGGAGAGACTCTGCCCATCCAGGAGAGAAACCAGGAGGAGCCGCCTGCGGCGGCTCCTCGCGTGTGCCGGACGGAGCGCCGGCTCAGCAGGTAACGGACAGCACCTTGGCGGTCTCGTTGGAGCTCACCTTCACCCAGCCGCCGTACGCGAAGTACTGCGAACCCGCACGGACCGAATAAGTGGTGCGGCAGCCCTGGACGCTGTAGAACCCGTCGATATCCCTGCGTGGGCTGTAGGTGTAACCCCCCATCCCGGTGCCGGGGGCGAGGCTGGCGGTCGACCACGGGTCGCTGTCGTTGTTCTTCCAGCGCACCCCGATATAGGTGGTGGTCTTGTTCTCCACCCGTCCGCACGGGGGAAGCGTGCAGGCACTGGCGGACGCGGGCCCGGCCGTGACGACGCTGAGACCTGCGGCGATCAGCATCGCGGTCGCTAAGCCGGCGGTACGCCGCTTGGTGCGAGATTCCATGCCGAACATCCTTTGAGATTGGTCGGTACTGGCGAGTAACAACTGTAGTCACACGCGAATCTCGCAATGCCTTATGTTTTGGACGATTGGCACAGATAGGCATAAACGCCAGCGAGGCCAGCCTTTCAGGAACGGCGGTAGCGCACCCAGACGTCCCCGGTCTTCACGTGGCCCGTGAGCCGCACGCCACCCCGTCGGAGCACAGGCGGACTGTTGCGGACGGCGCCCCTGGCCCGCCTGACGATGTCCGTCTTTCACTGACGGCAGTCGTGAGCTGCTCGGCGACCGCTCGTGATCGAGGTCCCCGCGCGCACATGCCGGCGATCATTCATGCGCCGATCCCGTGGAACGACCCATCCCGGAGTGCCCACACGAGGCGTGTGGCCGTAAGGTCCGGCCTTCCGTGACGCGGAGGAAAGCGCCCGACGGCAGAGACCAGGCGCTCAGGCAGTCAGAATGCCCTCGATTCCCTGAAGGAACGTCTCGCAGACCGCGGCCGGATCGGACAGACAACCCGACGCCATCGCACCGTCGCGCAGCATGACGAAATGCCGCCCCGCGAGCTCGGGCGGCGTCTTCCCGCTCTGCGCGAGCAGGTCGGTGACGGTGCGCAGGAACCACTGGCGGTGTGCCAGAACGGCCTGGTGCACGGGATGCTCGGGATCCGGATACTCCGCCACGGCGTTGAGGAACGCGCACCCGCGAAACCCGGGCGACCCGATGTCCTCGGCGATGGCCGTGGCGACGATCCGCAGAATCTCGGCCGCCGGCCGCCCGCTGGCGATAGCCTCGTCGACCCGATCGCGGATCGCCTGATCGGCCTCCCGCAGATAGGCGACGACGAGTTCGTCCTTGCCGGTGAAGTGCCGGTAGAGCGTCGCCCGGGTCACCTTGGCCTCGGCGACGATCCGGTCGATCCCCACCGAGTGCAGCCCCTCCATGTAGAAGAGCCGAGTCGCGGTGCCGAGCAGCCGGGCCCGCGCTTCGGACACCTGACCTCGCGTGTTCCTCACCCGAGAGAGATTAGCAGACAGAACGTTCGGTCTTGACGTCCAAGACGCCCTGGTGTCAGGCTTGCAGCGATACCGAACGTTCTACCTCATATGCGAAGGATCTCCCGTGACCGCTGTCATCCCCTCCACCGTCGCCGTCTCCCTGCGACGGCTGTACTTCACCCGCTTCGCCTTCGCCCTCATCTGGGCCGGCCTGCTGGCCGCGACCGCGTCGAGCCTGACCCCGATCAGCATCGCCCTGCTGGTGCTCTATCCCCTGTTCGACGGCGTCGCCGCCGTCGTCGACGCCCGCTCGTCGAAGGACAAAGGCCCAACCCTGAGCCTGTACGCCAACATCGCCATCAGCTGGCTGACCGCGGCAGGCCTGGCCGTCGCCACGTCGTCAGGCATCCCCGCGGTGCTGCGCGTGTGGGGCGCCTGGGCCATCGTGTCGGGTGTCACCCAGCTGGCCGTCGGCGTGATCCGCCGCCACCTGGACGGCCACTGGCCCATGATCCTGAGCGGCGGCATCTCGGTCGTCGCCGGATCCTCGTTCATCCTGCAAGCCGGTCAGGAGGGCGCATCCCTGCTCAACCTCGCTGGCTATGCGACTCTGGGCGGCCTGTTCTTCCTCGCCTCGGCCCTCCGCCTCGGCCGAGCCACCCGAGGCCGCTGACACGGAGTGGCAGGCATTCCACCCGCTGATCTAGCATCGTCCGCCGTGGCATCCTGGGTGAGCAGATACCGGTCGGGCGAACACGTGGAACGACCTGCGCGCGGCGAAGACGCCGAAGAGGTCGCGCGAGAGACCATGTGCCTCCACGGACCGGAGAAGAAGACGAGCACTGCCGGTTCCACGCGAACGGCTTCTCCTTTCAGCAGCGCACCCGACGAGGCGTCGTGAAGAGGCGAATCACGGTTTTCCCGCTTGTTGTGGCATTGGCAGCGGTGTCGGCACTCGCCACCGCTGCCGCACCGACTTGCCGAGTGCGACTTCTCACAGGCCCCGAGTACCTCGCACCACAGGAATCGTTTCTGGAGGAGCCGCGGAACCCACCGAAGGTCTCCGACGGTTATGTGGCGGACATGAAGCCGGGAACCGCGTCGGTCATGGGCGTTGAGATCGCGGAGTGGCCAACCTGTTCCGAAATTCCCGGTCGTTGATGCTCACGGGGACCCGTACGCTGCACGACGTGATCGAAGAGTCACCCAGCAGCCGAGGAAGTGTCCGACGACCATTCCTTACCGTGGGATCCGGGCTGGTAGTCCCGTCGAAGCACACTGCAAGCAGGAAATCCGCTCAGTTCCGGATCAGGACGTTCCCGAAAGCGGTGAACGCCCACACCCGAACTACGGGCAAGGACTCGCCCTGACGCAGGTGGATCTGCCTCCGGCCGAACAAGGTGAACCCGGTCAGTTCGACGCTGACCCCGTCAGGAACGATGACTTCGATCTCCCCGAACAGGGTGGCAACCCTGATCTGCTCAGCTCCAGGGGGTACGACCGCCTCGCTCAGATCGAACGTGAATCCCCCGGTCAACCATGGCCGGGCGATGATTCTCCCCTCCGCCCGCCGCCACCCCGATTGAGCGGGAAGGGCGAAGATCCGGAATCGTCGCTTGTCCTGGACGCTCGTGGTCCTGGACGACCGTTCGGGAAGGTCGCTGATGATCCTTTCCAGTTCGCCGCGTGTCTGGGCACTGCCGACGGCCTCGGTCCGGGAGATCAGTTCCTCTGGCGTGAGCCGTCCCTCAGCCGAGGCAGCCCGTAATCGCTCGACAACGGCGTCCCGCTCACTGTCGGACACTTCGCCGATCTCTGGGCTGCTCACATTCGCGAGGCTATGTCGGGCCGGCCACTCACACAAGCGACCCAGAGTTGTGAGAAGGTCGTCGCGCCACAGACCGCGTTTCGTCCCCGAATCCGTCACACTGCTCCACACCTCCGTGCGCTCCGTCCGCCGCCTGATCGCGAAACCGCGCATCAAGTTCGGGAAGTCGGTCCTGATCGCCTTCGTCGTCGCGGACGCCGACGTGCCATGACGTCATGGGGGAGGCGGGCTGTCGGCCGGCGAGAACGGTCAGCATCGCTCCGGCGGCAGCTGACCTGGACCCGCATGAGCCCGTCATACTCTCCGGGGGACCGGAGTCATAATCTTGCCCGGTGTCAGATGAACTCGGCCAGGTAATCGATCTTTGCGACAGAGGATCGTTCGCCGAAGCCTCCGCTCTCGTACGACGCGTTGGCGTCGAACGCCCCGGGGAGCCGTTGCCCCTCCTGCTCCAAGCGCTCATCCACACGCGCCAGGCCGACGCCAGGACCGCACGTGAGTTGATCGAGCGCGCCATGAACCTGACCTCGTCCCCAGGCTCTGACTGCCTGGCTCTGGCCAGCATGATCTTCCGCGAACTGGGCGACACCACTCAAGGCATCTCCTACGGGTTGCGCGCGAGCACGTCGAACCCGCATGACTGGCGGGGACATGTGGCCTTGGCCCGCGCCGCGGCAGCGAATCAACTGCGAGGGCATCAGCATGAGGCCGAGCGCGCGGCACGCCGAGCCGTCGCGCTCGCGCCAGGTGAGGCAACCGCCTATCTGGCTCTTGGGGAGGCCCTGCGGGCTTACCCGCCTCAACGCATTGGCACCTGCAAGGAAGGCGTCGAGGCCCTGGAACGCGCCGCAGAGCTGGCACCTGGCAACGCCGAGATCCAGAAGGCTCTGGCCGAGGTTCGTCCGGGCAAGGAGAGCACCGCTTGGCTGGGTTGCCTGGCGTTGCCGGCCGTGATCGCCCTGTTCGTGGCTGGTCACAGGTTGTTCGAAATGGCGGGGGACGGCATCGCTCATCTGCTGAAAATCGACCAGAACCGTCCAGAGGGCGAACAATCCATACCAGGCTTACTGATTCTCGTCGCGATAGTGGCCGTGGTCTGGAGCCTTGTACGCCTTGTCAGAATCAAGCGGAGAGGTGACCGGCCGCAGGTGGCGATCGGCAGGAGAAAGGCCCTCTCACGTGACCTCCATCTGGCCGACGAGGAGAGTCTGCGCATCGTGGCCACCACCGCGGCGGCCGTCGTCTGCATGGCGCCCTTCGTCTTGACCGGATCCCTTGCCGCCGAAGCCGCAGACGGCACGCCCCTGTCTGCGGGGAGCACACTTCTGCCCCTCGCGGGCGCGATCGCTGTATCGGTCGTCGGCTGGTCGGCCGTACGGTGGTGGTTCGGGCCGGGGCAGGTACAACGGGCACTGAGGGTCAGCCGAATCTTGAGGGGCTGCCTGCTGACCAGCTACGTCATCGTGGTCGGTACCGTGCTACTGAGCTGGGCGGAGGTGTCCGACAAGGCGGTATGGACCGCGCTGATGGTGCTGCACTTCGTGTGGTTCATAACCGGGCTGGGCCCACTGATCATCGCTGCGCGTCTTGCCCGCCGCCGGGGCAGGAGTGGACGAATTCCTCCCGAGTAACGGCCCCACGGCCTTCAGCCTGCACTTTCAGGGTCGTCAAGTCTGCCGGCTCGTATGGGCATCCCGTAGGAGGCTCCTAGGAGGCTCCGCAGACTTGCCCTTGTCGATCGCAATGATCGGGTGGCCGGACTTGGTCGGATGGCAGACCAGGCGAAGCCGTAACGGAAAGGGCTTTGACGAGCGAAGCGAGGCCTTGCCAGGGAGCGCGAGGGGCACGAGCCCCTTCGCAGCGGGGGTCTGGGGGCCGCCCCCGGAAACGAAAGAGTCCCGCGAGGGCGCCAAAGCGCCGAGCACGGTTCGCCGAGCGAGTGACGGAAATCGAACCCGCGCTGTCAGCGGGGGAATCGCATGGACCTATAACCGAGGCCGGTCGTGAGTGTCCGTGGTTGACCCTCGTCTCCGCCCCTAATGGCACGCTAATGGCACGACGATCAGCCCGCGAGCTGGCGCTTCACGCGCGACGCGCACACCGCCGGCCTGATCGTTCCGTCTGCCGTCGACCCGCCCGCAGGGGACGCGGGCTCCTGCGGGCTGCTCAACTTGTCCCGGTCGATCGCGGGCGGGGTGATCAGGCTTTCACCTCCGCCGCGTATGGCTCCGAAAGCGGACGCGGCGATCATCCTGGAGCCGGTCCCGCGCCGTAGGTATCGTTTGACGCTCGCCGACGCTAGAGCCGAGTGCTGTGGTTCAGGCCTCATTACAGTTGTCGAGGATGATGACGGGTGCCTCTTCCACATCCAGCCATTCGGCCTCGATGCCCATGCCAGTCGACGCCTCGATGAAGGCAAGCGCCGCACTGCGTTTACCGCGGTAATCCTGCGGGTCCAGGCTGTCCAGCATGGCTCGGAATTCGGCCAGGACACTGGGATCACCCTCTTGATGGGTGTATTCGGCGAACGACATCTTCTGCGATTTCATCACCGTGATAGGGCGAAGACTAGGCAAGGCGGTGGTGATGTCTCCGGAGGGAGACTGGGATCTGGATAATCCGGTGCTGGGGTTCGATGTCGACGCTGATCGCGTGGTGCTGCTGGCTCGACCTTGGGTTGACTGACACCGTTCCGAGCGAATTGGCTCAGAAGATGAAGCGGGTGACGGGAATCGAATTCTCGCCGTCAGCTTGGGGGACTGCAACGATCACAGCAGTTTGGGCGTTGAACTGGGTGGAAGGCCGGGGTCCTAAGGGACCGTGATCGACTCCTCGTCTGATCACATGCCAATTGCATGACGATCAGCTGGCTGAGCTGGCAGTCCACGGCTCGGGCGGCATGAGAGTCAGAGCGTTCCGGGCGACGTTCCTCACCCGCTCCCATGTCGGATGGTTCCGCAACCCTTCAGCACTCCAAGGGGCTGAGCCTTCCTCCGTGAGTTCCGCAGTGTGCTGATCAATCGCGTCGAGGTACTCGGACAGCTCCTCACTGATCCAGCCGGCCTCCCTCGACAACCACGACGCCTGATACGCGGCGTCGAAATCAAGAGCCAACTCGTCTGGGCACATCACTGAGCCAAGCCATTCGATCTGATCCGAGGCAGACCAGCCGAGATGGCCCAATGCCTCGCGCATGAGCCTCCAATTACCCATGGCCGGCATTTCCGCCTCCTCGTATCGCACACGTTCATTGTGCCGCGGCCGCCCGTCTGTTCGCCCCGTCTGCCGTCGACTTGTCCGCAAGGAGCGGCCCCGGTCTCGGTTTGTCCCGCGTTGATGGTGGGCGGGCCGCAAGTCGGAGATAGATGCGCTCAGCGTTCCACGCGGTCTGCTCCAGTTGGGCTTTTGAGGAAGGATAAAACGGTACACGAGCCACTGGCGACGGGACCGGTCCCCAGGCCGCATGCCCGGCGAGCGTCCGTGCATGAGCCTTCGTGCGTTGGAGCGGTTGACGGGATATCGAAATCTCGCACTGTCCGATTGATAAGTGCACTGGGGGAAGAGGACACGGAGCGGGGCTCGCCGACAGCGGGTGACGGGAATCGAACCCGGGCTGTCAGCTTGGGAAACATCGATTGATCCTGCTGACCGGAGCAGAAAACCACGGTGCAGGTCAGGGCAAGGCGAGCCCCCGTGCTTGCCCGTAAGTGACCGTGGTTTCCCGCCTCTTCTGGCAAGCCTCTGGCACGATCAAGGTTCTGGCCGCTTCTTTTCCATGATCACGCCAGGCTCGATCAGTGGCTTGCAGTACTTGGAGGGAAGAACAGAGTGGACTGCATAATCGAGATCGACGGTCCCTGCTACCGTGTGAGCGAGCCCGGTTTCGAAATGCTGATCCCGCGATGGGAAGGGCATGAACCGGAGACCGCCGAGGAGGCTGATGCGACGATAACCTTCCCCGACGGCTCCCCGCGATACGCGACTTTCATGACCTTGGATGTAGTCAGACGGCTCATGGACAAGGATGCGTGCACGGGTGAGTCTGGCGGTGGCCGGTATTTCTGGTGCTCGGACTTGATCATCATCAGGAATGTCGGGTTCGAATGCATGGCGGCGGCGATCCGCGACCTGATCTCCTCGGGAGATATCGAAGGAGCCTGTGGTCTCCTTGACCCTCTTGATGAGGACGATGAGTAGACCGAAATCAAAAAGAGCTGGGGTGAACATCGAGATTATCGTCGATCGCCCTAGCCCTCCTAAGGTGATCGCAAGGGCAGCGCCTCCGCATCGGGATAAAGCCGCAATATCTCGTCCAAAACCTCTTGAATGGTCGTTTCCACGTCCCACCACGTGCTGTCCAGGGCGCGAATGGTCAGATCTGCAGTCGACTCATCCGCATTGTGAGCAGTCAACTCTCCGTCGATGAGCTGAGCATCGTCTCCGAACATGGCGACCAGCTGCTCAGTACTCATGAGAAAGATTTCTGCAGCTTCGGTGATCTCCTGGTAGCGAGGGCTGAACAGTTCATCTATCACCAACCGCCACCGGTATCCCTCGACCATCGAACCCAGAGATGTAAGAAGATCCGCGAGGGTGAGGAGACCCTCCTCGCGCCAACATTGAAAGGTCAAACCGCTTCCCGCCACTTGATGGCCGCCTCTCGAACATGGGTGGACGGTGGACACACGGCCAAGGCTGCCTCAACTGCCTCACATCTCCGAATAGTCGACCTCCAGGCGTCGCCGATCCTCACTCGTGCAAGCCGGCGTCATAGTTGCCCTGCTTCCGATAGCTGTCATCTCCGGAACTGTCAGGCAGGTTCGGCGAGAAGGCGGCGGGCCGCCCTACGGGGCGTTCGTTCGACAACGTCGTCTGGGCAGGTCGGTGGACGGCCCGGGGCGCTGCCGTCCGTAACCGGCGCCCAGGCCGCACGCCTGGACGGCGGCTGGCAGAGGTCCGGGTACGGCCGCAGCTTGATACCTACGGTGCTGTTCGGCAAGTCGGACGCTTAGTTTTGGTGCGCCTGCTCATCAGCCCGATGAGGTCAGCCACAAGCTTGGGTCCTGCGGCGAGGGTCACACTTGAAGCCATGGTGTGAGGGCTGCCGTCGATGTCCACGACAGCCGCCCCAGCTTCGCGAGCGATTGCCACGCCGAAGCCGTAACAGGAAAGAGCTTTGAGAGCGACGCGAGCAGCAGCCCAAGCGAAGCGAGGCCTTTCCAGGGAGCACGAGGGGCGGAGCCTTTCGCAAGGAGCGCAGCGACGACGGACGCGACAGCGGACCGGGGAGAGCGCGAGAGGGCGAAGGCCCTTCGCGTCGGGGGGCTGGGGGTCGCTCCAAGAAACGAAAAGAGTCCCGCGAAAGGTGGCCCAAAGGCTACTGAGCAAGGCTCGCCGAGAGCGGGTGACGGGAATCGGACCCGTGCTGTCAGCTTGGGAATTGCATGGATCATGGCCCGTAGAGGCGCTGACCTGGGCGTAGGGCCGGTCATGAGTGACCGTGGTTGCCCCCTCGTTCCCCAGTTAATGGCACGCTAATGGCACGACGGCCTGGGTGCCCAACTGGTAGGAAGACTGGTACACCGGCAGCCGCGACACCCTGGATGAGCAGAACGGCGTAAATTGTGATCAAGGGGGACGTGCCGATGAGTGCTGTCTTCCGGGAATCATGATCGGGCAGCGTTGTCGGAGACAATCCGACCATGCCTGGTTGCCCGTCTGGCGCCATCTTCTTGAGTGGGGGACTGTTGCAGTACGTGGTTGTGGAGCGTACTGGCAGGGGCACGTATTGGCACGATCCTGAGCCTTATTTGGAAATGCTTCCTCAGTTGGAAGCCAGGCTTCCCACAGGGGCTCGCGCCTTCGCTACCGACCCTGACCACTACGACTTCACCGCAGTTCGCTGTGTGAAGGACCTGCGCCTCGTTGATGTGCCCAGTGCCGTCGACTCCCGCCTTAGCCTCCGCTTCGAGCGAGGACTCCGACCGGCATACGGAGCCACTATCGACTACATCGGGGTAACAAGCTTTGATGTGACGACCGAAGATGGCGGTCGTTTCGACCTATCGGACTACAACAGCCTGCGCTTGGATGAGGTCTTGCCTCACCCTGCCGGGTGTACCCACGAGTTGGCCTTCACGACAGCGAGAATGCTCATAACCTGCGCCGACCTAACGGTGCGCTGGGATCCGGTCTCGTAAGATGCGCCACGGCTGGAGTTGGTCGGATGGCCGGCCACGCGAAGCCGTAACGGAAAAGCTTGAACGAGCGAAGCGAGCAGCAGCCCGAGCGAAGCGAGGCCTTTCCAGGGAGCGCGAGGGGCGGAGCCCTTCGCCAGGAGCGCAGCGATCCGGAGCGAAGCGACGACGGGGACGCGACAGCGGACCGGGGGAGCGTGAGGGGGCGAAGCCCCCTGACATCGGGGGTCTGGGGGTCGCCCCCCAGAAATACGAAAGCCCCGCGAAGGTGGTCGTAAGGCCACCGAGCAGGGCTCGCCGAGAGCGGGTGACGGGAATCGAACCCGCGCTGTCAGCTTGGGAAACATCGACTGATCTTGGCTTGTTGACCTGCGGAAACGAACGCCCAGCGTAGGGGCGTGAGCCTGGACACCCGTGACCATCATTGACCGTGACCGACCGACCGTTCTGGCACGCATCTGGCACGCTCAGTTCGGGAGCCTTCTGATTCGCAAGCCTCCAAACGATCTCCACAGGCCTTCAGGGCCGTGCGCCGTGCGGCGAATGACAAGCTCTCTGTTTGATCTCATACAGCACGTTTGTGATCGTTCCCTCAGGTGGCTCCCACGAACGGATCGTGCCCTGACCATGCTGAGTGGCTTCCTGAACCCAGTGATCAAGGTCCTCGGCTTTCGCAGCGGACACGACGGCGGCCCGGCTCGGCCAGGTAAGCACAGGCGGCCGTGGACGCCGACTCGCCGGATTTCTGTGCAGTTCTAGGGAATCGAGAGCAATCAAGGGACTGCGGGGAGTAACATCACGTGCGTTTGTTGCGTTTGAGGTGGGAATACCCCAGTGCCTCCGCAGCTCAAGCCGTCAGGATGGATACAGCAAGGAGACGGTGGGGCGTCAATGAAGATCGTGACGTTGCGGCTGTGTAACTTCCAGTCTTTCGGGCCGGAGCCGACGGTGATCGACCTGGACGATCTGACTTACGTTCTCGGCCCCAACGGCTCGGGTAAGACCGCCGTCCTACAGGCGCTATCGCGGCTGTTCAGCCCGCTGCCGGCGCAGCGCAAGATCCTTCTTGAGGATTTCCACGTTCCTGTGAACCAATCCGTGGGCGAAGCGCAGGCCAAGGGGCCGGTTCTGTGGCTAGAAGTCGACGTCGAGTACCCGGAGACCGGAGACGAAGGGCAGCATGCCTCAGTTCCTCCGAACTTCTCTCATATGTCGATCAAGACGCCCGACGGTGTCCCCCGGACTCGTGTGCGCCTGACAGCCAAGCTGGCCCCGGATGGCGTCATCGACGAGAAGATCGAGTATGTGCTGGAGGTGGATAAGGCAGGTGAGCCGACCAGCCGCTCTGACATGTCACGGTACGACCGTGGACACATCGAGGTGTATTACCTCCCTGCTCGCCGAGACCCGGCCGACCACATCTCGTACACGACGGCGTCCCTCATTGGGCGCACCCTCCGCGCAGCTGACTGGACAGCGGAACGAGCGACGCTGAACGGCCTCGCTGCTCAGATCACCGCATCGCTCGTCGCCCACACCACCGTCGCGAGCATAGGTGTTCGGCTGACCGATCAGTGGCAGGGGCTACATCGCGGTGGGTTCTTTAAGGACCCGTCGATCGCCTTCGGGAACGGCGAGGTGGAAAGCGTACTGCGCCAGCTCACCGTGAGCTTTTCGCCCACCCACGAAGGGACACCGCTGCCTTTCGACCGGCTGAGCGACGGCCAGAAGTCCCTGCTCTATATCTCGCTCGTACTGGCCTGGCAGTCGCTGGCGCGGCGGGTTCTCAACGGCGAGGAGACCTCCCTCGACGCGGACCGTCTGCGCCCACCCGTGCACACCGTGATCGCCCTGGAGGAACCTGAGAACAGCCTTGCGCCGCAGTACCTCGGGCGGATCATCCGTCAGCTACGTGGAGTGTGCGAGCACGGCGACGCGCAAGCCCTGATCGCTACGCACGCACCCACATTGTTGCGTCGTGTCGACCCTCACTCGATCCGCTTCCTGCGCCTAGACACTGCGCGTAAGACGACCGTGCACCGCATCGTCCTTCCCAAGGACGGAGAGGCAGCAGCCAAGTACGTCCGGGAGGCGATCCAGGCTTTCCCCGAGCTCTACTTCGCCAGGTTTGTCGTACTCGGCGAGGGTGATAGCGAGCAGGTTGTCCTGCCGCGGATCCTGGCTGCCGTCGGCATCGCCGAGGATGACGCGTCCGTCTGCGTGGCCCCGCTAGGCGGTCGGCACGTCAATCACTTTTGGCGGCTCCTCAATGAGCTGAGAATCCCGCACGCCACGCTATTGGACCTCGACGCTGGCCGATATCACGGCGGCTGGGGGCGAGTGCGCAACGCGCTCAACCAGGTCAACGCCATCCAGCCTGGAACATACGCAGAAGACATGATCGAGAAGCTGCCGACGTGGAAAGACGACCGAGACTTCCCGGCGCTGGTCGACCCCGCTTTCGCGGACGGACAGAACCCTGTTGAGTTGCTGGAGCGGCGCGGGGTCTTCTTCTCCACTCCGGTCGACCTAGATCTGATGATGCTGGCCTCGTATCCCGATGCCTACGACATCGAGCCGGCCGCGCCGGACGAGCCCACCGAACCGGACGAGAACACCATCGTGGCTGTGCTCGGTAAGAGCCACGTGAACGAGGGCCGCCTTGCTGGCGTCCTGGCGCTCTTCGACGACTACCACACCAAATTTGACCTCGGCAGTAAGCCCGCTGCTCACTTGGCTGCACTGGCAGCCTTGAGCGACCAGGACCTTCTAGGAGGTCTCCCCGCCGTGCTAGATCGGCTGGTCACTTATGTACGTGTAAGTCTGGACGGGCTCTCGGAATGATTCACTCCGATAAATGGCGTCCGGTCGATGGCCTCGTTCTCGAACCGAACGCCCTGAAGGCCGCCACGATCCTGGATGAGAACGTGGTCGTCTCAGCCGGCCCAGGGGCAGGGAAAACCGAACTACTCGCCCAACGGGCGGACTTCCTGCTACGTACCGGCCACTGTCGTTACCCGCGCCGCATCCTGGCCGTGTCCTTCAAGACCGACGCCGCCCGCAACATCCGAGATCGAGTTCGCCGTCGCTCTGGCGAACAACTCGCGGCCCGATTCGACAGCTTCACCTTCCACGCCTTCGCCAAGCGAATCCTAGACAACTTCCGCCCCGCCCTCACCGGACATGACGCCCTTGACCCGGACTACCGAATAGACGATTCCAATCCCGGCATCCGGATTCCGGGCAGGCAGATCACCTTCAACGACTTGGTTCCCCTGGCACTAAAAATCGTCGAATCAAACCCCTACGCAATCGGTGGAATCCGGCAGACATACAGCCACATATTCCTCGATGAATTCCAAGACTGCACCAAGCAGCAGTACCAGCTGATCAAAAAAGCTTTCAGTAACACCGGTGCGACGCTGACCGCAGTCGGAGACACCAAGCAGCGGATCATGGCTTTTGCTGGAGCCTTGGAAGGGGTGCTGCAGACCTTCGCTGAGGACTTCTCCGCTCGGCCACTTCCCCTCTATCAGAACTTCCGCGCAGCTCCTCGGCTGCGACGGATGCAGAACAGGATGATCAGCCAGATGGATCCCGGCGCGGTCAGCCCAGACGAGGACCTGGCTGGGGACGACGGCGTCATTGAGGTGCTCGACTTCGACACTGAGCACGACGAGGCACGTTCAGTGGCCGACCTCATCGAGCGTTGGCTCGACGCAGGCACAGCGCCAAGCGAGATCGCCGTCCTGATTCGCCAGCAGCCCCATCTTGTCGGAGCCGCGCTCGGAAATGAACTCACGGAGCGTGGAGTTCCCTTCCGGAACGAGCAAGAGAGCCAAGATCTCACCGCAGAACCGGTGCCTGGGCTTATCTTCAACTACATTCGGGTGATCGCTAGCGAAAGGCAGCCCGACGCGTACGCCGAACTCATGAGGATCGCGAATCGAACGGGTGCCTCCGAGGACGAGGCTTCGCGCTTCGATAGCCAGTTGAAGCGCATGATCCGCAGATCCCGAGCGGCCATCCGTAGTCCGGACTTCAAGCCGGCTGAGCTGGCGGCCTGGAGGGCCCTGATCGAAGAGTTCCTTCAGCTGATTACGCGACCAGTGCTGACCGCGTTGTCTCCCGCATACCAGCAGGGCAAACGGCTCGACGACTTGATCGAGCAAGCAATTGAGGCGTTTGGGCGGGAACTTGGCGTTGACGCAGACCCTGTCAAATCACTCCGGCGCCTCTCGGAACTGGACGCGATCCGATTCTTGACTATCCACAAATGCAAGGGCTTGGAGTTCGAGAAAGTCGTGGTTCTTGGCGTCGAACGAGAACTTTTCTGGGGCACCCCCACCGTGGCGATGTCCGAATTCTTCGTGGCCATATCGCGCGGGAAGCAGCACCTTGTGCTTACCTTCGCGAGTTACCGGGAGAAGCCGGCATTGGCCATTAAGCGTTGGGATGAACAACGCACACCGCACCAAAAATTCTTGAACTTCGCAAGATCAGATTAAGTGATTAAGGGCGAAGAGATCTAGTGGCAGCCTTGAGATCGGGAAGCGCCACGCGTTGAGGCACGAATGACTCCCCGGCGAGCCCGGGCCATTTCCTTGCACGCTCGCACGGTTTCGTGGGGTCAATTTCGCCCGACCAAAAATTAGGGCCGCACAGATCAAATCCGTGCGGCCCTAATCTTGGTTCAAGATAGCTAGCTAGTGATTGATGAGCCACCAGATAAGTAGCACAATAAGGCCGCGGCCAGTTCCATAAGCTAGGCCGCGCACGAAAGCGAACATTGCTGCACGCGCTAGCTGCCGTACCGCTCGCCGCATATTTGTGCGCCGACGATTTTTGCGTGTGGGCGCAGCGCTTCGCTGTTCTACGGTCTTCTCATGACTAGCGCTTTCGCCGCCAGCAGGTGCCGGTCCTTCTGGATTGGCGGATACTGCATGCTTAGCGGGGGTGGTCATGTCTCGTTTTCCTTACACCTGGGGGTTATGTCGTTCGATTCAGGTGTAGTCGTGCTGGACTGTGTCTGCTGAGGGCTGATCGCATCCGCCCAGGTGGTGGAGGTGGAGAAATCGGATCCACCGGATCCGGTAGGCCCGATGTGATCATCGGATATGTAGCTACGAAGGGACGAACTGTGCGTTTTGGAGAGATTCGGGCAAAAACCCCCGAAGCGGCCCAGTTGGCGGAGAAGCTTCGAGGGTTCGCTCAAGAATCTAGGTTCGCGACCTCCAAAGAGATCGGCAAAGCCATGCGCCCTAGCCTAGATCCACAAAGAATTTCTGAACTACTTGCTGGCCATCCATTCCCCGAATGGGCAACCGTGCAAAGCTTCTGCGCAGCCTGCTTTCAGAATGACAAAGAAGGAGTTACTAGGGCTATTGGTGCCATCAAGCCCATATGGGAAAAAGCCAAGCTCTCTCAGTATGAGCTGCGTTCAGTTGAAACCGGTCCGCCAATTGAGTCGGACAATATTGGAGCAGTTGCGGATGTGGCGGAAAATAAGATCCTTCGACGAATTCACAAGAAGCGGACCTTTGCTTATGTCTTTATCGTTCTTGTGGTAGTAATTTCTGGTGGAATTTACGCCATTAACTCCACGACGGGTCCGGTCACCTTGAGAGTAATTGGTGAGCCATATCCAAATTCTCAGGAAAATTCCGGCAATGGAGTCATTTGGACCTGGAAAGCATTGTCAAGTCAAAGTTTAAGTGGCCCTTGGAAAATCAACCTATTTGCGGACGGGGATTTCGATCGACTTGGTGGGCTCATTGAGAGAAAATCATGTCAACACCCAACGGACCAAGTTACATGGTGGGGGCCAAGTGAAAATGGCGTAATTGTCAGTCGGACACTAACTGTCGAGCAGCCCAGTGTTGATCTATCGCAATTTCCACTCCCGTCAGTGCATGGCAGACAAATCTATATTGAACTAAGTCCATCGGCAGACAATCCTACGCCTAGCGATGTTGAGCACTTCAAACACACCACGTGCGATGTCGTATGGAGAAATCCTCATGCTATTGATGATTAGTGTTTCCAATTGGGCATAGCAGCCGCTGGGTTCAGCTTGAACGACTGCCCGATTCGGATGAGCTGCGGTTGAGGGAGACGACACATGCGGCTTTGAAGCGCTCCGGAATGTGGAGGCTCGAGGGCTATATCAATCAGCCCAGCCGAGTCAGGCGGACCTACATTGCCGGTTGGCTCATGGCTAGGGCTAAGGGATCGCACCATAGCTGAGAGATCTTGATTGGTCTGTGAAGACGCAGCTCATAGGCGTGATCGCACTTCCCCCAGATGGCTTCGATTCCCCGTGATTCCTGCCTCATCGGGCACACCACGGGCACGCACGAGCCTTAGCTACTCCGCTTCCTGAACCATCTAGGCGTGGGCTATCGCGTCCATATTCTGTCCCTAGCCCACATCGCAGTTGGCGCCTGGGGGAAAGCCGACAGGCCAGAGGTCAGTTAGCCTGATTGCGCCGTTTTAGACATCGGTCGAAGACGTGCGGGTCCGGCGACTGCCCAGACATGGCGCGGAAGATCAATTGTGAAAGCAGGTGGCATTCCTCCTCCTGCTCCCGCTAGCTGCCAGGTCCGGGACTGTCGGGCAGGTTCTGTCAAGGATGGCTTCGCGTGTACCTTCGCCGGTGACCTTCCGCCTGTGCTGGTTGTCCTGCCTGCACAGCCGTCCTTGACGGGTTCTGCCTGCCCCGGAAAATCGGGCAGCGGGTGCAGGAGTTACGGGAAGATGGCGTGCCGACCTGCGGCGCGTTCGTTCGGCAACGGCGCCCGAGCGGGTCGGCGTGCGGCCCGGGGCGCAGCCGGCCGGGACCGGCCCCCAGGCCGCAGCCCGGGCGGCAGGCGGCAGAGGGCCGGTTACGGCGGCGCGGCGCGCCGCCGTCTTGATCCACACAAGAACATTTCGGCAACCATCCCGGCTGTCTCACTGTCCTGCCCCGGAATAGGCTTGACACTTCGGTCCCACCAGAGACTTGACAGTCTCGAACCAGGCGAAGTTCACGTTCTGCGACAAAGGTCGAACGACGACGTAACAGTTTGTAGACCGCTCGCTTCGCGGCATGAGCGAATTTCCCATGCAGCGGAAACGGGAAGCAGTCGGCTTTCTGAGCGCGTCGAGGGAATTCCATCCACCTAACGCTTCGCCGAGTCGTTCACGCTCACCCGCGCTGCATGGAGGGCTGACCGAATACCTCGGCGCGTCCTGCTCAACTCTTGCATGGCGGCGGCACCACCGTTCGCGGGATGAGCGGAGGGCCGCGTGGCGGCG
The DNA here is from genome assembly GCF_030269205.1 of Herbidospora sp. NBRC 101105. Taxonomy (NCBI): domain Bacteria; kingdom Bacillati; phylum Actinomycetota; class Actinomycetes; order Streptosporangiales; family Streptosporangiaceae; genus Herbidospora; species Herbidospora sp. NBRC 101105. Next base: position 370,530 of record NZ_BSSX01000004.1, on the reverse strand, counting down.
CCGAGGGCTGAGCGACGCCGCTCGAACGGCTCTAGCCTCGTCCTTCGCCGGGTGTTGTCAGTCAGTTCTCTAACAGGCCGTCGGCTTGACGGTCTTCGCGCATCACTCTCTCGTACTCCTCGATCTCGTCTGGATCGATGTGAACCCAGGTGCCTCGGGCTATCTCAACCACTTTGTTCCCGCAGCAGTCGCACTGCTTCTCGTGCGGGTTGTTCGGATCGATCTCGACCGGATTAACGCGGTCGGCGGGCCAAGGCATGTCGATCTCCTTCTCTGCTGGGTTATGGAACTTGCCAAGTGGACCACACCGCTCGACTCAGGCAGCCCGGAGAAGCACGCGGTCTGCGGCTGGTCACCGGAGCCTACGGCGTCTCACCTGCCGTGTCGCAAGCTCATCAGCCGCTCGTTGAACTCCTTCGTGGCTGATTCTTTGCGGTACTTCTGTCTCAGGAGTCGGTCGAGATCTTCCGCGCGAGTGATCAGGTCGGTCAACGATTTGCGGTCGATGTCGAGCGCTATCGCGCCGTGTTCTGTGGCAGCGTCGAGGTCGCCCCGTCGAGCGTGGACGATCCCGAGATCGATGTGCGCGTCAGCGACTCGCATAGGTGCGTTCGAGCTGCCATCCGGCCGTGTATGCATCTGGATCGTCTCCCGCGCGTGCTCTTCGGCGCGGTCGTCGTCCGCGAGCCAGGTGTAGCAGCTAGCCGCGTAGAAGACCCACTTGGCGTGATCGAACACGAAGTGGTGATCAGGATTCTCGGGCATCGCGAGCGTGCCCAGGACGTCCGCGCCTCGGGTGAGCGCTCGATCTGCCTCGCGCCGGTCGCCGATGCGAGCCAATCCGCGGGCTTCCTGCAAGGTGAGCTGCACCATCGCGCTGCTATTGCCGGCCACGGCCTGGCCCATGCGGGCCGACTTCACAACGTCCTCAAACCGGCCTTCGACCAGGGCGAACCAGGCAGACATCTCATGCGCCCACCCCATGAGCTCGCCGTGACCGACCTGACGGCCCATCTCGAAGGCGGCCCGTCGTGATGTCTCCGCCTCCTCCCGCTCGCCCAGGTCGTAATGCACGCATCCAAGAAGAGCGGTCAACCAGCCGGTGATGACGAGCACTTCGCGGTGCTGGTCGAAGGTGAGACGTCCCCGAAGAAGCTGGGTGACCTGCGCGAGACGTTTCTGAGTGCGATCACGCAAGGTGGCGGCGGGCACGACGGGATAGGCGCGGCAGAGCAGGTCGACGGCCTCGGCCAGGGCCTCCAATGTTCCAGGGCCGACGTCCGACGCCTGAAGTTGCTGAGCCAGTTCCATGGTCCCGTACAAGTCAGCTTCGGCGCGGAGCGCGTCAACGGGCATCACACGCGCCTCCACCAACCGGCTCCGCCCACCCTGCGAGAAGCCCAGCCGTTCGGGTGAGAGCCCTGTCGCCTGCTCAAGGGCGAGGCGTAGCGGAGTGCGTGGCCATGAGACCTCGCCTGCCTCCCACCGCCGAATGCGTTCCTCGTCGACCGCGAGACGTTCCCTAATCCCGGTCGGGGTCTGGTTGATGAGTTGGGCGAGTTCGGCGCGGGTCAGGTGGTGCTCGTTCCTCCACGCACGTAGTTGCACGTTTGGGATGTGGTCGGGCATCCGGTGCCTTCCTCCCAGGCGGGGGTGCATGAGGGGGGTAAGAGGGGCGCGTTCGGGGGTCCTGTGTTCAGGCGCTGGCCGGTGGACTTGTCATCAAGCAACCACGGTACGTCACAGCGGCCTCCCCAAAAGAGTGGGTGTGCCGGATCAATGAGGAGTTGGCGACGGTGACCCGGCCAATCGAGTTCAGTCAGGCATTTCCATGCTCCGCATGTCGGGGCCGTGGCGCGAAGCTGCGGGTGTCACGGCGTGAACTGCTGGTCGGGCCGGTGGATGAGGAGCGCGACGGAAGCGGAGAGCGGATGTGTCTGGACTGCCTCGGAAGCGGCCGGGCCGAAAGGAGCGGGAGATGAACCCCAATGTGGCGGGAGCGCCGGCAAAGGCCGACCAGTCGGCGACCGAGAACTACCTGATTCTGCTGGCCGGTCAACTGACCGAGATCGCGATCCGCGCGGAACTGCGGGAGGAGAACCGGATGGTTCTCGTCTACCCACCGAACGGCCCCGGCCTGCCGGTCGCGGTCTTCATCGGGTACGGCGGCACGTGCTTCTCGTGGAACAACGCCGAGAAGCGCCACCCGGTCGCGGACATTAAGGGCGCGGCCGACGCCCTGAAGGAGTACGTGACCCGGTAAAGCGGGCACGGCTGGACGGTCGCGTCGGATCGAGGGAGCCGACGTGGGCAATGGCTCGTCCGGTCCGTGTCTGGCCCGGCAGGTGGAGAGACTCCGTGGCTCCCACCTGCCGGGTCTTCTGCGTTATGCGGGTTCAGGCGGCGGCGTGGACAGTGGTCTACCGCCGGGATACTCTCAAACTTGGTAAAACAACCTGTCGGGTGATGGACGGTCGAGATGTCGCTAGAGTCCGTTCCGCCGAAGTATGCGCAACTTGTGCAGAACCTTCAGCGGCGCATCGAGTCGGGCGAGTACGCCCCGGGCTCGACCCTGCCCAGCGAGAACGAACTCATGAAGGAGTTCGCCGTATCCCGACCCACCGTGGTGGCGGCTCTGCGGATCTTGAAGGATCAGGGCTGGATCGACTCCCGGCAGGGCAAGGGCCGCTTCGTCCTCGGGCGCCCAGCGCTCTCCTCTCTTGAAGGCTCCCGGCCGGGACGCGCCTACCTCACCAACCCGGAGACCCTCACTGAGGGGGAAGTCGTCGAGTCGGCCGCTGTCGCCGTCCCGAACCGGCTGGCCGCCCTCCTCGACGTCGAGCCCAAGAGTCGCGTGTTCGTGCGTCGCCGCCTGGTCAGTCGAGACGGTGAGCCAACAGAGATCGTCTCGTTGTGGGTGTCGCTGGAGTTGTCCGAGGGGACCGACCTGACCAGCGCCACACCCCTGCCCGAGGGGATCCGCACACACCTGGAGAGCCGGAAGGGTGTCCGCTTCGATCACGTGGTGGAGCAGGTGACGGCCCGAATGCCGACCACGACGGAGGCAAAGCAGCTCGGCATGCCCAAGGGCGTTCCACTGCTGGTCGTATACGGGGCGGTGCGCGATGCGTCGGGGCGTCCGCTGGCGGCCGTTGAGGTGCTGTTGCCGGCCGATCGCCACGAGCTGGAAGACGCCTATCCGATCGGTTAGCCGATTGCTACTCACCGAGCCCGCCTAGTCACTTGACGTAGCAAGCGGGCTCTTCTTATGCTCGCATCACTTGACAGGTTAAGTGTCTGTCAGACAACAGGAGGAATCCATGGCATTGCAGGGACCCATCCCGGTCACCTTCGCGCAGGTCTTCCCGCACGGCTGCTACGTCGTCGGCGAGGTCGAGCCGGTCAAGGACTTCGACGCCTCGACCAACGGCCGCTTCGTCCAGACCCGCGACAAAAAGAGCGGCGAACTCGTGTGGCAGGTCGCCGTTCTGGACGCCGACCCCGAGGTCAAGCCCGCCCAGAAGACGGTGTCCGTCAAGATCCTCGCCCCGGTTCAGCCGGTTCCCCCGGCGCCCATGCCGGGCCTGCCCTTCACGCCGGTCGAGTTCGACGGCATGGCGGTCACCGCCTACGTCAACGGCGCGGGCCGCCTGGCCTGGTCGATCAAGGTCCGCGAGATGTACGCCCCGCGTCCGCTGGCGACCTCGGGCGCTGGCAAGTCGGCCACCAACGGCAAGGAGAACGCGGCATGAGCGACGGCTACGGCGCCGCGACCGTCATCGTTCACCCCGGCCGGGAAACCCACGTGAGCGCCTCGATCTGCGCGGGTGCCAACGCCAGGGTCAAGCACTTCCCCGGGAGCGACGGCAAGCCGGGCTTCATCTCCATCGACCAGGACCGCGTCGGTCTCACGATCGCGCTGCCGTCGGTGAGGTCGGAGTCGGACGCCGACTTCCTCCGCGAGCTGGCCAAGGCCGTGACCAGCCTCCTCGCCGAAACCCAGGAGTCGGCTACTCAGCTTCCGCTTCCCGACCTGGATGAGGACCCGGTTCCGGACAAGACGAAGGCGGCCTGATTCCGGTGGGGCGGCTGGAGCTTGGACCCTCCGGCCGCCCCGGTTCTCCCAGCCCACTGCATATGTTCCGAGAGGACTCCAACCTAGTGTTTCGCAAGCTCCCGGGGGACGAGGCACGCAACCTCGTCACCACCACCCCCGACACGAAGATCGTGTTTAAGCCGGTCGTGGTCAACACCCCGGCCTTCCTCACCATCGGCCTGTGGATCATCCGCCTCATCGCCGCTCTGGTCCGGCTGATCTGGCGACACCCGATCGCCGTCACCCTGGTCGGCGGCCTGGCCGCGCTCGCAATCTTGGTCGACTGGCGCGGGAGCGTCTTTCTGGTCGGTCTGGCGCTGCCCGTCCTCGCAAGCTGGGCGATGATCCACCGGCCTTCCTTCTGCTCGTGGATTGCCTGGCCGCTGCTGGCCTCCTGGCGAAGGTTCTGGATCTACCGGCGGCACTGGCAACCCGTCATGGTCGTGTCCGGCCTGGGCCGTCACCTGCACGGCCGCGACTACCTACCTCGCCTGGTCAGCGTGGCCTGCACTCCGTGGGCTGACCTGGTCGTCGTCCGCATGCTCAAGGGCCAATGTCTGGAGGACTGGACCAAGCGCGCTGACCACCTGGCCCAGGGCTTCGGCGCAACCAGCTCCCGCGTCACCCTCCACGCTCCTGGCGTCGTGCTGCTGGTGCTGCCTCGACGCGATCCCCTCGCCGATCCCATCCCCGCGCTTCCTCTCCCCGACCATGCCGACGAACCTCCGTCCGAGGTCGAGCCGGTCCAGATCGGCGAGCGTGAAGACGGCCTGCCCTACCGGCTGAAGGTCCACGGAACACACGTCCTCGTCGCCGGGGCGACCGGGGCCGGCAAGGGCTCGTGGATCTGGTCGGTCATCCGGGGCCTGCTCTCTGCGATGGCTTCGGGCCTGGTCGAGGTCTGGGCGCTGGACCCCAAGCGCATGGAACTGTCCCTCGGCAAGGACCTCTTCCGAGGCAAGTACGCCGCCACCCCAGAGGAGTGCGCCGACCTGCTGGAGACGGCTGTCGCGCAGATGCAACAGCGTGCCGACAAGTACGCGGGTGTGCGCCGCAGCCACACCGCAACGCCGGATGAGCCCTTCGTCCTGGTGGTCGTCGACGAAGTGGCGTTCCTGACCGCCTACCAGTCCGACAAGCACCTCAAGCAGCGCATCACCGCTGCTCTGGCCACGCTCACCACCCAGGGCCGCGCGGTCGGCTTCGGGGTGCTGGCCGCTCTTCAGGACCCGCGCAAAGAGGTCATGAACATCCGCAACCTGTTCCCCGACAAGATCGCGCTCAGGCTGGATGAGTCCGAACAGGTCGACATGGTCCTCGGCGACGGCGCACGCGACCGGGGCGCCCTGGCCGACCTCATCTCACCCAACCCGGCCCAGGGCGCCGGCATCGGCTACGTCCGGCTGGAGACCTCCCCGGACCCGATCCGCGTCCGCGCCACCTACGTCTCGGACGACGACATCAGGGACATGGTCGCCCACCTCTCGACCGCCACCACCGACGAGACGAGGGCCGCATGAGGCTCACCCTGACCGGCACCCGCACCGAGATCACTCGCGTCCCCGAACAACTCGTCTTCGCCCGGCTGACCCCCTCGGGCGTGGTGCGCTTCCTGCACCTGGCCGACGTCCAGATCACCACCCAGCCCTACACGGGGCTCGTCCGGCTGACCGCCGACCTCGTCGAGGGAGACGCCAATGGCTGAACTGGCCTGCGCCCTGGACGACCTGACCTGCGCGTCCTGCGGCACCACCGACTGCCTGTGGATCTATCCCGTCCGGGGCGTCGTCGAGTGCCGCGAGTGCGGGACCAAGGCCGTCGTGATCCTCGACCCCCTCGACCAGTAGGAGGTGCCTTGACCAACCCGAACGACCGGCACACCCCACGCGCCGCCAAGCAGTCCATGCCCCTGGCGCACGAGGTGGTCGAGGCCCTCGCGATCGACAACGGCGTGTGCATCCGCCCGGTGGGGCTGCGCCGGATGGACCTGAAGACCGGGATCAGCGACATCATCAACGCGCCCTGCGGCGCGACCCTTGAGGCCAAGTGCCCTCCGTGCGCCAAGCGGAACCGCGCTCTGCGCAAGGCCCAATGCCGCGAGGGCTGGCACCTGACCGCCGAACCGGCCATCACCCCGGACGAGCCGAACGACTACCAACGGCACCTGGTCGAGTGGCGCGCCGACGCCCAGGCCCTTCGCGACCAATGCGAAGCCGCGGGGCTCCCCACCGACGACTATGACCAGGCCATCGCCGAGCTCGACGTCGAGATCAACGCCGCCGGAGTGCGCGGCAACGTCCTCGGCCGGACTACATCCAAGCGTTCCCGCTCAACTCGTCGGCGGCAGGACGCTCCCGACCTGCCGAAGCGGGCCATGACGGCGACCACGCTGGGCCGCACGTACGAAAGCCCGGACGGCCGTAGCTACCGGCCCTCAATGTTCATCACGCTCACGCTCGACACCTACGGGCGAGTGAACGCGGGTGTCCCCGTCGACCCTGCGAGCTACGACTACGTTCGAGCGGCTCGGGATGCTCTCCACTTCTCGAAGCTGATCGACCGCTTCGTGCAGAACCTTCGCCGCGTCGCGGGCTATGACGTCCAGTACTTCGCCACGGTCGAGATGCAAAAGCGGCTCGCACCGCACCTGCACATGGCCATGCGCGGCAGTATGTCCCGCGCCGACATCCGCGCCGTAGCTGCGGCCACCTACCACCAGGTCTGGTGGCCCTCCTGCGACACCGTCCGATTCGACGGCGGGCACCTGCCGGTCTGGGACGAGAAGGCCGGCTACCTCGACCCAGACAGCGGCGAGATCCTCCCCACCTGGGATGAGGCCCTCGACCAGCTCGACGCCAACCCCGACGCCCAACCACTGCACGTCGTCCGCTTCGGCCGCCAGGTCGACGCCCAAGGCATCCTCTCGGGCACCCCGGACGCCGACCAGGCGATCCGCTACCTGTCCAAGTACCTGACCAAGTCACTCGGTCAGGCCGCCGACTCCCAAGCCGCCCGGGACCACGCGGCCCGCCTCGCTGAGGTCCTGCGGTACGAACCGTGCACGCCGACCTGCCCGAACTGGCTCCGCTACGGCGTCCAGCCCAAGGACGCCAAGCCGGGCATGATCCCCGGCCGGTGCAGGGGCAAGGCCCACCGTCCCGAACACCTCGGCTACGGCGGGCGCCGCGTCCTGGTCTCTCGCAAGTGGTCGAACAAGACGCTGACCGAACACAAGGCCGACCGCCGCACCTGGGTCCTGGAAGCCCTCGGCGTCACCGACGAACCCGCCGACATCGGCCGCTACGTCTGGTCACCCGTCAAGGCCGGAGACCCCGACCTCCCACCGATCCGCGTCCGCCTCCTGCGCTCCATCCGCGAACGCCTCCGCTGGCGAGCCCACATGAACCAACTCCAAGCCGCAGCAGACGGCCTAGATCTTTCGGCAACGGCGGGGAGGGCGGCATGAGACGACAGAGCAAGGCTGATGACCCGAACGCCATCAGGGGCAACCTGCTGACCGTCGACCAGGTGGCCGCTCGTCTCAACACCTCGACCCGCTTCCCCCGGCGCCTAATCGCAGAGCGCCGGATCACGTTCGTCCGCATCGGGCGGAGCGTGCGCATCCCTGAATCGGCCCTCGAAGAGTTCATCCGAGCCGGTCTCGTCGAACCGATCGCAACCCGGAAGGGAAGGGCTGCCTGATGGGCGGCAACAACAAGGGATCCCGTCGCCGTTTCGGTGCCGTCCGCAAGCTGCCCTCGGGCCGCTTCCAGGCGCGCTACCAGGGTCCGGACGGACAGGAGTACACGGCACCGCAGACCTTCGCGACCAAGACCGACGCCGAGAAGTGGCTGTCCAAGGCGGAAGCGGAAGTACTCCAGCAGGAGTGGACCAACCCCGACGCCGGGAAGGTCCTCTTCAGCGACTACGCGGCCACCTGGCTCACGGAGAGGACGCTCCGCCCCAAGACGGAACAGCTCTACGAGGGGCTGTTGCGGCTGCACATCACCCCGACCTTCGGCGAGTGCATGCTCACGGAGATCACGTCCCGCCAGGTCCGCGTCTGGCACACCGGCCTGACCAAGAACGGCCTGGGCGCGTCGACGATCGCCAAGGCGTACCGCCTCCTTCGCGGCATCCTCAACACCGCCGTCGACGACGAGCTGATCAGGAAGAACCCCTGCAAGATCAAGAAAGCGGGTGTCGAGCGTCCGGAAGAACGACCCGTCCTCACCGTGCCCGAGGTCTTCAGGCTGGCGGACGCGATGCCGCCCCGCTTCCGCGCCCTGGTGCTCCTCGCCACGTTCGGCAGTATGCGTTGGGGTGAGCTGGCGGCGCTTCGGAAGGACCACCTCGACCTCGACGCCCGAACGGTCCGCATCGCGGTCGCCGTTTCCGAGATGAAGACAGGTGAGCTGCTGACCGGCCCACCCAAGTCGGACGCCGGAACCCGCACGGTCAACCTCCCCGAGGTGATCACCGGAGAACTGGCATGGCACGTCCAGCGCTTCAGCGAGAAGCGACACGATGGCCTGATCTTCGTGGGGGAGAAGGGCGCGCAACTGCGCCGGAGCAACTTCTCGCGCGTGTGGGCGAAGGCACTCAAGAAGGCCGGCCTCCCGAAGATCCACATTCACGATCTCCGACACACCGGCAACACACTGGCCGCACTCACGGGGGCCACCCTGAAAGAGCTCATGGCACGCATGGGCCACGCGAGTACGAAGGCGGCCGTGATCTACCTCCACGGCTCCAAGGAACGTGACCGCGAGATCGCCGACGGCCTCGGCAAGATCGTGGAGAAGGGTCTCAGGCCCAACGGCGAGGAAGGCGACGAGGGCCAAGCGGGGGCACTTGTGCCGAGCGCCTGACCAGCAAGATCACTTGTTCTGGCACGGATCTGGCACGACGGCGAGAACCACCCCAGAAAACAATCAAGGCCCGGGTCGGGATCTATCCCCTGACCTGGGCCTTAGTGGTAAGAGCGGGTGACGGGAATCGAACCCGCGCTGTCAGCTTGGGAAGCTGATGTTCTGCCATTGAACTACACCCGCAAGGTGCTCCGCCTACTCTACATGATCCACGCCAAGCCCACGCCCCCGTTCCCACTACCCTGTCGTCGTGCTGCTTTCAGATCGCGACATCAAGGCCGAGGTGGACAGCGGAAGAGTCCGTCTCACCCCCTACGACCCCGCCATGATCCAACCGTCCAGCATCGACGTCCGGCTCGACCGGATGTTCCGGGTCTTCGAGAACCACCGCTACCCCCACATCGACCCGTCCTGTGAGCAGCCCGACCTGACCCGGCTCGTCGAACCGGAGAAGGACGAACCGTTCATCCTCCATCCGGGGGAGTTCGTCCTGGCCAGTACCTACGAGGTCATCAAGCTTCCCGACGACATCGCCAGCCGCCTGGAGGGCAAGTCGAGCCTGGGCAGGCTGGGGCTGCTGACCCATTCCACGGCAGGCTTCATCGATCCGGGGTTCGAGGGGCACGTCACCCTGGAGCTCAGCAACGTCGCCACGTTGCCCATCAAGTTGTGGCCGGGGATGAAGATCGGTCAGCTCTGTCTGTTCCGGCTGAGCAGCCCCGCTGAGCATCCGTACGGCTCGGCCGCGTACGGTTCGAGGTACCAGGGGCAGCGTGGACCCACGCCGTCGCGGTCTTTCCTCAACTTCCACCGCACCAAGATCTGAGAACGAGCGAAAAACCTTATGTGTCAGGGGAAGACCGTTGGGCAACCATTAGGTGACATCTACCTTAAGTTCACGTTCTGCCTGGTTGCCTCTACTCTTCTCTGCGGACAGTCCCCGCACATCTGGAGATCCACGTGCGTCTGCGTCTCACGCCCCGTGAGGACAGTTACTACGACTTGTTCGCCGACTCGGCGAACAACCTCGTCACAGCGTCACGGCTGCTGGTCGAGATCATCAGTGACGGTTCCGACCGTGAGGCTCTCGCTGAGAAGATGCGCGCGTGTGAGCACGCGGGCGACGAGCGTACTCACGCGATTCTGAACCGGTTGAACGAGAGCTTCATCACACCGTTCGACCGGGAGGACATCTACAAGCTCGCCTCCAACCTCGATGACGTCATGGACTTCATGGAGGCGGCGGCCGATCTGATCGTGCTCTACCAGATCGACCACCTGCCGAAGGAAGTCGTGCGTCAGGTCGAGGTGCTCGAACGCGCGGCCGAGCTGACCGCCGAGGCGATGCCCCGGTTGCGGTCGCTCAACAACTTGAACGAGTACTGGATCGAGATCAACCGTCTCGAGAACCAGGCCGACCAGGTCTATCGGCGCCTGCTGGCCAAGTTGTTCTCGGGCGAGTACGACGCCCTGACCGTCCTCAAGATGAAAGAGGTCATCGACCAGCTCGAGTCCGCGGCTGACGCGTTCGAGCATGTCGCCAACACGGTCGAGTCGATTGCGGTCAAGGAAAGTTAAGTGGAGCTTGCGCTCGTCATCAGTGTGGTCGTCATCGCACTGGTGTTTGACTACACGAACGGCTTCCACGACGCCGCGAACGCGATCGCGACCTCGGTCTCGACGCGGGCGCTGACGCCGCGGGCCGCCCTGCTGATGGCCGCCGTGATGAACTTCATCGGCGCCCACCTGGGGGAGCAGGTCGCCAAGACGGTCGGCAGCGGCATCATCGAGCCGCCTGAAGGAACCCACGGCCTGGTGATCGTGGGGGCCGGGCTCGTTGGCGCGATCACGTGGAACCTGATCACCTGGTACTTCGGGTTGCCCTCGTCGTCGTCCCACGCGCTCATCGGCGGGCTCGTGGGGGCGGCGCTGGCGGCCAGCACGACCGTCCACTGGGACGGGGTGCTGGAGAAGGTCGTCGTGCCGATGATCCTGTCGCCGCTCGTGGGGTTCACCCTGGCGGGTGGCATCATGATCGCGATTCTGTGGATCTTCCGCAAGTCGAATCCCCATTCCACGGGCCGGGGTTTCCGCTACGCGCAGACGGTGTCCGCCGCGGCCATGGCCCTCGGCCACGGTCTGCAGGACGCCCAGAAGACCATGGGCGTGATCTTCCTCGCACTGGTCGTCGGCGGCTACAACCAGCCCGGCGACAACATCCCCCAGTGGGTCATCCTGGCCGCCGCGGCCGCGATCTCCCTGGGCACCTACGCGGGCGGCTGGCGCATCATGCGCACCCTCGGCCGGCGCATCATCGCCCTCAACCCACCCCAGGGCTTCGCGGCGGAGAGCGCCGCCGCCACGGTCCTCTACGTGGCGGCCATCGGCTTCCAGGCCCCCATCTCCACCACCCACACGATCACCAGCGCGATCATGGGCGTCGGCGCGACCAAGCGCCTGTCGGCCGTGCGCTGGGGCGTCGCGGGCAACATCGTCACGGCGTGGGTCCTGACGATCCCGGCGGCGGGCATCGTCGCGGCGATCACCTACTGGATCGCCCACGCGATCATCGAGTAGTCCCACCCAAGGATTCAGGCGCGTGATCCCCGATCACGCGCCTGTTTCTTTTCCCGTTACGGCTCCGCCCACCTAGGCACTGCCCGCCGCCCCCGGCGCTCCCCGGCATCCGGCGCCAGGCCCGCGCTCCCGGCGCCCGCCGTCACGGGCAAGCTCACCGGGCCGGGGCGTACATCACGTCGACGTCCCACCGGCTGAAGCCCAGGCCCTCGTAGAGCCGGATCGCCGCCCGGTTCTCCTCGTCCACGTACAGCATGACCTGCGACAACCCCAGCGACCGCAGGTGCGCGAGGCCCGTCAGGGTCAGCGCCTTCCCCAGGCCCGACCCCTGCTCCGCCGGATCCACCCCCACGACGTACACCTCGCCGATGGGCTCGTGCCCGTGGCCGCCGTCGCCGTGGACCTTCGTCCAGTGATAGCCCGTCATGGTTCCGTCGCGGAAGGCCAGGAAGAAGCCCGCGGGGTCGAACCAGGGCTCCTGTTCGCGCCGCCGCACGTCCTCGACGGTCCACGCGCCCTGTTCGGGGTGGTGGGCGAACGCGCGGGCGTTGAGGGCCACCCACTCCTTCTCGTCCCGCCCGGTCTCGAACGTGGTGATCCGCACGCCCTCCGGCACCCGCGCGGCCGGGAACGGCGCGAACAGGCTGCGGCGCATCTGCCAGAGCGAGCGCACCCGCTGGAACCCGGACGAGGCGGCCAGCCGCCCGGCGCCCGGGTGGTCGCCGTGGGCCCACAGGCGCAACCGCCCGCCGGTCTCCATGAGGATCGCGTCCAGAAGCATGCGGCCGTAGCCCCGGCGGCGGGCGGCGGGGTCGATCACGAGTTCGCCGCTGGGGCCCTCGACCGTGTCGGTCGGGTCCACGTGAGCAAAACCTGACAAAATGCCCGATACATACAAAAGCGCCGTCTTGGCTCCGGGGTCGCCCCCGTACCGCAGATGGAGCATGACGTGCTCGTTCAGCGGGCGGACGCCGTCGGCGTCGGTCGCGGCCTGGACGAGCCGCCTGACCTCGGCAACCGTGTCGTCATCGAGTCGTTCCCTGATCTCCACGTGCGCGTTCATGGAACGCACTCTACGTACCCCTGACTGGCAAATCCCGCCAGGTGTCGCCGAGGGGAATCGTTACCTTTGCGCCATTGGTCGGCCAGGTGGTCACTCTAGGCTCACTTACCATGACCCCTGCATCCCTCAAGAGACTCGCCGTGGCCACCGTCGCCTCGGCGGGTGTCATCGCTCTCGCCATCGGGCCCGCGGGCGCCAGCGCGAGCGGCTCGGCGAAGAAGATGGACGACGAGCTGGTTCCGGTCCGGATCCTCTCGATCAACGACCTCCACGGCAACCTGGAGCCCCCGACGGGGTCCAGCGGCCGGATCGCCGACGAGACCGGCACCGTCGTCGACGGCGTCGGCGGCGCGGCCTACCTCGCCACCTACGTCAAGCAGCAGCGCAACCGCGACACCGTCCTGGTCGCGGCCGGCGACCTGATCGGCGCCTCCCCGCTGCTGTCGGCCGCCTTCCACGACGAGCCCACGGTCGCGTTCCTCGACTCGCTGGAGCTGGCCACCTCCAGCGCCGGCAACCACGAGTTCGACGAGGGCTACGCCGAGCTCAAGCGTGTCATGGAGGGCAAGTGCCACCCGGTCGACGGGTGCTCGCCCGCCGGCAAGTGGAAGGGCACCGACTTCGAGTTCATCGCGGCCAACGTGATCGACACGAAGAAGAACAAGCCGGCTCTCGCGCCCTACTATGTGGAACGAATCAACGGCGAGAAGGTCGCCTTCATCGGCCTGGTCACCAAGACCACCCCGTCGATCGTGACCGCCTCCGGCATCGCCGGCCTCGAGTTCACCGACGAGGTCGCCGCCGCCAACGAGACCTCCGCCTACCTCCGCGACGTCAAGGGCATCAAGGCCCAGGTCGTCCTGGTGCACGAGGGCGACCAGGTCACCCCGAACCAGAGCCCCGACGCCTGCCCGATCACCAAGGGCGCCGGCTCGCGCATCGCCGAGGGCATCGACCCCGAGATCGACATCGTCATCAGCGGCCACTCCCACCAGGCCTACATCTGCAAGGCCACCGACCCGGCCGGTCAGCAGCGCGTCTACACGCAGGGTTCGTCGTTCGGCCGCGTGCTGACCCAGATCGACTTCCAGATCGACAAGGGCACGGGCGACATCGTGCGCTCGTCGGTCGTCGCCGACAACACCGTCGTGCGCCGCACCGTCACCCCCGACCCGGCCACCGTGACGTTCATCAACGACTGGAAGGCCCGCGTCGCGACCGTCGCCAACAAGAAGGTCGGCGACATCACCGCCGACATCACCAACGTGGCCGGTCCGTCGGGCGAGTCCCCGCTGGGCAACCTGATCGCCGACTCGCAGCTCGAATCGGCCAAGGCCGGCGGCGACGCCGAGATCGCCCTGATGAACCCGGGCGGCATCCGCACCACCCTCACCTACGCCAGCTCGCCCGCCGGCGAGGGCCCCGGTGTGACCACCTACGGCGAGATCTTCGCGGTCCAGCCGTTCAACAACCTCGTGCAGGTCGTCACGCTGACCGGCGCCCAGCTCAAGCTGGTCCTGGAGCAGCAGTGGGTGGGCGGCCCGAACAACCAGGCCTTCACCAAGATCCTGCAGCCGTCGTCGAACCTCACCTACTCCTACAGCAACAGCGCCGCCTGGGGCTCGAAGGTGTCGGACATCAAGATCGACGGTGTTCCGGTGACCCCGACGCAGTCGATCCGCGTCGCGGCCAACAACTTCCTCGTCGGCGGCGGTGACGCCTTCGCGGCCTTCACCCAGGGCACCGACCTGTGGAGCGGCCCCCTCGACATCGACGCGTTCGAGGACTACCTGACCGCGAACTCCCCGGTGGCGCCCCCGGTCGCCAACCACATCACGGTCCTGCCGTAGGGCTGAGAGAAGCAGGAAGCCCCCGGTCGATGGCGACCGGGGGCTTTTCCATGTCTCAGCGGCGGGCGGACTCCAGTTCCTGGGCCATCTCGTTGCCGCGGTCGGGCACGAAGCGGTAGCCGACGTTGCGGACGGTTCCGATCAGCGCCTCGTATTCGGCGCCCAGCTTGGCGCGCAGGCGCCGCACGTGGACGTCGACGGTCCGGGTGCCGCCGAAGTAGTCGTAACCCCAGACCTCCTGGAGGAGCTGGGCCCGGGTGAACACCCGGCCGGGGTGCTGGGCCAGGTATTTGAGCAGCTCGAACTCCTTGAACGTGAGGTCGAGCGCCCGGCCGCGCAGGCGCGCGGTGTAGGTCGCCTCGTCGATCGCCAGATCGCCGCTGCGGATCTCGTCGGGCACCTCCTCGGCGGCGGCCAGCGACAGCTTGCCGATCGCCATGCGGAGGCGGGCCTCGACCTCGGCCGGGCCGGCGGAGTCGAGGATCACGTCGTCCGCACCCCACTCGGCGGTCATCGCCGCGAGGCCGCCCTCGGTCACGATGACCATGAGCGGGCAGTCGATCCCCGTGGTCCGCAGCAGCCGGCACAGGCTCTTGGCCTGCACCAGCTCACGCCGGGCGTCGACCAGGATCGCGTCGGCGGGCGGGGCGTCGAGCAGAGCGGTCCCCTCGGCGGGGGCGACCCGGACCGAGTGGAGCAACAGCCCGAGCGCCGGCAGGACTTCGGCGGACGGTTCCAATGCGTTGGTCAGCAGAAGCAGATTGCTCATGAGGCCTCCTCGCCAAACGGGCGGGCGCGCCGGGAGAGCACCGCGCTGTGCACGATCACAGGCTCGCCTCCTTCGATCCGCGTCAACGGCAGGGCCGTAGAAACACGTAAGGACCCGGGGGCTACGTCGCCCAGGTCCCGTTGCTCGTAGATTAGCCCACAGCAACTTTGCGTCCAATGTGCGTCCACCGTGTGAACAGCACTTCACGTGGAGAATCACCGTATCCAAACGCTCACTGTGAGTGTGCGGATCTGGGGCTGGAGAGGCGTATGGCTACGGGAACGGTGCGCTTTTGGGCCGCGGCGAAGGAAGCGGCCGGAGTCGCCGAGGAGACTTTCGACGCGGAAACCCTTGGAGAGCTTGTTACCAAAATCACAAGGAACGACGCGCTGGCCAGGGTGCTTCCGCGGTGCTCGTTCCTGGTCGACGGGAACCCGGCCGGCACCCGCGACCCCCACACCGTGGAGCTGCCCGAAGGTGCCACGGTTGAGGTTTTGCCGCCGTTTGCCGGCGGATAGGCTGATCCGAAACCCCCCGGCCAACGGAGGATGCGGTGCGCAAGCTGGTGGTGGCGCTGCTCGTGCTCGTCGTGCTGGCCGTGGTTCTCGACCGCGTGGCCGTCGCCGGCGTGCAGCGGGAGATCGCCAAGCAGGTCCAGGCCAGTGCCGATCTCGACGCTCCGCCGACCGTGCAGGTCAGGGGCGTGCCGTTCCTGACCCAGGCGATCGGCGGACGCTATGAGGAGATCGCCATCGACATCGGCGACATCCAGCGTGAGGGCATCCGGCTCAGCGACGTGCAGGCGACCCTCTATGGGGTCGAGGCGCCGCTGATGGACCTGATCCAGAACGCCACGGGCACGAAGATCGTCGCCGAGCGGGTCAGCGGCACGGTGACCATCTCCGAGGAGACCTTGAACTCGCGGGCCCCGCGCGGCATCAAGATCGAGGGCGGCGGGGGCAACGGCACCGTCCGCGTCTCCGGCGAGGTGACCGCGCTGGGCAACCAGGTGCCGGTGACCGCCGACATGAAGATCGAGGTCAAAGACGGGGTGCTGCGGCTCACCCCGGCCAAGGTGACGATCGCGGGCGGGTTCACCGTGCCCAACGCCGAGCGCCTGATCACCTTCACCGTGCCCGTGCAGGGCCTCCCGCTCGATCTGAAGATCGACGAGGTCCGGTCCGCCCCCGGGGGCGGCCTGGTCGTCGACGCGACTGCGACCGATGTCCCTCTTTCGCGGTGAACCGAAGCGCCGCCGGTTGCGTTCTGAGGATGTGAGCGCAGCCGGGACGGCCGACGAAGAGCTGGTGAGAGCCCTTTTCGACGACCACGCCGGGCCGCTCTACGGTTACGTACTGCGATTGACGGGTGACCCGGGGAGGGCGGAGGACATCGTGCAGGAGACCATCCTCCGGGCCTGGAAGAACCCGATCGCCGACCGCCCGGTCCGGGCCTGGTTGTTCACCGTGGCCCGCAACCTGGTCGTCGACCAGGCCAGAGCGCGCAAGTCCCGACCGCAGGAGACCGGCGACGAGGCGCTGGCGATCCTCCCGGCCGACGACGAGCTCGACAAGGCCGTCGAGTCGTGGGCCATCGCCGACGCGCTGGCCTCGCTGCGCCCCGACCACCGTGAGGTCCTGCTGGCCGTCTACTACGGCGGCCAGTCGGTCAAGGAGGCCTCCGAGTCGCTCGGCATCCCGCCGGGCACCGTCAAGTCGCGCACCTACTACGCGCTGCGCGCGCTCAAGCTGGCGCTGGAGGAGCGGGGGCTCGCGCCGTGAACCACGACGACGTCAAGATCTCTCTTGGGGTGTACGCCCTGGGCGCCCTCGACGCCCGGGAGACCGCCATGGTCGAGGCCCACCTCGACACCTGCGACGAGTGCACGGCCGAACTCGCCGAGCTCTCCGGCCTGCCGCCGATGCTGGCCCGCGTGTCGGCCGCCGACGTCGAACACGCCGCGGCCCCGCCCCGGGCGGTGCTCGACCGGCTGCTGGCCGACTCGGCCAAGCGCCGCAGGCGCGGCCGGATCACCCGCACGATGCTGGGCCTGGCCGCCGGCGTGGCGATCCTCGGGTGGGGCGGCGCGGTGCTCATCGACGGCGCCGCCGACACCACAGCCGCCCCAGCCGCCGGGGGCGCCCCCGAATCGGCCCAGATTCCCGATACCACCGCCCAGGACCGGAGCGGCTACGCCGCCGTCGAGGCCCAGCCGATGATGACCGAGGAGCCCCCGCGCGACGTCTCGGCGGGCACCGGCCCCGCCGAGACCGGCGTCGCTCCTACCGAGCAGCCGGCGCCGACGCCCTCGAAGGCCGCCAGGGCCCCGCAGCCCAAGGAGAGCCCGGCAGCCGAGTCGGCCCAGGCCGACGAACCGGCGACCACCAAGATCGCGCCCGAGACCATGACGCTGGAGCGGTCGCGGGGCGAGGTCACGCTGCGCCTCGACCTGACCGGGCGCGAGGGCGGCACCGAGGTGGTCGCCACCATGACCGGCGTGCCCGTCGACACCAAGACCGAGCTTTTCGCCGTCTCCCGGGAGGGCCCGCGCACGTCGGTGGCGAGCTGGGAGGTCAAGGCCGACGACGCCGACGGCGCCACCTTCCCCGGCTCGACGAGCCTGCCGATCGCCGAGATCGCCCGGTTCGAGCTGCGGGCCGCCAACGGCACCGCGCTCATCACGATCCCCGTCGGCTGACCGGGAATTTCCCGGTCGCCGCCGGTGGTTGCCGATCGTATGGACCTGGGTGCGCCCTTGGGCGAGCGGGCGACGCTCGTGCACTTCTCGACGGCCTTCTGCCAGCCCTGCCGGGCCACCCGGCGGGTGCTCGCCGAGGTCGCCGCGATCGTTCCCGGGGTCCGCCACGTCGAGGTCGACGCGGAGTCGCGGTTGGACCTCGTACATGCCCATGAAGTTACGAAAACCCCAACGGTGTTAGTTCTCGACAGTGCTGGAAATGTCGTGAAAAAGGCATCAGGGCAGCCCAGGAAAGCAGACGTCATCGCGGCCCTCGCCCTGACCCTGGACAGCGTGTCTCAAAGCGGGTCTCAGCAATCGGACGGCATGTGACAGATGGCGAGACGAAAGGGTACTGTCGTGCCCATGACTCCCACGACAGAGATGCTGACGAAGCGGCGGGCGGTTGACTTCTGCCGCGTCGCGACGGCTCTCTGTCGCATGGCCTGAGGGTGATTTCCGGCGGCGTCTGAAGCCGCATCACGCGAAACCCATCAGGAGCATCAGGCGATGCAGGTCGATCCCCGTGGCCCCCGCTCTGGCGCGGCCGACACCACTCTGGTTCCGCCCCGGTACGTCCCGGGGCCTGGGCATCATTCGCATCGTTCCCGCCTCTGGAATCGTCCCTCCGGCCCTGGGTGCGACAGCAGCGGCACTGCTGGCCGCCTTTCCCCCGCATCACCACCGCTCATCAGCCGTCTACAACCTGGGAGAAATTCATGAGTCGCTCCGCCGCTCTGGTCGACGCCGACTGGGTCGAGGCCAACCTCGACACGCCCGGCGTCGTCCTGGTCGAGGTCGACGAGGACGCCAGCGCTTACGACAAGGGTCACATCCGCGGCGCCGTCAAGGTCGACTGGCGTGACGACCTGCAGGACCCGGTCCGCCGTGACTTCGTCGACAAGGCCGGTTTCGAGGCGCTGCTCTCGTCGCGCGGCATCGCCAACGACGACACCGTGGTCCTCTACGGCGGCAACAACAACTGGTTCGCCGCCTACGCCTACTGGTACTTCAAGCTCTACGGCCACGAGAACGTCAAGCTGCTCGACGGCGGTCGCAAGAAGTGGGAGCTCGACTCCCGCGAGCTGGTGAAGGACGTCCCGAACCGGGAGGCCACCACCTACACCGCCCAGGAGCAGGACCTGTCGATCCGCGCGTTCCGCGACGAGGCCGTGGCCGCGATCGGCAAGCTCAACCTGGTCGACGTCCGGTCGCCCGACGAGTTCACCGGCAAGCTGCTCGCGCCGGCCCACCTTCCGCAGGAGCAGGCGCAGCGTGCGGGCCACATCCCGACCGCCCGCAACATCCCGTGGAGCAAGGCCGCCAACGACGACGGCACCTTCCGTTCCGACGACGAGCTCAAGACCCTCTACGCCGACGCGGGGGTCGACTTCGGCAAGGACACCATCGCCTACTGCCGCATCGGGGAGCGCTCGGCGCACACCTGGTTCGTGCTGCACGAGCTGCTCGGCCAGGCCAACGTCAAGAACTACGACGGTTCGTGGACCGAATACGGCTCGCTCGTGGGCGTGCCCGTGGAACTGGGAGAGGCCCGATGACGACCATCCAGCAGGGGTGCGCCGCGCCCGAGCAGACCGTGGCGCTGCCGACCGGAATCGACCTGTCCAAGCAGGCCGTGATCCAGGGCGTCGTCACCGGCGCCGGCACCGCCTACGCCCGCCTTCTCGACCACTCCGGTGAGTTCACCGGCGAGGTCGTCGTCTCCGACGAGGGCATCTTCCGCTTCTTCGCCGCCCCCGGCTCGTGGACCGTCCGCATCATCGCGGGCGGCGGCCGGACCAAGGACGTCGCGGTCGAGGCCAAGCTGGGCGAGGTCGCCCAGCTCGCGGTGGCCGTCTAAACCGCATCGCGAAAGCCCGGTCTCCATGAGGAGGCCGGGCTTTCTCAGTTGACGCCCGCCAGTTGTTCCAGCACGTCGATCAGCGCGTTGTGCTCCCCGGCGACCTTGAAGAACTCGCGGTCGACGTTCTCCACCACCCCGGCGGCGCGCTCGGCCAGCCGGCGGCCCTCGTCGGTGATCACGAGCACCTTCTTGCGCATGTCGGCGGGGTCGTCCTCGCGGCCGAGCAGGCCCTTGACCTCCAGCACCCTGACCACCTGGCTGGTCATCATCACGTCGACGGTGGCGTGTTCGGCCAGTTCGCGCTGGCTGGGGCGGACGCCCTGACTGTCGAACCACCACAGGTCGACGAGGAGGGCGAACTGCACGTGGGTCAGCCCCATCGTCTTCAGCGCCGTGGTGATCTCCCGCTGCCATCGAAGGGTCGCCCGCCACAGCAGGAAACCCGGGCTCCGGCCTGGACCGGCGTCCCGTTCCGCGCTCACTGTCTGATTCCCCGATCTACGACTTCAGGGAGTGTCCCACCTCGCCTCCCGCATATCCGCCGTTGACCAGCCCGGACGGCCGATCTTTGACCTTTCCGGCTCCTTGACCGCTAGCATGCGCAAGATGTCCGGAACGTCCGCCAAGGCCGCGCGCTTACCCCTCGACGCGCTCAGGATCGCCAGGTCGTGCGCGCTGCCGCTGATCATGTGGTTCTCGCTGGGCCGGTTCGTGCGCTGGGCGCTGCTCTACGCCGCCGCGCACCTGTCCCACGGCTCGTGGTACCAGCTCCGCATCGTGGGCGTGCTGTTCATCTTCACCCTCGTCGTCATGGTGTCGCTGGCGACCGTGGTCGGCATGCTCTACACCGTCCGGGAGGCGCTGGCCGAGACGCGGGCCCGCCGTGCGGGCGACGAGGCGCAGGAGACGATCTTCGGGGCGCTCAACCGCACCGCCCTGACGTTCGCGGGTCTCTACATGACCTGGGGCCTGGTCGACCAGGACATGCGCGACTTCGAGAACATCGACCGCACCCTCAACCCCGACCGGCAGTTCGTCGACCAGCTCCAGGGTGTGCAGAGCACCATCGGCGACGGCCTGACCGGCCTCGACGTGCGGATCTCGGTCGCCGCCATGGTCGTCGCGTACGCGATCAAGTGGTTCGCCGGCCGCCGCCACGAGAACAAGCCGGGGAGGTTCACCGGCGTCCTGACCACCTTCGGCGAACTGGCCTTCGTCTTCTACGGCCTGACCGCCACGGTCGCCGCCCTCAAGCTCCGTGAGGACTGGATCGAGCACCGGGCGCTCGTCATGGGCGTCAGCGACGCCACCGAGGACGTGCGGGAGTCGCCGTTCTTCGAGTGGCTCGGCGACGTGTGGCCGCTGCTCCTCGACGCGCTGGTGCTCCCGCTGGCCTGGCTCACCGTCGGCATCCTCGTGTACGGCGCCTACGCCGAAGACACCCAGACCACGATCAGGGGCACCCGCCTGGAGGGCGTCGGCGCCCGCGTCGAGCGCAGCCACAACTGGACCCAGGTCACCCTGGCCAAGCTGACCGGCGGGTTCACCTCCCGCTGGATCCCGCTGCTCAACTCCCTGCGCCTGACCGCCAAGGGCGGCCCGGCCCTCTTCGGCCTGTACGCCCTGCTCTACGTGGGCCTCCACGTCGGTGGCGACTACCTGGGCAGGCTCCTCGACTACGCCACCGCCGGCGGCCCCTACCTGTGGATCGTCACCGGCGTGGGCACCTCGTTCGTCGTGGACCTGCTGGTGACCGTCCTGTCGATGTGCCTGATCGCGGCCACCTACGACCAGGCCGCGACCCGCAAGCGGCTAACGGAGGAACCGGAGGACGTCGAGGTCGGCGCTTAGGTCGTCGGTCAGGTCCTCGGTCGGGGTGTCGGAGCGGTAGGACTTGGGCCGGACGAACAACTCGGCCGTGCCGGCCACGTCGGTCGGCACGACACCGTAGATCTCGATCGGGAACGCCCTGCCGATCTGGTCGTCCGACGGGTCGAGCGGGGTGGCGTTCTCCAGCACCTCGGTGCGCCATCTGCGTCCGGAGCCGTCGCGGATCTCGACGTCGGGCACGCCGGTCAGGAACGTGCCGTCGCGGTCGAGGGCGGTGCGGGTCAGCATGATCTTGACCCACTGGCGGCCGGGCTTCTCGGCCGCGCCCGCCGGGTTGGGGATCGGCTCGATCGTCGACCGCCAGGCGACGTGCTCGAACTCGTAGGTCTCGCCCGCCGGGACGACGTGGACGGTGTCGGGCTCGCCGGTGGCGTACACATAGGTCGACCAGTTGGCGGCGGCGGGCGCGCCGACGGCGAGCACCACCGAACCGGCGGCCCCGGCGAAGAACCGGCCCCAGCCCTTCTTCTTCGGCTCCGGCTCCGGGGGAGCCGGGGGCGGCTGCTCCGAGACGGGCGGCGGGTCGGGGAACGGCGGATAGGGCTCCGGGTCCTGGAAGGACGGCTGGGGGCGCGGCAGCGGACGGCCCGCCGCGATGGCCGGGAAGGGCTGGGTCGAGAAGCCCTCGTCGTCCTCCTCCGGAGCCGGGGGAGGCGGCGGTGGCGGCCACACCAGCACGTCGCTGGGCGGCGCCAGCGGCGGGATGTAGGCCGGGATCATCGGCGGGAGCGGTCCCGAATAGGTCGTGTCGTCGATCTCGGTCGGCTGCGACGGCGGCGGGGAAAACCAGTCGCGGGGTGGCTCTTGCTGGTTCACGTGCCCTCCGGGGCCAGCGAGTAGTGCTCGACCGGCGACTCGCCGCCGGTCAGCCCGAGATCGATCTGCACGTCCGGGGCGAGGTTGTCGACCACCAGCGGGTTGTTCGGCGTGATCAGCACGAGCTCGGCCCCCGGAAGCGCCTCCTTGGGCACCTCGAACACGAGCGGGGCGTCGATCCACCAGCCGGCCTGCACCCACTTGCCCAGGAGCATGGCATCGTCGGCCACCTTGTCGGTGACCTCGTACTTCTTGTCGCCCTCGGTCAGCAGCCAGGCCTCGTGGCGGCGGAACTGGAGCGGTTCGGCCGGGGAGGTCGCGGAGACGTGCGCGACGAGGAACAGGTTGCCCGTCTCGATGGTCTTGTCGGCCACGTCGACCGAGGTCGCGACGGCCGTCTTGGTCACCTTCACCGAGAACCGGCCGGCGTCGACCTCCTCACCGGAGGTCCCCGAGGTGGTGAGGTAGGCGTTCTTCTGATCAGGCTCCAGCGCGAAGGTCTGGGCGTAGACGGCCGCGGCGGCAAGGCTCAGTCCGAGCGTCAGCGCGCCCAATCGGCGGAGGAAGCCGGCCATCAGGCCTCCTCGGGCCGGATCGGCAGGGTGACCTGGGCGATGACCTTGGGCTCGATGAGGGCCATCTCGTCGCCGGCGCCGGTCGGCAGGTCCTTGTCCGGTTCGACCTGCCAGAGCTCGCGCGGGTCGCGGCGGCTGACGGGCTCCTCGACGAAGCCGCCGACGTCGATCGTCACCTTCTCGGGGGGAGCTGCGCCCTCGGGGAGGTCGTAGCGGATGACGACGGTGTGGGTGATGCCCGGGTGGAGCTGGAAGCTGCGGACGCCGTGGCTCCACACGCCGATCTCCGGATAGGAGTCGGGCTTGCCGAGCGGCGGGGTGGTCTTGAGGATCGTCGAGCCGAGGCGTCCGTGCCGGCTGACCTTGGGGCCGGTCGCCATCGCGCCGACACTCTCGGTCGTGTCGCCCTCGTTGGTGACCTTGAGGACTAATTCCACCGCGTGGCGGTCGCCCTCGGCAACGTCGACCGCCTTGACGAACTGGGTTTTGAAGAGCTTCTGATCGATCGTCGCGCCGGCCTGGTACTGCTTGGGAGGCGAGTCGGGTTCGGTGTCGAGCCCGCCCGTGCCGGCGGTCACCCCGAGCCCGGACACGGACAGCAGCGCCACCACGGGCACGAGCACCGGTCGCCGACTCATGGCAATGGATGGTAGTACGCCCACACGTGACCCATCCGCCGCAATCGTCCCTATCTTTGGTGGGAAACCCGTCCGAATGCCGAGAACCCTGCCCTGACGGGGTGCCTAGCTCCTACGCTTTGACCTTACGACGAATACGGAGGGGCCAGGCGCGACCATGGCGAGGTTGACCGACGCGCACCCCGAGCACGCGGAGCTGCGCGCCGACCGCATCTACCTGGGGTGGCAGTACCTTCTGCTGCACCCCGACCCCGGCCCGCCTCCGAAACGCCCGCCGCGCGACGACGCCGAGCTGCCGCCCGATCCGGGCCCCGAACTGTTACGCAACGAACGCCTACAGGAAGACCTCCTGAACCGTCCGGTCAAGTTGTTCCGCAACGTGGTGGCCGGGCTCGCTGTGGTGGTCGCCGGCCTCGGGTTCGCCGGGGTGATCGGCTGGCCGTTCGTGGGCATGGGTGTGATCGCCGCCGCCGGGGTCGCCGGAGTCTGCTCGTACGCCATCCACCAGGGCAACAAGGCGGTCCGGTTCCGGGTCCAGGAACGCCTCGCCCAGACCGAGCGCGATCGGGCCAAGCGCGAGCGCGAGAACGTCCGCGCCCAGGAGGAGCACGCCGCCCGCTACCGCGACTGGGCCGAGCGCAAGGCGATCTACGACAAGCAGATCAGCTGGTACGCCGTCGCCGTCCCCGACGACATCGACCGCGTCGACGTGGCCGGGGGCACCCTCCCGGGCTGGTCGGCCCTGATCACCCTGATCGGCGCCACCCGCCTCTACAGCGGCGGCCACCTCACCGTGCTCGACCTGTCCGAGGGCGTGATCGCCAAAGACCTGATCCAGCTCGCCAAACGCGGCGGCGACGACCCGCTCGTCTGGGTGCTCCCCTCCGACCTGCCCAAGCTCGACCTCGGGGCGACGCTGAAGCCCGAGGCGTTCGCCGACGTGCTGGCCCACGTGGTCAGCGTCAGCGAGGAGACCAGCCGCGACATCGGGTTCGACAACGCGATCCTCGAACGGGTCCTGGAAGTGCTCGGCGAGACCGCCACGATCAGCCAGGTCACCGCCGCGCTGCGGGCCCTCGCCCAGGTCGGCGACCCGCGGGAAGACCTCAAGTCGGGGCGGCTCACCGCGATCCAGCTCGAACGCATCGGCACCCTCTTCGGCCGCGGCGTGGCCGACCGGGTCGTCATCGAACGGGCCTGGGCGCTGGAGTCGCAACTGCGCAAGCTGGAGACCCTCGGCTCCGACGCCGTGCGGCTGCCCCCGGCGCGGTTGCGGGTGGTCAGCATGGACCGCCAGGCCGGAGTGTTCGGCAACCGGGTGCTCGGCACCTACGTGGCCACCGCGCTGACCCACATCCTGCGGCAGTCGCCGGCCAGCGAACGGCCCTGGTACCACACGATCATCGTGGCGGGGGCCGACAAGTTACGCGGCGACGTCCTCGACCGGCTCATGGACGCCTGCGAGACCTCGCGCACCGGGCTGGTCCTCACCTACCGTTCCCTCACCCCGACCGTCAGGGAGCGGCTCGGCCGGGGCCATGCCGCCGTCGCGTTCATGCGCCTGGGCAACGCCGAAGACGCCCGGGTCGCCAGCGAGCACGTCGGCACCGAGCACCGGCTCGAACTGGCCCAGCTCACCGAGTCGGTCAGCTCCGTGGTGAACGGGGCCGGGGGGACCTACACCTCGACGGTGGGCGAGGGGCGTACCGAGATGGAGGCCCTGGCCGAGGGCGACCTGAAAGAGGGCATCACCGAGTCGACCGAGTGGGGCCGCAGCGCCGGGAGGGTCGCCGAGGGGGTCATGCAGCGGTCACGGGAGTTCCTGGTCGAGCCCCACCAGCTGCAGCAGCTCCCGACCACCTCGGTGATCGTCACCCACGCCACCGCCGACGGCCGCGAGGTGCGCCTCGCCGACGCCAACCCGGCCATCCTGACCTTCCCGAAGACCACGCTGGAGGAGGTCAAGTCGCTCTCGGCGACCCCGCCAGTGGTGCCGCCCGAAACGGACGAGAAGGCGCCCCCGCCCAACCTCGGCCCGCCGCCGCCCCGCCTTGATTGGCGCAAACCCTGACGCTCACTCCGGTAAGAGGTTCGTCAACGGGGATGTGTGAGCATGATCGGCAAAGGACCGTGAAAGCCTGGCAGAGAGGGGTCTCATGCAACCGTTCCCCCTGAGCGGGCCGTGGTATCGGATCCAGGCGATCACCGCTCCGTCCCGCACGTCGTCGGCCGAGTGGGACTTCGTGAACGTGCTGCCCGCCGTGCTGTCCGCCGCGCAGCGCGACCGGCCCTTCGTCATCGGCTGGTTGTCCCGGGGCTCCGGGGCGCCGCTCGAACTGATCACCAACGCCGGGCCGCTGACCCCGCCCCGCGCTCCGCGGCGGGCCGCCGTCGCGGCGATCGAGGTGGTGCCGACCGGGCCGCAGCCGCTGCTGTTCCCCGGTGGCGCGCGGGGCGTCGAGATCGGCGACGACTGGCTCGCCGACCTCGCCGATCTGGTGTGGACGCCCTGTCCGGGCCGCCAGGCCCCGCCGCTCAACGGGCGGCGCGAGCCGGAGCCCGACGAGCCGAAGCAGCCGACCCTGTTCGAGTCGACCCTGACGACGCTGATGTCGCGCCCGTTCGGCTGGGTCGTCGTCGCCGAGCCGACCGACCTGCTCGACCAGGAGGTCGGCCACCTCCGCACCCAGCTCAACGTGCTCCGCCAGTACGGCGACGCCTCCGAGCGCTCCCGCTACGACGCCGAACGCGCCGAGCGCCGCATGCAGGAACTCGACGCCTTCCGCGAGGCGGGCCTGTGGAACGTGCGCGTCCTGGCGGGCGCGGCGGGCCCTGAGGAACTCCGCCAGATCGCGCCCGTCCTGGTGGGCTCGGTGGAGATGAGCCACCACCCCTACCGGCTGCGCAGCGCGATGGCGGGCCCGGCCCGGCCGAGCGCGCAGGAGCCCGTCTACAGCTTCACCGAGGCGCTCAACGTCAACTTCCAGGACCCGACCGACAGCGCCGCCGCCCCCTTCGCCGCCACCGCGGGCGCGCTCGCGGCCCTGGCCGGGCTGCCCCGGCGCGAGGTCCCGGGCGTGCGGGTCCTCGACACGGGCTTCTTCGACGTCACCAGCGAGGCCGACTCGACCGGCGGCGACATGCTCGACCTGGGCGCCATCGTCGACGGCCAGGACCGGGCGGTCGGTACCTTCCGGGTCCCGCTGGCGACCCTGAACCGGCACGCCTTCGTCACCGGCGCGACCGGGTCGGGCAAGTCCCAGACCGTCCGCCACCTGCTCGAACAGCTCACCAAGGCGGGCATACCGTGGCTGGCCATCGAACCGGCCAAGTCCGAGTACGCCGCCATGGCCGGCCGCCTCGAAGGCCAGGCCCCGCTGACCGTGATCAACCCGTCGGCCCCCGACGCCGTGCCGTTCAGCGTCAACCCGCTGGCCCCCGAGCCCGGCTACCCGGTGCAGGCCCACATCGACATGGTCCGGGCCCTGTTCATGGCCGCCTTCGACGCCGAGGAGCCGTTCCCGCAGATCATGTCCCTGGCCCTCCAGCGCGTCTACGAGGCCAACGGCTGGGACGTCGTCACCGGCGGCGGCATCCCGGGCGCGGCCGTCCAGCCGCAGGTGCCGACCCTCGAACAGCTCCAGCAGCACGCCCTGGAGGTCATCGAGGAGATCGGCTACGGCAACGAGGTCCAGGCCGACGTCGAGGGCTTCATCTCGCTTCGCCTGCGGTCGCTGCGGGTCGGCTCGGCCGGGCGGTTCTTCGAGGGCGGCCACCCCGCCGACATCGGCGGCCTGCTCCAGCGCAACGTGGTGCTCGCGATCGAGGACGTCGCCAACGACGAGGACAAGGCGTTCCTCATGGGCACCCTCATCATCCGCATCGTCGAGCACCTGCGGATGCGCGCCCGCCAGCAGAAGTCGACCGGCCTCCAGCACGTCATCGTGATCGAGGAGGCCCACCGGCTGCTGCGCGACCGCGGCGCCCAGCGGGCCTCCACCCACGCGGTCGAGCTGCTCGCGGGCATGCTGGCCGAGATCCGCGCCTACGGCGAGGGCATCGTGGTGGCCGAGCAGATCCCCACCAAGCTCGTCTCCGACGTCGTCAAGAACACCGCGCTCAAGGTCGTGCACCGGCTGCCGGCCGAAGACGACCGGTTCCTCGTCGGGGCGGCGATGAACCTGTCGGAGGAGCAGTCGCGCCAGGTGGTCTCGCTCCAGCCGGGCTTCGCGGCGGTCTTCGCCGACGGCATGGACCGGCCGCTGCGCATCCAGGTGCCGCTGGGGGAGGACCGCGAGCGCGTGCTCCAGTCACCGGCGCCGCCGATCAAGGGACGTCGGTCGGCCGCCTGCGGGCGCGAGTGCCGTACCGGAAAGGCCTGCACGCTCTTCGAGGTCCGCGAAGCGGACCTGCTCGCTGTCGCGCCCGAGTGGGCGTGGCTGCGGATCTGGACCGACACCGTCATCCTGTCGTTCGTCGCCAACCGGTCGCTGCCGGGCGTGCCGCGCATCCTGGCCGACATCTGGTCGGAGCTGCCGCCGCGCCGCCGCGAGTGCCTGCTGGCCACGCTGGTGGAGCGCAGCGTCGCCCGCCGCGCCTGGTCGCTGCGCACCTGGTTCGACCCGACCCTGCTCACCGAGAAGGCCGCCGAGGTCGCGGCCGGGCTGCTGGCCGGCTCGCCCGCCGGCGACAAGCCCGGCCCGGCGTGGGTGATCCCGCAGATGCGCTGGCTCCACGAGGTCGACCGGCTGTTCCCCTACGGCCACCCGGCGCCCAACCTGCGCAGCCCGGCCCCGGCGATGGAATACGCCCTCTTCGGCACGGACCCCTCCGGCCGCCCCTACCTGCACGCCGGGGTCAACGGCGGCGGGCTCGCCGTGGAGACCAGGACCGAACTGCTCGGCCACCGGGCCAAGGCGCTGCGCCACCATCCGCTGTCGATGGAGGTCGACCGCAACCGCCCGCTGGCCTGGCGGGTCATCCTCGGCGACGACGAGCACGAGGGCATCCAGCGCGACATCGCCACCGTCGCGGTCGGCGTCGAACCCCGGGAGCGCATCCGGCACGTCGCCCACACGATGGGGGCGGCGTGGCTGGAGACGGTACTCTCCTGGCCTCGCCGGTTCGTTCTCCCGTTCGACGGCGACGCCCCTGCCGAGCTGTCCTTCACCGACCCTTAGGATCACTGCATGAGTCAGTTGCCGTTGCGCGCTCAGCTCGCCAGCGCGCTCGGACGAACCGCCGCGACGCTCTCCCGGGCGACCGGGCGCGGCGACGGGTCCGTGATCGGCGGGCGGGTGGGCCTGCTCCTGGAGCCCGACCTCCTGCGCAAACTCGCCCACGAGAAGAAGCTCGCACTGGTCAGCGCCACCAACGGCAAGACCACGACGACCCGCTTGATCGCCTCGGCGCTCCAGGAGCTCGGCGAGGTCGCCACCAACGCGTTCGGCGCCAACATGCCCGCCGGCCACGTCTCGGCCCTGTCGTCCAACAAGGCCGCCCCCTACGGCGTGCTGGAGGTCGACGAGAAGTACCTCCCCGAGGTGCTCGACACGACCGAGGCCGGCGTCGTGGTGCTGATGAACCTCAGCCGCGACCAGATGGACCGGGCGGCCGAGATCTGGCTGCTGGCCCAGAAGTGGCGCCGCGCCCTGGCCGGCCGGCCCGCCCACGTGATCGCCAACTGCGACGACCCGCTCGTCACCTGGGGCGCCTCCACGGCCGCCCGGGTGACCTGGGTCGCCGGCGGCCAGCGCTGGCACGAGGACTCGTGGTGCTGCCCCGAGTGCGGCGGCCCGCTCGACCGCGCCGAGGGCATCGTCAACGCCGACTGGGCCTGCCGCGAGTGCACCTTCAGCCGACCCGAGCCCAACTGGATCCTCGACGGCGAAGACGCGATCGACCCCTACGGCCACCGCTGGCGGCTCGACCTCCAGCTCCCCGGCACCGCCAACCGCTCCAACGCGGTCGTCGCCCTGGCCACCGCCGCCGCGTTCGGCCTCGAACCGCAGCGTGCGCTGCCGAGGCTGCGCGAGGTCAAGTCGGTCGCCGGCCGCTACACCACCGTCGAGCGCGACGGCCGCGTGATGAAGCTGCTGCTGGCCAAGAACCCGGCCGGCTGGCTGGAGGCCTTCGACGTCACCCGCCCCGACCGCCCGATCGTGTTGTCGGTCAACGCCCAAGGGCCCGACGGCCGCGACACCTCGTGGTTGTGGGACGTCGACTACCGCATCCTCGCGGGCCGCCACGTCTACGTGACCGGCGAGCGCCGCCTCGACCTGGCCCTGCGGCTCGACGTCGCCGGGGTCGGCTTCATCCTGGTCGACGACTTCAGCCAGGCGGTGTCGGCGCTCCCGCCGGGCGACATCGACGTCATCGCCAACTACACCGCGTTCCAGTCGATCCGGACGGAGTTCGGCCGTGCAGTCTAGCCTCCGCATCGTCTGGATCTACCCCGACCTGCTGTCGACCTACGGCGACCAGGGCAACGTGCTCGTGCTCGAACAGCGGGCCCGCCGCCGGGGCATCCCCGTCGAGGTCGTCCACGTCCGCTCCTCCGACCCGGTCCCCGAGCAGGGCGACATCTACCTGATCGGCGGCGGCGAAGACCGGCCCCAGATCCTCGGCGCCGAGCGTCTGCGCCGCGACGGCGGCCTCCACCGGGCCATCCAGCGGGGCGCGTCGCTGCTGGCGGTGTGCGCGGGCTACCAGATCATGGGCTCGGTGTTCGGCGGCGAGGAGGGCCAGCCGGTGCCCGGCATCGGCCTGCTCGACATCAGCTCGGGCCGCGGCGAGCGCCGCTCGGTCGGCGAGCTGGCGGCCGAGGTCGACCCGTCGCTGGGCCTGCCGACCCTCACCGGCTTCGAGAACCACATGGGCGTGACCCGGCTCGGCCCGGGGGTCACCCCGCTGTCGCGCACCCTCGTCGGCACCGGCAACGGCGACGGCACCGAGGGCTGCTTCGCCGGCAAGATCATCGGTACGTACCTCCACGGCCCGGCCCTGGCCCGCAACCCCGCCCTGGCCGACCTGCTGCTCCGCTGGGCCGCCGGTCCGCTGCCCGCGATGGACGACAGCTGGTACGAACGCCTCCGGAACGAACGCCTGAGCGCGGTGCTCAAGCCGTAGGGCCGAGGTCGAACCGCCAGACGTAGCCGTCCCAGGTCCCGGCGAACAGGTAGGTCCGGCCTTGGTGGGTCGCGACCGCGAACCCCTCGGGACCGGAGGTCGGCCCCTCCGCCGGTGGGCCGACCTGCTTGGTGGTGGTCAGGTCCCATTCGCGCAGGGTGCCGTCGTCGGCGCCGGAGAACCCGATCGTGGTCCCCCCGGCGACGGCCAGCGCGACACACTTGACCGGGTTCGGCAGCCGCTCGCCCAGCAGGTGGCCGATGGGCTGGCGCTCCGACAGGTCCCAGAGCCGGGTGGTGCCGTCTTCGGCGGCCGACAGGACGATGGGCCGCCGGTCCGCGTGGCCCATGGCGAGGTTCCAGATCGTGCCGTCGTGACCGCCGATGGGCACACCCGACGGGCTGGGCTCGGTGAGATCCCACCGGCGCACCAGCCGGTCGTCGCCGCCCGACAACGCGGTCGGCTTCCCGGCCACCTCGCCCACCACGATGGCCTTGGGCGACATGGCCAGCGGCTGCCCGACCACCTCGCCCTCGGGGGCGGACGCGGCCAGGTCCCAGCGGCGGATCGTCAGGTCGTCGCCCGCCGTGAACGCCCAGGGCCGCCCGGCGATCGTCGTGACGCCCAGGGCGTTGATCCCGCCCGACTCCTTCCCGGCGTTCAGCACCCGGCCCTGCCCCGAGGCCAGATCCCACATCCGCACGGTCCCGTCGGCCGACCCGGTCACCCCGGTGGCCCGGCCGCCCACGTCGGCGATCTTCGCCGCGAACACGGCCCGGGTGTGCCCGGTGAGCACCGCGCCGATGCGTTCGCCGCTCACGAGGTCGCGCAGGTGCACCGTGCCGTTCTGGCAGCCGTAGAGGACGACCGGCCGCCCGCCCAGCACGCCGTGGGCGACCGACCAGACGGCGCCGTTCCCGCCGGAGAGCGGCCCGCCGAACATCACGCCGGTCCTTGGCGGCGGCTCGCCGCTCAACAGACGAGGGGCCGCCACGGCGGCGGCGGCCACGACGGCGACCGAGGAGAGCGAGATGAGCACGGCCCGCCGTGACCTCAGGATCCCGCCGAGCCGGCCGGGAGACCTCTCGTCGTGGCCTGATCGCTCGCCGGTGACCGGCGCGGGGATGTCCATGTCCCCATGGCTTGATCGTTCTCCCACGGGCGGCGCGGGGATACCCGTGTCCGTGTGGTCCGATCGCCCTCCCGCGGCGGGCGCAGGAACGCCCATACCGGAAATCTCGTGATCTGGGCCGCGCGGAGGCGTGGTCGTGGCGGCGTCGGCGGTGAGCCACAGGCGGTGGAATTCCGCCGTGTCGCCGTTCAGGGATTCCACGATCAGTTCGAGGGCGCCCCAGCGGGGGAGGCGTTCGCAGAGGATGACCGTGCGGGCCGACGTGTGGCTCATTCCGGTCTGCTTGGCGAGTTCGCGGTAGCTCGGTTTCCCGGCTATGCGATAACGCTCCTGGAGGAGTAACCGTAATTCGGCCAGTGGGTCGCCGGATGTCATTTATTCGTCCCGTCCCGAAATAAGGGGACCTGCCGCGCTCAGGCCGAAGCCTAATGACACCCGCGCCGTGTTAGTAGACCAGCGCCTGAACGCCTTCCTGGGTGATCTCCTCGACGAATGTCGGCGCCCCGGCGATGCGGATTCCGTCGATCACGTCGTCGAGCGTGATGCCGCGCCGGGCCGCGCATTGGGTGCACAACGTCACCCGCCCGCCGGCCAGGACCGCGGCCAGCAGGTCTTCGAGGGGGGCCGCCTCGGCGAGCTTGAACTCCTCGGCCCGGCCCGGCAGGGCGAACCACGACGACTCGCCGGTCAGCCACAGCGACACCCCGACCCCGCTGACGATCGCCGCCCCGGCGACGTTGAAGGCCTGGTTGCACCGCTCGGGGGCGTCGCTGCCCGCGGTCACTTTGATCACCAGTTGGCGTGCCATGCCCGCAGCCTAAACCCGCACTAGCCTTGACGGCATGGACGTACATCCCGATCTTGAGCCGATCGCGTTCCTGCTGGGCCACTGGGAGGGTGCCGGGGTCATCGGCTACCCGACGATGGAGAGCGCCAACTTCGGCCAGGAGATCATCTTCGAACACAACGGCAAGCCGTTCCTCAGCTACCGCAGCCGCACCTGGCTGCTCGACCAGCAGGGCGAGAAGGTCCGCCCCCTCGCGAGCGAGTCCGGTTTCTGGCGCGTCCAGCCGGAACGCCAGGTCGAGGTCATGTTGTCCCACCCGACCGGGATCATCGAGATCTACGTCGGCGAGGTCGTCTTCCACAAGATCGAGCTGATCACCGACGTCGTCGCGCGCACGGTCACCTCGAAGGACTACTCGGCAGGCAAGCGCCTCTACGGCCTGGTCAACGGCAATCTCATGTACGCCTACGAGATGGCCGCCGTCGGCCTCCCGCTGCAGGACCACGCCTCGGCGGAGCTCAAGAAGGTCGCCGACTAGGATCGGGCGCCATGAGCACCCCGCTGACCCCGGACGCGGTCGAAGCGATCAAGAAGCACATGAACGACGACCACGCGGACGACGCGCTGCTGATCGTGCGGGCCCTCGGCGGAAAGCCCGGCGCCACGTCGGCCCGCACGACCGGCGTCGACGCCGAGGCCATCTACTTCGAGGCCGACGGCGAGCCGGTCACGGTCAAGTGGTCCGCGCCCATCGAGGAGCGGGCGCAGGTGCGCAAAGAGGTCGTCGTGCTCTATCGGCGGGCGTGCGAGATCCTCGGCGTGGAAGCACGCGGGCATTGAGAAACCCCGGGCGCCTTCCGCTCGGTTGAGCGGGCCGGCTGGACCAATGGGAGAGGGTCTGCACCCTGCACCCGCCGGCTGCCCGGGGTTCCGGTGTCTGCCTGGATCTGCGCTCTGACGCGCCGACCCGGAGCTGGTCCGGATCGGTTGTCCTAGCGGACAGCCACCTCGCTAGCCCAATCATGACTAATCATTATTCGGACCACCTCCTTTCTGCGTGCTTCGTACGCTAGGCGCTCTTCTCGGGGGTGGGCAAGTCAATATCGGGCCGTAGGATTTCGTCATGACCGACACCTGGCACGACGAGCTCCGGGCCCGCGGCTACCGGGTCACTCCGCAGCGCCAGCTCGTCCTCGAGGCGGTCAGCGCGCTCACCCACGCCACTCCCGAGGAGATCTGCGCCAAGGTCCAGGAGACCGCGCGCGGGGTGAACATCTCGACCGTCTACCGCACCCTCGAACTGCTCGAAGAGCTCGGCCTCGTCACCCACACCCACCTCGGGCACGGCGCGCCGACCTACCACCTGGCCGCCGACGCCGACCACGTCCACCTGGTCTGCCGCAGCTGCGGGCAGATCATCGAGGCGCCTCCCGAGCTGGTCGGCGACATGGTGGCCCGGCTCGACCGCGACATGGGGTTCCAGACCGACGTCCACCATCTGACGATCTTCGGGCGGTGCCGCGACTGCCGTTGAGCGGGCTTAGCCTGAGAGGTATGCGCAGCCCTTTGCTCGACGTCTCCGGAGCCGTCCCCGGATCGTCGCCCGACGACACCGTCGCGGCCCACTACGGCGACCCCTACGGCGAACAGCGCGCCCTGGCGGCCGGCCGGGCCGTGGTCGACCGGAGCAACCGTCCCGTGATCACCGTGTCCGGGCCCGACCGGTTGAGCTGGCTCAACAGCCTCAGCTCCCAGAAGCTCGACGACCTGCCCCCCGGAGTGTGGACGCAGACGCTGTTCCTCGACCCGCAGGGGCGGCTCGAACACCACCTCCACCTGCGTGACGACGGCGAGACGACCTGGATCCACGTCGAGCCCGGCACCTCCGAAGCCCTGGTGACCTGGCTCGAGAAGATGCGCTTCATGCTCCGCGTCGAGATCGCCGACGTGTCGGCCGACTGGGCGGTGATCTCGGGCCTCCCCGGTGACGACCGGCTGATCCCGCGTCCGGAGCTCGCCGCGCAGGGGCCGCTGGCGGGGCTCTGGGCCTACGAGGCGCTGCGCATCGAAGCCCACATCCCCCGCTACGGCTTCGACACCGACCACAAGTCGATCCCCCACGAGCTGGGGCTGATCGAGAGCGCCGTCCACCTGAAGAAGGGCTGCTACCGGGGTCAGGAGACGGTCGCCCGCGTCCACAACCTGGGCCACCCGCCGCGTCGGCTGGTCTTCCTGCACCTCGACGGCAGCGTCGACGAACTCCCGCCCCACGGCACCCCGGTGACGCTCGGCGTGAGCACCCCCCTTGAGGCCGACCCCGAGGCGGCGGTCGAGGGTTCGGCGACCCCGGGCCAGATCGGCTTCGTGGGCTCCTCGGCCCGCCACCACGAACTGGGGCCGATCGCCCTGGCGGTGGTCAAGCGCACCGTCCCGGTCGACATCGACCTGGTGGCCGGCCACGTGGCGGCCAAACAGGAAGTGATCGTCCCCCAGGACGCCGGCCGCAACGTCCAGGTCGACCCGGAACTGCGCAGGCAGGCCGCGATGATGGCCCGCGACCGGAAGCGCCCCAATCTCATGTAGGCACTAGCCTGCTCGCGTGGGACGCGCGCTGGTGTCGATCGTGATGTTGTGCGGCCTGGTGGGCGTGGCGGCCGCGCAGCTCACCGGGTTCGTCGTGCTGTTACGGGCGATACCCCCGGGGAGGGTCCCGCCCGTCGGCTTCGTCATCCTCGTGCTGGTCATGTTCGGCTGGGCCGGCTGCCTCGTGTGGGCGCTGGGGCGCGGGTTGTGGCGGGCACTGCGGTGGCGGGACGATCGGTCGACCGGCCCGGCCCTCGACGCCGATCAGGCTCCGGGGTTGTGGCAGCTCGCTCGGGAGGTGGCCGCGGAGGCCGGCACCCGTCCTCCCCACGAGGTCCGGCTCATGTCGGAGCCCAATGTCCGGTACACCCACGCCTTCCTGCGAGGTCACCGCGTCCTGTACGTCGGCCTGCCGCTGCTCCAGACGATGACGGTCGGCCAGGCCCGGTTCGGGCTGGCGCATTTCATGGCACACTTCGCCGCCGGCCACACCCGGTGGGTCGGGTTCGCCATCCGGTCCGACACGGCCATCGTCACCACCGCCGAGGCCCTCCGCCCCACCAACCCGGCCGCGTGGGCGTTCCGCGGATACAGATGGTTGTACCGGCTGATCGACAACGCAGTCTGCCGCCGCTGGGAGTTCCGCGCCGACGCCGTCGCCGTGCGGGTGGCCGGGTCGGCCGACGCGGTCGGCGCGATGCACGAGATCTGGGCGGTCATTGAAGCGTGGAACTTCTTCCACGATTTCCACCTGCTGCCGGGCTCTGAGGCGGGGCACCTGCCCGATGACTTGTACGGCGGCTTCGCCGAATTCGTGGCCGCGCGCAAGGACGAGCTCGACGCCCTGCGGGCCAAGCCGCTCCCGGCCAACCCGTCACGGTGGGACCCGTTTCCGTCGTCGGCCACCCGCGCCGCGCGCTTTCCCGAGTCCTTCGCCGTGTCGGACGGACGGCCCGCCACGTCGCTGATCCTCGACCTGGCCGCCGCCCAGGCGGCGTTGCGGGCCGTCGAACTGGAGGCCACCCGGGCGGCGTTGCACGCCCTCGGACGGGAGGTCGAAGACGACATGGTGCTCGCCTGGCCCGAGTTCACCCATGCGGCCACCACCGCGCAACTCCAGCGCGAGACCGACGGCATTCTCCACACCATCGGGCTCACCGGGCCGGGGCTGCCCCAGGTGCTGCAAATGCTGGAAGACGGCCGCCTCGACGAGGTCGCGCGGCCGCTGTTCCCGGAGGCCGCGACCGAGGACCTGCCGGAACTGATCCTGACCCCGCTGGAGGTGCTGATGAACCTGGCCGCCGTCCGCGCGGGCCAGGCCACCTTCCGGCATTCGTGGAGCGCACCGGCCGAACTGGTCGCCGCTGACGGCAGCCCCCTCGACTTGACCAGGGTGGCCGAACAAGCGATCACCGATCCGCGCGGCGCGACCGCCGAACTGGCCGCACTCGGCATCGGGATCTGGCGGGCCTGACCGGTCAGACGTCGATGACCAGCGTGATCGGGCCGTCGTTGATCAGGGCGACCTTCATGTCGGCGCCGAAGCGGCCGGTTTCGACCCGCGCGCCGAGCCTGCGGAGTTCCTCCTGGACCGCGATCACCAGCGGTTCGGCCACCGGGCCCGGGGCCGCGGCCTGCCACGTGGGGCGACGGCCCTTCTTCGTGTCGGCATAGAGCGTGAACTGGCTGATCACCAGCAGGGGCGCCCCGATGTCGGAGCAGGACTTCTCGCCGTCGAGGATGCGCAGGCCCCACAACTTCGCCGCCAGTTTCGCCGCCTCGGCCGGGCCGTCGGTGTGGGTCACCCCCACCAGGACCATCAGGCCGGGCTCGTCGATCGCGCCGACCACCGTCCCGTCGACCGTCACCGATGCCTGGCTCACTCGTTGGACCACCGCGCGCATGGCGGGATTCTGCCATGCCCTACAGTCGACGGCATGTCCGAATTGCTGGTCGAGGTGGTTCGCTCCGGGTTCGTGGAGTCGGTCCACCGCGCCCGGGTCGTCGCCGTCGACGCCGAGGGTTCCCCCGTCCTGGTCCATGGCGACGTGCAGGCCCCCGCCTCGCCCCGGTCGTCGATGAAGCCGCTGCAGGCGGCCGGCATGCTGCACGCCGGGCTCGACCTCGACGGCGAGTTGCTGGCGCTGGCCTGCGGGAGCCACGCGGGGGAGCCGATCCACGTCGAGGGGGCCCGCCGCATCCTCGCTCGGGCGGGGGTCGACGAGAGCGCCCTGCGGTGCCCCGAGGACTATCCCGACGACCGATCCTCCCTCGACTTCGGCCGCGTCTACATGAACTGCTCCGGCAAGCACTCGGCGATGCTCGCGACGTGCGCGGTCAACGACTGGCCGACCGAGGGCTACCTCGACCCCACCCACCCGCTGCAGAAGTCGATCCGGACCACCGTCGAGGAGCTCACCTCCGAGCGCATCGCCGCCACCGGCGTCGACGGCTGCGGCGCGCCGCTGTTCTACGTGTCGATGGTCGGGGTCGTGCGGGCCTTCCGGCGGATCGTCACCGCCCCCGAGGGCTCGAAGGAGCGCCGGATCGCCGACGCGATGCGGGCCCACCCCGAATACACCAGCGGCACGACGCGGCCCGAGGCGGTGCTGATGCGGAGCGTGCCGGGGTTGATGCTGAAGGCGGGCGCCGAGGCGTTCGACGCGTTCGCGCTGGCCGACGGGCGGGCCGCCGCCGTGAAGATCGTCGACGGCGGCCAGCGGGCCAGGGTCGCGGTCACCGCCCATGTCCTGAGGGCGCTGGGCGAGGACGTGCCCGGCGACCTGGTGCCGCCGATCAAGGGCGGCGGGCGGCCCGTGGGCGAGCTCCGGGTCAGAACGACCTGAACTGGCGGGCCGCCGAGATCGCGCCCGACGTGGTCATCACGAACGTGCGCATCGAGTCGGCGAACTTCGACAGGTCCCACTCGGCGGGCCCGTGGTACCAGTACAGGTTGTCGCCCTCGGTCGTGATCGTCGACACGACACGGGCCCACCGGTCGACGCTGTCGAAGATCACCGCGTACGGCAGATAGCGGGAGAACAACTCGACCCGCTGGCCCTCCGGCAGCCCGTTCACGTCGCCCGAGATGAGGAACTGGCGGAAGCCCAGCGTGTGGGCGAGCGCGGCGGCGCCCTTGGCGGTCTTGGCCGGCATGTACTGGCCGCCGACCGTCAGGGCCGCCCCGGCGATGATCACCGCCAGGCCGACCAGGCCGTAGGTGGTCTGCCAGGCCAGCACGACCGTGCCGGCCAGGCCCACCAGGGTCAGCAGGACGCCCAGGACGGTCCAGCGCGACCGCACCGAGTCGGGCCGCCGGGCGAACCAGCCCTGCTTGACGACGTCGCGGTAGAGGGCGTCGCGCACCCGGGCCAGGCCGGCCGAGAAGCCGCCGTGGAGCTGGGAGAGCAGGATGTCGTCGCGCAGGTCGAACATGGCGTCGTACAGGGCGCGTTCGTAGGGGAGCAGGGCCTGCACGGGGGCCTTGGGCAGCTTCACCAGGAGCCAGTCGGGGGCGTCGTAGGGGCCGCGCGGTTGCTCGTCGATGCGCAGGTAGCCGCGTACCGCCAGGTCCACGATGGTGGCCGTCACGTCGATCACGTCGGCCTGTTCGTCGATGAGGGTGCCGATCTGGCCGGGCCGCACCCCGTCGGGCGGGGCGAAGCGGCCGTCTTCGAGGGGGGCGTACATGCCCGACTCCGACTCGACCACCCGGGCGTCGCGGCCGCGTGAGCGGTAGAGGCCGTAGAGGCCGCCGAGCAGCAGGAGCAGCAGGGCGACCAGCGAGCCGCCGGTCCACACGTCGACGGTGAAGGCGGTGGCCAGGTCGAAGCGGCGCTCCAGGATCGGCTGCGCGCCGGTCGACCCGGCGGGGTAGGCGACCACGACCGTGAGCTGCTCGCCCTCGGCGAGGCCGGTCTGCTCGAAGGCGGCGTTCTCGGCCGACTCGTCCATGCTCGCGGCGGTGCAGCCGAGCGCCGAGGCGGCCGGTCCGGCGAAGCAGGCCAGGCTCTGGATCTGGCCGGGGCCGCGGACCGACACCGTCACGGCGTCGAGCGGCCCGCCGGCCGGGAACCAGCGCAGTTCCTCGGTGCCGTCGGGCAGCGGGGTGACCGCGCCGGTGACGTCGTACTCGACGGTCCCGGCGGCCGGTACGGTCAGCGTCTCGCCGTCGAGGGTCGCGCCCTTGACGTTGGTGATGCGGTAGATCCGGTCGAAGCCGTCGTCGTGGCGGGTCCGGGTGGTCACCGTACGGCTCAGCGGCCCGTCGGCCCGCTCGACCACGTGCAGCACCCCGTCGGGCCGCAACTGCATGGTCACCTCGCTCGTCCCGGCGGCACGGGCCGGCGCGGCGAACAGGACGATCAATAAGAGGGCCAGCCCTAACGGGCGTGCCAGAGATGTCATGACCCGTCACGATAGTGCCATCGGAGTACGCTGACCCGGTGGCGCGCACCCGGCTCTACCGCAAGGGGAAACTCGAATCCGAGGGTTTCCCGATCGCCGACGTCTCCGACCACCTGGGCGAGCCCGACGTGATGGTCTGGTTCGACCTGTGCACCCCGACGCGCGCCGACCTCGACGCGATCAGCGAGGAGCTGGGCCTCCACCCGCTGGCCGTCGAAGACGCCCTCCACGCGAACCAGCGCCCCAAGCTCGACGTCTACGACACCCACATGTTCCTGAACGTCTACGCCACCCACTTCGACCAGGACACCGGCCGCCTGGAGTCGGTCGAGGCGTCGGCGTTCGTCACCGAACGGGCCCTGGTGACCGTGCGCACCAGCGAGGCCTTCTCGATCGACCAGGTGCAGCGCCGCTGGGACTCCGGCGGCGCCCTCGCCGAACACGGGGTGGCCTTCCTGCTGCACGGCCTGCTCGACTACGTCGTCGACAGCCACTTCGAGGTCGTGCAGGCCATGGACGACGAGATCGAGAAGCTGGAGGAGGGCCTGTTCCAGGAGACCCTGCCGGGCCCCGGCGAGCAGCGCCGGACCTTCGAGCTGCGGAAGAGCCTGGTCAACCTGCGTAGGGTGGTCGCCCCGATGCGCGAGGTGGTCAACACCCTGTTCCGCCGCAACGACGTGATCCGCGACAGCTCCCTGGCCCCCTACTTCCAGGACGTCTACGACCACGCCGTGCGCGCCGCCGAATGGACCGACTCGCTGCGCGACTTGGTGGGCAACATCCGCGAGGCGCACATGACCATGGCCAACAACAAGATGAACCTGATCATGAAGCGGGTGACGAGCTGGGCCGCGATCATCGCCGTGCCCACCATGATCACCGGCTTCTACGGCCAGAACGTGCCCTATCCGGGTTCGGGCCAGCCGTGGGGGTTCTGGACGTCGACGGGGCTCTGGGTGGTCGCCGCCGTCGTCCTCTACACGCAGTTCAAGAAGCGGGACTGGCTCTGATCACGCCAGGGGATCACCAGGGGCC
Source organism: Herbidospora sp. NBRC 101105 (assembly GCF_030269205.1). Taxonomy (NCBI): domain Bacteria; kingdom Bacillati; phylum Actinomycetota; class Actinomycetes; order Streptosporangiales; family Streptosporangiaceae; genus Herbidospora; species Herbidospora sp. NBRC 101105. The sequence continues at coordinate 329,712 of NZ_BSSX01000004.1, read as the reverse complement.
GTAGGGGCCCTGGTTGCCGCCACCGCCGCCCTTGTACTCGCTGACGGCCGGCTTCACGTCGGCCAGGTAGATGCCGGAGGCGATCACCGAGGCGATGGTGAAGATGTTCAGCATGTTCAGCCCGCCGCCCATGTATCCGGCGGCGGAGGCGAGCGTGAAGATCGTGGCCAGGCCGGTGAAGAGCATCCACAGGTTCTTGTTGAGCTTGCCGGCGGCCTGGAAGGCGCGGGCGGGGGTGCGGATCGCGTGGATCAGGGCCCACACCGACATCCCGAACGCCGCGATGGCGAGGCCCAGGAAGATGAGGTCCAGTACGCCGTAGAGCATCGCTTCACTCCCGCGGGGTCAAGGTCGGAATGTCCACCAGCCTAGTGTCTGGTTTCCGTGGTGTGCAGGGCGAGAAAGCCGCGGCCCCGGTGGGGGATGTCCCACCGGGGCCGCGAACGGTTCCGCTACGACGCCTTCGTGGCGTTGGTCCGGCGGGCGGCCGGGCGCTTCGCCGGGGTGGTCGCCTTGGCGGCGACGGCGGGCTCGGCCGCCTCGGAGACCTCGGTGAGCTCCAGTGCGGCCTCGCCGCTGGCCTGGCTGACGACCTTGCGGCCGCGGTTCGCCATCTCCTCGTAGATGGCGTTCAGCCGCTCGGCGACGCTGTTGGCGTAGTCTTCGGCCTTGCCCTGCACCCGGCCGGCGTAGGCGAAGGCCTCCTCGCGGCGGGCCTGGAGGTTGATGACGCGGTCGGGGATCTCGCGCAGCTTCTCCACCGCGTAGTCGCCGGCCCCGGTCAGGGCGTAGAACGGCTTGGACTCTGTGATCTTCTTGACCTCGGTGGCGAGGGTCATGGCAGGTTGTACCCTTCTGACGTGGCGTGACCGTTAAGTGAGGCCGCATCGAGGGGCTCGGCCGGTTGCGTCGGCTGGGCCCCTTCCTTCTCCGCGGCCTTGTTCTCCTTGCGGAACGACTCGTATATGTCGACCAGAACCTGGCGCTGCCGTCCGGTGATCGTGACGTCGGCCCTGATGGCGGCCAGGACGTCGCTGTCGGGCTCGCGCTCGTCGATCAGACCGGCCTGCACATAGAGCGCCTGGGACGAGATCCGCAGACCCTTGGCGATCTGGTTGAGGATCTCGGCACTCGGCTTGCGCACTCCCCGCTCGACCTGGCTGAGGTAAGGAAAGGACACCCCGGCCTGGGCCGCGAGCTGACGCAGCGAGATCTTCGCCTGCGTGCGCTGCTCGCGGATGTATTCACCGATCGAGCCGACCTTCGGGAGTTCCATGTCTCCCAGCTAACCAGAGCGTGTATGCATTTGCAAACGCACTGGTTAACGATAGCTAACTCACTGGGGCAAGAACCACAAAAGGGGCGCTGTGGTCGTAAGCAGGGCAGCCCCGGCCACGATGCCGTAGCGGTACCGCTTGCGCATGGCCGGACCGGGCTGGACCAGCCGGTTCACCCGCGCCATCACGTTCTCGGCGCCCATGCCGAGCGCGCCGTGGGGCGTGGCGAACGCGCCGGCCGTGCCGAACCGCAGCAGCGCCGTGGCCAGCCGCTTCGGCGGCACCCGCAGCCGGGCGTGGTCGTCGGCGGCCATCTCGACCAGCAGCGCGACCGACGCGTTGGCGTCGCGCACCACCTTCGACCAGGGCAGCACCCAGCGCAGCGCGGCGAACGGCAGCAGCACCAGGTCGTGGCGCTCGCGCGCGTGGGCGTCTTCGTGGGCGAGCACGGCGGCCAGTTCGTCGCGGGAGAGCAGGCTCAGGGTGCCCTCGCTGATCACCACCTGCGACTTCAGCCCCGGCACGCAGTAGGCCGCGGCCCCGGGGTGGTCGACCACCCGTACACCCGGAACGGCCGGTTCGTCGCGCGCCACCAGCGACAGCAGCAGGCGGTGGCGGCGGCGGGCCTGAAGGGTCTGCGCCATGGCCACCACGACCACGGCCATCAGCACGGTCAGCAGCGCCAGCCCGGCGGCCAGCGCGCCCACCCGCTGGAGCCCGGAGGGCTCCCGCCAGTGGGTGACCAGATAGACCAGCCCGTGGATCACCCCGCGCCCCCACGGTTCGAGGGCGTAGGCCAGGAGCGCGCCGACGGAGGCCAGCCCCCACGTCAGGCCGAGGGCCTGCCACAGGGCGATGGCGGCCCGGGGGGCACGCCAGGTCCAGCGGACGGACGTCATCCGCCACGCGGACACCGCGCAGACGGCGGCGAGCGCGGCGAGCGCGACGGCCGCGATCACTCCTCCTCCAGCTCCGTGAGAGCTTTTCGGAGCACGTCGGCCTCGGTGCCGGACACGGCCTGCGCGAACCTGGTCAGCGCGGCGGAACGGTCTCCCGTCATGTCGAGGGCCTCCAGCATCAGCTCGGCGATGTAGGCGTCACGGCTCGCGGCCGGTTCGTAGCGCCACGCACGGCCGTCGCGGACCCGCGTCAGGAAGCCCTTCCGGGTGAGCCGGTCGAGCACGGTCATGACGGTCGTCGGCGCCAGATCGCGATCGGCGATCAGCCGCCCCACCTCACGGGCGGTCAACGGACCACCCTCCGCCCACAGAACGTCCATGATGCTGCGCTCAAGCTCGCCAAGACCCTTCACGACATTCAGCCTACCCGGCGTAGTACTACGTCTCGTAGAGGAGGGTGGGGTACACCTCAGCTTACAAGCGCCGACCAGGGAAGGGACAGCTCACCGAGTCGCCATCGGGCCGTTCCCCCGTAGGGGGCGGAGGTGTAGAGGGGCCAGGTTTCCCTGAGCCGCCCGATCGACTGGATCCAGCGCTGCCGTGCCCCGTACGCCCCGAAAGGGGCCGACATCGCCCAGGCGCGGTCCCAGTCGGTGAGGAAGGCGTGCACCCTCTCCCCGGGCACGTTCCGGTGGATCAGCGTCTTCGGCAGCCGTTCGGCCAGGTCGGAGGGCCGGTCGACGCCGCCGAACCGGGCCGCGAAGGTGAGCGTGCGCGGGCCGGTCCGGTCGAGGCCCACCCAGACGGCCCGGTGCCCGATCTCCGAGCAGGTGCCCTCGACGATCACCCCGCCGGGCTGGAGCCGCGAGGCCATCAGCTCCCAGTGCCGCCAGGCCTCGGCCTCGGGATACTGCCGCAGCACGTTGAAGGCCCGGATCACCAGCGGCGGCCGGCCGGGGATCTCGAAGCCGCCCCGGCGGAAGTCCAGACCGGGCTTCCGGTACGCCGACGCCGCCGCCACCCGCTCGGGGTCGATCTCGACCCCCACGACCTCCAGGTCGCGCCGGACCCGCCGGAGCCGGGCGAACAGTTCCAGCGTGGTGACGGGGGAGGCGCCGTACCCGAGGTCGACCACCAGCGGGTCGGCGGCCGACCGCAGCAGCCCCTCGTGGACGGCGGCCAGCCACCGGTCGGCCCTCCGGAGCCGGTTGTGCCCGGTGGTGCCGCGGGTGATCGCCCCGACCGGTCTCACACGCGGTGGACCTTGTGCTGGGCGGCCTGCGCCCGGGGGCGGATCACCAGGCGGTCGATGTTGACGTGGGCCGGACGGGTCACCGCGAACGCGATCACGTCGGCCACGTCGTCGGCGGTCAGGGGGTCGGGCACGCCTTCGTACACCTTCGCGGCCTTCTCGGCGTCGCCGCGGAAGCGGTTGAGCGAGAACTCCTCGGTCTCCACCATGCCGGGCGCGATCTCGATTATCCTGACCGGCTCGCCGACGAGTTCCAGGCGCAGCGTCTCGGTCATGGAGGTCTGGCCGTGCTTGGCCGCGCAGTAGCCGCCGCCGCCCTCGTAGGAGACCAGCCCGGCGACCGAGGTCAGCATGACCAGCACGCCGTCGCCGCTGGAGACCAGCTTCGGCAGCAGCGCCTGGGTCATCCGGAGGGTGCCCAGCACGTTGACCTCGTACATCTGGCGCCAGTCGTCGAGCAGGCCGTAGGCGACCGGTTCGAGGCCGACCGCGCCGCCCGCGTTGTTGACCAGCACGTCGACCGTCGGCACGGCCGCGTTGAAGGCGTCGACGGACTCCTGGGAGGTGACGTCGAGGGTCATCGGGACGATTCCCGGGTGCTCGGCGGCCAGGTCGTCGAGCCGGTCGCGGCGGCGGGCCGCCGCCACCACCTGGAATCCCTCTTTCGCCAGCCTGCGGGCCGTCGCGGCGCCGATTCCGCTGCTGGCCCCCGTGACCACGGCTGTTTTCGTCATGGTCGCAATCCTAGTGAGAGCGGGAATCTTGGGCTGAGTGTCATGGTTAGTCGTTGTTTGGAGGTGGTTGCGGGTGCGACGGGTGAACCGGGTCGCGACGATCAGCATGCACACGTCACCGCTCGACCAGCCGGGTACCGGCGACGCGGGCGGCATGAACGTCTACATCGTGGAGACGGCCAAACGGCTGGCCGACCTCGGCGTCGAGGTCGAGATCTTCACCAGGCAGACGTCGCGCGACCTGCCCCCGATCGTGCAACTCGCGCCGGGAGTCTCGGTCCGCCACGTCACCGCCGGCCCCTACGAGGAGCTCTACCGCTCCGACCTGCCGGGCCAGATGTGCGCGTTCCTGTCGGGCGTGCTGCGCACCGAGGCGATCTACGAGCCCGGCCGCTACGACCTCATCCACTCCCACTACTGGTTGTCGGGCCAGGTCGGCTGGCTGGCCAAGGAGCGCTGGGGCGTGCCGCTCGTGCACACCATGCACACCATGGCCAAGGTCAAGAACCTGCTCCTGGCCGAGGGCGACTGCCCCGAACCCCCGGCCCGCGTCTTCGGCGAGGAACAGGTCGTCGACGTGGCCGACCGGCTGGTCGCCAACACCGCCGCCGAGGCCGAAGAGCTCATCTCCCTGTACGCCGCCCCGCCCGCCCGCGTGAGCGTGGTGAACCCCGGGGTGAACCTCCAGGTGTTCCAGCCCGCGTCCAAGGGCGCCGCCCGCCACCGGCTGGGCCTGCCGCAGGACGCCCACGTGTTGCTGTTCGTCGGCCGCATCCAGCCGCTGAAGGCCCCCGACGTGCTGCTCCGGGCCGCCGCCAAGATGATCGCCGACGACCCCGCGTTAAGGGACCGCCTCGTGGTGGCCTGCGTCGGCGGGCCGAGCGGCAACGGGCTCGCCCGGCCGTCCCTCCTGACCGATGTGGCCGCCGAACTGGGCATCACCGACCTGGTGCACCTCGCGCCGCCGTGCCCGCAGCCCGAGCTGGCCGACTGGTACCGGGCCGCCGACGTCACGGTCGTGCCCTCCCACAACGAGTCGTTCGGCCTCGTCGCCCTGGAGTCGCAGGCGTGCGGCACCCCGGTCGTGGCCGCGTCGGTGGGCGGGCTGCGCACGGCCGTGAAGGACGGCGTCTCGGGCCTGCTGATGAACAGTCACGACCCCGCCGAGTGGGCGACCGCCCTGGCCGGCCTGCTCGACCGGCCCGCCTGGCGGGACTTCCTCGCCGAGGGCGCGATCCGCCACGCCGCGGCGTTCGGCTGGCAGGCCACGGCGGCGCGGCTCGTGGAGGTGTATACCGGAGCGATGAGCCAGCTCCTGCCCGTGGCGGCCGCCCGATGACCGTCTCCGCCGTGATCGAGGCGGCCCTGAACTCGATGGGCCTGACCTACGAGAGCCCCCGCAGCGGCTCCTACCTGGTGAAGCTCCCCGGCACCCACAAGCTCCAGACGATGACCTGGCTGGTCGTCGACGACCAGGCCCTCAACATCGAGGCCTTCTTCTGCCGCGGCCCCGACGAGAACCACCAGGAGTTCTACCGCTGGCTGCTGTCCAAGAACGGCTCGATGTACGGCGTGCACTTCGCCCTCGACCACCGGGGCGACGTCCACCTTGTCGGCCGGATCCCCCATGAGGGCGTCACCGAGGCCGAGGTCGACCGGCTGCTGGGCTGCGTGCTCACCTACGCCGACGAGTTGTTCGATCCGGCCCTGGAGATCGGCTTCGCGAGCTCGATCAGGCGCGAATGGGAGTGGCGGCTCGAACGGGGCGAGTCGACTGCCAATTTGCAGGCTTTCGCCCGTTTCGCCGACCCGGAGCGTTAACCGTCCACCACTAAGATGCCGGTCATGGCGACTTTGGTACTGCTCCGGCACGGCGAGAGCGAATGGAACGTCAAGGGCCTGTTCACGGGCTGGGTCGACGTCAACCTCTCGGCTGCCGGTGAGGAGGAGGCCGCGCGCGGCGGCCGGCTGCTGCTTGAGGCGGGCGTACGCCCCGACGTGGTCCACACGTCCCTGCTCACCCGCGCGATCCGGACCGCCAACCTCGCGCTGGAGGCGGCCGACCTGCTCTGGCTCCCCGTCGAGCGGTCGTGGCGCCTCAACGAGCGCCACTACGGCGCCCTCCAGGGCAAGGACAAGGCGCAGACCCGCGCCGAGTTCGGCGACGAGCAGTTCATGCTCTGGCGCCGTTCTTACGACACCCCGCCGCCCCCCATCGCCGACGACGACGAGTTCTCCCAGTTCGCCGACGTCCGCTACGCGGGCCTGCCGAAGGAACTCCGGCCCAAGACCGAGTGCCTGAAAGACGTCGTCGACCGCATGCTGCCCTACTGGTACGACTCGATCGTCCCGCAGCTCGCCGCCGGCAAGACCGTCCTGGTGGTCGCCCACGGCAACTCCCTGCGCGCCCTGGTCAAGCACCTCGACGGCATCAGCGACGCCGACATCGCCGGCCTGAACATCCCCACCGGCATCCCCCTGCGCTACGAACTCGACGCCGACTACAAGCCCGTCAGCTCGGGCTACCTCGACCCCGAGGCCGCAGCTGCGGCCATCGAAGCAGTAGCGAACCAGGGCAAATAGTCTCCGGGCCCACTCATGAGTCCCAACCACGTCTGCTCATGAGTTTTAGCGACGTCTGCTCATGAGGTGCCCGAGCGCGCCGGCGTCTGGACTGAGGAGCGCAGGGGAGCGAAGCGACCCGGAGCGACGAGGGAAGACGCCGGCTCAAAGCGCTCGGGCCGCGCGGGCGGAGCCCGCGCAGTCAAACACCGCGCCGCGCGGGCGGAGCCCGCGCAAAACAAACACAGAGCCCCGGCCCCCCGAGGGCCGGGGCTCTCGCTCTTGGTTTACTCCTCGCCGTCGCGGGAGCCGGTGACCAGGTAGACCACGTCGCGGGCGACGCGGACGGCGTGGTCGGCGTAGCGCTCGTAGTAGCGGCCCGCCAGGGTGATGTCGATCGCGGCCTCGATGCCGTGGTCCCACTTCGGCGACAGCAGGACGCGGAACAGGCGGCGGTGCAGCATGTCCATCGCGTCGTCGTCGGCCTCCAGTTCCTTGGACAGCTCGACGTCGCGGGTCGCGATGCAGGTGCCGGTCTTGGTGATCAGACGTTCGGCCACCTGGTCCATCTCGACGATGGTGTCGCGGAGCTCGGCCGGGATGGCCGACTCGGGGTGACGCATCCGCGCGATCTTGGCGATGTGCTCGGCCAGGTCGCCCATGCGCTCCAGGTCGGCGGCCATGCGCAGCGCGGTGATGACCGTGCGGAGGTCGACCGCGACGGGCTGCTGGGTGGCCATCAGCTCGTAAATGGAGGTCTCCACCTCGGCGTACAGCCGGTTGACCTCCTCGTCCTGAGAGATCACACTCTCGGAGAGGTGAAGATCGGCGTCAAGCAGGGCCGTGGTGGCCCGGGACATGGCCGAGCGAACCAGTCGGGTCATCTCGACCAGACGTACGGTGAGGTTGTCCAGCTCGTCATGATAGGCGTCGCGCATGCCCGTCACGGTAATCCGCGCTTCGTGAACGATCTCCGACCGGAAAGTGAACTCTTCGGGAAAGGCCATGGTCAGTCGGCATCCGGCCGTAAGGAACAGGGGCATTCCCACCTAGCATCGAAGCGTGAATGAGTTGCTGGCGAGTCTTGCCGCGATGGGTGGGTTCCTGGTGGGCACCCTCGTCATGCTGGCGATCCGGCGGCAGTCCGAACCCGCTTCGGTGCCCGATTCCCCGCCCGAGGAGACCCTGTCTCCGGGGGTGGCCTCGCTGCTGGCGGTGCTGCCGTCCTCGGCGGTCGTACTCGACAGGGAGGACCGGGTCCTGCGGGCCAGCTCGGCGGCCCGCGCCTACGGCCTGGTCCGCGGCGACACCCTCATCTCGGCCGAGCTGCTCGCGCTGGCCCGCAAGGTCCGCCGCGACGGCGAGATCCGCGAGGGCGAGATCGAGACGTCCGGCCGCAAGTTCGGCCAGGAGTCGACCTCCTTCGCGGTCCGCGTCGCCCCGCTCGGCTCCACCGGCCAGGTGCTGGTCCTGGCCGAAGACCAGACCGACCGGCTCCGCGTCGAGGCGGTCCGCCGCGACTTCGTCGCCAACGTCAGCCACGAGCTCAAAACCCCGGTCGGCGCGCTCAGCCTGCTCGCCGAGACGATCCAGGACGCCGCCGACGACCCCGAGGCGGTCACCCGATTCGCCGGCCGCATGCAGCACGAGGCGGCCCGCCTCACCTATCTCATCCAGGACCTGATCACCCTGTCCCGCATCCAGGGCGCCGAGGAGATCCCGACGCCGGAGCCGGTCCAGGTCGACGAGGCGGTCCACGAGGCCATCGACCGGTGCAGCACCAAGGCCGCGTCGAAGGACATCACGCTGGTCGCCGGCGGCACCGGCGGCCTCAACATCTGGGGCGACGACGAACTGCTCGTCACCGCCCTGCGCAATCTGATCGACAACGCGGTCGCCTACAGCCCCGAGCACACCCGGGTCGTGGTCAGCGCCCGCCCGGCCGGCGACTCGGTCGAGATCAGCATCAGCGACCAGGGCATCGGCATCCCCGAGAGCGCCCAGGAACGCATCTTCGAGCGCTTCTTCCGGGTCGACGCGGCCCGTTCGCGCTCGACCGGCGGGACCGGCCTCGGCCTGGCCATCGTCAAACACGTCGCCGTCGCCCACGGCGGCGAGGTGTCGGTCTGGAGCAAGGAAGGCTCCGGCTCGACCTTCACTCTCCGCCTCCCCGCGTTCGGCGGGGTCGCGGTCGCCACACCCCGCACAACGTCAACTCCCCTGGAGGCGGCCACATGACCCGGGTACTCGTCGTGGAAGACGAGGAGTCGTTCTCCGACGCCCTTTCCTACATGCTGCGCAAAGAGGGCTTCGAGGTCGCGGTCGCGGCCACCGGCCCCGAGGCGCTGGAGACCTTCGACCGCAACGGCGCCGACCTCGTGCTGCTCGACCTGATGCTCCCGGGCCTGCCGGGCACCGAGGTCTGCCGTTCCCTCCGCCAGCGGTCCAAGGTCCCCGTGATCATGCTCACCGCCAAGGACAGCGAGATCGACAAGGTCGTCGGCCTGGAACTCGGCGCCGACGACTACGTCACCAAGCCCTTCAGCTCCCGCGAGCTGGTCGCCCGCATCCGCGCGGTGCTCCGCCGCCAGGGCGACGTCGAGGAGGTCGAGTCGGCGGTTCTCGCGGCCGGCCCGGTCCGCATGGACGTCGACCGCCACATCGTCGCCGTCCGCGGCCGCCAGGTGCAGCTCCCGCTGAAGGAGTTCGAACTCCTGGAGGTCCTGCTCCGCAACGCCGGCCGGGTCCTCACCCGCGGCCAGCTCATCGACCGCGTCTGGGGCGCCGACTACGTGGGCGACACCAAGACCCTCGACGTCCACGTGAAGCGCCTGCGGGCCAAGGTCGAGTCCGACCCGGCCAACCCGCGCTGCATCCTGACGGTCCGGGGACTGGGCTACAAGTTCGACCCGGTGATCGAAGACTGAGACCGGCTCGGCTCCGCCGGCCCGTGCGAAGACGCGCGGGTCGGCCATGCGTCTGTTCTGAAGTTCCTGCTCCGTTACGGCTCCGCCTACCCTGACCCCGCCCACCTCCCCGCTGGCGGCCGATCAACCGGTGCTTCCCGGCCGCTGAGCCGACCGCCGCAACGTGTCGTGTGCCTACGGAGCGAATCCTGAAATTTCCGGCGCGGAGCGCCGGATGGGCTGACCCGTGCGCGTTGCCGTGTAGACCGCTGAATTGGCGTGGTCGAGGGACCGGGCCTGTGGAGCGTCCGTTACGGGGCTTGGCCTGAGCGGCCGAGGAGCGCTGGGTGATCGGGCGTTCCGCGGTGCCGGGGTGGGCGGAGCCGTAACGGAGCAAGATCGCGGTCGGACGACCCCGAACGGCCGCGACGCGGGACCGACCGGCCGTGTGGGGACGGCCGGTCGGTGGCGGGGTCAGTGGCCGGAGGACTCGCCGGTGGCGGTGGCCGTGGGGGACGGCTTGGGCGGGGCCGGGACGGCGCCCGGGACCGGCGGGAGGGTCGCGTATTCGCGGTTGCGGGTGATGACCGGGACGACCATGGTGACCTCGCCCGCGTTCTGGAACTTGAGGGTCAGCGGGATGCTCTCGCCGCCGCGCAGGACCGACTTCACGCCCTGGATCTGGATCTGCGGGTTCGAGCCGGTGCCCGTGTGGACGAGGGTGCCCACGGGGAGCTGCACGCCGCCGCCCTGGGCCGCCGTGGCGGCGTTGGGGTCGGGGGTGACGCCGGTCAGGACGTCGGGCGCGGTGCCGTCGTTGGTGAGCGACAGGTAGAGCGGGACGGTGCCGCCGGCGGGGATCTGACCACCCGGGTCGGGGCCGAGCATGTAGGCCTGGCTGACCTTCATGCCGTTCACGCCGTACTGCCCGTCGCGGATGAGAACCTGCGACTCGGTCGGCGCGTAGGGCTTGTTGGTGTTCGCGTCGGTCCCGGCGCCACACGCGGCCAGCGCGGGGGCGGCGGCCAGAAACGCGGCGATGGCGATCACCCTGCGGCTGGTCGTGGTCACGGTCGAGAATCTCCTTGCTAACGCGCGCGATCGTATGCGGGGATCACCATATCGGCGTGGCAGGCCCGTCCGATAACCGCCCCGGGAACACTCGAGGCGCAGGTCATCCCGCCTGTCGGACGGCTCGATTCACACAGTAGAGCTCTTGTCAAGTCCCAAAATGAGGCTTTGACCTGCAGTTATGGTGATTTCACTGTTCCGGGAGAGTGTTGGCGCGTGGTACCCTGGAGTACAGCGGAAGGGGTACTTGTCACATGACTTTCCAGGTCGGCGACACGGTCGTCTACCCCCATCACGGGGCTGCTCGGATCGAAGCCATCACCACTCGGACGATTAAGGGTGAGGAAAAGACCTACCTGGTACTGAAGGTCGACAAGGGCGACCTCACCGTCCAGGTGCCTGCGGAGAACGCGGAGCTCGTCGGCGTGCGCGATGTGGTCGGGCAGGAGGGCCTTGAGAGGGTCTTCGACGTCCTGCGCATGCCTCACACGGAAGAGCCCACCAACTGGTCGCGCCGTTACAAGGCGAACCTTGAGAAGCTCGCGTCCGGTGACGTCAACAAGGTGGCCGAAGTGGTTCGGGACCTCTGGCGCCGCGACCGCGAGCGTGGACTCTCCGCAGGTGAGAAGCGGATGCTCGCGAAGGCTCGGCAGATCCTGGTCAGCGAACTCGCCCTGGCGGAGAAGACCAACGAGGACAAAGCGGAAGCCCTGCTCGACGAGGTGCTGAACTCCTGAGCGCAAAACTTCCCAGGGTGGGCGTCGGTGTCGACGTCCACCCTTTCGCTTCTGGGCGTGACCTTCACCTGGCGGGGCTGTTCTGGCCGGGGGAGACCGGGCTGGCCGGCCACTCCGACGGCGACGCGGCGGCCCACGCGTGTTGTGACGCGTTGTTGTCGGCCGCCGGGCTCGGGGACCTGGGAAAGGTCTTCGGCACGTCCGATCCCCGCTGGTCGGGGGCGTCGGGTGTGACGTTGCTGACGGAGACGGCCCGGCTGGTGCGCGAGGCCGGGTACGAGATCGGCAACGTGGCGGTGCAGATCATCGGCAACCGGCCCAAGCTCTCGCCTCGCCGCGATGAGGCGGAGAAGGCGCTGGGCGCGGCGGTGGGAGCCGACGTGAGCGTCAGCGCGACCACGACCGACGGGCTCGGGCTGACGGGCCGCGGCGAGGGCATCGCGGCGATCGCCAACGCGCTGATCGTCGGCCGTTAGAGATCGGCTTCACGGTCGACGCCGCGGCTTGATCCGGGTTCCGGGGCGATATGGCTCGGGCGTTCTCCTGCACTCTCAGTTTTTCAACCGGCGTCGCGGTGCGTGGGTGAGCGGCCGAGGAGCGCCGGGTGATGGCCGTCGTCTGGACGGCGGGCGGTGCCGGGGTGGGCGGAGCCGTAACGGAGCAGCGGTTTTTGGCGTCTCATCTGTCACAGCGGGCTCTTGGTGCTGATGCCGCCACAGGCTGGGATAACGCTTTGGTGCGGTCCAAAGTGGATGGCAACCGGGGTCTGCGATGCGGCGTCTCATATGCGGTTGGGGCGGCGATCCCGTAACCAGGCGCGGTGCGTGGATCGCCGTCCCTTTTTGGGTACTTCATCCCCTAGAGGTGCAGATGTCACCTCGTCGGGGGGAATGTCATGATCGCTTCGATCCTTGGCGCCATCATCATCGGTGTCGTCATCGGCGCGCTGGCGCGTCTGGTCCTGCCCGGACGGCAGAACATCAGCATCGGGATGACGATCCTGGTCGGCATCGTCGCCGCGCTCATCGGGTCGCTCATCGCGGCGCTGTTCGGGTTCGCCAACACGCGCGGGTTCGACTGGTGGGAGCACATCCTCCAGCTCGTGCTGGCCGTGATCGGCGTCGGCTTCGTCGCCGGGCGGGGCATCACCGCAGGTGGCGGGCGTGGGCACGGAGGGGCCACGGGCCGGCCGGGGCACAGCGGGATCTAAAAAATTCCGGCCCCAGGCATATTTTGTCGATGGAGGGTATTCGACCGCTTGAGCGTGAAGCTGTCACCCTCAAGGGGAGGTCGAATAATGACCATCGAGACCATTCTCGGCGCCATCGTGATCGGCGCCATCATCGGTGCGCTGGGCCGACTGGTTCTGCCCGGCCGTCAGCCGATCGGTTGGATCCTGACCATCGTCGTCGGTATCGTCGCCGCCCTCATCGGCACGGCGATCGCCCAGGGTCTGGGTGTCGCGACGACCGACGGGATCGACTGGATCGAACTGGTCATGCAGGTCGTCCTGGCCGTCATCGGAGTCGGCGCCGTCGCCGCGCTGCGAGGCCGAACCAGGGTCTGACCAGCCGGTACAGGTTGATGCCCGACGGCCACCCGGCCGCCGGGCACCGGCCTTTTCCGGGGCCGACACCGAAACTTGTTCAAAGGCCCGCCGCGGCTCCCACTCGGAGTCGCGGTGGGCCTTTCGGCTTCGTCAGGAGTCGCTGGGCGGGGTGGGGGTGCTGCGGAGGTGGCCGGACGGAGGGGCGGTGACCTCGTCGTCGTAGGGCTCGCGCCAGGTGGCGGCCTCGAACTCCTCCGGGTCGGCGGCCTCGGGGCCGTGCTCCGGGTCGGGGTCGGCCGGGAGGTTGCGCATCGGCTGGGTGTCCACGTTGGCCTCGTCGGGCTCCTCGCGGCGGCTCAGCTTCTCGGCGGCCTGGGCGGCGGCCTCGCCGTACTTCTTGTCGGTCTCGTCGTCGGGCTCGGGGAGCGGGTGGACGAGGACGTCGCCGGCGCTGGGCCGGATCAGGTCGCCCCAGCGGGCCGGACGCGGGGGCGGGGACGGGGTGAGCGGGGGCGCCAGCTCCGGGGGCGCGACCGTTTCGGTCACGGGGCTCACGGGGGTCGGCGGCGTGTAGTCGGGGGGCACGGTCACGTGGGCGGTGCGGGTGAAGGGGACCACGTCGTCGTCGGGGTCGTCGTCGAGGTCGGCGCTCTTCGTCTGGGCGTACCGGACGATCAGCAGTAACAACCACAAGGCCACGACCAGCATGATCCAGGGCACCAGCGCCACCACCACGGCGGCGGGGCGGACCGCGAGGACCACGCCGGACGCCGTCGCGACGTCGGCCGCCGCCGCCGCGACGAGCAGCAGGATCAGGATCAGGGCGGCCTGAAGGCGGATGACCAGCCGTCCCGGGCGGACCACCGGCACCGCCAGCAGGGCCACGACCAGCAGGGCGTCGAAGCCGGCCGGGTAGAGGTAGGCGAACTCGGGGTCGGCCTGGCCCTGGAGCGCGAGGGCCCGCAGGTCGTCGAAGGAGAGCACGCAGGCGGCTCCGGCGAGCACCGCCACCGCGAGGCTCGCGACGATCACGGCCACCCGGCTCAGCAGGCGGGATCCGGAGGAAGACGGACGGGAGGCCGGGCCTGCCGTCGCGGGGGGAATCGCGTCCATGGCGTGTCGAGCCTAGCGACTCGGGTGCCCCCGGCCGTTTTATGACACGTACGAAATGGCATGATCGCTCCTATGGGAGAGCAGACCTTGCCTGACGGCGCACGTTCCTTGTTCGACGGGCCGAATTTCGCCACCGTCTCCAGCGTGAACCCCGACGGAAGCCCCCAGGCCTCGGTGGTGTGGGTGCGCACGGACGGGAACGAGATTCTCTTCTCGACGGTCAAGGGACGCCGAAAGCACCGCAACATGGAACGCGACCCGCGTGTCTCGATTCTGATCGTCGACCCGGCCGATCCCTATGTGTACGCCGAGGTCCGCGGCCCGGTGACGCTGTTCGACGACCCCAACGGCGACCTGATCCAAGAGCTTTCGCACAAATACACCGGCAAACCGTTCGTCGAGGGAAGCCCCGACAACGAGCGCGTGATCGTGCGGATCGCTCCGGAGAAGGTGTATCTGCGCGGCTGACGCTCACGGTTTCTTAACTCGGCCTGTGCTGGCCGGGAAGGCGTTAGCCTTGCCTTTGTGAGCCTGAGACTCTATGACACCAGCACCCGAACGGTCCGTGAATTCGCCCCGGTTGAGCCCGGCCGGGTCACGATGTACCTGTGTGGTGCGACCGTCCAGGCTCCGCCCCACATCGGTCACATCCGTTCCGGCGTCAACTTCGACGTCCTGCGCCGCTGGCTGATGCACTCCGGGTACGACGTCACGTTCTGCCGCAACGTGACCGACCTCGACGACAAGATCATCCGGGTCGCGGCCGCCGAGGGCGTGCCGTGGTTCGTGGTCGCCGAGCGGAACCAGCGGGCCTTCACGTGGGCGTACGACCAGCTCGGCTGCCTGCCTCCCACGGTCGAGCCCCGGGCGATGGGTCACGTGCCCGAGATGATCGAGCTGATGCACCGCCTGATCGACAAGGGCCACGCCTACGCCTCGGGCGGCGACGTCTACTTCGACGTGGTCTCCTACGCCGACAGGTACGGCAAACTGTCGAACCAGAAGCTCGAGAACATGCGGGCCGCCGGCGACACCGACACCGACTCCCTCAAGCGCGACCCGCGCGACTTCGCGTTGTGGAAGGGCGCCAAGGAGGGCGAGCCGACCTGGCCGACCCCGTGGGGCCGCGGTCGTCCCGGCTGGCACCTCGAGTGCTCGGCGATGGCGACCAAATACCTGGGCGGCACCTTCGACATCCACGGCGGCGGCGTCGACCTGATCTTCCCCCACCACGAGAACGAGATCGCCCAGTCGCAGGCGGCCGGCGACGGCTTCGCCCGGTTCTGGCTGCACAACGGCATGCTGCAGCTCGGCGGGACCAAGATGAGCAAGTCCCTCGGGAACTCGCTGCTGATCCCCGAGATGCTGACCAAGGTCCGCGCCGTCGAACTGCGCTACTACCTGGTCTCGGCCCACTACGGGTCGGCGATCGACTACTCCGAAGAGGCGCTGCAGGAGTCGGCGGCCGGTTACCGGCGGCTGGAGGGCTTCGTCTCGCGGGCGGCCGAGGTCATCCACGACGTCGACGCGACCGCGCCGCTGCCGCAGGCCTTCGTCGACGCGCTCAACGACGACCTGAACGTGTCGCAGGCGCTGGCGGTCGTCCACGAGGTGGTTCGCGAGGGCAACGTGGCCCTGTCCCAGGGCAACAAGGAGGCGGTGGCGCGGCTGCTCGCCGAGACGCAGACCATGCTCGGCGTCCTGGGGCTCGACCCCCGGTCTCCGCAGTGGCGCTCGTCCGGCGAATCCGGGCTCCACGAGGTCGTCGACGCGCTGGTGGCCGTGGCCCTGGAGCAGCGGCAGGCCGCTCGCGCCCGGAAGGACTATGCGGCCGCCGACGCCATCCGGGAGTCCCTGGCGGCGGCCGGGGTCGTCGTCGAGGACACCCCGCAGGGCCCGCGCTGGGAACTGGCCCGCTGAATTCACGGATAGGCTTTTCAGTTATGGCAGCGGGACGTAAAAGGCAGGGCGCCACTCGGGGAACCGGGGGCAAGGTTCGGCGATCTCTTGAGGGCAGGGGACCGACGCCGCCCGCTGAGGCTCGGCACTGGTACAAGGACAAGGCCCGGTCCGAGCGCATCGCGCGCGAGGAGCGTGGCGGCACCTCCCCTCGGAAGACTCCCGTGCGGGCGCGCAAGTCCGAGGACGCTCCTGAGTACATCGGGGGGCGCAACCCCGTCGTCGAGGCTCTCCGGGCCGGGGTGCCCGCCTCCGCGCTCTACGTCGCGGCGCGGATCGAGAACGACGACCGGGTCCGGGAGTCGATCAAGATCGCGGCTGACAAGGGGATCGCGCTGCTGGAGGTCGACCGGGGGAAGCTCGACCGGTTGACCGAGGGTGGGGTGCACCAGGGCGTCGCGCTTCAGATTCCGGCTTACGAGTATGCGCACCCCATCGACCTGGTGCGGTTCGCCCAGGATGCCGCTGAGGTGCCGTTGATCGTGGCTCTCGACGGGGTCACCGATCCCCGGAACCTCGGGGCCATCGCGCGGTCTGCGGCCGCCTTCGGGGCTCATGGGCTGCTGGTGCCTGGGCGGCGGTCCGCTGGGGTTACCGCTGGGGCCTGGAAGACGTCCGCTGGGACGCTCGCCACGCTTCCTGTCGCCCGGGGGGCCAACCTCACGCAGGCGCTGCAGGGCTATCGGGAGGAAGGGCTCTTCGTCGTCGGACTGGACGGGGAGTCTCGGACGGACATCGGGGACATGACCCTTGCCGGCGAGCCGCTGGTCGTCGTGGTGGGGTCCGAGGGGAAGGGGCTTTCCCGGTTGGTGCGGGAGGCCTGTGACCAGGTGGTTCGTATTCCGATGGGGGCCGCCGCCGAGTCGCTGAACGCCGGTGTCGCGGCCGGCATCGCTCTCTACGAGGTGAGTCGCCTGCGCAGAGGGTAGGTGTGTACTAGACTAGCCATGGTTCCAGCCGCCTTAGCTCAATCGGCAGAGCATCTGTCTTGTAAACAGAAGGTCTGGGGTTCGATTCCCCAAGGCGGCTCTGATAGTTCGGCCTCTCGTCGCACGAGAGGCCGATATTGGTTATGGCTTCCCTCCCGCAAGAAGCTTGTGTCACATTTTTGCCAAGTTTCGATGGAACGCTCCAATTGGGAGGAGACAAATATGGGTAATCCTCCCATACGAGACGGCCCTGAGCAGGCCGAATCTCCGTTTTTGGGGTCGATTTCCTGTGCCTGACAATCTATTTGGCATCGTGCTTTAAGCGTTAGAAATATGACGCTAAAGTAAGAAATTTTTAGGCAGAGAAGCCCCGCGGTGCCCGGGTCTCTGCCTTGCGTCGCTGGTGATCGAAGCGTTGCGACGAAGGATTGGGCCGCCGCGGGCCGAAAGCTGAAAGGTGGTCCGCGGGTGGATCGGCGGCAGTCGCTGATGGGTTTCTGGGTAGGTCTCACCAGCACAACGGTCGTGGCGCGAACGTTGTCGCTGACGTATCCACTCCTTGCTCTCGACCATTCGGGCTCCGCGATGGCGGTCGGGTGGGCAAGTTTTATGCTCGCACTGCCGGGATTCCTGTTTTATCTGCCTTTCGGGGCGATCATAGACAGAATCGACCCTTCTCGCCTTATGAGGTTGGTCGAAGTTGTTCGTGGACTTATGTTGCTACTTGTCGGCGGTCTGCTGGTCTACGACTTTCTGTCCCTTCCGGTGATCCTGGTCGCCGCCTTCGTCGAGGGTGCGATGTGGATCGCCTACTCCCTGGCGGAAGCGGCTTTGATCCCGATGGTCCGCAGTGAGCGGCTGACCCGGTTTCTCGCCTCCAGTGAGCGCAGCACCCAGGTGGGCTCGCTGATCGCCCGGCCGCTGGCCGGGTTCCTCTACGGCCTGCAACACGCCGTGCCCTTCCTCCTCGCGCCGCTGTTGCTTCTCGTCTCGGCGTTCACCGTCCCCTCGGCGCGGGTGCGCCGGTCTGAAGTACGCGGCCGCCGGGAGCCGCTCTGGGCGTCCATCGGAGAAGGTCTGCGGGAGCTGGCCCGGCATCGGTTCCTGCTGGTCGCGGTCATCCTGACGAGCACGACCAATCTGATGATCAACGCTTTGATCGTCGTCTTCATCGCCGGGTACGCCACCCAGCTCGGCGCCGCCGACATCGGGCTCTACCTCATGTTCGGGAGCATCGGCGGGACCCTGGGCACGGTGCTGGCCAGGACCATCCGCCCGGAGAACTGGGTGCTCTACGTCCAGCTCGCCGTCGTGGCCGTCGCCATGCTGGCCATCGCCCTGCATCCGAGTCCGGCGTCGTTCTCGCTGGGCCTGCTGCTGACCGGATGGGGCACCGCCACCAACATCGCCATGCGCAGTTACGAGGGCGTCTATGTCAGGCGCCGCAAACGGGCCCGGGTGGCCAGTGTCTCGCGCCTGCTCAGTCACACCGCGGTGACGGTGGCGGCACCGCTGGGCGGTGCGCTGGTGACCGTTTACGAGGTCGA
Source organism: Herbidospora sp. NBRC 101105 (assembly GCF_030269205.1). NCBI lineage: Bacteria > Bacillati > Actinomycetota > Actinomycetes > Streptosporangiales > Streptosporangiaceae > Herbidospora > Herbidospora sp. NBRC 101105. The sequence goes on along the minus strand of NZ_BSSX01000004.1, from coordinate 311,177 downwards.
CCGGGCCGCTTTCCTGCTGGCCTGGGGGTTCGCGTTCGTGGCCGGGTTGCTCCTGCTGTGGAGGGTGATCTCGTGGGGGATGGCTGTTCGTAGCCGGTTCGCGAACTACAGCGTCCACGGAACCTTCGACGCGCCCCGGTTCGAGGCGATGGTCGGGGTTGTGGGCCAGCGGATGGCCTCACTGGCCATCGGCCATCCGTTCGGCCAGGCGGTGGAGATGTGCCGGGAGTGGTGGCGCCTTCGCGGCCATCGCGGCGGCGGCGAGGTCGGCGGCTCCTGTGAGATCTCCGGCCTGCTGCTCGACCAGAGCCGCGTAAAGGAGGGCGGGCCCGTGTTCCGCCGTGGTCGCGCGTACGGCCGTGATCTCATTCCGCGCTTCGTCCAGGTTCCCGAGCCGCGCCAGCGCGTACGCGTGGGCGGCGCGGACCCATGGCTCACGTATCGTGCCGAGCCGGCCGAAGTCGAGCAGGGCCTCGTCGGTGCGGTCAAGGTGAAGCAGGATCTCGGCGCGGGCGCGCAGGGCGGGCCAGGAGTTGGCGTCGTCGTCGAGCACCCTGTCGAGCGTCTTGAGCGCGTTGTCCTCGTGTCCCCCGTACCAATAGGTCCAGGCGAGCTCGATCCGGACGCCCTGGTCGTCCGGGACCCGTTGGATGGCGGACTTGATGTCCTGAATGGCGCGGCGCGTCTGGCCGAGCGCGCGACGGGCCCGGCCGCTTGCGGCCAGCAGGCGGCCCACGATCTCCGTGCGCCCGTGGACGTCGAACAGGGCGGCGGCCTCGCGGTAATGGTCGATGGCCGTGGCATAGCGGGCGTCCTGGAAGGCGACGTCGCCGAGGAACGACTCGATTTCGGCCCTGAGGCGGGAGGAGTCGGTCCGGTCGAGCGCGTCTCTGGCGTCGCGGCGGGCGCGGGCGAAGTCGCCCTCGCGGAGGGCGTGCTGAGCGGTGTGGAGAAGCTGCTGGGAGGTTCGCCTGTCGACCACCACGTCGCCCGCCTCCGCGCGGATGAGGCGGACGAGGCTCTCGTGTGACAGCTCGTACCACTGGGAGTCGTCTCCCGTGACGCCCGGGCGCGGGGTCAGGATGTGGTGGTCGACCAGGGCCGCGACCACGTCGTTCGGGATTCCGGCCGTCATGGTCTCACCCCGGTAGACCGGGGTCTTGGCGGAGTCGGCGACGAAGTTGTCGAGCAGCCAGGCCCGCAGGCGGGCCGTGTCGCCGTCGAGGTGGTCGCGGGCGACTTCGGCGATCGTCTGGTCGACGAACTTCTCCAGCGACCTGCGCACGTTGGCGTACCGGATGACGTGCTCGGTGGTGATGTGGGTGACGTCCGGAGGCAGCGAGTCCCACAGGACCGTGCAGACCACCTGGAGCTGGACGGGTTCGATGGCCTTCGACTCGCGCGCGGTGCCGTCTCCGCTCAGGTCGTCGATCAGCCGCTGGGCGGCCGCGTCGTCGAAGGAGTAGCCGGTACCGGTGAGCGGGCCCACGATGGCCTGGGTCGCGGCCGGTGGTTCCAGGGCGCCGAGGGTGAACCGCCCCTTCGTCATGACGTCGATGATGCGCTCGTCGCGGAGGATGGCGCCGGCCTGGTCGTTTCTGATCGAGATCAGCACCCGCAGGTCGGGATCCTTGCTCAGGGCGGCGACGAGCTGGTCGAGGAACCATTCGTGGTAGGGCGCCCGCCGGTGGTTTCCCAGGAACAGCTCTTCGGCCTGGTCGATCGAGGCCAGCCGGAGCACCGGATCGCCGTAGCGGTCCTGCCTGGGCGGGCGGCGCTTGAAGAACCGTTCGAGGGTGAGGCTGGCGAGGCGCGACGGATGTTCCCCCGGCGACCACGACGAGAGAAGCGCGTAGACATGGGGGTTGTGCTCGGGCAGCGCCTCCCGGGGAAACGAGGAGGTGACCGAGACTCGCCCCACCGGCAGGATGTCGTTCTGCGACGGGTCGAGCAGGGGCATGACGCCCGCGTTGAGCAGGGAGGTCTTCCCCGCGCCAGAAGGGCCGGACAACACCGTGATCTGGTTGGAGCGCCAGAGATCGCAGACCTCGTGGGCCTCACGGGCCCGCCCGAAGAACTTGCCGCTGTCCTGCCGCCGGAACGCGCGCAGGCCGACGTAGGGTTCGAGGGTCGGCTGATCTCGGCCGGTCACGGCATGGCTCCCATCCGCTCGCGTAACTCCTTGCAGAACTCGTCGATGCCACCCCAGTAGACCGAGATCTGCCACTCGGCGTAGTACCAGTTCAGCAGGCCCTCCATGTCCTCGATGGTGTAGCCGGAGGTGGGAGCGAGCTGGATGCTCACATGGCGGCGTCTGCTGATGGCGGGGATCGACCGGCCGAGTTCCTGGAACAACATCCGGAACGTCGAGTCCTGCAGGCTGTAGCCGACGAACAACAGCGGGCGGGTGGTCAGCGCCGCGAGGATCGACGGGGGGAACATCCTGTTGGTGCCGTTGGTGCGCTCGATGATGAAGTTGCGCAGGAACACCATGTAGTCGTCTTCGGCCAGCACGAAGCTGGCCGGATCGCGCATCGCGCCGTGCAGGTGGTAGACGAGCGGGGTCGCCGGGCTGGGGTTGAAGCCCGCGGTCTCGGCGAACAGCGGGTCGGGGGCGATGGTTTCGGTCCACGGGCAGATGGCCGCCATGGCCGACTTCGTCCGTGTGGCGAGCGCCTGGACGATGAAGTCGTCGTAGTTGGTGGTCAGGTAGACCGGCAGCGGGAAGTCGGCCAGCAGGGCGTGTGGTTCGTTCGGGTTGCTGAAGTCGGGTGTTCTCGTGTCCTCGGTCAGCACGTCGCGGACCCGGTTCTTGACGTAGTGGAGATCGCCGTATTTCACGCCCGCGTACTGGGCGACCCGCAGGAGTTCGGTTCCGTTCGGCCCGGGGTAGCCACACATGGCCGCGAGCCTTTCACTGAGCTCGGCGCCCGATGGGAGAACACTCGCTGAGGCGCCGGCGCCCACGAACGGGGTGCAGTGACCGGCCCGCAATTGATAAATGAGCCGTTCCCAATCCTCGTCGCGCATTTCGCCCATGCATTGCTCCACCTCATCGGCCCGATGTTCGTTCCCGACTGTAGGGCCAGTCGCGCCGAGATGGCCGGTGGTATTTTTTCGGCCTTGCGGGCAGGCGGCCGGGAGGGCGCGGATCATCATCGGTACACGACCCTCCCGCCGTAGTGTCAGATGAAGTTCTGGAACCCCGAACTCGTCGTGGCAGGGGCTTCGACGAAGTGTTCCAGCAGCCCACGGAGGGTTGCGTAGGGAACCTCGCCGACGGCGTTCAGGAACGGTTCCCCGCTCGCCGCAGTACCACGCGCAGCATCGCTCATTAAGTCCTCGCCTTCAGCGGCAGCCGAAATGGGAATTACGGTTGGCCGCCTCCCGCGGCCCGGGCGCCATTGACGAACTTGCTGTATAGATGAGTTTTGAACAGGCTCTGGCGCGAAGCAAGTAATCTTTTCATGGAAGCAGCGGAGGTCCGATGGTCGCCGAATCCTCCTCGCTAGTGACGCATTCCCTTGGGGACAAGCAGCCGGAGATCTTCGAGCGGGTTCCGCCACGAAATCGGAACTTCACCGGCCGCGAGAGTCTGCTGCACCAGCTACGTGAGGGCACCCGGTCGGTGACCGCCGTCATCCCGCTTCCCCAGGCGCTGCAGGGATACGGCGGTGTCGGCAAGACCCACCTGGCGATCGAATACGCCTATCGCTACCGCTCCCACTACGACCTGATCTGGTGGATCCCGGCCGACCAGTACTACCTGGTCTCCTCCGCCCTGGCGGCGATGGCGCCCCACCTCGGACTGACCCCCGCGTCGGTCGTGGGTGTGGAGGAGGCGGCCGACGCCGTGCGTGAGGCGCTGGAGAAGGGCACTCCCTACAACAACTGGCTGCTGATCTTCGACAACGCCGAAGACGCGCGCATCGAGAAGTTCATCCCACGCGGTCCCGGTCATGTGATCATCACCTCACGCGACCCGAACTGGGACGACCAGTTCCGGTCTCTCCAGGTCGACGTGTTCTCCCGCGAGGAGAGCATCGAGTTCCTCACGAAGCGGCTGGGATCGCGCATCAGCAGAGACGAGGCGTTCCGGTTGGCCGACAAACTGGGCGACCTCCCGCTGGCCCTCGAGCAGGTCGGCGCGCTGCAGCGGCGCAGCACCATGACGGTCGACGACTACATCGAGCTGCTCGACAAGCAGACCGCCCGGCTGCTCGACACCGACCGGGCCAAGGACTACCCGCTGACGATGACGGCGGCCTGGCGGGTGTCGATGTCGCTGCTGGAGGAGCGCCTCCCGATCGCGCTCAACCTGCTGCGCTGCTGCGCCTTCTTCGGGCCCGACCCCATCCCCCTCGACGTGTTCCGGCGAGGCAACAAGGCCAACGCGCCGAGCCTGGAGAAACTGCTGGCCGACCCGATCATGTTCGACAAGTCGGTGAAGGAGCTCAGCCGCTACGCGCTCATCCGGAGCGACCCCGACAACCGGACGATCCAGGTGCACCGGCTGATCCAGGCGCTGCTGCGCGCCGACCTCGACGACGAGCGGCAGACGAAGCACCGCGAGGAGGTCCACCGCCTGCTCGCCGGCAGCGCGCCGCAGGCGCCCGACGACAACTCCAAGTGGGGCGACTTCGCCGATCTGGTGCCTCACGTGGGGCCTTCGCAACTGCTGGGCTCTTCTGAGGCCGACGTCCGCGAGTTCGCCCTGAACGTGGTGCGCTACCTGTACTCCTCCGGCAACTACCCCTCGGCGCTGGAACTGGTCGACACCTTCATCACCGACTGGGGCAAGTCGCGGGAGAACCACCCCGACGTGCTGCGGGCCCGTCGTCACCAGGCCAACATCCTGCGCCGCATGGGCGAGTACAGCAAGGTGTACGAACTCGACCGCTCCACCCTCGACAAGGTGATCGCCGAGTTCGGCGCCGAGCACCCCGAGACCCTGATCGCGACCAACGGCCTCGGTGGCAGCATGCGCGCCCGCGGCGACTTCCGGGCCGCGCTCGAACTCGACGAAGAGTCGGTCCGCCAGCACGAGCGGCTGCTCGGCGAAGACCACGTGCTCACCTTGCGGGCCAAGAACAGCCTCGCCCTCGACTACGGCCTGAACAGCCGATACGAACAGGCCAGGCGGCTGCATACCGAGGTCTACCTGGCCCAGAGCGAGGCCATCAACCCGGCCAGCGCCGAGATCGTGTTGCTCTCCCGCAACAGCATGGCCCGGGCCGTGCGGCTCACCAACGGCTTCGAGGAGGCCTGCGACACCGGTGAGGCCGCGCTGGCGTTCGGGGTCCAGAAGCTCGGCCGCGACCACTGGGCCACCCTGATCACCGCGAAGGACCTGTCGATCGCCCAGCGGCGCGCCGGCGCACTCAACGAGGCCATCGAGATCGCCCGCGACACCCACACGCGGCTTGTCAGGCTCTTCGGCGCCCGCCACCCCGACACGATCGCGGCCGCCGTGAACGTCTCCAACGTCCTCCGGGTACGCGGCGACCTCGCCGAGGCGTACGAACTGGCCGAGGAGATGACCAGGACCTATCCGTCGGTGTACGGGAACGACCACCCGTTCACCCTCGCCTGCATGACCAACCTGGCGATCCTGCACCGCCTGCTCGGCAAGCCCGAAGAGGCACGCGTGCTCAACGAGGCCGCCCGCGAAGGACTGACCGAACGGCTCGGTCCCGACCACCACTACGTCCTGTCGTGCGCCGTGAACCTGGCCAGCGATCTGGCCGCCCTGGGCCGGAGCGAGGAGGCGCGGCAACACGGCGAGGTCACGCTCGACCAGCTCACCCGCCTCTTCGGCCGCGACCACTTCCTGGCCCTGGCCTGCGCCGCCAACCTCGCTCTCGACCGTGAGGCGGTCGGCGCGCCCGACGCGGACAAGCTCAAGGCCGAGGTGGCCGACCTCTACCTGGAACGGCTCGACCTCGACCAGCCCGACGCGGTGACCGCCGCCTCGGGCGTCCGCATCGACTGCGACTTCGACCCGCTACCGATCTGACGGCCCGTACCGGGCCTCCCAGGAGGCCCGGTGGTCGGCCGCCGCCTCCCTGCCGGCGGTCAGAGCCTCTTCGTCGAGCGTCTCGGCCAGCACCGTGCCGAGGCGGACGCGCATGCCCTCGACGAAGGTGATCCCCGCCGAGGTGAGGAGCCGCTCGTTCTCCAGGGTGTCGAGGACGAGCCGCACCCCCTCCCGCCACCGCGCGAGCTCGACGCGGCCGCGGACGCCTTCGTACGGATGCTGGCGCTGCCAGAACTCGGTGACCCCGAGGTAGGCGTAGGCGCCCTGGAGAAGCCCGTGAGCGGGCCTGGGGTCGGGCCGCCAGGGGGCGTAGAAGGTCTCGGTCCGTTCGTAGCGCACCAGGGGCACCAGATGCATGAGCGCGTCGAGCTTGGCGTGCTGGATCTCGTGGGCGAAGGTCTCGGCCAGCCAGGCCGGGGAGCCCTTCGGGGCGGACATGGCGATCGTGCCGAAGGTCTCCCTGGCGGAGGAGCTGCTGACACCTTCCGGTGGCGCCTGGATGGGGGTGAGGGCACGCACGATCGCCACGACCTCCTCGGCGACCCCCGGGTGGTTCTCGCGCAGGACATGCCAGGCCTCGGGGAGCAGGGACCGCCACGCGGGCAGCTCCTCGGCGGCGAGCCGGGGGGTCACGCGGCCGGGCTCCGGCCAGCGGTAGGGATCGAGGTCGTCCAGGGTGACGGAGAAGCCGTCGTCGATGCGGATGCGGTGCAGCACCTGCCAGCCGGGCCCGTCGGCGGCCGGATCGGCCGCGGCGCGCCAGTCGCCCGCCTGGATGACGCCGTCGGCCACCTCGACGTCTCCTGAGGTCCCGGTTGGGCTCAGCCGGCCCAGGCCCGGCAGCATCAGCCCGCCGTCGTCGTCGAGGATCACCGTCAGCCGGCACGACGCACCGGAGGTGACGGCTGCCGCCAGGGCGACGGCCGCCAGCCGGGCGGGCCGTTCCTGGCCACGTGCCCGGAGTGAGCGGAACGTCCGCCAGGCCCAGGCGCCCACGGCCGGGTGCTGGAGGATCCGGCCGACTTCGACGGGAGCTGCGGCCTCCAGGCCGAGCAGGGTGGTGTAGGCCTCGCCCGCCAGAGCGGCGTCGGGGTGGCCGGACAACCGGGCTTCCTCGGCGACTCCCCGCAGCAGACCGATTCGGCGGCGGACCTGTATGCCGTTGAGCTCTTCGGCCGCCTCCGCGTTGGAGGGTTCCTCGGCCAGCGCGCGGAAGGTCTTGTCAGAGACCGTATTCATACACGTCCCTTCAATCGGGCGGTGTCACGGGCGTGCCGATCGCTGATGTACGAGATCAGCCGGTAGAGATCGGGGCAGTACACGGAGGGGCCGAGAAAGCCGGCGCCCGGGCGGAAACGATGCGCGTAGAGGCCGCCGCCACATACCTCCATCAGGTCGCAGGCCGTGCACTCCGGCCCGAGCGCGGCCGCGCCGATTTGCCGGGCGACGATCGCCGGGTTCTCGAGGGCCGCGTCGAACGGGTCGGTCCGCACGTGGAGGCCCGTAGCCGAGGCTCGGTCATAGGCCGATTTCAGGATGTCGGACTGCTCGATGTCGCCGTTGGTCTCCACGACCACCATCAATGAAGGCGACAGCCCCACCGCTTCAGTCCGGGACGGGAAGCCGGAAAGCAACCGCAGAATCTCGTGGAACAACCTGATCTCGGTACGGAACGTCACCGCCTCCCGCCACTCGTCGAAAATCTCGATGAGCCAGTCGGCATAAGGCGTCGCCGGTGAATGGGGCTCGCGTTCCGGCGGCGGCGCCGACCAGTTGCCGTGGGGGAGCAGGAAATCGACACTCGGCGGATCGAATTCCAGTAGAGCGTGATAGGTCTCCAGGGGGTTGTTTCTCAGGTCGATCGTGCACAGGATGCCGGCGAACAAATGGTGGAACGGCCCGTCGGTCAACGACCGCAGTGCCCGGCTCACCTGCCGGTGGCTGCCTCTCCCGTTCGCGAAGAGCCGGGTCCTGTCGTGCGCCGCCGCGGTCCCGTCGAGGCTGACTCCGATGCGTATGTCCAGCTCATCGAAGAGCCTGAGGTAGGTCTCGTTCAGCCGCACCCCGTTGGTCTGCATGCTCACCCGGACCCGGGTGCCGGTCGCGGAGCATTCGCCGCGGATCGTCCGCACGATATGGGCGAGGGATTCCGGCCCGGCTAGAAGCGGTTCCCCTCCGTGCAGGATGACGTCGATATCGGCCAGCCGGTGGGTGCGGGCGTGTTCCGCTATGCGGAATGCCGTGTGCTTCACGATGTCGGGTGACATTTGGCGCGGCTGAGCACGCCAGCCCTGGTCGGCCATTTCATACACGTAGCAGCCCGGGCAGGCGAGATCGCATCGGCTGTGCACCTTCAGGATGAACTGCCGAAAGGGGGACGGCCGCCATCCCGTGGCCAGCAATTCCGCGACGTCGAGGTTTGCCGGAAATACGTTTTCGGGCAGCGGGGTCGTGAGTTCGTGGTTGTTCGCCAACCGGCACACCCTTCTTCGCGCCAACCCTATTTCGCCCTATTTTGAACTCATAGTCAATATTCGCTTCCTCGCGTTACTTTCGGCTGATCAGATCGGCGGGCAGGGGTCATCCGCAACATCTCGACGTTTTCGCACGTCAGTAGCGTCTTGCATAGGAAAGTTTCCTAATAAATACTCCGCATGACGACCCTCATCCCCCCGGGAGGTCCCATGCTCCGCCGCGCCCTGACCCTCGTGGCCGCCGCCACCCTCACCGCCACGACCGTCCTCACCGCCCCAGCTCAGGCCGTGATCGTCAACCTCAACTTCGGCCCTCTCAGCATCGGCGAATACTGCACCGCGAAGATCCACCCCGAGGCCTGGCTCGGCCTCTACGAGGCGAGCGGCCTCAGGTGCTACACCCCCCAGGGCTCCGGTCTCGTCTTCCGCGGCACCGGCGACCCCTATCTCGCCTGCAAACACCTCACGACGGACGTCATCGCGGGCGCGACCAGGATCGCCGGTGACGGCCTCAGCTGCCAGGCCGTCCGCTAGGCCACCGGCGTGATCTGGAAGACGGCGGCCCGCCAGGCGCCGGACGGGTCCAGCACCATCGTCGTGGTCGCGTAGACCACCATCGTCCCCCGCGCGGAGTCGATCTCCACCCGCGAGGTGTGCACCACGCTGGTGTCGCTGAGCCGCACCACCCGATGCTCGGACTGATCCGTGCGGGTGTACGGATTCTCGTTCTCCGCGAACGTCCGCAGGATGGCGGCCCGGTCGGTCTCCACCCCCCACGGGGAGATCGCCACCGGGTCGTCCGTCAGGTAGGCGTCATAGAAGGCCGCGTCCCCCTCGCGGTTGGCCTTCCACGCCCGTTCGCTCAGTTCGATGAAGTCCATGTCACATCCCTGTGCCCTGTGTCGTCCTTCTTAGCGTGGAACCGTATGTGGCATTCCGGCCAAGACTTGTCCGCTTGGCCTACGGCCTCCTGGGCGATCTCCAGGAGTCCGAGGACGTCGTCCAGGACGCCTGGTTGCGCCTGACCAGGGCGGAGGAGCAGCCGGAGGACGTCGAGGGCTGGCTGGTCGTCACCGTCTCCCGGCTGGCCCTGGACGTCCTCAAATCGGCCAGGAAGCGCCGGGAGGAGTACGTCGGCCCCTGGCTCCCCGAGCCGGTCGTCGACGCCGACCCCGCCGACCGGGTCACGCTCGACGAGTCGCTCAGCCTGGCCATGTTCGTCGTGCTCGAAAGCCTCAGCCCGGCCGAGCGCACCGCCTTCGTCCTCCACGACGTCTTCGGCGTGCCCTTCGACGAGGTGGCCAGGGCGGTGGGGCGCACGCCCGCCGCCTGCCGTCAGCTCGCCGCCAGGGCCCGCAGGCACGTTCAGGAGAGGGCTCCGAGGTTCGACGTCGACGTCGACGACCACAAGCGGGTGGTCGACGCGTTCGCGGCGGCCTGCGCGGGGAGGGACATCGAAGGGCTGCTCGCGGTGCTCGATCCCGATGTGGTCCTGCGCAGCGACGGGGGAGGGCTGGTCAGGGCGGCCCTGCGGCCGATCTCCGGGGCCGCCAAGGTCGCGCGGTTCCTGGCCGGGATCCAGCAGGGGGGATTCCGGCCGGTCACGGTCAACGGCCTGCCGGGGCTGGTCCGTGACGATCCGCCGGCCGTCTACGGGCTGGCGGTCAGACAGGGACGAATCGTCGAGGTCGACATCGTCCGCAATCCAGAGAAACTGAGGAGTCTGCGATGAGAATCGACGTCGCCGCACTGGCGCCCGAGGCGTACAAGGCGATGCTGGGGCTGGAGCGCTACCTGCGGTCCAGCGGGCTGCCCTCGCAGGTCGTCGAGCTGGTCAAGCTGCGGGCCAGCCAGATCAACGGGTGCGCCTACTGCGTGCGGATGCACAGCGCCGACATGAAGAAGGCCGGCGAGCCCGACGAACGCATCTGGGGGGTGGCGGCCTGGCGGGAGACGCCGTCGTTCACCCCGGCCGAGCGGGCGGCGCTCGCGCTGGCCGAGGAGGCGACCCGGCTGGCCGACTCCGCCGGCGTCAGCGACGAGGTCTGGGGCGAGGCGGTCAAGTACTTCGACGACGCGCAGCTCGCGGCGCTGGTGGTGTGCATCTCCACGATCAACGCCTGGAACCGGATCGCGGTCACCACCCACAAGGAACCAGAGGCCTGATCACCCACGTGGTGTGGCCCGGGACTAGACCTCGGGCCATATCGCCACGTCCTCCCCACGGAAGACCTGCGGCGCTCACATAATGTCCACCGATGAACGCGCAACGTCACCACCCCTTTGACGTCAGCGTCGTCGTTCCGGCCGCCGGTTCCGTGCACCTGGACAGCTGGCTGACGCACGCGCTGGCTCTGCGGGCCTCCAAAGAGATCCTCGTGGCCGACTCGCGGCTCGCCCGGCTCTACGCGAGCCTGCACCGGAACGTCCACGTCGTCGACCGTCCGGAGACCGCCCCCACCCGAGGCCGGTACACCTACTTCGCGGGCGACCACCCCATCCCGCCCGTCGATCTCATGATCGAGACGGCCGACCGGACCGGCGCCGACCTGGTCGCCGTGGCGGCCGAGGCCAGTGACGACGCGCTGCTCGGCGACATCTACGACGACCTGTCACTGGGCAAGCTGTTCCGGACCACGTTCCGCGACCGGATCCCCTTCACCGACCCGGCCGACTTCGTCGTCCACGCCTACTGCCACGCCGAGCGGATCGCGACCGTGCGGGGGCCGCAGCAGAAGCGGCGGCACCATCCCGACCGGCTGGTCCGCCGGGTGCAGAGCCATCTGCCCAACGGGCTGCTGCGCGACCATCTGATCGCCCGGCACATCACCCGCGACGTGCTGCCCGATCTGGCCGAGCCCTTCCTGGAGGCCGACGACGAGGCCAGGGACGCGCTCGTCAAGGCGGTCGCCCACCGGTGCGCCGCCTGGGTGACCCCGGGGGTGCGGGCCCAGCTCGACGCCGCCGACCAGGCGCGGCTGGCCTCGTTGCAGGACCACCGCAGGCTGGAAAGGCTCGCGCGCATCTCCGAGGCGCCGCTGCACCGGGCGCTGACCAACGTCGCCTGGGAGGGCGACCGGCTCCGCATCGAGTTCACCGCGGCCCTCGAAGGGTTTCCCGAGGCCGAGATAGGGCTGCTGCTGAAGGACGGCGATCCGCAGGACGTCTGGGACGTCTACGTCACCGCCGAGTGCGACGGGATCGTGCGGCAGGCGCGGCTCGAAGGCGACCGGGACATCGCGCTGCCGGCCCGGTTCACCGACGACCTGGTCGCGCTGCCCTACCTGACCCGCACGGGCACGCTCAGCCTGCGGAAGGAGCGTCGCCTGTTGCACACCTCGTCTTAATGCGAACGACTCGCAACTGCTCTACTGTTGTGGAAAATTCGTACAAAAGTGGAGGAAGGCCGTGCACGTCCCCGATGGCTTCTTCACCGCGCCGGTCGCCATAGGCGCCGGCGTCGTCTCGGCGGCGGCCATCGCCGTCTCCCTGCGCAAGGCCAAGACCGAGCTCGACGACCGGACCGCGCCCATGGCGGGGCTGGTCGCGGCGTTCATCTTCGCCGTGCAGATGCTCAACTTCCCCGTCGCGGCGGGCACCTCGGGGCACCTGCTCGGAGGGGCGCTGGCGGCGATACTCGTCGGCCCGTACACAGCCGTGTTGTGCGTGTCGGTGGTGCTGGCCGTGCAGGGCTTCTTCTTCGCCGACGGCGGGCTGACCGCGCTGGGGCTGAACATCCTGCTGATCGCGATCGTCCCGGCGGCCGTCGGCTGGGGGATCTTCCAGCTGGTCACGCGGGTGGCGAGGAACCGGGCCTCGGTGATCGCCGGGTCGTTCGTGGCGGCGCTGATCTCGGTGCCGATCGCCGCGCTGGTGTTCGCGGTGCTCTTCGTGGTCGGCGGCACCGCGCCGATCGAGGCCGGCGCCGTCTTCGCCGCCATGGGCGGCGTGCACGTGCTGGTGGGCATCGGTGAGGGGCTGATCACCGCGGTCACCGTCAGCAGCGTGCTGGCCGTGCGCCCCGACCTCGTGTACGGCGCCCGGTTCCTCACCAAGCCGCTGGTCCTGAAGACCGCCACGGGCGAGCGGATCGTCGAGCCGGCCCGGCCCGAGAGCACGCCCAAGCCGGTCCGGCCGTTCCTCGTCGGCGGCGGGATCGTGGCCCTGCTGCTGGCGGGCGTGGTCAGCTTCTTCGCCTCCTCCTCGCCCGACGGCCTGGAGCGGGTCGCCGAGGACGAGGGCTTCATCGGCGCGGCCACCGACCACTCCTTCGGCGGCTTCCTCCTGGCCGACTACGGCGACGTCGGAGGCGTCCCCGTCGGGGTCGCCGGGATCATCGGCGTGGTGATCACCCTGCTGGTCGGCGGGGCCATCCTCTGGTCGGTCCGGCAGAAGACCGCGGCGTGAAAGGCCTCTACCTGCCGGGCGACTCGCCGATCCACCGGCTCGCCCCGCAGTGCAAGCTGCTCGCCGTCGTGCTCTTCGCCGTGGTGGTGGTGGCGACGCCGCGCGAACGGTTCGCGGCCTTCCTCCTGTACGCCCTGAGCCTCGCGGTCGTCGTCCTCCTCGCCAGGATCCCGCCGGGACACGTGCTGAAGCGCCTGGCGGTGGAGCTGCCGTTCGTGCTGTTCGCCGTGGCCATCCCGTTCATCGGGACGGGGGAGCGGGTCGACGTGCTGGGCGTGCCGCTCAGCGTCGCCGGGCTCTGGGCGAGCTGGAACATCCTGGCCAAGGCCACCCTCGGGGTCGCGGCCTCGATCGTGCTGGCCGCCACCACGGAACCGCGGGCCCTGCTGCTGGGCGCGCAGCGGCTCAGGGTGCCCCAGCTGCTGATCCAGATCGCCACGTTCATGCTGCGCTACCTGGAGGTCATCCTCGACGAGATGCGCCGCATGCGGGTCGCCCGCGAGTCCCGGGGCTTCACGGCCCGCGACTTCCGGCAGGCCCCCGTGCTGGCCAAGTCGGCGGGGGCGATGTTCATCCGGTCGTACGAACGCGGCGAGCGGGTGCACCTGGCCATGCTGAGCAGGGGATACACGGGCGTCATGCCCACGCTGGCCGACGGCCGGGCGCCGAAGGCGCAGTGGGCCATGGCCGCCGTGCTGCCCGTGGTGGCCTCGGCCGTACTGTTCGTGTCATGACCCTCGACGTCCGCGACCTGGCCTATGCCTATCCCGACGGCACGCAGGCCCTCTTCGGGGTCACCCTCTCGATCGCCAGGGGCGAGCGGGTGGCCCTGCTGGGGCCCAACGGCGCCGGCAAGACCACGTTGGTCATGCACCTGAACGGGATCCTGACCGCCGGGCACGGCGAGGTCAGCGTGGCCGGGCTGCCGGTCCGCAAGGAGAACCTCAAGGAGGTGCGCCGGCGCGTCGGCCTGGTCTTCCAGGACCCCGACGACCAGCTCTTCATGCCCACCGTGCGCGAGGACGTCGCCTTCGGCCCGGCCAACATGGGCCTGCGCGGCGCCGACCTCGATCAGGCGGTCGTCACGGCCCTGGAGAAGGTCGGCATGGCCGACGTGATCGACCGGCCGCCCCACCACCTGTCGTTCGGCCAGCGCCGCCGGGTCGCGGTGGCGACCGTGCTGGCCATGGACCCCGAGATCCTGGTCCTGGACGAACCCTCCTCGAACCTCGACCCGGCCAGCCGCAGGGAGCTCGCCGAGATCCTGCGCGGGCTCGACGTCACCGTCCTCATGGTCACCCACGACCTGCCGTACGCGATGGAGCTGTGCGACCGCTCGGTGATCCTGTCGGGCGGGGTGATCGCGGCCGACGGGCCGACCCGCGAGATCCTGGCCGACGCCGACCTGCTGGCCGAGCACCGCCTGGAACTGCCCTACGGCTTCGCCGTGCCTAGTCCTCCGGCACGTGGATGACGACCAGCCGGTCGCCGGACAGCAGCGAGGGCACCTTCGCGTAGGGGATGACCCGGCCGTCGCGCACGACCGCCACGACCATGCCCTCGGCCTGCTCGCAGGTGCCGCCGACCTCGCCCGGCTTGACCGGGCGTTCGTAGAGGTCGAGGCCGGTGCCGTACATGAGGAAGTCGTCGATGATCGTGCTGACCGCGGGGCTCTGGGTGGCCACGCCGAGCATGCGCCCGGCGGCCTCCGACGAGGTGATCACGACGTCGGCGCCGCTGCTGCGCACGAGCGGGTCGTTCTCCGACTCCCGGACCGCCGCCACGATCGTGGCCTTCGGGTTGAGGCTGCGGGCGGTCAGGACGACCAGGGCGGTCGTGTCGTCGCGCTGGGTCGAGATGATCACCTCTTTGGCGGTCTCGATCCGGGCCCTTCTGAGCACGCTGCTGCGGGTGCCGTCGCCGACGACGCCGACGAAGCCGTCCTCGTTGGCCTCGTTGACGACGCCCCCGTTGGGGTCGATCACCACGATCGAGTCGCGGGTGCGGTCGTTGTCGAGGAGGGTGCGCACGGCGGCCCGGCCCTTGGTGCCGTAGCCGACCACGACGGTGTGCCCGGTCAACTTGGACCTCCAGCGGTTGGTGAGAAAATCCTCCCTGGTCCGCCGGGTGAGCACTTCGAGTGTCGTACCCACGAGGATGACCAGGAACACGATGCGCAGCGGCGTGACGAGCACGATGTTGATCAGCCGTGCCAGATCGGAGGTCGGGGTGATGTCGCCGTAGCCGGTCGTCGAGACGGTGACCGTGGCGTAGTAGAGCGCGTCGAGCAGGGACACCTTGCCGTCGTAGCTGTCCTTGTATCCGTCGAGGTCTGACGCGACCAGCAGAAACACGGCGCCGAGGGCGGCCAGGGCGTACCAGAGCCGGCGCAGGACGGCCCTCAGAGGGCTGACCTGTTCCTGGGGGAGCCGAATCCCGGCATCTGTCACAAGGCGATCTTACGGTTCAAGCACCTCACTGCCGGTGATGCACCAGTAAAGTGGGCCTCGCGGAGGAGGTTCGACAATGAAACTGCGGCTTGCCCGGAGATCACTCTCCGGTGCCGTGGTGGTGGCCGTCGAGGGCGAACTCGACCTGTTCACCGCCCCCTTCCTGCGCGACGAGGTGCGCGACGCGATCAAACAGGACGGCGCCGTGCTGGTGCTCGACCTGACGTCGCTCTCGTTCATGGACTCCAGCGGCCTCAGCGTGCTCATCGAGGCGTGGCGGCTGGCGACCAGCGAGGGCGGCGGCGTGACGCTCGCCGCGCCGCAGGCCCCGGTCGCGCGGATCCTCCGCACGACCGGGCTCGACCGGCGGATCAAGGTCTATCCCGACGTCGACACCGCGATTTTGGGCCACCCCGAGTAGAACTTCATTCGGTTCGTTGGTTATGGTCCGCGTATGGACCTGAGGAACTGTGTAGCGATCATCTCCGGCGGGGCGAGCGGGCTCGGTGAGGGCACCGCCCGCGAGCTGGCCGGAATCGGCGCGACCGTCGTCATCGCCGACCTCAACGAAGAGCGCGGCAAGGCCCTGGCCGACGAGCTGGGCGGGATCTTCGTCCGCACCGACGTCGCCGACGAGGCCTCCGTGCAGGCCGCCGTCGACGCCGCGGTCGCCGTGGGCAAGCCGCTGCGGGCCGTGGTCAACAGCGCCGGCATCGGCTGGGCCTCCCGCACGGTCAACCGTGACGGGTCGCCGCACGACCTGGCGTCGTACCGGAAGGTGATCGACGTCAACCTCATCGGCACCTTCAACCTCATGCGCATCGGCGCCGCCGCGATGGCCAGGACCGAGCCCGCCGACGCCGACAACGCGCGCGGCGTGGTGATCAACACCGCCTCGGTGGCGGGCATCGAGGGGCAGACCGGGCAGGTGGCCTACTCGGCGTCCAAGGGCGGCATCATCGGCATGACCCTCCCGGCGGCCCGCGACCTGGCCGCGATCGGCGTGCGGGTGCTGACGATCTGCCCCGGCATCATCGACACCCCGATCTACGGCTCCGGGCCCGAGTCCGAGGCGTTCAAGGCCCACCTGGCCGCGCCGGTGCCGTTCCCCAAGCGCATGGGCACCGCCGCCGAGTTCGCCCACCTGGTCCGCTCGCTGATCGAGAACGACTACATGAACGGCGAGGTCATCCGCTTCGACGGCGGCATCCGCTTCCAGCCCAAGTAAGGAGACTCGCCATGTCCGATGAAGTACTGGTCGAGGTCGACGGCAACGTCGCCGTCCTGACGATCAACCGGCCGAAGGCGAAGAACGCGGTCAACGGCGCGGTCGCCCAGGGCATCGCGGCGGCCGTCGACGAGCTCGACGCCCGCTCCGACGTGTCGGTCCTGGTTCTGGCCGGCGCGGGCGGCACCTTCTGCGCCGGCATGGACCTGAAGGGCTTCCTGACCGGCGACATGCCGTTCGTGCCCGACCGGGGGTTCGGCGGCCTGGCCGAGTCGCCGCCGAAGAAGCCGCTGATCGCCGCCGTCGAGGGCTACGCCCTGGCGGGCGGGTTCGAGCTGGCCCTGTCGTGCGACCTGATCGTGGCCGCCGAGTCGGCCAAGTTCGGCCTGCCCGAGCCCAAGCGCGGCCTGATCGCCGGCGCGGGCGGCGTGATGCGGCTGCCGCGCCGCATCCCCTACCACGTCGCCATGGAGATCGCCCTGACCGGCGACTTCTACCCGGCGCAGCGCCTCTACGAGCTCGGCCTGGTCAACCGGGTCGTCGCCGAGGGCGAGGCGGTCGCGGCGGCCAAGGAACTGGCCGGGAAGATCGCGCAGAACGCGCCGCTGTCGCTCGCGGGCACCAAGAGGATCGTCGTCGAGTCGGTCGACTGGCCGCTCGGCGAGATGTTCGCCCGCCAGTCCGAGATCATGAACCCGATCTTCGCCTCCAAGGACGCCATGGAGGGCGCGGCCGCCTTCGCAGAGAAGAGGGCGCCCGTCTGGCGCGGGGAATGATCGTCCCGGTGGGGGGAACTCCGCGTTCATGACGAGAACTGCGTACCGTTATGGCATGAGCGACGGCATTCCCCCCACCTCTCGGCAGAAGGTGCGCGGCCTGCTCGCCGGGGCGATCGGCAGCGGCCTGCTGGTCGTGCTCCTCGTGGGCGTGATGTGGGTCCTGGAGGTCGTCGACTACGTCGGCGACGGCTATCTCGACCGCTACGGCATCATCGCCCACGAACCCGACGGCCTGCCCGGCATCTTCTTCGCGCCCTTCCTGCACGCCGGCTTCCCGCACCTGATGGCCAACTCGCTGCCCCTGCTGATCCTGGGCTTCCTGGCCGCCGTCCGGGGCCTCGGGAAGTTCCTGGGCGCCAGCCTGATCATCATCCTGGTCAGCGGCGTCGGGGTGTGGGTCACCAGCCCGCCCGACTCGGTCACGCTGGGCGCCAGCGGCCTGGTGTTCGGCTACTTCGGCTACGTCGTGGCGCGCGGCCTGTTCGACCGGCGGCTGCTCGACATCGTGCTCGGCGTGATCGTCGCGGCCCTCTACTGGTCGATCCTGTGGGGCGCGCTGCCGGGCGAGACGGGCATCTCGTGGCAGGGCCACCTGTTCGGGTTGATCGGCGGCGTGCTGGCGGCGTGGGTGCTGCGGCGCAGGAGGCCGCCCGTCACGCGCGTCTCGACCGCGAGCATCGAATGAGCACGATCGCATCACTGTTCGCATGGCGCGACCTGCGAAGAGCCTGACAGAATCGATTTCGTGAACCTGGGGCCCCTGGAGCGCGCGATCATGGACGTTCTGTGGGACGCCAAGGAGTCGCTGCTCATCCGCGAAATACAGGCGCTGCTGAACCAGCGGGCCGAGAAGCCGTGGGCGTACACGACCATCCAGACGGTCGCCGAACGGCTGGTGCGAAAACGCCTGCTGTTCCGGACCGCCGAGCGCAAGGCGTTCCGCTACGGCGCCACGAAGTCGCGCGAGGAGCATCTGACCGAACTGATGCTGACGGCCCTCGCGGAGAGCCCTGACCGCTCTCCGGTGCTGTCCCGGTTCGCGCAGAGCGTCGACCTCGACGACGCCCTGCGGCTGCTCGACGAACTGGCGCGGCGAGCCGGGCGGGCCCCGGTGGAGCAGCCGCCCGGCTGGGTCCCGCCGCCCTCCGTCGAATAGTGGGTGCCTGGCTTGTAACGCTTGGCGTAGGGGTCAAGCAGTCCGGCATCGGCCGCGAGCACCACACCTACGGCCTGGAGGCCTATCTCGAACCTCGCGCGATCACCGCATGACCACAGCCGGTCGTGTCACCCCGAGCATCGTGGTGGACGCGGCGCGCGGCGCCGGGATGCACGGGTCCGGCTGAACCGCGTGGGGGATCCGGCGACGGCGGAGGGGCGTGGTCGAGGCCGACAGGCCTGCCCGCCCCCTCCTTAGAGGGCGTCGCCGCGGGTGAAGCGGAAGCGGGCCGTGTGGGTCATGTCTCCTTCCCCGAGGACCACGTGCAGGGCCAGGCAGGTGTCGAGGTAGGACCGCGGTTGGCCGTGTTGACCACGTCGCCGCGCACCGGCGCGGCGAAGCCCGTGAACACGTAGGCGACGGTGTAGTCACGGAGACCGGCGGGGCGGCGTTGCCCGCCTGGTCGACCGCGCCCGGCGCACGTCGCGTTTACGGAGCCGACCCCGGTGGGGCCCGTCAAGGTCAGGGTCGCCGGGGTGGCCACGCCGGAGCCCTGGTCGACGGTGGTGCAGCCGGCGGCCGGTAAACCGCGCCGTCGGTCACGTCCGTCACGCCGACCTGCGGCCTCCGTAGAACTGCAGGTCGGGCACCTCGGCGAGGGCGTCCACTTGGTAGGCGACCGGCATTGCGTCCAGCCTGGCCGCGGAGTGCCGAGTCAGCTCGAGACCTCCTCCCGTCGCCGGTCGTCGGCGGCTGTGGCGGGGATGGCGGCGTCGATGAGGACGGTGGCGATGGCGGCGGCGGTGGGGAAGGCGTCGGCGTTGAGGACCCGGGTGCGGGCCGCGGCGCCGTCGAGGAGCAGCGCGAGCTGCTCGCCGAGCTGTTCGGGGTCGGCGGCGCCGGCTTCGCGGGCGGTGTCGGCGAGCCGCGTGGCGACGGCTTTCTTGTAGTCGCGCGCGTACTGGGATGCGGGGTGCTGGGGGTCGTGGAGTTCGACGGCGGCGCCGATGTAGGGGCACAGGGGGGTGGTGGGGGGAATGTCGAAGGCGGCGAGGAGCCGTTCGCGGGGCGTGAGGTCGGTGCGGTCGAACACGCCGGACAGAACGGAGGGGTCGAACCTGCGCAGGTATTCGGCGACGAGTTCGTCCTTGCCGGTGAAGTGCTCGTAGGCCGTGCGCTTGGAGACCTGGGCCGCCGCGCAGAGCTGGTCCATGCCGGTGCGGTTGATGCCCTGCTCGCGGAACAGCTGCTGGGACGCGCTGAGGATGCGCTCGCGAGCGCCCCGGCCCCGGCGGCGGCCCGTGGGGCCCTTCTCCAACTCCGTCATGGCCCCATGGTACGCCGGTTGGGTAACGACCGGTGTACATAGTTTGCGTCCCGGCCGCCCAGCCCGTACGTTAAGCACACAGATCGGTGTACATAACATCGTCCCCCTGGTGCGACGGCACCACGACCCGAGGAAGCGACTATGGGAAAGCTCGACGGCAAGGTCGCGGTCATCACCGGCGGCACCACCGGCATGGCGCTGGCCGGCGCGAAGCTGTTCGTCGACGAGGGAGCGCACGTCTTCCTCACCGGCCGCCGCCAGGAGGTCCTGGACGAGGCCGTGAAGCAGATCGGCCGCAACGTCACCGGCGTCCAGGGCGACGCCGCCGACCTGGACGACCTGGACCGCCTCTACGACACCGTCAAACGGGAGAAGGGAAGCATCGACGTGCTGTGGGCCAGCGCCGGCGGCGGCGAGCCCGCCCCGCTCGGCGAGATCACCGAGGCCCAGTTCGACACCTGGTTCGGGCTGAACGCCCGCGGCACCCTGTTCACCGTCCAGAAGGCACTCCCGCTCTTCAACGACGGCGGCTCCATCCTCATGACCGGCTCCAACGCCTCTCTCGGCGCCTTCCCCGGCTGGAGCGTCTACGCCGGCAGCAAGGCCGTCCAGCAGGCCTGGGCCCGCATCTGGCTCAACGAGCTCAAAGACCGCCGCATCCGCGTCAACGTCCTGACCCCCGGCCAGGTCGCCACCGCCAAGCAGGAAGAACTCTTCGACGAGGCCACCAAGCGCCAGTTCGAGTCCCTCATCCCCCGCGGCCAGATGGGCCGCCCCGAGGAGATCGCCACCGCCGCTCTCTTCCTCGCCTCCGACGACTCCAGCTACGTCAACGGCATGGAACTCGTCGTCGACGGCGGCACCACCGCCATCTAGACCGCACAACCACAACCAGGGCGGAGCACCTCATGAGCGACATCACCATCATCGGCACCGGGAACATGGCCCGCACCATCGGCGCGCGAGCGACAGCGGGCGGCAACACCGTCGAGGTCATGGGCCGCGATCAGTCCAAGGCCGCCGACCTGGCCAGGGCTCTCGGCGGCGGCGCCACCACAGGAGAATGGGGCACCGCCCCGGCCGGGGACATCGTCATCATGGCCCTGTTGCACGACGGTGTCGTGCCGGTCGTCGCCCAGTACGGAGACGCTCTCGCGGGCAAGGTCATCGTCGACATCAGCAATCCCTTCAATTCCACGTTCGACGGGCTGGCCCACCGCGAGGAGACCTCGATCGCGCAGGAGGTCGCCAGGGCGGCCCCGGCCGATGCCGGCGTGGTGAAGGCGTTCAACACCGTCTTCCGCCATGTCCTGGAGAAGGGCCGGCCCGACGTCTTCATCGCGGGCGACGACGCGCAGGCCAAGGCGCGTGTGGAGGCGTTCGTCGAGAGCCTCGGGCTGCGCCCGCTGGATGTCGGCGGCCTGAAGATGGCGCACTGGCTGGAGGGAGCGGGCGTGATCACGGTGGGCCTCGCCAACCACGGGGTGGGGAACGTGGACTTCGCCCTCGGCGTCACCGAACTTCCCGTTTGAGCCCACGATTGACGGGGCCGAGGCCGTGGAGGTCTTCCGCGCGCACGGCTCACGCGAGTACCGGGAGATCGAAGCCCTCGACCCTGGCCGACACCGCGCAGGCATGGGTGGGTCTCCAGCCGATGGCGGCATTCTTGACCTGAATGAGGGGCTGGGCACGCGTGCACCGGGTAGCCCGAAAGCGGGAGAGGAGCAGCCGTCATGACGCGATCGGATGACTCGGCCCCCCTAGCGGACCGCCGGAACCCCGAAGAAGACCACGACGAGCCCGACATCGCCGGAGAGTTCAGCCCGTCCGCCACCGACCCGGCCAACCAGCCGGAGGACGACCCCGACGACAAGGTGTACGGCGAGGACGAAGGCTACGACAGGCCGACCGAGGTCTAGGGCCTGTTTCCTGGCTCAGGTGCGGAGCCATGTGAGCAAAGCTGTGATGGTCACCGTGCCGAGGAAGATGTCGTAGCGGGTGGCCACGGCCCGGAACTGCCGCACCACCTCCGCCAGCAGGACGGATCGCCCTGCTTTGTCGCGGCCGCCACCCCTTCTGGGCGGGCGGGGCAACATGCGGCGGATCGTAGGGTGCGCCGGCGGCGTGCCGGTGGGCGCGGACGACCGTGAAGTCGACGCTGATGTCCCCGTCGCTGTGCCCGCGCCCGTCGTGAGCGCCTTGGAGGGCGGTCAGCAGCGCGTGCCAGGTGCCATCCGGCCGCCCACCGACGGTGCCCGCTTGTAGACCGTGACCCAGGAGCCGAAGCGCTCGGGCAGATCCCGCCAGGGGCAGCCCGGTCCGCGCCTGGTAGAGCACCCCGTTGATCACCGTCCGCTGGACATTCCACCGTCCGCCCCGACCGGAAGCAGCGGTGCCAGGCATTCCCATTCGGCGTTCGTCAGATCATCACGACCCCTACGCCAAGCGTTAAAAGCCAGGCACCCACTGTCAGCAGATCCAAGAACCAGGCCTTAGGCCGCCGCGAGGGTGCGGGCACCCTCGCGGCCTCGTCTTCCGGACTAGAGGCGCTCGACCACGTAGTCGACGCAGACCGTCAGGGCCTCGATGTCGGCCGGGTCGATCGCCGGGAACATCGCGATGCGCAGCTGGTTGCGGCCCAGCTTGCGGTAGGGCTCGGTGTCGACGATGCCGTTGGCGCGCAGCGTCGCGGCGACCTTGGCGGCGTCGACCGAGTCGTCGAAGTCGATCGTGCCGACGACGCTGGAGCGCTGCGCCGGGTCGGCCACGAACGGGCTGGTGTAGGCCGTCTTCTCCGCCCACTGGTAGAGCCGGGCGGCCGAGTCGGCCGTGCGGGCGGTCGTCCAGGCCAGACCGCCGTTGCCGTTCATCCAGTCGAGCTGGTCGGCCAGCAGGAACAGCGTCGCCACCGCCGGGGTGTTGTACGTCTGGTCCTTGGACGAGTTGTCGATCGCCACCGGAAGGCTGAAGAACTCCGGCACGAACCGGTCGGTCGCCGCGATCTCCTCGACCCGCGCGAGCGCGGCCGGGGAGAACAGGCCGATCCACAGGCCGCCGTCGGAGGCGAAGCTCTTCTGCGGCGCGAAGTAGTAGACGTCGGTCTGCGACACGTCGACCGGCAGGCCGCCCGCGCCCGAGGTCGCGTCGACCAGCACGAGCTGGCCCTCGGAGCCCACCCGTTCGATCGGCATCGCGACGCCGGTCGAGGTCTCGTTGTGGGTGAGCGCGTAGACGTCGACGCCCTCTTCGGCGACCGGCAGCGGGTGGGTGCCCGGGTCGGACTTGATCACCGACGGGTCGGCCAGCCACGGGGCCTTCTTGACGACGGCGCCGAACTTCGAGGAGAACTCACCGAAGTGGAGGTGCTGCGACTTCTCGCGGATCAGGCCGAAGGACGCGATGTCCCAGAACGCGGTGGTGCCGCCGTTGCCCAGGACGACCTGGTAGCCCTCCGGCAGGGAGAACAGCTCGGACAGGCCCGCGCGGACCCGGCCGACGAGGTTCTTGACCGGCTTCTGCCGGTGGGAGGTGCCCATGAGGCTCGCTCCGGAGGCCGCCAGGGCGGCCAGCTGCTCGGTGCGGACCTTGGAGGGCCCGCAGCCGAAGCGGCCGTCGGCGGGCTTGATGTCATTGGGGATCACGATGTCAGCCACGTGTCCCACATTAGTGAGGTCACGAAACGGTGTACGCGCCGGTCCAGCCTTTGAGATGGAAAATGAGACGCGAAACACCCTGTGCCGCCGGGGCCGCAGGGCCTCGGCAAAGAAACGAAAAGGCCCGCGTCCCGGACGGGACGCGAGCCTCACGAAAAGGAAGGGTCAGACGGGGGTGATCTCCGAGGCGCCCGGCACCTCGTTGATCGACCGCGAGGCCGGCCCGGTGTAGGTGGCGCTGGGGCGGACGAGCCTGCCCGTGCGCTTCTGCTCCAGGATGTGCGCCGCCCACCCGGCGGTGCGGGCGCAGGTGAACATCGAGGTGAACATCGACGCGGGCACCTCGGCGAAGTCGAGGATGACCGCGGCCCAGTATTCGACGTTGGTGGCGAGCACCCGGTCGGGCTTGCGGGCGTGCAGCTCCTCGAGCGCGGCCGTCTCAAGTGCGGCCGCGACCTCGTAGCGGGGCGCGCCCAGCTCCTTGGCGGTACGGCGGAGCACCCGCGCGCGCGGGTCTTCCGCTCGGTAGACACGGTGGCCGAAGCCCATCAGGCGCTGACCCGAGTCGAGCTCGTTCTGCACCCACTTGCGTGCGTCACCGAGCTTCTCCACGCCTTCGATCATGTGCAGCACACGGGCCGGGGCGCCGCCGTGCAGCGGGCCCGACATGGCGCCGACGGCGCCCGAGAGCGAGGCGGCCACGTCGGCGCCCGTGGAGGCGATGACGCGGGCGGTGAACGTCGAGGCGTTCATGCCGTGCTCGGCGGCCGAGGTCCAGTAGGCGTCGATGGCCTTGACGTGCTTGGGATCGGGCTCACCGCGCCAACGGATCATGAACCGTTCGACGATGCTCTCGGCCTGGTCGACCTGCGCCTGCGGCACCATCGGCTTGCCGAGGCCGCGGGCCGACTGGGCCACGAACGACAGTGCGGTCACCGACGCGCGCGCGAGGTCGTCGCGGGCCTGCGTGTCGGAGATGTCGAGCAGCGGGCGGAAGCCGAGAGCCGGGGCCAGCATGGCCAGCGCGCTCTGGACGTCGACCCGGATGTCACCGCTGTGGACTGGAACGGGGTACGGCTCAGCCGGGGGCAGCCCCGGCAAAAACTCGTTGTCGACCAGCAGGCCCCACACGTTCCCAAAGGGGACGCGGCCCACGAGTTCTTCGATGTCGACGCCCCGATACCGCAGGGCGCCCCCTTCTTTGTCCGGTTCCGCGATCTCCGTCTCGAAAGCTACGACGCCTTCGAGCCCGGGTTTGAAGTCGGACATTCCCGGCCGCCTCCCTCTCTTGTGAAGTCCAAAGCCTTGATGTCGAGATACCGGCGGGTCAATTTAACCCCCAGGGTTGCAGCGGGTCGCCTCCGGTCCCTCCCAAACGCCGTCGTCCCTGGTTAGGGCTGGTGTGTCCGACGTCTGTCAAGCGCGCAAGAATACCGTTCCGTGGACAGCGCATCGCACCTCGCCGGGCTCCGGCGCAACTACCAGGGCGAACCTCTGCTCGACGTGGCCGACGATCCGATGACGCAGTTCGCCGTCTGGTTCGACGACGCGGTGAGCGCCGAAGTTCCGGAACCCAATGCCATGGTGCTCGCGACGGCGTCGGCCGGGGGAAGACCCTCGGCCCGGACAGTTCTGCTGAAAGGCGCCGACGAGCAAGGTTTCACGTTCTTCACGAACTACGAGTCCCGCAAGGGCCGCGACCTCGCCGAGAATCCCCGCGCGGCCCTGGTGTTCCCCTGGCACGTCATCAGCCGCCAGGTCCGCGTGGAGGGCCGCGTCCGGCGCCTGTCCCGCGAGGACACCGCGACCTATTTCCAGTCCCGCCCGTACGGCTCCCGCATCGGAGCCTGGGCCTCCCGACAGTCGGCGGTCGTCCGCAGTAGAGAGGACCTGGAGAACCGCTACCGGGAACTCGCGGAGAGATGGCCGGAAGATCCGCCGGTGCCGGATTTCTGGGGCGGCTACGTGGTCGTGCCGAGCGAGATCGAGTTCTGGCAGGGCCGGGGCGACCGCATGCACGACCGGCTCCGCTACCGCCGGGCGGGCGACGGGTGGACGGTCGACCGCCTGGCGCCCTGAGCGGCGGCCCACGGGGAGTGGCCGGTCCGCCGGAAGCGGGGCGACGTTGTCCACAGGCTCGGTTCATGCCCGGAGAAATCGTCGGTCTGGGGCGGGAGGATCGACCCCGCCCTCGTGGGTGGGCCGACATCCGGACGAACCCTGAAATATGTGATATTTCCCCCATGAGTAGGGTGTCCCCCCGTGAGCAAGGTGAGGGCGGCACTCGAACGGCACTTCGCGGACACAAGGCCGGTGGCCATCCCCGAGTACCGCAGGCTCCTGGCCGGTCAGGCCGTCGGATTCATCGGGTATCAGCTCACCGGGGTCGCCGTCGCCGCCGAGATCTACTCCATCACCGAGTCGTCGTTCTGGGTCGGCATGATGGGGCCGGTCGCCCTCGTCCCGCTGGTCGTCTTCGGCCTGTGGGGCGGCGCGGTCGCCGACGCCATGGACCGGCGGAAGCTGCTGCTGATCAGTTCCCTGTTCACCTGGGGCGCCACGATCGCGCTGCTCGTCAACGCGCTGACCGCCAAGAACGTGTGGGTGATCATGGCGGCGGTGTTCGTGCAGTCGTCCGGCTTCGCGGTCAGCTCGCCGACCCGGCAGGCCATCGTGCCGAGGCTGGTGCCGACCGACCTCGTGCCGGCCGCGAACACGCTGAGCTTCCTGTTCTCCAGCCTCGGCTCGGTGCTCGGGCCGCTGCTCGGCGGGGTGATCCTCGCCACCACCGACTTCTCGGCGGCCTACGCCATCGACGCCGTCCTGTTCACCGCGACCCTGTACGCCGCCTACCGCCTCCCCAGGCTGGAACCCCTCGGCGAGGTGACCGCCCCCGGCCCCAGAGCCGTGGTCGAGGGGTTGCGCTACATCATGACCAGCCCGATCGTGCTGATGAGCTTCGCCGTCGACATCGTGGCGATGGCCTTCGCCCTGCCGAGGGCGCTGTTCCCTCAGATGGCCGCCGAACGCTTCGACGGCTCGGAGTTCGCCTTCGGCGCCCTGTCGGCCTCGATCGCCCTCGGCTCGGTCGTCGGCGGCGTCTTCTCCGGCTGGGTGGGGCGCGTACGCCGCCAGGGGGTGGCCCTCACCGTCGTGATCGCCCTGTGGGGCCTCAGCGTGGCTCTGGCGGGCCTGGCCGAACCTCTGTGGCTGTGCGTGGCCCTGCTGGCCGTCGGGGGCTTCGCCGACCTCGTCTCCGCGGTCTGGCGGCAGACCATCCTCCAGACGTACGCGCCGGACGAGATGCGCGGACGCCTCCAAGGGGTGTTCTTCGTCGTGGTGGCCGGCGGGCCGCGCCTGGGCGACCTGAGGGCGGGGGCCACCGCCTCGGCGTTCGGGCTGGTCCCGGCCTGGGTCGGGGGTGGTCTGCTGTGCGCCGTGAGCGTGTTCGCGGTCGGGCTTTCGGTCAAGTCGTTCCGTAACTACCGGGTCGGTTCCTAGCGCGGAAGGTTTTCGGCCGTCCGGCTGTTGCCCAAGGTGCTGTTCTGGACCAGTAAGGTCGGCGGGAACGCGCTTGCGGGTCGTAGCATCGAACAGGACCGGGAGGATGACCGTTGACCGCACACGGCCTGATCGACACCACGGAGATGTACCTCCGCACGATCTTCGAGCTCGAAGAGGAAGGGATCGTCCCGCTGCGCGCCCGGATCGCCGAGAGGCTGCAGCAGAGCGGTCCCACCGTGAGCCAGACCGTCGCCCGCATGGAGCGCGACGGGCTCGTCAAGGTGGAGGGCGACCGCCACCTGACCCTGAGCGAGGCGGGTCGCAAGCAGGCGATCCGCGTCATGCGCAAGCACCGTCTCGCCGAGTGCCTGCTGATCCAGGTGATCGGCATGCCGTGGGAAGACGTCCACGTCGAGGCGTGCCGCTGGGAACACGTCATGTCGGAACAGGTCGAGGTGCGGCTCGTGGCGCTCCTCGGGAACCCGACCGTCTGCCCACATGGGAACCCCATCCCGGGGCTCGAAGAGCTGGGCGCGTCCGGTTTGACGGAAATTGAGCAGGTCTCGCCTATGGCCGACGTCGCGGGGCCCAGAGATATACCCGTTGTCGTGCGCCGAATTAGCGAACAAGTGCAAAGCGATCCCGCTGTGATGCTTAAACTCAAGCAAGTTGGGATACAACCCGGACGCGAGGTGACGCTCGCGGCGAGCGACGACGGTGTGCGGGTGACTGGTGACGAACAGGCTGACAACAACCTCGCGGAGCTTCCGCGCGACGTCGCAGCACACGTTTTCGTCTCCAAGCGCTGATCCCAACGGGTCCAGCTCTGTTCTCCTAGGAGTGGTCGTCGGATGAAGCGCTGGGGGGACCTGTCGCAGGACACGACCGACCACCTCTCCGCGGGCGCGGTGCTCGACCAGGCGGAGTTGGCCGTCGTCGTCACCGACCGGTTCAGCAACGTTCTCTACTGGAATCCCTTCGCCGAGCAGCTGTTCGGCCGGCCGGGCTACGCCCACGGGCGTGATGACACGATCTCCATCAGCATCATGGAGCGTGACCACCCGCTGGGCGTCGAGCTCGCCAAACATGTGCTCAAGGGCAACGTGTGGGAAGGCACCTTCGACGTCGTCCGCCACGACGGCACGCTGATCTACGTCCGGGCGCAGGCGGTGCCCATGCGGCACACCTCCGGGTCGGTCACCGGCATCGTGATCACCGCGCGCGAGGCGATGAAGAGCAACGAGCGGGAGAAAGACCGCTTCGGCCTGCTCGAGCGCATCGGCGAGCGGCTGGCCGGCTCCCTCTACGTCGAGGAGACCCTCAACCGGGTCGCCGAGATGCTCGTCCCGCAGTTCGCCGACCACTGCTTCATCGAGCTGATGGAGGGCGAGCGGCTGGTCCGCAAGGTCTCCACCCACGTCGGCGGCTGGCAGCCCCCGGCCGACACCTGGAAACCCGTCGGCGCCGAGATCCGCTATCCGATCGGCCACTTCGCCGACAGCGCGCTGCGCCGCCAGGAGACCATCCTGGTCGAAGACTTCTCCCAGGTCAGCTACCCGTCCATCAGCGAGGGCGCGGCCCGGGTCGACGGCGAGGTCGGGGTGACCTCGGCGATCGTGGCGCCGCTCTGCGCACGCGGGGAGTCCCTCGGGCTGATGTACCTGTCGATGTCCAACCTGACCGACCGGCGCTCGCCCCACTACGACGCCTTCGACCGCGACTTCGTCGGCGCCATCGCCACCCGGGTCGCCATCGCCGTCGACAACGCCCTCCTGTTCGAGGAGGAGCGCCACACCGCCGAGTCGTTCCAGAAGCACCTGCTGCCGCGCGAACTGCCCAAGCTCGACGGGCTCGAGATCGCCGTCCGCTACCTCCCGGCCGCCCCGCTGTCCAGCCACGGCCAGGGCATCCAGACCCAGGTCGGCGGCGACTGGTACGACGTGATCCCGCTCTCGGCCGGTCGCGTCGGCATCGTGATCGGCGACGTCGAGGGTCGCGGCGCCAAGGCCGCCGCCGTCATGGGCCAGCTCCGCGCCGCCCTGAGGGCCTTCGCACAGGACGACAAGCCCCCGGCCGACATCCTGGCCCGCCTCGACGAGTGGACCCGCATACTGGCCTCTCCCGAGGAAGACGACTACGGCGCCGACGTCACCAGCCCGCCGATCGTCACCTGCCAATACATGGTCTACGACGCCTGGTCGCGCGAGTTGTCGTTCGCCAACGCCGGTCACTCGCCGCCCCTGCTGATCGTCGACGGCTCGGTCACCGAGCTCGACATCGGCGACGTCGGCAAGCCGCTGGGCGTGCGGGCCACCGGCGTCCACGCCGACCTGGTCTACAAGGAGGAGACGCGGGTGCTGCCCCCGGGCGCCACCCTGCTCCTCTACACCGACGGGCTGGTCGACCGGCGGCCGCACCGCGAGTCGGGCACACCCTCGCGCGATCTCGAAGAGGCCGTGCGGGTGCTCTGCGACGAGATCTCCAAGATCGCCGACGAGCCGGTCGAGCGCATCGCCGACGCCGCCACCAGCGCGGTGCCCGGTGAGATCGACGACGACATGGCGATCCTGGTCGTCCGGTCGGGCGGTGGCGAGCTGGAGTTCGAGGAGTCCGACTACCCCGCCCAGCCGATCATGGTCGGTGAGGCGCGGCGGATGGCCCGCAACGCCTTCGAGCGCTGGAACATCCCCGAGGAGAAGGGCGAGCTGGCCTGCCTGCTCGTCTCCGAGGTGGTCACCAACGTCGTGCTCCATGCCGCGTCGGCGAGTGCGCCGCGCCGCGAGCTGGTGCTCGACGGGCCGCCGCTGCCGTTCGACGAGTCGTGGGACTTCCCCGATCTCGAGGTCGACCTCGATCTCGACCTCGGCCGTGAGGGCATCGCCGCGCTCAACGCCGCCGCCGACCCCGAGAAGAAGTTCACGCTCCGGCTCCGGCGCGGCGGTGAGTCGATCTGGGTCGAGGTGTTCGACCAGGACCTGCGGCTGCCCCGCATCCGCAGCGCCGGGGAGAACGACGAAGGCGGGCGAGGGCTTTACCTGGTCGACCAGCTGGCCCGGCGCTGGGGTTCCCGGCCCACCCCCGACGGTAAGGCCGTCTGGTTCGAGATTCCGGTCGGCGGTCGCTGATCTGGCTTTCCCCTGGTTTCGGTGTTTGACTCGAAGCCATGGAGCTGGTCTACCGCCGCACGGGAGCCGGCCCGCCTCTGGTGCTGATGCACGGGATCGGGCACCACTGGCAGGCCTGGCAACCGGTCATCGGCCTGCTCGCCCGGCACCATGACGTGATCGCCGTCGACCTGCCCGGGTTCGGCGCCTCTCCGCCCCTGCCGCCGGGCACGATCTCCACCGCCGAGTCGCTGGCCTACGCCGTCGAGGCTTTCTGGCACGATCTCGGCATCGAGGAACCCCACGTCGCGGGCAACTCCCTCGGCGGCTACCTCGCCCTCGACATGGCCTCGCGCGGGGTGTGTCGTACGGCCACCGCGATCTCCCCGGCCGGGTTCTGGTCGCGGACCGAGCTGCTCTGGCTCCGGAGTGTCCTCAAGGTGATGCGGGCCGCGCCGGCCACCCGGAAGGGCCTGGGGCTGGTCGTCGCCCATCCCGAACGGGTGTCCGACGAGGTCATGCACGCCGGATGGCAGGCGCTCAAGGACGCGCCCGGGTTCTACGAGACGCTCGACGCGTTCTACTGGCTGCCGCCGCCCGCGCCGCCGAAGGTGCCGGTCACCATCGCGTGGGGCGACAGAGACCGGCTGACGCCCACGCGCCAGGCGGTCAGGGCCGGACGGTGGGCGCAGAAGCGGGTGCACCTGCTGCGCGACTGCGGGCACGTCCCGATGACCGACGACCCCGAGCTGGTGGCACGGGTGCTCCTCAGCGGAGCACGCGCAGCGAACTGACCACCGTCGAGACGTCGGGCCACAGGCGCTTGTGGGTCTCCGGAATGGTGATCCAGATGACCGACGGGCGGTCGGCGCCGGTCTCCACGGCGACG
Source organism: Herbidospora sp. NBRC 101105 (assembly GCF_030269205.1). Classification (NCBI taxonomy): domain Bacteria; kingdom Bacillati; phylum Actinomycetota; class Actinomycetes; order Streptosporangiales; family Streptosporangiaceae; genus Herbidospora; species Herbidospora sp. NBRC 101105. The sequence continues at coordinate 280,169 of NZ_BSSX01000004.1, read as the reverse complement.
GCGACGGCCAGCTCCAGTCGTGCTTTGCGGCCCAGCTCGCTGGGCGGCATGCGCATCTCGCGGGCCACCAGCCAGCCGTTGGGCACCCGCTGCGAGGCGACGTCCTTGCCCTTGGTGCCGCGGGGGAAGTTGTTCTCCTGCTTGTAGTCGAGCATCGCGACGGCGGCGTCGTACGGGCTGTCGCCTCCGTCGAGGTCGCTCCACAGGCGCTGGGCGTCGATGTCGGCGAACCACTCGTTGTCCAGGTCGGGGCCGTACTCCTCGGTGACGAAGCTCTGGCGGGTGGAGTAGCGGCCGTCGGAGAACAGGCCCTCCGGCTGGCCCTTGGCGGGTTTCCAGGGCTCGCCGAGCTCGGCGTAGCGGAGGCGGGCCTTGCGGTCGCGGACCTCGCCGATCACCGGCGAGGGGGTGCCGGAGTATTTCTTCAGGCGGACGACGGTGCCTTCGGGGATGCGGTCGACCTCCAGCGTGGGGGAGGGCGACGGCGTCGGCTCCGGCGTCGGTTCAGGCGTCGGCTCGGGCGTGGTCTCGACGTCGGCAGGGACCGGCGAAGCGAGGATCGGGGTCTCCCGCTTCTGTACGGGGACAGCGACCGGCGTGCGCGTCGAGGCGGTGGCCAGGGAGATGCCCGTGATCAGCTGGGTGACCAGGAGGACGCCGCCGAGCGCGTTGGCCCACACCGGGACGCGGACGTAGAGGCGGCGGGCCTTGGGAGAGACCTTGGGCATGTCAGCCCGCCTTCGGCAGCAGGACCAGGCCGGCCTTGCGGGCGTCGCGCACGCTCTCGCGCAGCGCCGCCTCGACCCTGGCGGCCTTCTCGGTCAGGGCGTCGATCTCCTCGGTGGCCAGGCGGTCGCGGACGGTCCGGGCCAGGAGTTCGGTGTAGGCGTCGCCGTCGTCGGCCAGTTCCTGGAGGGTCTTCCACTCCTGGTAGGCGTCGTCGGCGGCCATCACCCGCAGGGCGTAGTCCTCCAGGGCCTCGACGCGCTCGGTCAGCGAGTCGGTGGCGACCTTCATGGCGCTCTGGTGGGCGTCGAGCATGTCCTTGATGCGGTCGGTGACCTTGCCCTTGCGGGCCGCCCGCTGTTCGCGGCGCAGCCGGGTCATCTCGGCGAGGGTCTCGGCGATCTCCCACTCCTGGCGGGGGAGGGTGACGGTGTTGGCGATGTCGTCGAGCAGGCCGGCCCGGTTGACGCTCGATTCGAGCACGGCGGCGACCGCCTTCTGGGTGCGCTCCAGCAACTCGGCGTCGCGGAGGTGGAGGTCGGCGATGTAGCGGCCCTGGTGCTTGCGGGCCAGTTTGGCGACCGGAGACTCGCCCGACAGGCCGAGCAGGACGAGGAATGCCACCGCCTCGACCGCGAGGCTCATGGTGAAGGCGAGGGCGAAGCCGTAAAAGAACCAGATCATGAGCTGGACGACCTGCAGGGTCGCGCCGAGCGGGAACCACCACCGGCCGTGGAGGCGGCCGATCACGACGGGCAGGAACCCCCACAACGAGGCCGACAGCAGCGCGGCCCAGGCGTCGGCGCCGATGCGGCCGCCCCAGCGGGGGCGGCCGGGAACCGGGTGGAGGAATTCGGGGGAGGCGGCCATGAGCGCCCGGTCGGCGGGCGGCAGAGCCGGGTCGAACGCGGGTTTCATCGGATGGTCTGACCCCAGATCAACAGCATGGTGATGATGAAGACGATCATTACGCCGCCGTAGGCGACGGCGCCGAGCCGGAAGAACCGGCGCACCTTGTTCAGCAGCCAGGCCGCCAGGAACGCCAGGAAGACCAGCAGGATCAGCCCGGTGATTTCCATGGGCCCAGTATGAAGCTTTACCGCCGCTTTTGGATCGGTTCAGAACCCGAACGATCTGCCGATGATCTCCTTCATGATCTCGGTGGTGCCGCCGTAGATGGTCTGGACGCGGGCGTCGAGCCAGGCCTTGGCCACCGGGTACTCGGTCATGTAGCCGTAGCCGCCGTGCAGTTGCAGGCAGCGGTCGATGACCTTGTTCTGCAGCTCGGTGGTCCACCACTTGGCCTTGGCGGCGTCGACCGGGGTCAGCGTCCCCGCGTTGAGCGCGGTCACGCAGGTGTCGACGAACAGGCGGGCGATCTCGACCTCGGTGGTCAGCTCGGCCAGCACGAACCGGGTGTTCTGGAAGCCGCCCAGGTTCCGGCCGAACGCCTGGCGGTTGCGGCAGTAGTCGATCGTCGTGGCCAGCACGGCCTCGGCGGCGGCGACCGCGACCACCGCGATCGACAGGCGCTCCTGCGGCAGGTTGGCCATGAGCTGGAAGAAGCCCTGGCCGTCGTCGAGCCCGAGACGGTTGGCGGCCGGGACCCGGACGTTCTCGAAGAACAACTCGGCGGTGTCCTGCGCCTTGAGGCCGACCTTGTCGAGGTTGCGGCCCCGCTGGAAACCGGGCATGCCGCGCTCCACCACGAACAGCGTGGTGCCGCGCGCCCCGGCCGCCGGATCGGTCTTGGCCACCACGACCACCAGGTCGGAGTTGATGCCGTTGGTGATGAAGGTCTTCTGGCCGTTCAGGACGTAGTCGTCGCCGTCCTTCTCGGCGGTGGTCCGGATGCCCTGGAGGTCGCTGCCCGCGCCCGGTTCGGTCATCGCGATGGCGGTGATCAGCTCGCCGCTCACGAAGCCGGGCAACCAGCGGGCCTTCTGCTCGTCGTTCGTCAGGTCGACGAAGTAGGGGGCCATCACGTCGTTGTGCAGGCCGAAGCCGAGGCCGCTGGCGCCCGCGCGGATGATCTCCTCGATGACCACCACGTTGAACCGGAAGTCGGTGATCCCGATGCCGCCGTGTTCCTCGGGGACGGACATGGCGAACATGCCCAGGTCGCCGGCCTTCTTCCAGATCTCGCGGGGGACGATGCCGTCCTTCTCCCACTGCGCGTGGTTCGGGATGACTTCGCGGCTCATGAAGTCGCGCACGGTGTCACGGAAGAGCTCGTGCTCCTCCTCGAAGAGGGTTCGCTCCATGACAACCAGAATACGATTCTGTTACTCCTCAGAACATGCTGGGGAGCGCATCACAAGTGCGCCACGTTCCCACCAATCACGTTCCTTAACCCCATAAGATCTACCTTCGGTTTGGTATGCCGCGATATCGGAGTGTGCGCAATGCGGTGGGAACGGATGCGTCGGCGGTGGGCCGCCCTGGGAGCGGTGGGAATTGCCACTGCTGGCGCACTGATCGCCTTCCCCGGCACCAGCCAGGGTTCGGCAGAAGGTCCCTACTACTTCAAGTGTGTCGGCCCGCTGGCCGACCAGCAGACGATCGCGGCGTCGATCTCCCTTTCGTCCAAGGAACTGACCGTCGGGCAGCAGCTCGTCATCAACTGGCAGCTCGGTGACGCCCAGCGCAGCGTGAAGGTCCCCGACCCGCTGAACCCCAATCACGACAAGGGCGCCCACCTCGCGGTCACCGCCCGCGTGAAGGCGCACGGCGTGTGGACCGGCCAGGGCGCGATCGACTCGACCGGCGTCCGTCTGGTCCCGGCCGACGACCTGCGCACGGGCAAGCCGCTGTCGCTGGGGCTGGTCTCGCCGGGCCTGGCGACCGCCGAGCGGGCCGGCTCCGGGTCGATCGAGGTCGGGCCGATCATCCTCGACCTCGCCGACGTCGAGTCGACCTGGAACAACGACTTCCAGCCGGTCGGCGACTTCTCGCACTGGTACGGGCCGGGCTGGAACCACGTCAACGACCCGCTGGCCTACTTCGGCAAGACGCACTACGAGCAGGACCTCCGCGAGGCCAAGAACGAGGGCGACGAGGCGACCTTCACCTTCGTCGGCACCGGCGTCGACCTGTTCGGCGACAAGAAGAACGACATGAGCGAGTTCACGCTCGTCACCGACCAGGGCAACCCGCCCGACGAGGCCTCCGAGCGCTACAACGCCTACTGGCAGGTGGCCGGCGAGCGCCGTGTGCTGGAGAAGTTCACCGCGGCGACCGACCTGCCCTACGGCAAGTACACCGTGAAGATCAAGAACCAGACCCAGGACAAGTTCGCCCGCGTCGACGCCTGGAAGGTGTACGCCGACACGGCCGACAACCTGAACGCCTCGCCCTACCGCACGGTCTGCAGCCCCGAGCCGAAGTTCCCGCTGATCCCGCTGACGGTGACCGGCGGCGGCACCTCGCAGTCCCCGTCGCCCGACCCGTCCGGCGACCCGTCGCAGACCCCCTCGGGCGACCCGTCGGTCACGCCGTCGACCACCCCGTCGACGACGCCCTCCACCTCGCCGAGCGGTTCGCCGAGCCCCTCCGGCAACGTGAGCAGGCCGCCGACCCCGCAGGAGAACTTCACGCCGCTGGTGTCGGTGATCGTGCAGGGCACCCCGACCCCCACGGCGACCACGACCGTGACGCTGACCTCGACCCCGACCGTGGCGCAGGTGGCCATCACGCCGCTGGGCGGCGCGCAGACCGGTGTGGCGCCCGACCGGTCGAACCCCGGCGTCACGGTGCTGGTGGTCGGTGCGCTGCTGCTGATGGGCGGCATGGTCAGCGGACTCAAGCTGCTGCGCAGGCGCGCGGCCCACGCCGGGGAGCGGTGATGACGGACAAGCGCAACCCCTATCCGACGCCCGACCCCGAGCCCGAGGAGGAGCAGCCGAAGCCGGCCTCTCCCGGGGCGATCGTGCAGCACCCCTACGACCGGCTGCTGAAGGCGACCGGGCACAAGCTCGTGAAGGGCGACAGCGGCGACAAGCCGGCCATGCCCATCGAGCCCAAGACCCCGGCCGACGCCGACGGCTCTGCGGCTTCCGAGGGGCAGGCTTCGGGGGCTCAGGACGCCGAGGCTCCGGCTGCCGGTGCTGACGTGCCCGGCGCGGTCGCGCCGGGTGGCGTGGTCATGGTCCCGAGCGGGTCGGTGCCTCCGGGCATGGTGCCCGTCGTGATGGTGCCGGTGGGCCAGGTTCCGGGCGCCGGTGTTCCGGGTGCCGGTGTTCCTGGCGCTGGAGTTCCCGGCGCCGGCATTCCTGGCGCTGGGGTTCCCGGTGCCGCTCTGCCCGGCGGACAGGCTGCCGGGGCTCAGGCCACTGCCGGTGCGGGTGCTCCGGGTGCCGGTGTTCCGGCGGGTGCGGTTCCGGTCGCCGGTACGGCCGCCGGTCAGGTCGTGCCCGTCGTCCAGGTCCCGGCGCAGGCGCCGCCGCCCGGCGGCATGTCCAAGCGCACCCTCACGGCGCTGCTGGTCGGCGGGTCCTTCAGCGGCATCGCGGCGATCATGGCCGGTCTGCTGATGGTGCTCTCGCCGACCCCGGCGGTCGAGGAGCCGGCCGACGAGGTCAACATCCAGGCCGCCGGCAACTCCTACGTCATCCCGCCGACCGTGGGTCCGGGTGGCCCCGGGGTCCCGCTGACCGCGGCCGACCCGACGGCGCCGCCGCCCGCGCCGGCCACCCAGCCGGTCGCCCCGCTGACCCTGTCGCCCCAGGTCGTGGCGCAGGCGAACGGCGTGGGCCTCAACGTCGAGGTCCCGAAGCCGGCCGCCAAGGCCAGTTCGGCGCCGAAGGTGACCGCGCCCAAGTCGTCGCGTCCGGTGAAGATCAGCATTCCGGCCGTCGGCGTGAACCGGGCCAAGATCGGCACCGTCGGCGTGACCAAGAAGGGCGAGATCGCGACCCCGTCGCTGGCCAAGCCCAAGGAGACCGCCTGGTACAGGTTCGGCCCCGCCCCGGGCGACCAGGGTCCGGCCGTCATCCTCGGGCACGTCAACACCCGCTCGGGCGCCGCGGTGTTCAGCCGGCTCCGTGACATCAAGCGCGGCAACAAGATCAGCATCCTGCGGGCGGACGGTAAACTGGCGGTCTTCACCGTCGACGGTGTCGAGCAGGTCAGCAAGAAGGCCTTCCCGACCAAGCGCGTCTACGGGAACACCATCACCTCAAGCCTTCGGTTGATCACCTGTGGTGGTGCCTACAATGCCAAGACCCATCACTACACCGACAACATCGTCGTCTACGCGACCCTGACCGAGGTCCGCGGATAGACGGCGTATCCGGGGGCAAGCGATGAGGATGCTGAAGACTCGTGCCCGCTTCGCCGTGCGCGGAGCGGGCGCCGGGGCGGCCGCCGCCCTGCTCTTACTCGGCCTCCCCGCGCTGGCCGGGAACAGCGACGGCACGACGACCTACGAGTGCGCCCGGGGCGCCGACACGTCGTCGACGCCCTACCAGGTACGGGTGCTCCTCGGCGGGCCCGACCAGCCGACCCCGAGCGCGCCCGTGTCGGTCATCTGGAGCCTCGTCCCCGGGACGCCGACGGCCAGTGGCGGGCCCGTGCTGAGCCTGCCGACCCCGCTGGCCGTGGGCGACCAGATCGGCGCCCAGGGCGAGCTGCGCGCCACCGGCCCGGCCATCGACGGATCGACCCCCACACCGAGCGCCACCCCCAGCCAGACCCCGAGCACCACTCCCAGCGGCTCGGGCAGTGAAACCCCCAGCGAGACCCCCAGCACGACGCCGAGCCAGACCCCCAGCCAGACTCCCAGCCAAACTCCGAGCGAGACCCCCAGCGAGACGCCGAGCCAGACCCCCAGCGGGTCGGACGACGATCCCTCGGCGTACCCCGGGGCGACCGCCACCGCCACGATGACGGTCAACGCGGCGCTCACCCAGGGCGCGACCCTCTGGCCGATCCCGCCGCTGGTCGGGGTCGTGACCCCCGAGGCCACCGGGGTGTTCGAGGTGTCCGCCCGTGAGTTCGTGGTGCGGGTCAGGCCCTCCGGAGCCACCACCGACTCCGTGCTCTACACCTGCGAGCTCCCCGACACCGCGACCCCGGTCGCGCTGAAGATCACCGTCGTCGCGTCGCCGACCCCGACGTCGTCCACGACCCCCAGTTCGACCCCCAGTTCGACTCCGAGCCACACTCCGAGCGGCAGCGGCACGCCGACCCCCAGGGGCACCGTGACCGCCACCGCCACGGTGACCGCGCCCACGCCGGTCGACCGCTCCACCCGGACCGCGACGGCGACCGTCACCGCTCAGGTCGAGACCCCCGACGGAGGTGTGGCCACCGGTGGAGGGGGGTCGCTGGGGCCCGACGGGCGGGTGCTCGTGCTGGCCGGAGGCACCCTCACGCTCGCCGCGATGGTGGGAGGGCTGATACTGAGGAGACGTGTGGTGTCTTGACGAAATCTTTACTGATTGTCGTCAGAGTTGGGGTTATCTCTGCCTTCTCCCAGTCTTTGTCCCTAGGATCTCCCCATCCGCCATGAAACGGTCATCGAATCTGAAACGGAGAGAGTCAGTGCTGAAGTACAAGGCACGGCGACGCATCGCTACCAAGGCCGCCGCCGCCGGTGTGGTCAGTGCTGGTCTTCTTCTTGGTCTCGGTCCCATGCTCAGCAGCGCCACCGCCGACACGAAGACGGTGAACTACACCTGCAAGCCCCACCTGAGCGGGAACCCGGGCACCGATGTCGACTATGACGTGACCGTCGCCCTCAACTCCTCGGTGACGGCCGGGACCGTCGGCACCGGGTTCACCGCGACCGTCGCGCTGAGCGGCACCGCGCTGCCCCCGGCGCCCGTGGCGCTCGAGACGACCAACTCGATCCAGCTGGCCGCCGAGATCGAGATCAAGGGCAACGGCAGCGCCGCGGCCATCGCCACGGTGACGCCTTCGGCCTCCGTCGCCCCGGGGGCCCCGATCTCCATCGGCGGCGCGCTCCCCGCGCTGCCGACCCCCACGGCCACGATCACCCCGTCGACCGGGACGACGCAGCTGATCCTGACCGCCAAGAACTTCACGCTCCGCCTGATGAGCGGCACCACCGAGGCCGCCAAGTTCGTCTGCAGCCTGCCGACCACGGCTCCGCTCCCGACCCCGGCGAGCGCGACCCTGAGCGTCACGGGCGCGAGCACCACTCCGTCGACCTCGCAGACGCCCACGCCCACGCCGACCCCGTCGACCTCCAACACGCCGACGCCCCGGACCACCAAGACGGTGACCGAGACCGCCACCGCCGAGGTGCCGGTCGACGACCAGGTCGAGACGCCCGACGGCGGTGTGGCGACCGGTGGCGGCGGCATGCTGGGCCCCGACGGGCGGGTGTTCGTGCTGACCGGCTCGGCGATCGTGCTCGCCGCCGGCGTCGGCGGACTGATGTTGCGCTCCCGGCGACGGCCGCAGCAGGGATGAGGCGCCGGTGACCGGCTACTACCCGCAGGATCCCAACCAGCCGCAGCAGGGCTACGTCTACTACCAGCAGGTTCCGGCGCCGCAGCCGGAGCCTGAGGGGAAGAACGGCACGCAGCTGGTGCGGTTGGTGCTGATCATCGCCGCGGTCGCCGGTCTCCTGACGGTCGGGCTCGGCCTCGTGTTCATCCTGGGCAACCCTGAGGAGTACGGCGAGCCTGACCGGGTCAAATTCAACGTCACCAACGGCATGCTCCCCGAGGTCGGGCGTGGTGGCGGTCCCGAGTTGCCGCAGGCCGTGCCGGAGGCGCCGGCGCCGCTGCCGCCGCTGACGCCCGTCGCCCCCATGAGCCAGCCGTCGTCGCCCAAGCGCCTGATCGTCAAGCGGCTCAACATCGACGCGCCGGTGCGCTCGGTGGGCCTCGACAAGACCGGTGCGATCGAGCCGCCGCCGCTGGCCAACACGAACCTGGTCGGCTGGTACCGGAAGGGACCGACCCCGGGTTCGGCCGGGCCGGCCACGCTGGTGGGTCACCGCGACACCGCGACCTCGCCCGCGGTGTTCAACCGGCTGGCCGAGCTGCGCTACGGCGACACCATCGAAGTGGTACGGCAGGACGGCACCGTCGCGATTTTCACCGTCGGCGGCATCGAGCAGGCCGACAAGACGACGTTCCCGACCGAGCGGGTCTACGGCGACAGCGACATGGCCGAGCTCAGATTGATCACATGTGCCGGAACATTCAACCGCACCACCCGTCACTACGTAGACAATGTCATCGTTTACGCGACGATGACAGGGACCGGCCTAGCCTCGTCCTGACTTCTACGTAAGGAAGGGCACATGGGTCTTCTCTCCAATCTGCTGCTGCCCGGCCGTCTTCGCACCGGCCCCACGGTCGTGGTGCCCGCCAAGACCAAGCCCGAGGCGATCCTGGAGATCGTCCGGCTGGCCGACCCGCAGGCGGAACTCGACGGCGCCGACGTGCTGGCCGCCGCGACCCGCATCCACGACGCCGTCGAGCTCACCCCCGACCTCCAGAAGAAGCTCGGCCTCGACGGCGAGGAGAAGCTCTGGGCGCACCGCGTGGTGGCCGAGCGCCCGCTGCCGGTCGACTACTACGACAAGCTGCTGGCGGCGGGACTGGCCTACCGCCTGGGCGGCTACTGCCTGTGCGAGGGCTCGGCCGACGACCCGGCCGAAGACGTCGAGCTGGAGTACGTGGTCTACCTCCCGGCGGTCGAGGAGTCCGAGCTGACTCCTGCGCTGGAGAAGATCCTCGGCACGGAAGAGGACGCCGATCCGGCCGCGCCGGACACCGAGTCGAGCGCCGCCGCCACTGGGGACGGATCCGAAATTTCCGGACTCGAATCCGAGAGCGGCGTCGAGGACGGTCAGCGCGGCGCGATCGCAAAGCCGGAGGGCGACGCTGGAGCAGCAGGAACCGGGGCCGAACCGGATGCCGCCGAGAGCGAGTCCGCCGAAGCCGCAGCCGACACCACAGCCGACACCACAGCCGCATCGAGCGCGACCGCGGCCGGCTCGGGAGCCTCGTCAAGCGAAGGCGCAGCCGGGCCTGAAGCCGAATCAGGTGAAGCCGCAGGCGGTGCCAGTGAAGCCGCGACCGGTGATGACGACAAACCGGGCGATGTGGCGACCGGTGACGACATCGGTGACACGGCCGAAGATGACCTCTCGGAGAACGCCCAAGAAGGCGGCGCTGAGTCCGCCTCCGCCGCCGCGCGTAGGTCGCGCTGGTCCTCCGACGGCGTCTACGAAGCCGCCGGTTTCCGGGTCTCCGTCACCCCCGTGCACCGGTTCCCCGCCGCCGTCGCCGGGCTCATGCCCTATGCCACCGAGGTCGTCAGGATCGCCGTCAGCGCCACCGAGGAGCTCGACGGTGACGCCCGGATGCTCGACCCCGGCAACGTCGCCCTGGCCCTCGGTACCGCCCTTGACGGTCCCGTGGTCGACCATTGGGGATTCCAGGTCTTCGAGCCCGCCGATCTGCTACCGCCCAGGAGCGTCTAGGAAGCGACTGTTGTAGCCTCCGAAGTAACGACCGAATGTTGCTCGGTTTCGTGACACAGGTGGAGGCCATCGTGGCAGAGGCGTACATCGTCGGTGCGGTTCGTACTCCCGTCGGCAGGAAGAAGGGCGGGCTGTCGGCCGTCCATCCGGTCGATCTGGCCGCGTATCCGCTGAAGGAGCTCATCGACCGGACCGGGGTCGACCCGTCCGCCGTCGACGACGTGATCATGGGCTGCGTCATGCAGTTCGGGCCGCAGTCCATGGACATCGCGCGGAACGCGTGGCTGAGCGCGGGGCTGCCCGAGAGCGTGGCGGGTGTCACGATCGACCGGCAGTGCGGGTCGTCGCAGCAGTCGATCCACTTCGCCGCCCAGGGTGTCATGTCGGGTACGCAGGACCTGGTGGTGGCGGCCGGGGTCGAGTCGATGTCGATCGTCCCGATGGGGTCCAGCATCACGGCCGCCCTGGAGAAGGGCATGCCGTTCCCGTTCGGCGAGAAGTGGGTCGAGCGTTACGGCATGCAGGAGATCTCCCAGTTCCGGGGCGCCGAGCTGATGGCCGAGAAGTGGGACTTCTCCCGCGAGGACATGGACCGCTACGCCTACGAGAGCCACCAGCGCGCCGCCAAGGCCGTCGCGAACGGCTACTTCAAGGACCAGATCGTCCCGGTCGCCGGCGTCGAGGACGACGAGGGCCCGCGCCCCGACACGACGCTCGAGAAGATGGCCTCGCTGAAGCTGCTGCGGGAGGGCGGCCGGATCACGGCCGCGACCTCCTCGCAGATCTCCGACGGCGCCGGCGCGATCCTGGTGGCCTCCGAGCAGGCCGTACGCGACCACAACCTGACGCCCAGGGCCCGCGTCGTCACCCTGGCGCTCACCGGCGACGACCCGGTCTACATGCTGACCGCGCCGATCCCGGCGACGAAGAAGGCGCTGAAGCGGGCCGGGCTGAGCATCGGCGACATCGACGTGGTCGAGATCAACGAGGCGTTCGCGCCGGTCCCGATGGCCTGGATGAAGGAGCTCGACGCCGACCCCGACAGGACCAACCCGAACGGCGGCGCGATCGCCCTGGGCCACCCGCTGGGCGGCACCGGCGCGATCCTGATGACCAAGCTCCTGCACGAGCTGGAGCGCACCGGCGGCCGCTACGGCCTGCAGACGATGTGTGAGGGCGGCGGTCAGGCCAACGTCACCATCATCGAGCGGCTCTAGCGTTCGGGGCAGACGTCGATCAGGTGCCCTTCGGGATCGGCGATCACGGTCCAGTGGTCGCCGCCCGGCTGGAAGTCGGGCTTGGTGGCGCCGAGCGCGAGATACTCCTCGACCGCCTTGGCGACGTCGGGCACCCGGACGTCGAAGTGGAACTGCTTGCCCGGTCCCGGCCACGGGGCCGGGGCCTGCTCGGGGACCTGCTGGAAGTAGAGGGTCGTGGTGCCGTCGCCGATGGCGCTGTACTCGTCCTGGGAGTGCTGGACCTCGAAGCCGAAGATCGTGGCGTAGAACTCGGCGAGGATCTTCGGTTCGGCGCAGTCGATGTTCACTGCGATCAGTTTCGCGATCGTGGTCATGCGTCCGATCCTCCTCGCGATACCTGCCAGGGCGTGTCAGGAATTCCGGGAGCGGTGGAGTCGCGGATGACCAGGCGGGTCGGCATGCTGTGCACGCCCGGCGTGGCCCTGCCGTCGATGGCGGCGAACAGGTGCTGGGCGGCGGTGTGGCCGAGGCGCTCCAGGTCGGGGTCGATCGTGGTGAGGGTGGGCCGGGTCTCCTCCGACAGCACCTCCCAGTTGTCGTAGCCGACGACCGCGATGTCGTCGGGCACCCGCCGGCCGCGTTCCCTGACGGCCTCGATGAAGCCGGCGGCGATCTGGTCGTTGCCGCAGAACACCGCGTCGATCGCGGGGTCGTTCAGCAGCAGCATGTCGGCCGCGAGGCGGCCCCACCGCTGGGACCAGGCGCCGTAGAGCGTCTCGCCGGCCTGCGCCAGGCCGGCCTCCTCCAGCGTCTCCCGCACGCCCTCGGCCCGGTCGGTGGCCGCCTTGTAGGTGGTGGGGCCGGTGATGTGGGCGATGCGGGTGCGCCCGGTCGCGATGAGGTGGCGCACGGCCAGGCGCGCGCCGCCTTCGTCGTCGGGCACGAACGACACGTCCGCGGGATCGTCTGAGGGCGCGTAGGCGTACACGACCGGAACGGGCACGTCCTTGGTGATGGACGGCCGGGGGTTGGTGCTCTCGCCGACGACGATGAGGCCGTCGACCCGGCGGGAGAGCAGGGTGCGGATGTAGTGCTGCTCCCGGATGGCGTCGCCCCGGGCGTCGCAGAGGAGCACCGCCATCTCCCCGGCTCCGAAAGCGTTTTCCGCCCCTAGTAGGACCGGGATGCCGAACCGGCCGACCATGTCGCTCGTGAGCAGCCCGACGGTGCGCGTCTGGCCGCTGAGCAGGCCTTGAGCCAGCACGTTCGGTTGGAAGCTGAGCTGGGCCGCGGCATCGAGGACCAGTTGCCTGGTGGTGGCGCGGACGTCGTCGCGGCCGTTGAGCGCCTTGGACGCCGTGGCGACGGAGACGCCCGCGAGGGCGGCCACGTCGGTTATGGTCGCACGTCTCGTCGTCACTCCCGAAAACCCTTTCGCCTGACACTTGCTGGTCAAACGGCATCATACCCGGCGAACCGTTGACAGTGATGCAGGTTTCTTCTACGTTACGAAAACCTTTTAGGTGATTTCGGTCGTCGGTTCGGGGGGTATCGGAAGGAGCAGGCCATGAAGCCACGTGTGCTGGTCAGCGCTGCGGTGGTCGCATTGGTGTCGTTAGTGTCGGCGTGCGGCGGTTCGGGTGGTGGTGAACAGCAGGCGCAGGCGGGTCGGCCCGCCGCCTCGGACGCCGGCGTCGAGATCACGATGTGGACGCGGGCGGCCACCCAGGCGCAGAGTGAGCGGTTGGTCCAGGCCTACAACGCGAGCCACCAGAACCAGGTGAAACTGACCGTCATCCCGACGGACAACTACCAGCCGCGGGTCGCCGCGGCGGCGGGCGCGGGACAACTGCCCGACATCTTCGCCTCCGACGTGGTGTTCGTGCCCAACTACACGTCGCAGGGCCTGTTCATGGACATCACCGACCGGGTCGCGTCGCTGCCGTTCAAGGACAGCCTGGCCCCCTCGCACATGAAGCTCGGCACGCTGGAGGGCCGGAACTACACCCTCCCGCACACGCTCGACCTGTCGGTCTGGTTCTGGAACAAGGACCTGTACGAGAAGGCCGGGCTCGACCCGGAGAAGGGCCCGACGACCCTCAAGGAGTTCGCCGAGCAGGCCACCGTCGTCGACGAGAAACTCGGCAAGGACGGCAAGGTCAGCGGCACCTTCTTCGGCGGCAACTGCGGCGGCTGCTTCGTCTTCACCTTCTGGCCCTCGGTCTGGGCGGCCGGCGGTCAGACGCTGAACCCCGAGGGCACCGAGTCCCTCAACGACAGGTCGCCGATGACCGACGTGTTCGCGATCTACCGCGGCCTGTTCGAGAAGGGCGTCACCGGCGCCACCACCAAGGAGGAGCAGGGCCCGACCTGGACCGGCTTCTTCCCCAAGGGCGAGATCGGCGTCATGCCGATGCCGTCGACCACGCTCGGCTCGATGCCCGCCGACATGAACATCGGCGTCGCGCCGATCGCCGGCCCCGACGGCGGCGAGTCGACCTTCGTGGGCGGCGACTCCGTCGGCATCTCGTCCACCAGCAAGAACGCCGACGCCGCCTGGGACTTCCTGGCCTGGTCGGTCTCCGACGAGGCCCAGGTCGAGGTCATGGCCAAGAACAAGGACGTGCTCGCCCGGGTCGACCTGGCGAACAACAAGTACTCGGCCGAGGACCCCCGGGTCGTCCTGATCAACTCCCTGGTCGGCAAGGGCCAGACCCCGATGGCGCTGAAGTTCGGCGAGAGCTTCAACGACCCGCAGGGGCCGTTCCTCCGCCTCGCCCGCGAGGCGCTCTTCGGCGACGCCGCGAAGGTGACCGAGCTCAACGCCGCGATCAACGCCTCGCTCCGGTCATGACCACCCTGACCCGCCCCCGTGGGCGGGCGGCGCGCGGCGGTTCCTCCGCCGCCGTCGCGCCGCCGCCCTGGTGGCGCCGTCAAGGAGCACAGGGCTGGTTGTACGCCGCCCCGACCGCCCTCATCGTGGTCGTGCTCTTCCTGGCGCCACTCGTCCTCGTCGGCTGGATGTCACTGAACCGGTGGCCGCTGCTGGGCGAGGCCACGCTCAACGCCCCCGCCAACTACACCAAGATCGCCGACAACCCGCTCTTCGCCGACGCCGTCTGGTTCACGCTCAAGTACACCGTGATCATCACGGTCGTGCTCTCGCTGTTCGCGCTGGGCCTGGCCCTGCTCGTCCAGGAGCGCAGGCCCGGCGTGGGGTTCTTCCGCACCGCGTTCTTCCTGCCGGGCGCGGTGGGCTTCGCGGCGGCGGCGCTGCTCTTCTACGGCATGCTCAACAGTGACTTCGGCCCGATCGACCCGATCCTGCGCACCCTCGGGATCATCGACGAACCGGTGAGCTGGATCGGCACGCCGAACATGGCGCTGTTCTCCACCATCACGCTCGTGCTCTGGCGCTTCGCCGGGTTCAACATGCTGATCCTGCTCACCGGCCTGCAGGCCATCCCGGTCGCGGTGTACGAGGCGGCCAGGACCGACGGCGCGAGCCGCTGGGTGATCTTCCGCAGGATCACGCTGCCGCTGCTGCGCCCGACGATCGCGCTGATGCTCATCATGAGCGTCACCGGCTCGCTGCTGGCCTTCGACCAGTTCTTCATCTTCACCAACGGCGGACCGGACAACAGCACCGTCTCGATGGTCATGGTCATCTACCGCGACGCCTTCCTCCGGTTCGACCTCGGCGGCGCCGCCGCGTTGTCGGTCGTGCTGCTGGTCGCCCTCGTCGCGCTCAACGCCCTGCAGCTGCGGGTGCTCAGGAGGCCGGAGTGAGGTACTACACCACCATGTCGGCCCTGGCCGTCCTGTTCCTGTTCCCCCTGGTGTGGAGCGGGTGGGCGTCCATGGAGGAGCCGGACAACTACGTCGAGATGGCGCGGTTCGGCGAAGGGCTGGGCACCTATCTGACCAACAGCGTGCTGGTGTCGGTGCTGACCGTCGCGGGCACCCTGGTCGTCTCGGCGCTCGGCGGCTACGCCTTCGCGCGGTTCGCCTTCCCCGGCAAGAACCTGCTGTTCCTGGCCACGCTGGCGATCCTGATGGTGCCGTACGCGACGGTGCTGATCCCGCTGTACGTGCTGCTCGGCTACATCGGACTGCAGAACTCGCTCGTCGGCGTGGCCCTGGTCTTCGTCATGTTCCAGCTCCCGTTCGCGCTGTTCATGATGCGCAACGCCTTCGAGGCGCTGCCGAAGGAACTGGAGGAGGCGGCGCTGGTCGACGGCTGCACCACGTTCCGGGCGTTCGTCCGCATCCTGCTCCGCGCGGTCCGGCCGGCCATGGTCACCGTCGGGCTGTTCGCCTTCCTGGCGTCGTGGAACGACTTCTTCGCGCCGCTGATCCTGCTCAACGACGGCGCCAGCTTCACGCTGCCGGTCGCGGTGGTCAGCATGACGCAGAACACGTTCGGCGCCATCGACTACGGCATGTTGCAGGCCGGCGTCATGGTCATGGCGATCCCGTGCCTGATCCTCTTCCTCGTCCTCCAGCGCCACTACGTGCGCGGATTCATGTCAGGAGCTCTGCGTGGCTAGTCCTGTGCTGCCCTCCTCCGGCGTGTTGTCCCCCCTCGGCCTGGACGCCGTGCGCCCCGCGCCCGGTTTCTGGGGCGACCGGATCGCCCTGAACCGCGAGGTCACCATGGCCCACTGCCACGAGTGGATGGAGAAGGAGGGCTGGATCGCCAACTTCCGGGGCGAGGTGCCACGTCGCGGCCGGGAGTTCAGCGACTCGGAGATCTACAAGCTGCTGGAGGGCATGGCCTGGGCCGGCCACCCGGCGCTGCCCGAACTGGCCGGGACCGTGGCCCGCGCCCAGGAGGCCGACGGCTACCTCAACACCCGGTGGAGGAACGCCCGCTACACCGACTTCGAGTGGGGCCACGAGCTCTACTGCTACGGCCACCTCATCCAGGCCGGGGTCGCCCGCTTACGGACCCACGGCGAGGACGAACTGACCGAGGTCGTACGCCGGGTCGCCGACCACGTGTGCGACCGGTTCATGGAGACCACCGAGACCTGCGGGCATCCCGAGATCGAGATGGCCCTGGTCGAGCTCTACCGGGCGACGGGCGTGGAACGTTACCTGGAGATGGCCCGCCGGTTCGTCGACCGCCGGGGGCTGCCCGCGCTGGCCGACATCGAGTTCGGCCGGGGCTACTTCCAGGACGACGTCCCGGTCCGGCGGGCCAAGGTGTTCCACGGCCACGCCGTGCGGGCGCTCTACCTGGCCTGCGGGGTCGTCGACGTCGCGGTCGAGACCGGCGACGTGGAGCTGCTGAAGACCGTCGAGGCGCAGTGGGAGTCGACGATCGCGCGGCGCACCTACCTGACCGGCGGGATGGGTTCGCGGCACTTCGGCGAGTCCTTCGGCGAGGACTTCGAGCTGCCGTCCGACCGGGCCTACTCGGAGACCTGCGCCGGGGTGGCCTCGTTCATGCTCGCGCACCGGCTGCTGCTGGCCACCGGCGACGTGCGCTACGCCGACCTGGCCGAACGCACCCTCTACAACGTGCTGGCCACCTCGCCCGCGCTCGACGGCAAGTCGTTCTTCTACGCCAACCCCCTCCAGGTCCGGGTGCCCGCCGAGCCGCTCGACGGGATCAACCTGGCCGCCGAGGGCGGGCTGCGCTCGCCCTGGTTCACGGTGTCGTGCTGCCCGAGCAACATCGCCCGGACGTTCGCCTCGCTGCCCGCCTACTTCGCGGCGGCCGGGGAGGCGGGCGTCCGGATCCACCACTACACGCCCTCGCAGATCCGGCACGACGGGCTCGTGCTGAACGTGGAGACCGACTACCCGTGGTCGGGGCGGGTCGAGGTCACGGTGGCCGAGGGCGGGACCGGGTCGATCTCCCTGCGGGTGCCCTCGTGGGCCGAGGGCGCGACCGTCTCCTACGCCGGGACGCGCCGCGCGGTCGCGCCCGGCTACGCCGTGGCCGAGGCCGAAGGCGGGTGGCGTCCGGGCGACGTCATCACCCTCGACCTGCCCGTCATCTCCCGGTGGACCGTGCCGGACGCCCGGATCGACGCGCTCAGGGGCAGCGTCGCCATCGAGCGGGGCCCGCTGGTCTACTGCGCCGAATCGGTGGGGGACCGGCCTCCGTTGGCCGAGGTCGTGGTCAGGCCGGACGAGCCCGTCGAGCACGTGGTCGAGCACATGGTCGACGGGGCCGTCGAACTGGACGTGAAGGCGGCGCTCATCTCAGGGGCGCCGACCGGCTGGCCGTACACGGCCGAGAAGGAAACCCCGGACGAGGAGCCGATCACCCTGCGGCTGGTGGCCTACCACCGCTGGGGCAACCACGGGCCCGCGACCATGCGGGTCTGGCTCCCCGTCGACACCGCCCGAACCGACCGATCCCGGTACCTGGAGGAAGTCTAAATGAGTGCCAGACGCACAGGCAGGGCGCCGACGTGGCTCGCCCTGGCTGCGCTCACTGTGGCGGGCCTGGTCAGCCTGCCTCCCGCCGCCCATGCCGCATCCCCGATTCTCCCCGGAAACGAAGGCGACGTCGGTGTCTACACCAACGGCCAGAACCACGTGATGGAGATCGGCGACCCGGTCTACAGCAACGTCGGCGACGTCGCCGACCAGGTCAAGCCGGGTGTTCCGTTCACCGCGTCCAGCATGCACCAGTCCATCTTCGACAAGGACCTCGCCGCCGGCGGGACGGACTACTACCTCGACCGCGTCCTGGGCGTGAAGGGCGCCATCGGGTCGGCCGTGCTGATGACCCGCGGCCGCTCGCTCTACATGCGCGGCGCCAGCAACGCCAACTTCACCACCATGGGCTTCGCCGGCAGCGCCTTCGTCGGCGGCCCGAACAGCCTCGGCAACTTCTACACCGTCACCGTGCCCGGCCAGACCGTGACCGAGGTGAACGCCAACCGGTTCAACGCGCCCTCCCACGCCAGGACCCGGTACACGATCGGCGGCACCGGCGTCACCGCCGACCTGACGAAGTTCATCACCTACGAGAACGTCGCCGTCACCGCGATCACCTTCGACAACCCGGGCGGCACGGCGGCCACCTTCACGGTCCGCGCGGCCTCCCCGCTCGCGACCCAGGCGGGCGAGGGCGACGCCGAACTGACCGGCACGCGGACCATCATGAGCGGTTCCAACAACGGCACGATCGACTCTCCGTGGAACCAGATCAGGGTCAACCTGACCGGTGACGGGTTCACCCGCACGGGGACCAACCTCGACCGTGAGATCACCGTCCCGGCGGGCGGCTCGGTCTCGTTGTCGGTCGTCGGCGCGGTCACGCAGGACTCGCTGCCGCAGGCGACGACCGAGTACAAGGCCTACGCCCAGAAGAGCCCGGCCCAGGCGGTCAAGGACGGCATCACCGCCTTCAACCGCCAGTGGGCCAAGGACGTGCCCTACATCGACGTGCCCGACCCGGCGCTGGAGAAGGCCATCGTCTACCGCTGGTGGGGCGAGCGCTACAACTCGCTCGACGCCAACGCGACCGGCTACGTCTACCAGTACCCCACGACGATCGAGGGGGTGAACCTCTACCAGAACGCCGTGGCCCTGACGCAGCCGATGCACCTGCAGGACACCAAGTGGCTGCGCACGCCGTACCTGCCGTACGGGCAGATCCTCAACATCGGCGAGCTCTCGGGCTCCTCGGCGTTCCTGGACAGCCCGGGTCACACGAGCTGGAACAACCACTACTCGCAGTACATCGGCACCGCGGGCCTGGAGGCCTACGAGGTGCACGGCGGCGGCAAGGAGATCGCCCAGAGGTTCGCCCGCTACTTCGAGGGCGACGGCAAGGGCCAGCTCGAACACTACGACGGCAACGGCGACAAGCTGATCGCCTACGACACCAACTACATGCCCGGCAACGACTCCGACGCCATCTCCTTCGGGTTCCCCAAGAGCGGCAGCGGCGCGCCCGGCGCCCGGACCATCGAGCGGCCGGAGTCGGCGTACGTGTGGGGCGCCTTCGACGCCGCCCGGCAGCTCTACTCGATCGCCGGGGCCGACCAGGCCAAGGTCGACGAGATGGCGGCCGGCGCGAACGGGATCAGGGACGCGATCCTGAACAAGCTGTGGAGCCCGGACATGAGGATGTTCCTGGCCGCCACCTCGCACGGCGCCACCAGCGCGGCCAGCTCCAACGGCACGGCCAACCCGCTGCCGGTCGCGGCGCGCGGGCTGATCCCGGCCAAGGAGTCGAACCTCTACGACGTCTACGCCGAGAACCTGATCCCGTTCGACCAGGCCGCCAAGTATGTCGACGGCTTCCGCTTCCTGACCTACGGCGACAACTTCCCGATCTTCCCGTTCTACACGGCCAACCAGTACGACAAGACGGCCTACGGGGTCGGCGGCTCGAACAACTTCTCCAACATCAACTTCACCGTGCAGTACCGCGCCGTGCGGTCGGCCCTGCGGCACTACGACCCGGCCGGCAAGTACATCACCCCGGCCTACGCCAAGCGCCTGCTCGACTGGATGGCGTGGAGCATCTACCCGGCCGGTGACCTGCGGGCGCCGAACCAGTCGGAGTACTACTCCAACTGGAACCCGACGACCAGGACCTACAACCGCAACAACCCGAACCACGTGATGCTCGGGAACATGAACTACATCTTCGTCGAGGACATGGGCGGCATCCAGCCGCGCGCCGACGACAAGATCGAGCTCTGGCCGATCGACTTCGGCTACGAGCACTTCATGGTCAACAACCTGAAGTACCACGGCCAGGACGTCACCCTCGTCTGGGACCCCGACGGCACCGCCTACGGCCTCGGCTCGGGCTACAGCCTGTTCCTCAACGGCGAGCGCAAGTTCGCCGTCGACAAGCTGGGCAAGGTCACCTACGACCCGGCGACCAACACCGTCACCCCCGCGGCCGGGGTCACCGTGACCTTCACGGACGCCGAGGGCGACGAGTTCCCGGCCTCGGTGGACACCCCCATCGAGGACGAGCGGGTCGTCTCCTACCTCAAGACGGCCGGCATCGACCTCACCGAGGACGCGCCGAACCTGGCGAAGGGGGCGACCCTCGCCTCGTCGTACACCCAGCAGGGCGCGCGCCCGGCGCCGTGGCGGCAGTTCCACACGCCCGGGTGGAGCACCACCCAGTTCAACTACACCCCCGGCGCCATCAAGGAGCTGGAGCGTCCCGTGGCGCTGGCGGCCGTCACCGACGGCGTGACCGCCAACGAGCCCTACTGGGGCAACTACGGCACCACGAACAAGAACGGCTACGTCGAGCTGAACCTGGGCTCGGCCAAGGCGTTCGACAACGTCAAGGTGTTCTTCGTCAGCGACCGCCAGACCGGCGGGTACCACGAGCCCGCCCGCTGGTGGGTCCAGGTCCCCGACGGCAACGGCGGCTGGAAGGAGGTGCCGGGCCAGTTCAAGAACCCGGCCGTCCCGACGGCGAAGTTCAACGAGGCGCTGTTCGACCCGGTGACCACCGACAAGGTGCGCATCGCCTTCACCAACAGCCCTGCCTACTACACCGCGATCGCCGAGATCCAGATCTTCGACTCCGGCCGTGAGGTCCCGGACGTCACCAACCAGGCCCCGACCGTCACCGCCACCCGTGACGCCTCGCAGGACGGCAACCTGTCGACCCGCGTCGTCGGCACCGCCGCCGACGACGGCGTGCCCTACGACGAGGAGCTCACCTACGGCTGGGAGACCGTCTCCGCGCCCGAGGGCGCGGGCGTCATCTTCACCGACCCCCACGCACTGGCCACCCGGGTGACCGGCACCGTCGAGGGCGACTACGTCCTGCGCTTCTTCGCCGACGACGGCGAGAAGCGCACGACCGCGACCGTGAGCGTGACCCTCGCCAAGAAGGCCGTCAGCGCCGAGTTCGGCGCCACGGCCACGATCACCTCCAGCGGCTCCGCGTCGTGGGAGAACCAGAACCGCGTCAACGAGGTCACCACGCCGAGCAGCTCCAACCCCGGCTCCGGCAACGGCTGGGGCACCTGGGGCCAGCCGCGCAGCGGCACCAGCGTCGCCACCGAGGCGTACCTCCAGTACACCTGGTCCGCGCCGGTCCGGCTGTCCTCGACCGACGTCTACTGGTACGACGACAACGGCGGCACCCGCCGCCCGACGGCCACCACGTACGCCATCGAGACCTCCGACGACGGCACCACCTGGACACCCGTCACCCTCACCGGAGGCTCCACGTACGCGGCCGGTCTGAACACCAACACCTACAACAGGTTCAACTTCACCCCGGTCAACACGAGCCGGATCCGCATCCGGATCTGGGGCCTGATGACCGGCGGCGCCGGCACCGGTGTGCTGCGCTGGCGCGCCAACGGCGAGACCGTCGACTCGGTGGCCTCCCCGGTGCTGATCCGGACCGGCGTCGGGCTGATTCCGACCCTGCCCGCGACGCTGGACGCGACGTACACGAGCGGCGCCCCCGCCCAGGTCGCGTTCAAGTGGCAGCCCATCACCGCCGACATGGTCGCCGAGACCAACGTCGACCCGTTCGTGGTGTACGGCACCAACGACGCCTACGGGCTGATCGCCGAAGCGCGCGTCTACGTGCGTCCTGAGATGTCGGAGGGCGGCATCTCGATCCAGGGCGCCGAGTCGTTCGAGCGGCACGTCGAGGTCGGCGAGCAGCCGGTGCTGCCCACCAAGGTCTCGGTGTCGTACAACGACGGTTCGCGTGACAACCAGGCCATCGGCGTGAACTGGCGGTACAACCCCGAGGTGGTGAACACCGACGGGACGTACACGATCATCGGCGACCTGGTCCTGCCGCCCTACGTCGGCCAGTCGGGCACCATCCAGACCACGCTGAAGCTCGTCGTCGGCGAGGGCGGTCCGCAGTTCGCGACCACCGCCACGCCGAAGACGCAGTGCACCGGCACGAAGGTCCACCTGTCGCTCAACGTCCGCAACGACTCCGGCGGGCCGCTCACGATCGAGCTGGTCACGCCGTACGGGTCGAAGACCGTGGCCAACGTGGCGCCCGGCAAGAACGCCTACCAGTCGTTCAACACCCGCGCCACGTCGATCCCGGCCGGCGCCGCGACCGTGAAGGTCACCGGGACCGTCGGCGGCCAGACGGTCACCGAGACGGCGACCGTGCCCTACAACGCGCACGACTGCGGCTAGCACCCCCGGTGGCGGCGTCCCTCACGGGGCGCCGCCGCCCTTGCCGACGGTAAGGAAGAGCACCTTGAAGATCGCCATACGGGCGGCGGCCGCCGCGTCACTCGTGGCGGCCTGCCTGGCCGGGCTCCCCGGCCCGGCCCATGCCGCCGACTCGTACACCTTCACCAGCACCGTCAACCCGATCCTGAAGGACGGCAGCTACTACTCCGCCGACCCCGCCCCCCTGGTCGTGGACGACCAGTTGTTCATCTACACCGGCCACGACCAGGCCGGGCCCACCACCAACGACTTCATCATGAACGAGTGGGGTGCGTTCGCGACCGCCGACGTGGAGTCGGGCCAGTGGACCCACCACCCCTCGCTCATGCGCCCGGAGGCGGTCTTCTCCTGGGCCACCCCGGGCCGCGCCTACGCGGGCCAGGTCGTCAGGGGCCTCGACGGCCGCTACTACTGGTACGTCCCGATCAACGAGCGCGACAGCCCGGCCTCCGACAAGTTCGCCATCGGCGTCGCCGTCTCGTCGTCGCCGACCGGCCCGTGGACCGACCACGTGGGCGGGCCGCTGATCTCCCAGCGGGTGCCCACGGCCAACACCATCCACAACATCGACCCGACCGTCCTGGTCGACGGCCAGCGGGTCTTCATCTGGTGGGGATCGTTCGGCAACCTGAGAATGCTGGAACTCGCCGCCGACATGAAGACCCCGGTCACCACGCAGCGCACGGTCACCGGCCTGACCGGCTTCTTCGAGGCGGCCTGGGCGTTCAAGCGGAACGGCACCTACTACATGGCGTACGCCGGCAACAACGCCGGCCCGACCTCGCAGTGCACCCCGGCGAACTACCACGCGTGCATCGCCTACGCGACCGCCACGGCCCCCGAAGGGCCCTGGACCTACCGCGGCACGATGCTCCGGCCGGTCTCCTCGACCACCAGCCACCCGGGCATCCTGGAGTTCGACGGGAAGTGGTACATCGCCTACCACACGGCCGACGCCGCGGGCGGCAACCACTTCCGCCGCTCGGTCGCGATCGACCCGGTGGAGTGGGACGACAGCCAGACCCCGCCGCGCATGAAGCTCGTCACGCCGACGCCGGTCAAGGGACGCGACCTCACCCCGCGCCCGAACATCGCGCAGGAGGCGAAGGCCACCGTCTCCAACGAGCCCGTCCCCACCCAGTACTGGATCAAGTCGCTCAACGACGAGATCGTGCGGCCCAACCCGCTGCCGCCGGACATGTGGGGCACCTGGACCGGCAGCAACCCGCCGCAGCAGTGGGCCCAGTACACCTGGGACCAGCCGATGCGGATCTCCGGTTCGCAGATCGACTTCTGGAACGACTCGGCGCAGGGCACCGGCGTGGGCGTCGCGGCGCCCGCGAGCTGGAAGATCCAGTACTGGAACCTCGCCACCGGCCAGTGGGCCGACCTGCCCGGCGCGAGCGGCTACCCGACCGCCACGCAGGGCTTCCAGAACACCGACTTCGACCCCGTCACCACCACGCAGGTGCGGGCGACCTTCAACGCCTCGACCAACGGCAGCACCTACTCGGCCGTCGCGGTGGAGGAGTGGAAGATCCTGGCCGCCCAGCCGCAGACCGTCACCCCGCCCGCCCTCAGGGTCGAGGTCGGCGAGCGTGACCTGCCCGGCACGGTCCCGGTCGCCTTCGGCGGCGAGACGCTCCAGGTCCCGGTCTACTGGGACACGCTGACGGCCGGGCAGGTCGCCCAGCCGGGCACGTTCTCCATCCAGGGGACGGTTCTCGGCTACTCGGCGGGCAGGGTCACCGCCCAGGTCACCGTTCTGCCGCTGGAGGGAACCGAAGGCGACGAAACGGCCCCCACGCTGACCCTCACCCCGAGCGGCAGCGCCGGGAACAACGGCTGGTACCGCTCGGCGGTCCGCGTCCGGGCCGCCGGGGTCGACGACAGCGGCGGCCGGATGACCATCGAGACCAGGGTCGACGACGCCCAGCCGGTCGTCACGGCCGACACCCGCCAGGCCGACGCCGAGGTCACCGGCGACGGTCAGCACACCGTCACCGCCAAGGCGACCGACCGTGCGGGCAACGTCTCCGGCCCGGCCACGCTGGCGGTGAAGATCGACGCCACCCCGCCGGTCTCCGTCGGGACCCTGAACGGCAACCGGACGGTCAAGGTCCTGGCCGCCGACCCCACCTCGGGCGTGGCGGCCATCGAGTACGCCATCGGCACCGGCCCCTGGACCCCGCTCGCCGGCGGCGTCATCTCGGTGCCCGACGCCGGCAGGCACACGGTGGCGTACCGGTCGACCGACCGGGCGGGCAACCTGGAGACGGCCAAGACGATCGTCGTCCCGGCCGACCTGTCGGCGCCGCTCAACGGCAACGTCGCGCCGATCGCGACGCCGACCGCGTCGTACACGGCGGGCTGGAACGCGGTCACCGCCCTCAACGACAACGCCGACCCGGCCAACCCCAGCCAGGCGCAGATCTGGGGCACATGGTCGGGCACCCGCCCGGCCACCCAGTGGATCCAGTACGAATGGTCGCGCCCGGTCCGGATCATCGGTGCCGAGCTGAAGTTCTGGCGCGACTCCAACCAGGGGACCGGCGACGGCGTCGCCCAGCCCGACGGCTGGGTCCTCCAGTACTGGGACGCGGCCGCCTCGGCCTGGAAGGACGTGGCCGACCCGTCGGCCTACGGCACGAGCACGACCACGTTCAACTCCGTCACCTTCACCCCGGTCACCACCTCCCGCGTGCGGGCCACGATCCGGGCCAACGGCAACGGCACGACCCACTCCGCGGTCGCGGTCACGGAGTGGCGCGTGTTCGCCCAGGAACCGGGCCCCGAGGAGCCCGCCGAGATCCCGGTGACCGTCACGGTCACCCCGCGCTGCCTGGCCGGCAAGGCGTACGTCGCCGTGCAGGCGCGCAACGACCACGACGCGGCGGTGGACCTCACCGTCGAGACCGCCTTCGGCACGAAGTCGTTCACCGGCGTCGCCCCGGGCGCCAACGCCTACCAGTCGTTCACCACCCGCGCGGCCTCGCTCGCGGCCGGCTCGGTCACCGTCACCGCCACCGACGGGGAGACGACGTCCGAGCACACGGTGGACCACCCCGCTCTCTCCTGCACCTCATGAGTTCGGCAACCCCCCAAAGTGGAGCAAGAATGAAGATCCAGCACAAATGGCTGCTCGCGGCCGCCGTCGCCATGACCACCGCCGTCGCCATCCCCGGCGCGGCCGCGGCCGACCCCGGTGACAGCACCGACGTCGCGGTGACCGTCGAGATCGCCCCGATCGAGGAGCCCGGCGTCCTGGCCATGTCGATCGCCGCCAACTCGGTCGCCCTGGCCGAGGAGGGCTCGACCCTGGAGGAGCGCCGGTTCACCGGCACCCTCCCGACCGTGACGGTCACCGACACCCGTACCGGCGACGAGATCCCCGAAGGCGCGGCCTGGGCCGTGCTGGGCAACGCGTCCGACTTCACCGGCGACGCCGGGCAGGCGGCCATCAGCGCCGGTCACCTCGGCTGGAAGCCGAACCTGATCGACGGCGGCGAGACCGGCCTGGTCGCCGAGGGCGAGGAGGTCGTGACCGTGCTCGACGAGCCGACCCAGCCGGGCAACAACGTCGGTCTGGTCGACCAGGAACTGCTCGTCTCGACCTTCGACTCCGGCGAGGTCACCGAGGGTTCCTACACCGTCGACGCCGACCTGTTCCTGAAGACCCCGGCCGACGTGGCCGCCGGTTCCTACAGCTCCACGCTGACCCTCTCCCTGTTCGAGTAACCCCCTGGACGGGGGGCCGCCGGGCCCCCCGTCCGCCCGTCCCGCCGGAGGAGCCCGCCATGACCCGCCTTCTCGCCGTCCTCGCGGCGGTGCTTTTCACCGTTCCGCTCACGCCCGCGGCGGCCCACGCCGAACCGGCCACGCTGACCTGGTCGGTGCAGCCCGCGAACGCGGCGGGTCCCGACGGCCGCCGCTGGATCGAGCTCTCCCTCGACCCCGGCCAGACCGTGACCGAGCACCTGGCGGTGCGGAACTTCAGCGACGGCGAGGCGGTCTTCGCCCTCAAGGCGGCCGACGGCTACCTGACCGACAAGGGCCGCTTCAACATGCTCCGGTCCGACCAGGCCTCCACGGACGGCGGCACCTGGATCGACGTCCAGAAGGAGGTGAAGGTCGCAGCCAACGCGACCACGGTCGTGCCGTTCACCATCACCGTGCCGAAGGACGCCGCCCCCGGCGACCACCCGGCCGGCATCGCCGCCACCGTCACCAGCGCCAGCGGCACGGTCGCGGTGGAGAGCCGGGTCGGCTTCCGCGTCATGATGCGCGCCACCGGCACGATCCGGGCGCAGGTGGCGGTCACCGGCCTGTCGGCCACCTACGAGCAGCCGTGGAACCCCTTCTCCTCCGGTGTCGTCACGGTGACGTACACGGCGACCAACAAGGGCAACGTCGCGGCGAGCGGCGCGGGCGCGGTGGCGGTCAGCGACCTGACCGGCATCGCCGAGCGCGACGGCCGGGCCGACGTGGCGGAGATCTTCCCCGGCGACAGCCGGACCGTGGCGACCAGGATCGGCGGCGTCTGGGCCCTGGGCCCGATGTCGGCGAACGTCACCGTGACCCCCTCGGTCGAGGGCGGCGCCCCCATGAGCGCCGACGTGACGCTGTGGACCGTCCCGTGGCCGCAGCTCGCCCTGATCGTGCTGGTCGCGGCGCTCTTCCTCGCCTACCGGGCGATCACCCGGCGCCGTCGCAGGCGCCTGGACGACCTGCTGGCCCGCGCCCGCGCAGAGGGCCGCGCCGAGGCCCTGAGCTAGACCTCGCTCATGACGGCCGTGCGCGCGGTGGGCAACGCCACGTGCACGGTCGTCCCGTTGCCGGGGGCCGAGGTGATCCAGCAGCGCCCGCCGTGCGCGTCGGTGATGGCCTTCACGATGGCCAGCCCGAGGCCCGCCCCGCCGGTGGCGCGTTCCGACGAACCCCGGGAGAACCGGTCGAACGCGCGGGCGACCTGCTCGGCGGGCATGCCCGGTCCCTGGTCGGTGATCTCCAGGAGCACCCGGGCGTCGTCCTGCGCCAGGTGGATCAGCGCGGGGGTGCCTTCGGGGGTGTGCGCGCGTACGTTCGCCAGCAGGTTCACCATGATCTGCCGGACCCTGGCCTCGTCGACCACCGCGACCAGCGAGTCGGGGGCGTCGACGACCAGAGGGGCGCCGGGGTTCAGCGCGCCCGCGTCAGCGGCGGCCTCCCTGACCACCTCGGCCAGGTCGGTGGCGGCCAGGCTGAGGGTCGCGCCCTTGTCGAGGCGGGCCAGCTCCAGCATCTCGGTGACCAGGTTGCCCATGCGGGTCGCCTCGTCCTCGATACGGCCCATGATCTTGGGCAGTTCCTCGGGCGGGATCGCGCCGGCGCGGTAGAGCTCGGCGTAGCCGCGTACCGTCGACAGCGGGGTGCGCAGCTCGTGGGAGGCGTCCGCGGCGAAGCGGCGGACCCGCTCCTCGGAGGTCCAGCGGTCGCGGAACGCCTCGGAGATGCGGTCGAGCATCAGGTTGATGGCGCTGCCCAGCCGCCCGACCTCGGTGGCGCCCTCGGGCATCCGGGCCGACAGGTCGCCGCCCTGGGCGATCCGCAGGGCCGTGCGCGACATCCGGTCGAGCGGCGACAGGCCCGACACGATCAGCAGCCGCCCGCCCAGGGCCAGCAGCGCGATCAGCAGCCCGCCCGTGACCAGCTCGGCCAGCAGCAGGTGGCGGACCGGGTCGCCGACGACGTCGAACGGCACCGCCACGACCACGATGCTGGTTCCGGTACGGTCCTTCGCCGCGCTCGCCAGCAGGTCGTCGCCCAGCCGGAAGGTGCGTCCGGCGGCGGCGTGCCCGCCCAGCCGGTCGGCGCCGAGGTCGGAGAGCATGCCCGGCACCTTCGACGACTGCGGGAAGTCGCCGTTGACGAGCGCGGGCCGCCCGCTCTCCAGGTTGACCTGCGCGACCGCGAACGGCGAACCGGCGAGCGCCTGGGTGACCGACTCCACGGCGTCGACCCGCCGGGTGGCGGTCGCCGTGGCGGCCAGCAACTGGCTCTCCAGCCGGCTGGTCAGGTGCTGTTCCAGCACCACCGCGCTCGTGACCGACAGGACGACCAGCAGGATCGTGCTCACCACGAGCAGCCCGGCCAGCAGCCGGGAGCGGAGCGACATCGTCAACGCCATTTCGTCTGGCCCCGATCGTCAGGGCCGCAGAGCGTATCCCACGCCACGTTGCGTGTGGATCAGAGGTGGTCCGAGCGGGTCCAGCTTCCGCCGCAGATAGGAGATGTAGGTCTCCAGCACCTGCGACGAACCGCCGTACCCCCAGACCTGGTCGAGCAGCTGCCGTTTGGTCAGCACCAGCCCGGGATGTTCCATCAGGAAGGCGAGCAGCCGGAACTCGGTCGGCGACAACTCCACCCTGACCCCGCCGCGGCGCACCTCCCACCGGGCCTCGTCGAGTTCGAGATCGGCGACCCGCAGCACGTCCCGGCTGGGGCGCTCCGCGACGTCGGGCACGGTCGTCCGGCGCAGCACCGCCCGCACCCGCGCGACCAGCGCCTCCACCGAGAAGGGTTTGGTGACGTAGTCGTCGCCTCCCATGGTGAGCCCGCGAACGGTGTCGGAGACGGTGTCGCGCGCGGTCAGGAAGATGACGGGCGTGGTCGCGCCCTCGGCCCTGACCCGGCGGCAGATCTCGAACCCGTCGATGTCGGGGAGCATCACGTCGAGCACGATGAGGTCGGGCCTGCGGTCGGCGAACTCGCGCAGCGCGTCGCGCCCGTTGGGCACCGCTTTGACGGTGAACCCGTGGAAGCGGAGGGCCACCTCGATGATGTCGCGGATGTTCGGGTCGTCTTCGACGACGAGGATCCTGGTCTCACTCATGGCGAGCTCAAGTATGGTGCTTTTCTCCCACTAAAAGCCCCATATCGGTCACATCGTGGCGTCTCATGCGCCACACCTTCTCCTCCGCTTCTGTGGCGCCCGGAGGAGAAGGGTGAGAAAAGCCTGAGTTATTTCACCGTCGCGACGCAGAAGACGGTCTGGCCGAACGGCGGGGTGATGAACCGCTCGATGAACCGCGTGGCCGGCACGACCGTCCGGTCGTAGATCTTGACCAGGCGCGGGTCGGGATAGCCGACGCCGCCCCGGCGCACGGCCGCCCACCAGGCGATGCCGCCCAGGAAGTTGATCGGCTTCAGCGTGTGGATGCCGAGCCCGGCCTCGCGCACCGTCGCGCCGAGCGTCTTGGGGGTGTAACGGGTGACGTGGCCGACCTTCTTGTCGAAGTCGCCGTAGAGCTGCATGTAACCGGGCACCCAAATAATGATCTTGCCGCCGGGCTGGGTGACGCGGGCCAGCGAACGCAGCGCCTCGACGTCCTCCTCGATGTGCTCCAGCACGTTCATCAGCACGACCGTGTCGACCTTCTCCTCAAGCGGGATGTCGGTCGGCAACCCGAACTGCAGCACGCCCACGTCGGGGTTGTCGGCGAACCGCTTCTCCAGCTGCTCGACGCAGTAGGGGTCGAAGTCGCTCGTCACCAGACGGTCGAGCCGCGGCAGGAACTGCTCGGCGAAGTGCCCGAGACCGGAGCCGATCTCCAGCATCGACCGGCCGACGTGCGGGGCAACCATGTCGAACTCGTATTGCCGGTAGTTGCGCGCCTCGTCGCCGCCCAGATGGTTCTCCAGGGCTTCGTCTCCGGCCGCGGGCTGTACTACACGGTCGTACCCAGACATGGCTCCTCATTCGTCGGTGGCGGTCCGAGCGAGTCTAGTGCCCAGGAGAATGACGCCGATTCTCTTCTGCGGCATCTCCCACTAGAGAGTTACGATTCGTCAATGCGTGCCGAGGTGACCAGTTTCATCGGCCGGGAGCCGGAGATCACCGAGATCGCGCGTCTGCTCGAGGTCTCGCGCCTGGTGACGCTCACCGGTGTGGGGGGCGTCGGCAAGTCCCGGCTGGCGAGCCGGGCCGCGGCCGTGGCGCAGGCCGGTTTCCCGGGCGGGGTGTTCGTCGCCGACCTCGCCAAGGTCGGCGAGCCCGATCTGCTCGCCCATGCCGTCGCCGACGCGATGCGGCTGACCGACCGCACCGCCCGACCGGCCGACGAGGTGCTGACCGCCCATCTGGCCGACCGCCGCGCGCTGCTGGTGCTCGACGGCGCCGACCGGCTCGTCGACGCGTGCGCCAAGCTGGCCGAGCTGCTGCTGCGCGGCGCTCCCGGGTTGCGGGTGCTGGTCACCAGCAGGCAGCCGCTCGACGTGGCCGGGGAACACCTGTTCGCGGTGGCGCCGATGAACCGTACCGAGGCGCTCGAACTGCTGGCCGACCGGGCGGGGCGGGTGGTCGCCGACGACGCCGGGTTGTGCGACCGGCTCGACGGGATCCCGCTGGCGATCGAGCTGGCCGCCGTGCGGCTCGCCGAGTTCCCGGTCGAAGAACTGGTGCGCCGGCTCGACGACCGGTTCCGGCTGCTCGACGGGCTGCGCGCGGCGATCGGGTTGAGCCACGAGTTGTGCTCCCCGGCCGAACGCCTGTTGTGGGCGCGCCTGTCGGTGTTCGCCGGGTCGTTCGGGCTGGCCGCCGCCGAGGAGGTGTGCGCCGACCGCACCCTTCCCGCCCACGCGCTGCTCGGCCTGATCAGCGGCCTGGTCGACCGGTCGATCGTGGTGCGTGCCGGAGGGCAGTACCGGCTGCTCGACACCGTGCGCGACTACGGCGAGGAGTGGCTCCACCGGCTGGGCCCCGACGAGACCGACCGGTTGCGGCGCAAGCACAAGAACCACTACCTGCGGCTGGCCCGGCGCGGCGAGTCGCAGTGGTTCGGGCCCGGCCAGCAGAAGATCTACGCCCGCACCCACGCCGAGCACGGCAACTTCCGGGCCGCCCTGGAGTTCTGCGTCTCCACCCCCGGCGAGGAGCGCGACGGCCTCGACCTGGCCGCCACCCTGTGGTTCTACTGGGTCTGCTGCGGCCATCTCGGCGAGGGCCGTCACTGGCTGGAGCAGGTGCTCGACTCCGACCCCTCGCCCACGCCCGAGCGGGCCAAGGCGTTGTGGGTGGCCGGGTACGTCGCGATCATGATGGGCGACACCGCCAGGGCCACGGCGCTGCTGGCCGAGTGCCGCGAGCGCGGCGACGACCGGTCGCGGGCCCGCGCGGTGCAGCGGCTGGGCGCGCTGGCGATGCTGGCCGACGAGCTCGACCGGGCGATCCCGCTGCTGCTCCACGCGCTGGCCGAGTACGAGGACATGGGGCTGCTCGACACCCACGTGCTGATGGGCAAGATCGAGCTGGCCATGGCCCAGGCGTTCACCGGCCGGCTCGAACCGGCCGGGGTGATCTGCCGCGACGTGCGGCGGCTCTGCGAAGACCACGGCGAGAGGTGGGTGCTCGCCTACGTCTGTTACGTGGAGGCCTATCTCGCGTGGGGGTCGGGCGACCACGCCGGGGCCGAGCGGCTGGTGCGGGAGTCGCTGACGTACAGCAGGGTCTTCAACGATCTGATCGGCACGGTGCTCGACGTCGAGCTGCTCGCGCTGGTGCTGGTCGGCACCGGCGACGCCGCCGGCGGCGCGCTGCTGCAGGGCGCGGCGGCGGTCGTCTGGGAGTCGGTCGGTTCTCCTCTGTACGGCTCCCGCCACTTCACCGCCGCCCACGAGGAATGCGCCAGAAAGGCGGCACTCGAACTGGGCGAAGAGGCCTACCAGACGGCGCTGGCGCGCGGCCGGAGAATGGGACTCGACCGCGCATTAGAAATTTCCACCCGAGGTAGAGAATTATCCACCTCCGCCCCTCAAACGTGATTGCGCCGTGAAACCCTGACGGCCGTGAACCTTCCGGCGGAAACCAGTACCTTCGTCGGGCGAGACGCGGAGTTGTCCGAGGTCGGCCGACTGATCACCGAATCGTCGGTGGTGACGCTCGCCGGTCCGGGCGGCGTGGGGAAGACGCGTCTGGCATTCCGCGTGGCGGCCCAACACGCCAGGGTTCACCTGGAGCCGGTCCGGGTGGCCGAATTGGCCGCCGAGCGCAACGGCGATCTGCTCGCCCACGCGGTCTCCGCTGCGCTCGGCCTTCCGGAACAGTCGGCCCGGCCCCAGGGCGAGGTGCTGGCCGCGCACCTCGCCGACAGTCGGCTGCTGATCGTGCTCGACACCGTCGAACACCTCGTCGGGCCCGCCCGCACCCTGGTCGGCCAGGTGCTCGCGAAGGCGCCCGGCGTGCGTTTCCTGGTCACCAGCCGCCAGCCGCTCGGCCACCCGGCCGAACGCGTCTTCCGGGTCCGCCCGCTCGCCGAGGCCGACGCCCTGCGCCTGTTCGCCGAACGCGCCGCCGCCGTCATGCCCGGCTTCACCTCCGATGAGGAGGTCGCCCAGCTCTGCCGGCGGATGGAGGGCCTGCCGCTGGCCATCGAACTGGCCGCCCGGCGGTTGCGCTCGATGACCCCCAAAGAGCTGGCCGACCGGCTCGACGACCGGTTCGCGCTGCTCTCGGGCCACCCGGGCCGCACCGGCCGGCACGCCGCGCTCCGGACGTCGGTCGGCTGGAGCCACGAGTTGTGCACCCCCGACGAGCGGCTGCTCTGGGCCCGGTTGTCGGTGTTCGCCGGGTCGTTCGAGACCGAGGCCGCGCAGTACGTGTGCGGCGACGACCGGCTGCCCAACGTGCCCGGCACCCTGGCGAGGCTGGCCGACAAGTCGGTCGTCTGCGCCGTCGGCGAGCGCTTCCACATGCTGGAGACGGTCCGCGTCTACGGCGCCGAGTGGCTGCGCGAACTCGGCGAGGAGGAGCACATGATGCTCCGCCACCGCGACCACTACGTCTCGCTGGCCCGCCGCGCCGAGGCCGACTGGTGCGGCCCCAACCAGGCGTCGTGGTCCGACTGGGCCCGCGGCGAGATGCCGAACCTGCGCCTGGCCCTCGACCGGAGCATCGCCAGCCCGATCGGCCTCGACCTGGTGGGCCGCCTGTGGTTCGTCTGGTACTGCCTGGGCCACGCCCGCGAGGGCCGCTACTACCTCGACCGGGCGTTGGAACGTAACACCTCCGACAGCCCTCAGCGCACCCGCGCCCTGTGGGCCGCCGCCTTCGTCGCCTTCGCCCAGGGCGACCACGACCAGATGTCCGTCCGCCTCACCCAGGCCCGCGAGGCCGCCCTGGCCCAGGAGGACCCGGCCGCCATCGGCCACGCCTGCACCGGCGCGGCGAGTCTGGCGCTCTTCCAGGGCGACTTCGACGCCGTACGCCTCCTCGCCGAGGAGGCCATCGACCACCTCGACCGGGTGGGCGGCCGCTACGTCGCCCGCCTGTCGGCGATGACGCTGCTCGCGCTGGCCCTGATCGGCCGGGGCGACCCCGACGAGGCGATCACCGTCCTGGAGGCCCAGCGGGAGGCGTGCGAGGCGCTCGGCGAGGAGTGGTCGCGTTCGATGGGCGACCAGATCAGGGCCGCCGCCGAACTCGGCCGGGGCGACGCCGTCACCGCCGACCGCTACGCCCGCACCTCCCTGCGCACGATCTGGCGCCTGGGCGACGTGATGGGCAGCGCGATGGCCGTCGAACGCCTGGCCGCCTGCGCCGTCGCGATGGGCGACGCCGTCCGCGCCGCCCGCCTGCTCGGCGTGGGGGAGCGGTTGTGGGCCGAGTTCGGGCCGGCCCACTTCGCCCCGCCCGGCTTCGTCGAGTCGCGCGGCCGCACCGACCGGCGCACCCGCCGCGTCCTCGGCGAACAGGAATACCTGGAGGCCTATGCCGAAGGCCGGCGCCTGTCCCTCGACGGCGGCGTCGGCTACGCCTTGGGCGGTCTTCCCAATTCTGAAGCGATGCGGTGGAATCATCCCGCCGATGAATGCCGATGATCCTCCCCCTCTGACCGACGACGAAGCGGTCGGCCGTTCGCTCGCCGGTGACCTGACCGCCTACGAGGCGCTGGTCACCCGGTACACCGCGATCGCCCACCGCACGGCGTTCCTGCTCGGCGCGGGCGACGAGGCCGAGGACGTGGTCCAGGAGGCGTTCGTCAAGGCCTATCGTCATCTGAGGTCGTTCCGGCGCGACTCGGCCTTCCGGCCCTGGCTGCTGCGCATCGTGGCCAACGAGACCCACAACGCCACCCGGTCCCGGGGACGCCGGGCCGACCTGTCGGTGCGGCTGGAAGCGGTGCGCGGACCGGGCGGGCCGGAAGATCCGCAGGACACGGCGGTGGCGGGCGACCGGTCGGCGCGGCTGCTCGCGGCGGTCCGGGCCCTGCCTGATCGGGAACGTGAAGCGGTGGTCTGCCGGTATTTCCTGCAGTTGTCCGAAGCGGAGACGGCCGAGGTCCTCGACTGCCCGATCGGGTCGGTCAAGAGCCGCACTCATCGGGGTCTGCGGCGGCTGAGGGAGGAGGTGGACCGTGAACTCCTCTGACGACCCCTTCGAGGCCGAACTGCGCGCCCTGGGCGAGTCGCTCCACGTGCCGCCGCCGCCCGAGGCGATGGCCGACCGCGTGCTGACCGCCCTCCGCGAGCCCGCGCCGAAGCGGCGTTTCACCACCAAGCGGCTGGTCGCCGTCGTGGCCGCCGTCCTGGTCGTGCTGGTCGCCGCCACCCCGCAGGGCCGCGCGGCGGTCGCCGGAGTGCTGCGGTTCGCCGGGGTCGAGATCGAGATCGGCGGCGCCGCGCCCGTCCCGTCGGGCTCGCCCGCGCCGCTTCCCTCGGAGACGAGCGCCGCCCTGGCCGAGGCCCGGTCGGCGGTGGCCTTCCCGCTCGTCGTGCCGGCCGTGCTCGGCGAACCCGACCAGGTCAGGGTGGCCGACGGCGGTCAGGTCGTCAGCATGTACTGGGACACGATCCGCCTCGACCAGTACGACGGGTCGCTGCGCGAGGTCTGGCACAAGGAACTCGGCGAACCGTTCCCGCAGCAGCTCTGGCTCGGCACCACCTCGGGGGTGTGGATCCCCCAGCAGCACGGCGTCGAATACCTGCCCGTGGGAGGCGGGGCGCCGGTCTCCCTGCGACTGGCCGGCCCCACCCTCATCTGGCAGCACGGCCGCGTCGGACTCCGCCTCGAAGGCGTGCCGGACGTCGAGGAGGCCAAGAGGATCGCGGCGTCAGTTCGCTAGCCAAGCGTCGATGTCGGCGATGATCTCCTTGCGGACCGGCTCGGGGGCCGTCGACGACCGGATCGACTGGCGGGCCAGCTCGGCCAGCTCGGCGTCGGAGAAGCCGTAGACGTCCCTGGCCAGCTCGTACTGCGGCAGCAGCCGCGCCCCGAACAGGAGCGGGTCGTCGGCGCCCAGCGCGATCGGCACCCCGGCCTCGAAGAGCCTCCTCAGCGGCACGTCCTCCGGACCCCGTGCCACCCCCAGACCCACGTTGGAGAGCGGGCAGACCTCGCAGGTGATCTGCCGGTCGGCCAGCCGCTCCATCAGCCGGGGGCTCTCCGCCGCGCGTACGCCGTGACCGACCCGGTCGGCCCCCAGGTCGTCGACGCACTCGGCGACCGAGGCCGCGCCCAGCAGCTCGCCGCCGTGGGGCACCGCCAGCAGCCCGGCCCGCTTCGCGATCCGGAACGCCGCGTCGAAGTCGCGCGCCCGGCCGCGCCGCTCGTCGTTGGACAACCCGAACCCGACCACGCCCTTGTCGGCGTACTGCGCGGCCAGCCGGGCCAGGGTGCGGGCGTCGAGCGGATGGCGCGTGCGGTTGGCCGCCACGATCACCGCGACCCCGACCCCGGTCGCCGTGGACGCCTGCCGGGCCGCGTCGAGCGCCAGCTCCAGCGTCTCGGTCAGCCCGCCGAACTTCGAGGCGTAACCCGACGGGTCGACCTGGATCTCCAGCCACCGCGACCCCTCACGGGCCTCGTCCTCGGCCGCCTCGCGGACCAGCCGGTAGACGTCGGAGGGCCGCCGGAGCACCGACCGGGCGATGTCGTAGAGCCGCTGGAACCGGAACCAGCCGCGTTCGTCGGTGGCGTGCAGTTGCGGCGGCCAGTCCTGCACCAGGGCGTCGGGCAGGTGCACGCCCTGCTCGCGGGCGAGCTCGATGAGCGTCGAATGGCGCATCGAGCCGGTGAAGTGCAGGTGGAGATGTGCCTTGGGGAGTGTTTCGAGTGGCCGCCGCATCTCCATATCCTGCCGCAACAGCACTCAACCCTTCACCCGCTTCGCGCGTTGTGGACGAGCGAAAGGGGAGCCCATGACCGATGAAGACGAAGCGGCCTTCGACGAGTTCGTGGCCGCGCGCAGCACGGCGCTGCTCCGCACCGCGATCCTCGTCTGCGGGGCCAGCGCCCACGACGCCGAGGATCTGGTTCAGGGCGCACTGGAGAAGGTCTACCGCCACTGGTCCCGCATCCGGGCCGACAACCCGGAGGCCTACGCCAGGAAAGTGGTCGTCAACAGCGCCATCACCCGCTCGCGCCGCCGGCGCGTGATCCAGGAGATCACGTTCGCCGCGCCGCCCGACACCCCCGTCGACGGCCCCGACCTCGGTCTTCGCGAAGCGATGCTGGCCGAGCTGCGCAAACTGCCGGCCCGCATGCGGGCCGTCCTGGTGCTGCGCTACTGGGAGGACCAGTCGGAGGCCGAGACCGCCACCCTGCTCGGCTGCTCGGTCGGCACGGTGAAGAGCCAGGCGGCGCGGGGGCTCGCCAGAATCCGAGAAGCGATGGTCGAAGGAGTGCCCGCATGAACGTCGAGGAAGCACTGAAAGAGGCGATGCGCGCCCAGGTGGGCGAGGTCTACGCCCCGCCGTCGATGGGCAGCGCCGTCCGGCGCCGCCGTCGGCGTTCCCTCGTCCGGTTCCGTACGGCCGGGGCCGTGCTGGTGACCGCGGCGGTCGCGGTCACCGTCCCCGTCGTGCTGACGAACACCACCCCGTCGGCGGGCCCGGCGAGCGGCGCCTCGGCGCCCGCGGTCGCGGTGCCCGGGATCGTGGTGCCCGACGTGGTCGGCATGAACGCCAAGCAGGCCTACATGGTCCTGGAGCAGGCCGGCCTGACCCCGATGCTCATGACGCCGGGAGAGGGCGGCGAGCAGGCCGGAGTGGTCGCGGGCGAGAAGGTGATCCAGACCAGCCCCGCCGCCGGAGAGGTCGCCGACCCCAAGGCGCTCGTCCAGATCAAGGTCCCGTGGGTGCCCGCCCCGACCGTCTCCCCGACGGCCCCCCCGGAGGACGAGGGCGGCAAGCCGGAGATCGAGAACCTGGGCGACCTCGGCGACGGCCTGACCTGGATGGGCATCCACGTCGGCTACCTCCCCGAGGGCGTGAAGTGGGGCGGCGACTCCTACGTGGGCGGCTTCGGCCCGAAGTCCGCCACCGTGCCCTACGTCACCGCGGGCCTGGAGGAGGGCATGTACTCCATCCAGGTGATCGTCGGCGTCGACCAGAACCTGCTGCGCCGCGACGGCGAGCAGATCGCCCCCGGCACCTGGGTCTCCAACTACGGCGAAGGCGGCGAGAAGCTCGACTTCGGCGCCGGCTCGACCCTCACCGCCAGCCGTGACCTTCCCGGTGACCAGGTGGTCCAGGTCCTGTTCAGCCCCGACTACAGCGCCTCGCTCGGCGAGAAGACGGCCCTGGCCGAGATCGCCAAGGTGATCGGGCACATCCGCCTCGAGAAGTAGGGCAACCTCCCCGCCCGGTCAGGCGTAGGTGAGGGCATGACGGGATTCAGAGCCAGACGGTCAAGGCCATGGCCCGCAGTGCTTCGCCGACGACGAGCTTCGCGAGGTGGTCGCCGGCAGCGGGGTTCGCGCCTCTCTGGACACCCGAGCCCGGCCTCGCGATCGCGCTCATCGTCATGGGCGAGGCCGGCCTGGACTACTGGCGCGCCTCGCCGAAGAGCTTGCCCAGCCGGGTGACCCCTTCGGCGAGGTCGTCGTCGCCCAGGGCGTAGGAGAGCCGGAAGTACCCCGGCGTGCCGAACGCCTCGCCGGGGACCACCGCGACCTCGGCCTCCTCCAGCACCAGCTCGGCCAGCTCGACCGACGACGCCGCCCGGCGGCCCCGGATCTCCTTGCCGATCAGCTCCTTGACCGACGGGTAGACGTAGAAGGCGCCGAACGGCTCGGGGCAGACCACGCCCGGGATCTCGTTGAGCATCCGGACCATGGTCCGCCGCCGCCGGTCGAAGGCGGTCCGCATCTCGGCCACCGCCGACAGGTCGCCCGACACCGCCGCCAGCGCCGCCGCCTGGGCCACGTTCGACACGTTGGACGTCGAGTGGGACTGCAGGTTGGTGGCGGCCTTCACCACGTCGGAGGGGCCGATCAGCCACCCCACCCGCCAACCGGTCATCGCGTAGGTCTTCGCCACGCCGTTCAGCACCACGACCTTGTCGGCCAGCTCGGGGACCGCCGTCGCGATGCTGGTGAAGGTGGCGGAGCCGTACACGAGATGCTCGTAGATCTCGTCGGTCACGACCCACAGGTCGTGCTCGACCGCCCAGCGGCCGATCGCCTCGACCTGCTCGGGGGAGTAGACCGCCCCCGTGGGGTTGGACGGCGACACGAACAGCAGCGCCTTGGTCCGGTCGGTCCGGGCCGCCTCCAGCTGCTCCACCGACGCCAGATAGCCGCTGTCCTCGTCGGTGACCACGTCGACCTGGACGCCCCCGGCCAGCTTGATCGCCTCGGGGTAGGTGGTCCAGTAGGGCGCCACGACCAGCACCTCGTCACCCGGGTCGAGCAGCGTCGCGAAGACCGCGTAGACGGCGTGCTTGCCGCCGTTGGTGACCAGCACCCGGCCCGCGTCGACCTCGAACCCCGAGTCGCGCAGCGTCTTGGCCGCGATGGCCTGCTTCAGCTCCGGCAGCCCGCCCGGCGGCGTGTACTTGTGGAACCGGTCCTCCGCGCAGGCCGCCACGGCCGCCTCGACGATGTAGCCGGGTGTCGGGAAGTCGGGCTCCCCGGCGCCGAACCCGATCACGGGCCGGCCGGCGGCCTTCATCGCCTTCGCCCTGGCGTCGACGGCGAGGGTGGCTGACTCGGAAATGGCGGCGACACGCGCGGAGATTCGGCTCATGCGCACATGTTTTCAGACGGGTATCCGGCCGCCCCGCCATATCCACGATGCGGACGACACGTCTGACCTGCGGGGTCGTACCGGTTCGACGAAGTGACCGATCGTGCGTACACTTCCACGTCTAGTGGCCCACAACGGCGGTGAACAGTTCGCCTGTTCTCCTGTAGTGTGGTGCACGGCTTAGGGCACTAGCGCAATTGGTAGCGCACCGGTCTCCAAAACCGGCGGTTGGGGGTTCGAGTCCCTCGTGCCCTGCGGAGTGCGGTCCGCGCACTAAGGGCGTATGAGCCGCCGGTTGCGATGGACACGACGGATCAGGTGAGGACTGTGGCGATCGACACGCGCGGCGAGGCCGCGGCTCAGCCGGAAAAGCCGAGTGGCGAGAAGAAGGCCAAGCGCACCACCCCTGCCCTTTTCTATCGGCAGGCAGTAGCGGAGCTCCGCAAGGTCATCTGGCCTACGCGCAAGGAGCTGATCAACTACACCATCGTGGTCCTCGTTTTCTGCCTGATCATGGTCGGAATCGTGTCCGCACTAGACTTCCTTTTGACGCAGGGTGTGCTGGCGGTCTTCGGTTCCTGACCCGCCCAGCACAGTAAAACCCGACGGAAAGAGGAATAGCCATCGTGTCCGAGTCCCCGCTGCCGGCCGACGACTCCCGCGACGAGTGGGACGACGAGGCCGTTGAAGAGGTCGACGAGGCCGCTGACGACGCTGCGGAAGCCGACGAGGCCACCGATGTCAAGGCTTCCGCCGCCGACTCAGACGACGAGAACGTCGACGAAGACGGCGACATCCTCCCCGACGTCGACCCCGTCGAGGAGTTCAAGCGCCAGCTGCGCGGCCAGCTCGGCGAGTGGTATGTGATCCACTCCTACGCCGGCTACGAGAACCGCGTGAAGCAGAACATCGAGAGCCGCACCGGCAGCCTCAACATGGAGGACTACATCTTCCAGGTCGAGGTGCCGACCCACACGGTGACCGAGTTCAAGGGCGGCAAGAAGACCCCGATCAAGGAGCGCGTGCTGCCGGGCTACGTCCTGGTCCGCATGGAGCTCACCGACGAGTCCTGGGCCGCGGTCCGCAACACCCCGGGTGTCACCGGATTCGTGGGCCTGTCCAACAAGCCCAGCCCGCTGAACCTCGACGAGGTCGCCAAGCTGCTGGCGCCCGAGCCGACCGAAGAGGTCAAGAAGGCCGCCACCAAGTCGGCCGCCTCGACCGTCGAGTTCGAGATCGGCGAGTCGGTCACCGTCATGGACGGCCCGTTCGCCACGCTCCCGGCCTCGGTCAGCGAGATCAGCCCCGAGTCGCAGAAGCTCAAGGTGCTGGTGTCGATCTTCGGTCGCGAGACCCCCGTTGAGCTGTCGTTCAACCAGGTCTCGAAGATCTGAGGCGGTCGCCTACAATTAGACGTTCGGCTAGAGCCGCTCCTTCGCGAAGGGCGGCTCGCCGACATGTTCCCCCTCCGATTCGCCGGGGGAACGCTTCATCGAATAACAGGACCCGGAGAGAGTCATGCCTCCCAAGAAGAAGATCGCGGCGTTGGTGAAGGTCCAGCTTCCCGCTGGCCAGGCCACCCCCGCCCCGCCGGTCGGTACCGCCCTCGGTCCCCACGGCGTCAACATCATGGAGTTCGTCAAGCAGTACAACGCTGCGACGGAGTCCCAGCGGGGCAACATCATCCCCGTCGAGATCACCATCTTCGAAGACCGCACCTTCCAGTTCGTCACCAAGACGCCCCCGGCGCCCGAACTGATCAAGAAGGCCCTCGGTCTGAAGAGCGGCTCGAACAACCCGCTGAAGACCAAGGTCGGCCAGCTCTCCAAGGAGCAGCTGCGCGCCATCGCCGAGCAGAAGATGCCCGACCTGAACGCCAACGACATCGAGATGGCCGAGCGCATCATCGCCGGCACCGCCCGTTCGATGGGCATCACGATCGCCGAGTAATCCCGCGAGGGAGCGCCGGTTTCTGGACTGAGGAGCGCAGGGGAGCGAAGCGACCCGGAGCGACGAGGGAAGAAACCGGATCAAAGCGACCAAGCCGCCGTGCCGAAGGCGCGGCAAATCAAACCCAGTGGGAGGGCCGAGCGCGGCCCGCACCACGAACTCCCTCTCAGGAGAGATCGCAGTGAAGCGCAGCAAGAGCTGGAAGAACGCGGCCGCTCAGGTCGACCGCGACGCCCTGCTGGCCCCCCTCGAAGGGGTCCGCCTGGCGAAGAAGACCGCGAGCACGAAGTTCGACGCCACCGTCGAGGTCGCCCTGCGTCTGGGCGTCGACCCGCGCAAGGCCGACCAGATGGTCCGCGGCACCGTCAACCTCCCGCACGGCACCGGTAAGACCGCCCGGGTCCTGGTCTTCGCGACCGGTGACCGTGCCGAGGAGGCGCGCGCCGCCGGGGCCGACATCGTCGGCGCCGACGAGCTGATCGACGAGGTCGCCAAGGGCCGCCTCGACTTCGACGCGGTCGTGGCCACGCCCGACCTCATGGGCAAGGTCGGCCGCCTGGGCCGCGTGCTCGGTCCCCGTGGCCTCATGCCCAACCCGAAGACCGGCACCGTCACCCCGGCCGTCGGCAAGGCCGTCACCGACATCAAGGGCGGCAAGATCGAGTTCCGCGTGGACCGTCACGCGAACCTCCACTTCATCATCGGCAAGGCGTCCTTCGACGAGCGTCAGCTCCTCGAGAACTACGCCGCCGCCCTCGACGAGGTGCTGCGTCTCAAGCCGTCGGCCGCCAAGGGCCGCTACCTCAAGAAGGTCACCTTCGCGACGTCGATGGGCCCCGGCATCCCGGTCGACCCCAACGTCACCCGCGGGATGACCGCCGAGATCGACGCCTGATCCACTGCTTGGCCGATCAGGCCTACCCAACCCCCGTCCGGGTACCGGACGGGGGTTGTGTCTTTTCTGTGCGAATCCTGAGGACAGGAACGCGCGCCAGAACGGCCCCACGTAGGCTCGGGCCGACGAAGGGATTGACAAGATGCGCAGATTCTTAGTGGCCGCCGGGGTCGTCGCCGCCCTGGCGGTGGCCGGTTGCGGGACCACGACTGCCCAGCCGCTGGGGGACGTCAAGCTCTCCGCCGCCGAGGCCATTCAGCAGACGGCACAGAAGGCCGAGTCGATCGACTCCTACAGCGCCGACATCGTGCTCGACTTCGCCGACCCCAAGGGCCAGAAGGGCAGCGTCCAGGGCAGCATGCTGTTCCAGCAGAAGCCCACCCTCGCCTCCGACGTGACCCTGAGCCAGGTGTCCTTCGGCGGTCAGACCGTGCCGGGCGGGTTGCGGGTGATCCTGGCCGACGAGGTCGCCTACGTGAAGATGGACATGCTCAAGACCCTCCTCGGCACCGACAAGCCGTGGGTGAAGGTCGACCTCAAGGAGGTCGGGGGCGCAGAAGCCGCCGGGCAGTTCCTCGACCAGGCCCAGCAGATCGACCTGAAGACGAGCGTCACGCTGCTGACGGCGTCCAAGGACGTCAAGGCCGTCGGCACCGAGTCGGTGAACGGGGTCGACACCACCCACTACTCGGGCAGCTTCCCCGCCGACGCGGCCGTGCTGCTGCTGCCGAAGGAGACCCAGGAGCGGGTCAAGGGCCAGCTCGCCTCGCTGAAGAACGTCAAGTTCGACGCCTGGATCGACGCCGACGGGCTGCCGCGCAAGATCGGCCTCAACGGCGCCGAGAGCGGTGCCAGCTTCTCCGCCACCCTGCTGTTCAAGTCGTTCAACGAGCAGCTCCAGATCGCCGCGCCGGCCGCCGACCAGGTCGGCGAGCTGCCCAAGAACATGCCCGTGGGCGGCTGATTTGGTGTTGCGGGCTTGACACCGTACTCTTAGACCTGCCAAAGACCGCCGGTCGTCTCCGGGTGCCTATCCCGGTGACCGAAGGTCCCACGTTTGTGGGCGACCCGCGCAGGTGTGACTGAGAGCCTCTGACAAGCCTTTTCTGGAGCTTGCTGAGAGCCCCGTGCGCCCTGCGCCCGGGGCTCGTCTGTTTTCTTGGGGCCTTCATCCCTTCCGGCGGCGACATCTGGAAGGAGGCCCATGGCGAAGACGGAGAAGGCCGGCGCGGTCGACGAACTCAAGGCTGAGTTCGACGGCAGCAGCGCCGCCGTTCTGACCGAATACCGCGGGCTCACCGTCGCCCAGCTCAAGCAGCTGCGCGTCTCTCTCGGTGGGCATGCGAAGTTCGCCGTGGCGAAGAACACGCTGGCCAAGATCGCGGCGAACAACGCCGGGATCACGGTCCTCGACGACCTGCTCTACGGCCCGACCGCGATCGCGTTCGTCAAGGGCGACGTGGTGGAGGCCGCCAAGGGTCTGCGTGAGTTCGCCAAGGCCAACCCCCTTCTGGTGATCAAGGGCGGTGTCGTCGACGGCAAGTCGATGACGCCCGCCGAGATCTCCAAGCTCGCTGACCTCGAGTCGCGTGAGGTGCTCCTCGCGAAGCTGGCCGGTGCCCTGAAGGCCAAGCAGTCCACGGCTGCCGCCACCTTCGCCGCGCTGCCCACGCAGATGGCTCGTCTGGCCGAGGCCCTGCGCGCCAAGCGCGAGGAGTCCGGAGAGTAAGCAGGTCCGCGCGAGCGGGGGGAAACGCAAACCGCGGTCCCTTTTCACGTTATTCAGCACGATCCTTATGGAGGAACCATCATGGCGAAGCTCAGCACCGACGAGCTGCTCGACGCTTTCAAGGAGATGACCCTCCTTGAGCTGTCCGACTTCGTGAAGCTGTTCGAGGAGACCTTCGACGTCAAGGCCGCCGCCCCGGTCGCGGCCGTGGCCGTCGCCGGCCCCGGCGGCGCCGCTCCGGCCGAAGAGGCCGAGGAGCAGGACGAGTTCGACGTCATCCTCGAGGCCGCCGGCGACAAGAAGATCCAGGTCATCAAGGAGATCCGCGCGCTCACCAGCCTGGGCCTGAAGGAGGCCAAGGACCTGGTCGACGGCGCTCCGAAGGCGGTCTTCGACGGCAAGGTCAACA
The DNA here is from genome assembly GCF_030269205.1 of Herbidospora sp. NBRC 101105. NCBI lineage: Bacteria > Bacillati > Actinomycetota > Actinomycetes > Streptosporangiales > Streptosporangiaceae > Herbidospora > Herbidospora sp. NBRC 101105. Next base: position 235,625 of record NZ_BSSX01000004.1, on the reverse strand, counting down.
AGGAGCAGGCGGAGAAGGCCAAGGCTGCCCTCGAGGGCGCCGGCGCCAAGGTCACCGTCAAGTAAGTGGCTTCACCCCGCGAAGCGGTCTGCCCCAGGTGCCTGGGCGGGCCGCTTCCGGCTTTTCCGGGGCGGTCCGGGTCTCAGACCGATTTGATCGCTTTCCGCCGGCGCCCCGGCACGGCCCACGTACAATCCGCCCGTGGCCAGGATCCGCCGTGAGGCCCCCCGCCGTCTCAACCTGGCCCTGCTGGCCCTGGTCCTCCTGCTGGGGGCCGCCGCCGGGTGGGTGTGGACGCTGAGAGCCTCGGCCCTGGCCCGGGAGGCCGACGAGGCCGCCGCCGTCGCGGCCGCCTCCACCCACGCCGTCAGCCTGATGTCGCTCGATCACCGCACCTTCGACACCGCCTTCCGCGGCGTGGTGTCGACGTCGACGGGGGAGACCCGGGCCCGCTACGAACGCGACCAGGCGGCCGCCCGCGAGGCGGTGATGAAGGACAAGGTCCTCCAGACGGGCGTGCTCCGGGGCGCCGGGCTGGCGTCCATGAACGCCGAGGGGACCCGCGCGCAGGTGCTCGTGGTCGCCGACGTCCTGGTCGACTTCACCGGCCGGAAGGACGACCGGCTCGAAGACCGCTTCTACCGCTGGCGCATGGACCTGGCCAAGGAGAACGGCCGCTGGCTGGTCGCGAATGCGGAGCTGGTGTCGTGATGGCCGTCGTCCAGCGCGCGCTGCGGCTGACCTCCCTGCTCGTCGTGCTGGCCGTGCTGGCGCTGGGCGCGCTCGGGCGGCTCTACCTGGACCTGAAGCGGGTCCAGGACACCGCGACGGCCGCCGCGGAGGCGCGGCAGGCGGCCCGGGCGTACGCCGCCGACATGCTCTCCTATGATCACCGCACGATCGAGGCCGATCTCGCGCGGGCCCGTGGTCACGCCACCGGACCGCTGGCCGAGCACTACGCCAACCTGGCGGGCACGTTCGTCCCGCAGGTGCGCCGGGAGCGTAAGGTCCAGCAGGCGACGGTGGCCGCCGTGGCGGTCGAGGAGGCCAGTCCCGAAAGGGTCAAAGTGCTGGTTTTCCTGAACACCACCACAAGCCGGACAGAGGGGCCGGCGGAGGTCGTGCAGAACAGAGCGCGCCTGGTCATGGTGGTTACGGACGGTCGCTGGCTGGTGTCCGGGCTCTCGACGTTGATCGGCAACACGCCCATCCGCTGAGCCGCGAGACCCAATTGTTAGTCACGTTTGTGTTTTGGTTTCGCGGGCCCAGGGAATGTCCAGGGCGTTGGAAGGTCGATCAACGGTCATCGTTGGGCCTTCCGTGTGACAGAGCGTTAGCGGACTCGGGTCCAGGGTATCGACTGGGCTCGGCGGGTTGTCGATAGGGCTTCGCAGCCGGCGGTCGTCTCACGGAAGGGAAAAACCCAGCGTGCTGGCCATTGGTTAGCCGAAATGTCGTCTCTCGGGCTTGACGTTTGAGCCCAGACGGGTGATGCTGCCAGCAACGTGGAGCGCAGAGCGAGAGCGGAGTGGACAGGTGTATGCCCATCGGCTACACTGCCCCTTTGCGCTGCCCTTTGACGACCGTTTCTCTGAGTAACCTCGCTTTCCTTGGTCGTCTGGCGTGCGTGTAGTCAGTCCGCGAGCCCTCGGAAGGACATCTGTTGGCAGCCTCGCGCAACGCCTCCGCCGTACCCGCCGGTCCCCGCACCGTGTCGTTCGCACGTATCCAGGAGCCTCTGGAAGTTCCTGATCTACTAGCTCTGCAGACCGAGTCCTTCGACTGGTTGCTCGGCAACGAGAAGTGGAAGGCCCGGGTCGAGGCGGCCCGCCAGGCGGGCCGCCGCGATGTGCCGGCCCAGTCGGGTCTCGAGGAGATCTTCGAGGAGATCAGTCCCATCGAGGACTTCTCCGGCACCATGTCCCTCTCGTTCCGGGATCACCGGTTCGAGCCGCCCAAGTACTCGGTCGACGAGTGCAAGGACAAGGACATGACCTACTCCGCCCCGATGTTCGTCACGGCGGAGTTCATCAACAACACCACCGGTGAGATCAAGAGCCAGACCGTGTTCATGGGCGACTTCCCGCTCATGACCTCGAAGGGCACCTTCATCATCAACGGCACCGAGCGTGTCGTGGTGTCCCAGCTCGTCCGTTCGCCCGGTGTCTACTTCGAGCGCACCGTCGACAAGACGTCCGACAAGGACCTCTACGGCGCCAAGGTCATCCCGTCGCGGGGTGCCTGGCTCGAGTTCGAGATCGATAAGCGCGACAGCGTCGGCGTCCGCATCGACCGCAAGCGCAAGCAGGCCGTCACGGTGCTGCTCAAGGCGCTCGGCTGGACGACCGACCAGATCCTCGAGCGCTTCGGCCAGTACGAGTCGATGCGCGCCACCCTGGAGAAGGACCACACCTCCGGCCAGGACGACGCGCTGCTCGACATCTACCGCAAGCTGCGTCCGGGCGAGCCCCCGACCAAGGAGTCCGCGCAGGCGCTGCTCGAGAACCTCTACTTCAACCCCAAGCGGTACGACCTCGCGAAGGTCGGCCGTTACAAGATCAATAAGAAGCTCGGCTGCGACTCCGAGATCACGCAGGGCACCCTCACCGAAGACGACATCGTCGCCGCCATCGAGTACATCGTCCGGCTCCACGCCGGCGAGGAGTCGATGGGCGACAACGGTCAGGTCATCGTCGAGATCGACGACATCGACCACTTCGGCAACCGCCGCCTGCGCACCGTCGGCGAGCTGATCCAGAACCAGGTCCGCCTGGGCCTGGCCCGCATGGAGCGCGTCGTGCGCGAGCGCATGACGACCCAGGACGTCGAGGCGATCACGCCGCAGACCCTGATCAACATCCGCCCGGTCGTGGCGTCGATCAAGGAGTTCTTCGGCACCTCGCAGCTGTCGCAGTTCATGGACCAGACCAACCCCCTCGCGGGCCTGACCCACAAGCGCCGTCTGTCGGCGCTCGGCCCCGGTGGTCTGTCGCGTGAGCGGGCCGGCTTCGAGGTCCGTGACGTGCACCCGTCCCACTACGGCCGCATGTGCCCGATCGAGACGCCGGAAGGCCCGAACATCGGCCTGATCGGCTCGCTCGCGTCGTTCGGCCGGATTAACTCCTTCGGGTTCGTCGAGACGCCCTACCGCAAGGTCGTCGACGGCAAGGTCACCGACCAGGTCGACTACCTGACGGCCGACGTCGAGGACCGCCACGTCGTGGCCCAGGCCAACACGCGCCTGAACACCGACGGCAGCTTCGCCGAAGACCGCGTGCTCGCCCGCCGCAAGGGCGGCGAGTTCGAGGCCGTGCACCCGTCCGAGGTCGACTACATGGACGTCTCGCCGCGCCAGATGGTGTCGGTCGCGACCGCCATGATCCCCTTCCTGGAGCACGACGACGCCAACCGCGCGCTCATGGGTTCGAACATGCAGCGCCAGTCGGTGCCCCTGCTGAAGAGCGAGGCTCCGCTGGTCGGCACCGGCATGGAATACCGTGCGGCGACCGACGCCGGCGACGTCATCAGCGCCGAGAAGGCCGGTGTCGTCGAGGAGGTCTCCGCCGACTACGTCACCGTGATGAACGACGACGGCACCCGCACCACCTACCGCGTCGCCAAGTTCAAGCGGTCCAACCAGGGCACCTGCTTCAACCAGAAGCCCATCGTCGCCGAGGGCGACCGGGTGGAGTCGGGTCAGGTCATCGCCGACGGCCCCTGCACCGACACCGGTGAGATGGCGCTCGGCAAGAACCTGCTCGTGGCGTTCATGCCGTGGGAGGGCCACAACTACGAGGACGCGATCATCCTGTCGCAGCGCCTCGTGCAGGACGACGTCCTGTCCTCGATCCACATCGAGGAGCACGAGGTCGACGCCCGCGACACCAAGCTCGGCCCGGAGGAGATCACTCGGGACATCCCGAACGTCTCCGAGGAGGTCCTGGCCGACCTCGACGAGCGGGGCATCATCCGGATCGGCGCCGAAGTGGTCACGGGTGACATCCTCGTCGGAAAGGTCACCCCCAAGGGTGAGACCGAGCTGACCCCCGAGGAGCGCCTGCTCCGCGCGATCTTCGGTGAGAAGGCGCGCGAGGTGCGCGACACCTCGCTGAAGGTTCCCCACGGCGAGTCGGGCAAGGTCATCGGCGTCCGCGTGTTCAGCCGCGAGGAGGGCGACGAGCTTCCTCCCGGCGTCAACGAGCTGGTCCGCGTCTACGTGGCCCAGAAGCGTAAGATCACCGACGGCGACAAGCTGGCCGGCCGCCACGGCAACAAGGGCGTCATCTCCAAGATCCTTCCGGTCGAGGACATGCCGTTCCTGGAAGACGGCACCCCGGTCGACATCGTGCTCAACCCGCTGGGCGTGCCCGGCCGAATGAACGTCGGCCAGGTGCTGGAGACACACCTCGGGTGGATCGCCGCCAGAGGCTGGGACGTCTCCGGCATCGAGGAGGCGTGGGCCGAGCGGCTGCGCGAGAAGGAGATGGGCGAGGTCAAGCCCTGGACCAAGGTCGCGACGCCGGTGTTCGACGGCGCCCACGAGGAGGAGATCGTCGGCCTCCTCAACAGCACCCTGAAGAACCGCGACGGTTCCCGGATGGTCCAGGAGAACGGCAAGGCCCGGCTCTTCGACGGCCGCTCCGGCGAGCCGTTCCCGCACCCGATCTCGGTCGGCTACATCTACATCCTCAAGCTGCTGCACCTGGTCGACGACAAGATCCACGCCCGTTCGACCGGTCCTTACTCGATGATCACCCAGCAGCCGCTGGGCGGTAAGGCGCAGTTCGGCGGCCAGCGCTTCGGCGAGATGGAAGTGTGGGCCCTGGAGGCCTACGGCGCCGCCTACGCGCTGCAGGAGCTCCTCACGATCAAGTCGGACGACGTCCTCGGCCGTGTGAAGGTCTACGAGGCCATCGTCAAGGGCGAGAACATCCCCGAGCCCGGCATCCCCGAGTCCTTCAAGGTCCTCATCAAGGAAATGCAGTCGCTGTGCCTGAACGTCGAGGTGCTCTCCAGCGACGGCATGTCCATCGAGATGCGTGACACCGACGAGGACGTCTTCCGCGCGGCGGAGGAGCTCGGTATCGATCTGTCCCGGCGTGAGCCGAGCAGCGTGGAAGAAGTCTGAGGGGGAATTTAGTACATGCTGGACGTCAACTTCTTCGACGAGCTCCGGATCGGCCTGGCCACCGCCGACGACATCCGCCAGTGGTCCCACGGCGAGGTCAAGAAGCCGGAGACGATCAACTACCGGACCCTCAAGCCCGAAAAGGACGGACTCTTCTGCGAGAAGATCTTCGGTCCGACCCGGGACTGGGAGTGCTACTGCGGCAAGTACAAGCGCGTGCGCTTCAAGGGCATCATCTGTGAGCGCTGCGGCGTCGAGGTGACCCGTGCCAAGGTGCGTCGTGAGCGGATGGGCCACATCGAGCTGGCCGCCCCGGTCACCCACATCTGGTACTTCAAGGGTGTGCCCTCGCGTCTGGGCTACCTGCTCGACCTCGCCCCGAAGGACCTGGAGAAGGTCATCTACTTCGCGGCGTACATGATCACGCATGTCGACACCGAGATGCGCGACCGCGACCTGTCCTCGCTCGAGGCCAAGATCTCGGTCGAGCGTCAGCACGTCGAGCAGCGCCGTGACGCCGACATCGAGGCCCGGCAGAAGAAGCTCGAAGCCGACCTGGCCGAGCTGGAGGCCGCCGGGGCCAAGGGCGACCAGCGCCGCAAGGTGCGCGAGGGCGCCGACCGCGAAATGCGTCAGCTCCGCGACCGGGCGCAGCGTGAGCTCGACCGGCTCGAGGAGGTCTGGAGCCGCTTCAAGAACCTCAAGGTCCAGGACCTCGAGGGCGACGAGCTGCTCTACCGCGAGATGCGCGACCGGTTCGGCCGCTACTTCCGCGGAGGCATGGGCGCGCAGGCGATCCAGGAGCGGCTGCAGAGCTTCGACCTCGACCAGGAGGCCGAGAACCTCCGCGAGACGATCCGCAGCGGCAAGGGCCAGAAGAAGGCCCGCGCCCTCAAGCGGCTCAAGGTCGTGGCGGCGTTCCTGAACACCCGCAACTCGCCCGCGGGCATGGTGCTCGACTGCATCCCGGTCATCCCGCCGGACCTGCGGCCGATGGTCCAGCTCGACGGTGGCCGCTTCGCCACCTCCGACCTGAACGACCTCTACCGGCGAGTGATCAACCGGAACAACCGCCTCAAGCGGCTTCTCGACCTCGGCGCCCCCGAGATCATCGTCAACAACGAGAAGCGCATGCTCCAGGAGGCCGTCGACGCGCTGTTCGACAACGGCCGCCGCGGCCGCCCGGTCACGGGCCCCGGCAACCGTCCGCTGAAGTCCCTCAGCGACATGCTGAAGGGCAAGCAGGGCCGGTTCCGCCAGAACCTGCTGGGCAAGCGAGTCGACTACTCCGGCCGTTCGGTCATCGTCGTCGGCCCGCAGCTGAAGCTGCACCAGTGCGGTCTGCCCAAGCAGATGGCGCTGGAGCTGTTCAAGCCGTTCGTGATGAAGCGCCTGGTCGACCTGAACCACGCGCAGAACATCAAGAGCGCCAAGCGCATGGTCGAGCGGGCCCGCCCGGTCGTGTGGGACGTGCTCGAAGAGGTCATCACCGAGCACCCCGTGCTGCTGAACCGTGCTCCGACTCTGCACCGCCTGGGCATCCAGGCCTTCGAGCCGCAGCTGGTCGAGGGCAAGGCCATCCAGATCCACCCGCTCGTCTGCACGGCGTTCAACGCCGACTTCGACGGCGACCAGATGGCCGTGCACCTGCCGCTGTCGGCCGAGGCCCAGGCCGAGGCGCGCATCCTGATGTTGTCGACCAACAACATCCTGAAGCCCGCCGACGGCAAGCCCGTGACGATGCCCACCCAGGACATGGTCATCGGCCTCTACTCGCTCACCACCCAGGCCGAAGAGGCCGAGGGTGAGGGCCGGGTGTTCGCGTCGGTCTCCGAGGCCCTCATGGCCTTCGACCGTCACGAGCTCGACCTGCAGGCGAAGATCCAGGTCCGGCTCAAGGACGTCGCCCCGCCGCGCGGCTGGGAGGCGCCCGAGGGCTGGGAGGCCGGCGACCCGCTGCGCCTGGAGACCACGCTCGGCCGCTGCCTGTTCAACAACACGCTGCCCGCGAACTACCCGTTCGTGAACTACCAGGTCGGCAAGAAGCAGCTGTCCGCGATCGTGAACGAGCTGGCCGAGACCTACCCCAAGGTCGAGGTCGCCAACGCGCTCGACGCGCTCAAGGACGCCGGCTTCTACTGGGCCACCCGCGCCGGTGTGACCATCTCGATCGACGACGTCATCGCGCCCCCGAACAAGGGCGCGATCATGGAGTCGTACGAGAAGCAGGCCGACAAGGTCCAGCGCGAGTACGACCGCGGTCTGATCACCGACGAGGAGCGCCGTCAGGAGCTCATCGAGATCTGGACCAAGGCCACGAGCGACGTGACCCAGGACATGCAGGACGCCTTCGGGAAGACCAACCCCATCTGGATGATGGTCCAGTCGGGCGCCCGAGGAAACCTCATGCAGGTCCGTCAGATCGCCGGCATCCGCGGCCTGGTGTCCAACACCAAGGGTGAGACGATCCCGCGTCCGATCAAGTCCTCCTTCCGCGAGGGCCTGTCGGTGCTGGAGTACTTCATCTCCACCCACGGTCAGCGGAAGGGTCTGGCCGACACCGCGCTGCGTACCGCCGACTCGGGTTACCTGACCCGTCGTCTGGTGGACGTCGCGCAGGACGTCATCGTGCGCGAGATCGACTGCGGCACCGACCGCGCGGTCCCGCTGCACGTCGGTGAGCGCGACGCGTCGGGCAACCTGGTCAAGGCGGAGAACGCCGAGTCCAACGTGCACGGCCGGATCCTGGCCGAGGACGTCGAGGTCGACGGCAAGCTCATCGCCGCGGTCGGCACCGACATCAACGACATCACCGTCACCGCGCTGGTCGAGGCCGGCATCGAGACGGTCCGCACCCGCAGCACGCTGGTGTGCGAGGCCAAGATCGGTGTCTGCGCCACCTGCTACGGCCGGTCGCTGGCCACCGGCAAGCTCGTCGACGTCGGCGAGGCGGTCGGCATCATCGCCGCCCAGTCGATCGGTGAGCCCGGCACCCAGCTGACGATGCGGACCTTCCACACCGGTGGTGTGGCGGGCGCCGACATCACCCACGGTCTGCCGCGTGTCCAGGAGCTCTTCGAGGCCCGCATCCCCAAGGGTGTGGCCCCGATCTCCGAGGTCACCGGCCGGGTCCGGATCGACGAGACCGACAAGACCCGCAAGATCGTCATCACCCCCGACGACGGCAGCGACGAGATCGCCTACCCGGTCTCGATGCGGTCGCGGCTGCAGGTCTCCGAGGGGCAGCACATCGAGGTGGGCCACCAGCTCATCGCCGGTGCCCGCAACCCCAACGAGGTGCTGCGCATCCTCGGCCCGCGCCAGGTCCAGCTGCACCTCGTCGAAGAGGTCCAGCAGGTCTACCGCTCGCAGGGTGTGTCGATCCACGACAAGCACATCGAGGTCATCGTCCGGCAGATGCTCAAGCGCGTGAACGTGCTGGAGTCGGGCGACACCGAGATGCTGCCCGGTGAGCTGGTCGAGCGTCCGAGGTTCGAGCGCATCAACCGTGAGTGCGTCGCCGAGGGCGGGCAGCCGGCCTCCGGCCGTCCGGTCCTGATGGGCATCACCAAGGCCTCGCTCGCCACCGAGTCGTGGTTGTCGGCGGCGTCCTTCCAGGAGACGACCCGGGTGCTCACCGACGCGGCGATCCACGCCAAGTCGGACAGCCTGCTCGGCCTCAAGGAGAACGTCATCATCGGTAAGCTCATCCCGGCCGGTACGGGCATGCCCCAGTACCGCAACATCCGGGTCGAGCCGACCGAGGAGGCCAAGGCCGCGATGTACACGGTCGGCGGCTACGACGGCTCCGCGGCCGACTACACCTTCGGTTCGGGCAGCGGCGAGGCCGTCCCGCTGGAGGAGTACGACTTCGGTCAGTACGGCCGCTAGTCACCAGAGATTCATCACGGAAGCCCGGCCTCGTGCCGGGCTTCCGGCTTTTTCACTTGCCATCGCGCGGTATAGTTGACACGGACTCAATCACGGCCTGCGTTTGAAAGGTGGGCCGCGGGACTCAAGGTGCGAATCCCGACGACCCGTACTCGCGACCGTTTTGACGTGTCGCTACCGGCTGGGTAGTCTTCTCTTTCGTGCCCATGGGTTCATGGGCCCAACACGCGTGCGCGCAGCTTGCCAGCGAAGCGCGCCGTGTGCCCCTGGTTCCCGATTTCCAGGTCCGGGGTGTTGCGCCACCAGTGCGCGACACGCCCGACCGCGTGGGTCGGCGGAGAGGGAAAACCAGCAGGTCATGACACCGGCAGTACCTGCGAATAAGCATGTTCACGATTCACCGGCCAAGGCACGAAACGGAGTTGTCGTAGTGCCCACGATTCAGCAGTTGGTCCGAAAGGGCCGGCAGGACAAGGTCTCCAAGACCAAGACTCCTGCGCTCAAGGGCAGCCCTCAGCGGCGCGGTGTCTGCACCCGCGTCTACACCACCACCCCGAAGAAGCCGAACTCGGCGCTTCGTAAGGTCGCGCGTGTTCGCCTGACCAACGGCATCGAGGTCACCGCATACATCCCCGGCGTCGGCCACAACCTCCAGGAGCACAGCATCGTGCTCGTTCGTGGCGGTCGTGTGAAGGACCTCCCCGGCGTTCGCTACAAGATCATCCGCGGCTCGCTCGACACCCAGGGCGTCCGCAACCGCAAGCAGGCTCGTTCCCGCTACGGCGCCAAGAAGGAGAAGAAGTAATGCCTCGCAAGGGTTCTCCTGGCCGCCGCCAGCTCATGGCCGACCCGGTGTACAACTCGCCGCTGGTCACCGCCCTGATCAACAAGGTGCTCCTCGACGGCAAGCGCTCGATCGCCCAGTCGATCGTGTACGGCGCCCTCGAGGGCTGCAAGGACAAGACCGGCAACGACCCGGTCGTCACGCTGAAGCGCGCCCTGGACAACGTGAAGCCGACCCTCGAGGTCCGCAGCCGCCGTGTCGGTGGCGCGACCTACCAGGTCCCGGTCGAGGTCCGCGCCGCGCGCAGCACCACGCTGGCCCTCCGCTGGCTGGTGCAGTACTCGCGTGCACGCCGCGAGAAGACCATGACCGAGCGCCTCATGAACGAGCTCCTCGACGCCAGCAACGGCCTCGGGGCGAGCGTGAAGAAGCGCGAGGACACCCACAAGATGGCCGAGTCCAACAAGGCCTTCGCCCACTACCGCTGGTAGTCGGCGGAATTTCGACGAGACGACGAGGACGCGAGAGCAGTGGCGACCACGCTTGACCTGGCCAAGGTCCGCAACATCGGGATCATGGCCCACATCGACGCGGGCAAGACCACCACGACCGAGCGCATCCTGTTCTACACCGGTATCAACTACAAGATCGGTGAAGTCCACGAGGGCGCTGCCACGATGGACTGGATGGAGCAGGAGCAGGAGCGCGGCATCACGATCACGTCTGCCGCGACGACCTGTGAGTGGCTCGGCCACACCATCAACATCATCGACACGCCGGGCCACGTCGACTTCACCATCGAGGTGGAGCGCTCGCTCCGCGTGCTCGACGGTGCCGTCGCGGTGTTCGACGGTGTCGCCGGGGTGGAGCCGCAGTCGGAGACGGTCTGGCGGCAGGCCGACCGCTACGACGTTCCCCGCATCTGCTTCGTCAACAAGATGGACCGGGTCGGCGCGGAGTTCCACCGGTGCGTCGACATGATGATCAGCCGGCTGGGCGCGACCCCCGCGGTCATCCAGCTTCCCTGGGGCGTCGAGGCCGACTTCAAGGGCGTCATCGACCTGGTGAAGATGAAGGGCCTGATCTGGAGCGCCGAGGCGGCCAAGGGCGAGATGTACGACACCGTCGACATCCCCGCCGACCACGCCGAGACCGCCCGTGAGTGGCGCGACCGCCTGGTCGAGACCGTGGCCGAGAACGACGACGAGCTGATGGAGCTCTTCCTCGAGGGTGTCGAGCCCTCCGAGGAGCAGCTGGTCGCGGCCATCCGCCGCGCCACGCTGTCGAGCTCGATCAACCCGGTCCTGTGCGGCACCGCGTTCAAGAACAAGGGCGTGCAGCCCCTGCTCGACGCGATCGTCGCCTACCTCCCGGCGCCGACCGACATCCCGGCCTTCAAGGGTCACGCGGTCAACGACGAGGAGAAGGTCATCGAGCGTCGTCCCGACGCCTCGGAGCCGTTCTCCGCGCTCGCCTTCAAGATCATGAGCGACCCGCACCTCGGCAAGCTCACCTACATCCGCCTCTACTCCGGGACTCTCGAGTCCGGCACCACCGTGATCAACTCGGTGAAGGGGAAGAAGGAGCGGATCGGCAAGATCTACCAGATGCACGCCAACAAGCGTGAAGAGCGGCCCTCCGCCATCGCTGGTCAGATCGTCGCCGTGATGGGCCTGAAGGACACCACCACCGGTGACACCCTGTCCGACATCCAGAACCAGGTCGTCCTCGAGTCGATGACGTTCCCGGCGCCGGTCATCAGCGTCGCGATCGAGCCGAAGACCAAGGGCGACCAGGAGAAGCTCGGCACCGCGATCCAGCGTCTGGCGGAGGAGGACCCGTCCTTCCAGGTCCGCCGCGACGAGGAGACCGGCCAGACCGTCATCCACGGCATGGGCGAGCTTCACCTGGAGATCCTGGTCGACCGCATGCGCCGCGAGTTCAAGGTCGAGGCGAACGTCGGTCGTCCCCAGGTCGCGTACCGTGAGACGATCCGCCGCAAGGTGGAGAAGATCGACTACACGCACAAGAAGCAGACCGGTGGTTCCGGCCAGTTCGCCAAGGTCCTCATCGACCTTGAGCCGCTGGGCGAGGGCAACGACGGTTACGAGTTCGAGAACAAGGTCACCGGTGGCCGCATCCCGCGGGAGTACATCCCGTCGGTCGACGCGGGCGCCCAGCAGGCCGCCGAGTTCGGCGTCCTGGCCGGCTACCCGATGGTGGGCGTCAAGGTCACCCTTCAGGACGGCGCCTACCACGAGGTCGACTCGTCCGAAATGGCCTTCAAGATGGCCGGCTCGATGGTCTTCAAGGAGGCCGCGCGCAAGGCCGACCCCGTTCTTCTCGAGCCGATGATGGCCGTCGAGGTCACCACGCCCGAGGACTACATGGGTGACGTCATCGGCGACCTCAACGGTCGTCGCGGGCAGATCCAGGCCATGGACGAGCGGGCCGGCGCCCGGGTCGTCAAGGCCCTTGTTCCGCTCTCCGAGATGTTCGGCTACGTGGGCGACCTCCGTAGCAAGACGCAGGGGCGCGCGAGCTACAGCATGCAGTTCGACTCCTACGCGGAGGTGCCCCCGGGCATCGCCAAGGAGATCGTCGCGAAGGTCCGCGGCGAGTAACACCGTCGCTAGCCGCCGGCCCCGTCCGGGGCCGGTGGGACCGTGCGATTGAAGTCAAGTCAGAAATCTCTAAGGAGACAGAGCAGTGGCCAAGGCCAAGTTCGAGCGGACTAAGCCGCACGTGAACATCGGCACCATTGGGCACATCGACCACGGCAAGACCACTCTGACCGCGGCGATCACCAAGGTGCTTCACGACCGTTACCCGCACCTCAACGAGGCGACCCCGTTCGACAAGATCGACAAGGCTCCCGAGGAGAAGGCGCGCGGCATCACCATCTCCATCGCGCACGTCGAGTACCAGACCGAGCAGCGTCACTACGCTCACGTCGACTGCCCCGGTCACGCCGACTACGTGAAGAACATGATCACGGGTGCGGCGCAGATGGACGGCGCGATCCTGGTCGTGGCCGCCACCGACGGCCCGATGCCGCAGACGAAGGAGCACGTGCTCCTCGCCCGCCAGGTCGGCGTGCCCTACATCGTCGTGGCCCTCAACAAGGCCGACATGGTCGACGACGAGGAGATCCTGGAGCTCGTCGAGCTCGAGGTCCGCGAGCTGCTCTCGGCTCAGGAGTTCCCCGGTGACGACCTGCCCGTCGTCCGCGTCTCGGCGCTCAAGGCGCTCGAGGGCGACGAGAAGTGGGGCGACTCGATCATCGAGCTCATGACCGCCGTCGACGAGAACGTGCCGGAGCCCACCCGCGCGATCGACAAGCCGTTCCTGATGCCGATCGAGGACGTGTTCTCGATCACCGGTCGTGGCACCGTCGTGACCGGCCGTATCGAGCGCGGCATCGTCAAGGTCAACGAGACCGTCGACATCATCGGCATCAAGGAGAAGCACACCACGACGACCGTCACCGGCGTCGAGATGTTCCGCAAGCTCCTCGACGAGGGCCAGGCCGGTGACAACGTCGGTCTGCTCCTCCGTGGCATCAAGCGCGAGGACGTCGAGCGCGGCCAGTGCATCATCAAGCCGGGCACGACCACCCCGCACACCGAGTTCGAGGCCCAGGTCTACATCCTGAGCAAGGACGAGGGCGGCCGCCACACGCCGTTCTTCAACAACTACCGTCCGCAGTTCTACTTCCGTACGACTGACGTGACCGGTGTCGTGAACCTGCCCGAGGGCACCGAGATGGTCATGCCCGGTGACAACACCGAGATGACCGTCCAGCTCATCCAGCCCATCGCGATGGAGGACGGCCTCAAGTTCGCCATCCGCGAGGGTGGCCGCACCGTCGGCGCCGGCAACGTCACCAAGATCATCAAGTAGTACCCGATGGCCGGGTCCCCAAGGACCCGGCCATCACCTTGCTTCACCCGCCGTGATCCCGCAGCCGCTTCGGGCCTCCGAAGTGACTGCCGGATCACGGACACATAGCGGCAACCTGCCGCACGTTACTTGTTCAGACGACAGCGAAGGACACCGAGGCCATTATGGCGGGACAGAAGATCCGCATTCGGCTCAAGGCCTATGACCACGAGGTCATCGACAGCTCGGCCAAGAAGATCGTCGAGACGGTGACGCGTACGGGCGCCAAGGTCGCGGGCCCGGTGCCCCTGCCGACCGAGAAGAACGTGTACTGCGTGATCCGTTCGCCGCACAAGTACAAGGACAGCCGCGAGCACTTTGAGATGCGTACGCACAAGCGGCTGATTGACATCATCGACCCGACGCCCAAGACCGTCGACTCGCTCATGCGTCTCGACCTGCCTGCCGGCGTCGACATCTCGATCAAGCTCTGAGGGAACGCACTGACATGGCTAACCAGATCAAGGGCGTCCTGGGCAAGAAGCTCGGCATGACCCAGGTCTTCGACGACGGCAACCGGATCGTCCCGGTCACCGTCGTGGAGGCCGGTCCGTGCGTGGTGACCCGGGTCCGCACTCCCGAGCGTGACGGCTACTCCGCCATCCAGCTCGGCTTCGGTCAGATCGACCCGCGCAAGGTGAACAAGCCGCTGGGCGACTACCTGCGCAAGCACGACATCACCCCGCGCCGTTACTTCGTCGAGGTCCGCACCGACGACGCCTCCGAGTACACCCTCGGCCAGGAAGTCACCGCCGGCACCTTCGAGGCCGGCCAGTTCGTGGACGTCACCGGCAAGAGCAAGGGCAAGGGCTTCGCGGGTGTCATGAAGCGTCACGGCTTCAAGGGCCTGGGCGCCTCGCACGGTACCCAGCGCAAGCACCGCTCGCCCGGCTCCATCGGTGGCTGCGCCACCCCGGGCCGCGTCTTCAAGGGCCTGCGCATGGCCGGTCGGATGGGCAACGTCCGCACCACCATCCAGAGCCTGAAGGTGCACGCCGTCGACGCCGAGAAGGGCCTCATCCTGATCAAGGGTGCGATCCCCGGCGCCAACGGCAGCCTGGTCCTCATCCGCACCGCTGCCAAGAAGGGGGCTGCCAAGTGAGCACCATTGACGTCCTCGACGCGAGCGGCGCCAAGACCGGCGACACCGTCGACCTGCCCGAGAGCATCTTCGGCGCCAAGGTCAACGTGCCGCTGATCCACCAGGTCGTCGTGGCCCAGCTCGCGGCTCGCCGCCAGGGCACCCACGCCACCAAGACCCGCGGCGACGTGTCCGGCGGTGGCAAGAAGCCGTACCGCCAGAAGGGCACCGGCCGGGCCCGTCAGGGTTCGACCCGCGCGCCGCAGTTCACCGGCGGTGGCACCGTCCACGGTCCGCAGCCGCGCTCCTACGTGCAGCGCACGCCCAAGAAGATGAAGGCCGCGGCCCTGCGCCAGGCCCTGTCGGACCGGGCCGGCGGCAACCTCGTGCACGTCGTCAGCTCGCTGGTCACCGGCGACACGCCCAAGACCAAGACCGCCCTCGAGGCGCTCCGTAAGATCACCGGCTCGCGCAGCGTGCTCGTGGTCGTCACCGAGCACGACGAGCTCACCTGGCTGAGCCTGCGCAACGCCCCGGAGGTCCACCTCCTGGACGCCGGCCAGCTCAACACGTACGACGTGCTGTGCAGCGACGCCGTCGTCTTCACCAAGGAGGCCTACGACGACGTCGTGGCCCGCCTGGAGAAGAGCGGGAAGGAAGACGCCTGATGGACAAGATCACCGACCCGCGCGACATCATCATCAAGCCGATCGTCTCCGAGAAGAGCTACGGCCTGATCGACGAGCACAACAAGTACACGTTCCTGGTCAAGCAGGGTGTGAACAAGACGCAGGTGAAGATCGCCATCGAGCAGATCTTCGGTGTGAAGGTCACCGGCGTCAACACCATTAACCGCCAGGGCAAGCGCAAGCGCACCCGCTTCGGCTACGGCCAGCGTCCGGGTACGAAGCGCGCGATCGTCAGCCTTGCGGAAGGCGAGCGCATCGACATCTTCGGCCAGATCGGCTGATAAGGGCAGACCGCACTCGTTGCGGTAGGCCAGACGTGTAGGTGGTTGTTTGGCCGCGCGGGTGTCTGGACTGAGGAGCGCAGGGGAGCGAAGCGACCCGGAGCGACGAGGGAAGACACCCGCTGAAAGCGGCCAAACCCGCCGTGCCGGAGGCACGGCAATTAGACAGGGATGAACGAAAAAGATGGGCATCCGTAAATACAAGCCGACGACCCCCGGTCGCCGCGGCGCGAGCGTCTCGGACTTCTCCGAGATCACGCGCAGCACGCCCGAGAAGTCGCTGCTTGCCCCCCTGCACAGCAAGGGCGGCCGTAACGTCCACGGGCGGGTCACCGCCCGGCACCAGGGTGGCGGCCACAAGCGGGCGTACCGGATCATCGACTTCCGACGCCACGACAAGGACGGGATCCCGGCCAAGGTCGCTCACATCGAGTACGACCCGAACCGCACCTCCCGCATCGCTCTGCTGCACTACGCCGACGGTGAGAAGCGCTACATCCTCGCGCCGACCGGCATCAAGCAGGGGGACCGCATCGAGAACGGCCCCGGCGCCGACATCAAGCCGGGCAACTGCCTGCCGCTCCGCAACATCCCGACCGGTACCTTCATCCACGCGGTGGAGCTCCGTCCGGGTGGTGGCGCCAAGCTCGGCCGCAGCGCCGGCGCGCAGATCCAGCTCCTCGCCAAGGAGGGCATGTACGCCACGCTGCGTATGCCGTCCGGCGAGATGCGCCAGGTCGACATCCGCTGCCGGGCGTCGATCGGCCAGGTCGGCAACGCCGAGCAGGCCAACATCAACTGGGGTAAGGCCGGCCGTATGCGGTGGAAGGGCAAGCGCCCGACCGTCCGTGGTGTCGCCATGAACCCGGTCGACCACCCGCACGGCGGTGGTGAGGGCAAGACCTCCGGTGGTCGCCACCCGGTGAACCCGAAGGGCAAGCCCGAGGGCCGCACCCGCCAGGCCAACAAGGCCAGCGACCGCCTGATCATCCGGCGTCGGAGCAAGAGGAAGAAGCGGTAGGAGCAGCCGAAATGCCACGTAGCCTTAAGAAGGGTCCCTTCGTGGACGACCACCTTCAGAAGAAGGTGGACGCCCAGAACGAGAAGGGCACCAAGAACGTCATCAAGACGTGGTCGCGGCGCTCCATGATCGTGCCCGACATGCTCGGTCACACGATCGCCGTCCACGACGGCCGCAAGCACGTCCCGGTGTTCGTCACCGAGTCGATGATCGGCCACAAGCTCGGCGAGTTCGCGCCCACGCGGACCTTCCGCAGCCACGTCAAGGAAGACCGCCGCAGCCGGCGGTAAGCGTCCTTCGAAAGCAATAGGAGACAGCGATGGAAGCCAGGGCACAGGCGCGGTACGCGCGCCACACGCCCCGGAAGGCCCGCCGCGTGGTGGACCTCATTCGCGGCCTGGGCGCTTCGGAGGCGCAGGCCGTGCTGCAGTTCGCGCCGCAGGCGGCGAGCGAGACCGTTTACAAGGTCCTCTCGTCCGCGATCGCGAACGCTGAGCACAACTTCAAGCTCGACCGCGAGACGCTGGTCGTGAGCCGCGCGTGGGTCGACGAGGGCCCGACGCTCAAGCGGTTCCGCCCCCGCGCCCAGGGTCGCGCCTATCGGATCAACAAGCGGACCAGCCACATCACCGTGATCGTGGAGTCCCGCGAGCCGAAGGGGAGGGCCCGCTAGTGGGTCAGAAGGTTAACCCGCACGGGTTCCGCCTCGGCATCACGACCGACTTCAAGAGCCGGTGGTACGCCGACAAGCTCTACAAGTCGTACGTCGCCGAGGACGTGGCGATCCGCCGCATGCTGCAGAAGGGCATGGAGCGGGCCGGCATTTCCAAGGTCGAGATCGAGCGCACGACCGACCGCGTCCAGGTCGACATCCACACCGCCCGGCCGGGCATCGTCATCGGCCGTCGTGGTGCGGAGGCCGACCGCATCCGCGGCGACCTGGAGAAGCTGACCAAGAAGCAGGTTCAGCTCAACATCCTCGAGGTCAAGAACCCCGAGATCGACGCGCAGCTCGTCGCGCAGGGCGTGGCCGAGCAGCTCTCCAGCCGTGTCTCGTTCCGTCGCGCCATGCGCAAGGCGATGCAGTCGGCGATGAAGAGCGGCGCCAAGGGCATCCGGGTCGCGTGCTCGGGTCGTCTGGGCGGCGCGGAGATGTCGCGCTCGGAGTTCTACCGCGAGGGCCGCGTGCCCCTGCACACGCTCCGCGCCGACATCGACTACGGCTTCTACGAGGCCAAGACGACCTTCGGCCGCATCGGCGTGAAGGTCTGGATCTACAAGGGCGAGGCCCCGACCAGCCGCGCCGAGCGTGAGGCCGCCGCTGCCGGCGCCCGCGCCGGTGGACAGCGTCGTGACAACGACCGTCGTGGCGGCGGCGCCGAGCGTCCCCGTCGTGGCGGCGGCGACCGTCCGCGCCGTGGCGCCGGTGCCGGTCGTGGCGACCGCGCCCCCCGCAATGAGGCGGCCGCCCAGGCCGCCCCCGAGACCGGCCCGGCGGAGCAGCCGGGTGCTGAAGGGAGCTGACCATGCTGATCCCGCGCAGGGTCAAGCACCGCAAGCAGCACCGGCCTGACCGCAGCGGCGCCGCCAAGGGCGGCACCCGGGTCGTGTTCGGCGAGTTCGGCATTCAGGCGCTTGAGCACTCCTACGTGACCAACCGCCAGATCGAGTCGGCTCGTATCGCCATGACCCGGCACATCCGCCGTGGCGGCAAGGTGTGGATCAACATCTACCCCGACCGTCCCCTCACCAAGAAGCCCGCGGAAACGCGAATGGGTTCCGGTAAGGGTTCGCCCGAGTGGTGGATCGCCAACGTCAAGCCCGGTCGCGTCATGTTCGAGCTGTCGGGTGTCGCCGAGCCCATCGCCCGTGAGGCGATGCGCCGCGCGATGCACAAGCTGCCCATGAAGTGCCGGTTCGTCAAGCGTGAAGTGGGTGAGGCGTGATGGCTAAGGGCCTGACCGCCGGTGAGCTGCGCGTGGAGGACGGGGAGGTGCTCGTCCAGAAGCTCAAGGAGGCCAAGGAGGAGCTGTTCAACCTCCGCTTCCAGGCTGCGACCGGTCAGTTGGAGAGCCACGGGCGGCTGCGCGCCGTCCGCCGCGAGATCGCCCGTATCTACACCGTGATGCGCGAGCGCGAGCTTGGAATCGTCACGGTCGAGAAGGAGCCGAGCGATGGCTGAAACAACTGAGAACGTCGAGACCACCGAGAAGACCGCGCGGAACTACCGCAAGACCCGTGAGGGCCTGGTCGTCAGCGACAAGATGGACAAGACCGTCGTCGTCGCCGTCGAGGACCGCGTGAAGCACCCGCTGTACGGCAAGGTCATCCGCCGTACGACCAAGTACAAGGCCCACGACGAGGAGAACACCGCCGGCGTCGGCGACCGCGTCCTCCTCATGGAGACCCGTCCGCTGTCGGCGACCAAGCGCTGGCGTGTGGTCGAGATCCTCGAGCGGGCCAAGTAATATAACGCGATCGCGCCTCGTGGGGGCCGTGCTTCGGCCCGGCCCCCATGACGGTGTCCAAGGAGCCTCTCGTCTACGGGAGGTTCGCCCGCGGCGGCGGTTCGTCTGGCGCCGAGGGACAAGACATGTAGGTTCGGCCAGGCTCAGGGCCCGCCCTGAGAACCGGCACGACACATCAGGAGTTCAGCTGTGATTCAGCAGGAGTCGCGACTCAAGGTCGCCGACAACACGGGTGCCAAGGAGATCCTCTGCATCCGCGTTCTCGGTGGCTCTGGGCGTCGCTACGCCGGGATCGGCGACATCATCGTCGCCACCGTCAAGGACGCGATCCCCGGCGGCGGTGTGAAGAAGGGTGACGTCGTCAAGGCTGTCATCGTCCGCACCGTCAAGGAGCGCCGCCGTCAGGACGGGTCGTACATCAAGTTCGACGAGAACGCCGCGGTCATCATCAAGGACAGCGGCGACCCCCGGGGCACGCGTATTTTCGGCCCGGTCGGCCGCGAGCTGCGTGACAAGAAGTTCATGCGCATCATCTCGCTGGCGCCGGAGGTGCTCTAAATGGGGAAGCTGCACGTGAAGAAGGGTGACCTGGTTCAGGTCATCGCGGGCAAGGACAAGGGCGCCAAGGGCCGGGTCATCGCCGCGCTGCCGACCGAGGATCGCGTGATCGTCGCCGGCGTGAACATGATCAAGAAGCACTCGAAGGAGACCAACCAGGGTCCCCGCGGCGCCAAGGAAGGCGGCGTCACCACCCTGGAGGCCCCCATCCACGTGAGCAACGTCAAGAAGCTCAAGGATGACGAGAAGCCGAAGGACGAGGACGCCAAGTGACTGCCCAGACCGCTGAGCGGGTGACCCCCCGTCTCAAGCAGAAGTACCGCGAGGAGATCGCGGCCCAGCTGCGCGAGCAGTTCGGCATCGAGAACGTCATGCTGACCCCGGGTCTCACCAAGATCAAGGTGAACATGGGCGTCGGCGAGGCCGCTCGCGACTCCAAGCTGATCGAGGGCGCGGTCCGCGACCTCACCGCCATCACCGGACAGAAGCCGGCCGTCGTCCGCGCCCGCAAGTCCATCGCGCAGTTCAAGCTGCGTGAGGGCATGCCGATCGGCGCGCACGTCACGCTGCGCGGCGACCGCATGTGGGAGTTCCTCGACCGCCTGCTGTCGCTGGCCCTGCCGCGTATCCGCGACTTCCGTGGTCTGTCGCCCAAGCAGTTCGACGGGCACGGCAACTACACCTTCGGTCTCACCGAGCAGGTCATGTTCCACGAGATCGACCAGGACAAGGTCGACCGGCAGCGCGGTATGGACATCACGGTCGTCACGACCGCCCGCACAGACGACGAGGGCCGCGCGCTGCTGAAGCTGCTCGGGTTCCCGTTCAAGGAGGCCTGATCCAAATGGCGAAGACGTCACTGAAGGTCAAGGCGGCCCGCAAGCAGAAGTTCGAGGTCCGGGCGTACACTCGTTGTTCGCGCTGCGGCCGCCCGCGCGCCGTCTACCGCAAGTTCGGCCTGTGCCGCGTGTGCTTCCGCGAGATGGCGCACCGGGGCGAGCTGCCCGGCATCACCAAGTCCAGCTGGTAATTCCAGAGCATCACTACGCCGTAGGTCCCCTTCATTTTTGGGAAACCGCGGCGAGGAGGGCCATCGATCATGACGATGACCGACCCGATCGCAGACATGCTGACGCGTCTGCGTAACGCGAACTCGGCGTATCACGACACCGTGACCATGCCGTACTCGAAGATCAAGGCGCACATCGCCGAGATCCTCCAGCAGGAGGGCTACATCCAGTCCTGGAGCGTCGAAGACGCCAAGGTCGGAAAGAACCTCGTGGTGGAGCTGAAGTTCGGCCCGAGCCGTGAGCGTTCGCTCGCCGGCATCCGCCGGGTTTCCAAGCCCGGCCTGCGGGTTTACGCCAAGAAGGACAACCTGCCCCGAGTCCTGGGCGGGCTGGGCGTCGCGATCATCTCGACGTCCGGCGGCCTGATGACCGACAAGCAGGCCGGCAAGCGCGGAGTGGGCGGGGAAGTCCTCGCCTACGTCTGGTAAGAGGGGAGGAACCACAGCATGTCGCGAATCGGACGGCTGCCCATCCCTGTACCGAGCGGTGTCGACATCACGATCGACGGCCGGAGTGTCCAGGTCAAGGGCCCGAAGGGCACGCTTTCTCACACCGTCGCCGAGCCCATCGAGGTTTCGCGCGGTGACGACGGCAATCTCGCCGTCACCCGTCCCAACGACGAGAACAAGGTCCGTGCGCTGCACGGCCTGTCCCGCACCCTGATCGCCAACATGGTGACCGGTGTGACCGCGGGTTACTCGAAGACGTTGGAGATCGTCGGCGTCGGCTACCGCGTTCAGGCCAAGGGCCCGACGCAGCTCGAGTTCTCGCTCGGCTTCAGCCACCCGGTGATCGTCGACGCGCCGGAGGGCATCTCCTTCCGCGTCGAGAAGCCGACCCTGTTCCACGTGGACGGGATCGACAAGCAGAAGGTCGGCGAGGTCTCGGCCAACATCCGCAAGCTGCGCAAGCCCGACCCGTACAAGGGCAAGGGCGTGCGCTACCAGGGCGAAGTCGTCCGCAAGAAGGTCGGAAAGGCTGGTAAGTAGTAATGGCTGCGAAGTACGGCAAGCACAGCGCCGCTCGCGCCATTTCGCGAGCCCGCCGCCACCGCCGTGTGCGGAAGAACGTCGTCGGCACGCAGGAGCGTCCGCGCCTGGTCGTGAACCGGTCCGCGCGGCACCTGTTCGTGCAGATCGTCGACGACGGCAAGGGTCACACGATCGTGAGCGCGTCCACCATGGACTCCTCGCTGCGTTCCCTTGAGGCCGACAAGACCGAGAAGGCGAAGAAGGTCGGCGAGCTTCTCGCTCAGCGGGCCAAGGACGCCGGGATCACTTCGGTCGTCTTCGACCGCGGTGGCAACCGCTACGCGGGTCGCATCGCGGCCCTGGCGGACAGCGCCCGTGAAGGCGGGTTGAGCTTCTGATGACCCGTCCTATGAGCAATGAGAAGAGGAACCACTGATGGCTGGAGCTCCGCGTCGGGGTGCCGGCGGCGGTGGCGAGCGGCGGGAACGTCGTGACGATCGCCGCGGTGGCGCCCAGGAGAAGGGCGTCTCGTACATCGAGCGCGTCGTGAAGATCAACCGCGTGGCCAAGGTCGTCAAGGGTGGTCGGCGCTTCAGCTTCACCGCGCTGGTCATCGTCGGCGACGGCAACGGCCTCGTCGGGGTCGGCTACGGCAAGGCCAAGGAGGTGCCCGCGGCGATCGCCAAGGGTGTCGAGGAGGCCAAGAAGCACTTCTTCAAGGTGCCGCGCATCCAGGGCACCATCCCGCACACCGTGCAGGGGGAGGACGCCGCCGGCGTCGTCCTGCTGCGTCCGGCCTCGCCCGGTACCGGTGTCATCGCGGGTGGCCCGGTGCGCGCGGTCCTGGAGTGCGCCGGGATCCACGACGTGCTGTCCAAGTCGCTCGGCTCGGACAACCCGATCAACATCGTGCACGCCACCGTGGCGGCTCTGAAGGGCCTCTCGCGCCCCGAGGAGATCGCCGCCCGCCGTGGTCTGCCGATCGAGGACGTCGCCCCCAAGGCGATGCTCAAGGCGCGCGCCGAGGGTCTGGCCGAGGCCGCCGCCGCTGCGAAGGCGGGGAGCTGAACATGGCCCGCCTGAAGATCACGCAGACCCGGTCCAAGATCGGCGGCAAGCAGAACCAGCGTGACTCGCTGCGTTCGCTTGGCCTGAAGCGAATCGGCGACGTCGTCGTGAAGGAGGACCGTCCCGAGATCCGCGGGATGGTCGCCGTCGTGACGCACCTCGTCGAGGTTGAAGAGGTCGACTAGTCATGACTGAGAACGCACCGCTGAAGATTCATGACCTTCGTCCCGCCCCGGGTGCCAACAAGGCCAAGGTCCGCAAGGGCCGCGGCGAGGGCTCCAAGGGCAAGACGTCCGGTCGTGGTACGAAGGGTTCCCACTCCCGTACCACCGTGCCTCTCGGCTTCGAAGGTGGCCAGGTTCCGCTCCAGCGGCGGCTGCCGAAGCTGAAGGGCTTCTCCAACTCCCTGTTCAAGACGACCTACCAGGTCGTCAACCTTGACAAGCTGGGCGAGGTCTTCTCCTCCGGTGGCGACGTGACCGTCGCCGACCTGGTGGCGAACGGTCTGGTCCGGAAGAACGAACTGGTCAAGGTTCTCGGAACCGGCGAGATCTCCGTGGCGTTGAACGTGCAGGCGCACGCCTTCTCCGCCAGCGCCAAGGAGAAGATCGCCGCGGCCGGCGGCTCCACCACGGAGCTGTAGGCCTCACGCATCACGAGGCGCGGGGGCTCGTTATGAGCCTCCGCGCCCGTAGTGCGTTAGAGTTCGCTGGACAGTTAGCCGAGTCTCACTGTCAAACCGCTCGTTTGTCATTTGTAAGACCCGCTGTTTTGGTAAGACCCGCAAGAAGACCTGCCGATGGACGACCCCCGCACCATCGCTCACCGTTACCGCGTCTCTGGCGCGCAGGAGGGACCGTGCTAACCGCTCTTACCCGGGCATTCCGGACGCCGGACCTGCGCAAGAAGCTGCTTTTCACCCTGGGTATCATTGTGATTTTCCGCCTGGGCTCGGTGCTGCCGACGCCCGGTGTGAACACCGAGAACGCCCGTAAGGCTCTGGAAGCGGCTCAATCTAGCGAACTCAGCAGCATCTACGGGATGGTCCAGCTCTTCAGTGGCGGCGCGTTGCTGAAGCTTTCAGTGTTCGCGCTGGGCATCATGCCCTACATCACGGCCAGCATCATCCTGCAGCTGCTGACTGTCGTGATCCCTCGCCTCGAAGCCCTCAAGAAGGAGGGCCAGGCGGGCACTGCGAAGATCACACAGTACACCCGGTATCTCACCATCGGACTGGCGGTTCTCCAGTCGACGGCCTTCGTCGCGCTGGCTCGGTCCGGACAGTTGTTCGGCACCTCCGCCAACGATCTCCCGATCCTGCTCAACGACGACATCTTCACCGTCGTCGTGATGGTCATCACGATGACCGCGGGTACCGCCGTCATCATGTGGCTCGGTGAGCTCATCACCGACCGCGGCGTCGGCAACGGCATGTCGATCCTGATCTTCACTCAGATCATCGCGGTCTTCCCGTCGGAACTGATGAACATCTTCCGGCAGAAGGGCGCCTTCACCTTCACGATCGTCATGATCGTCGGCATCTTCATGATCGCCGCGGTCGTCTTCGTGGAGCAGGCCCAGCGCCGCATCCCGGTGCAGTACGCCAAGCGCATGGTCGGCCGCCGGATGTACGGCGGCACCTCGACCTACATCCCGCTGAAGGTCAACCAGGCCGGCATCATCCCGGTCATCTTCGCCTCCTCGCTGCTCTACCTGCCGCAGCTGCTGGTGACGCTGTTCGCCAACAGCCAGGAGAGCAACGTCGTGGTCGAGTGGATCGCCCAGAACTTCGGTTCCGGCGACACCCCGATCTACATGGCGACCTTCTTCCTCCTGATCGTCTTCTTCACGTACTTCTACGTGTCCATCACCTTCAACCCCGTTGAAGTCGCCGACAACATGAAGAAGTACGGTGGGTTCATTCCGGGCATCCGTCCGGGCCGGCCGACCGCCGAGTACCTGAACTACGTGCTCACCCGGTTGACCGCGCCAGGGTCGCTGTATCTGGGTCTCATCTCCATGGTCCCGATCTTCGCCCTCACGCTGGCCGGCGCTACCCAGAACTTCCCGTTCGGAGGAACGAGCATTCTGATCATGGTGGGTGTCGGTCTCGACACGGTGAAGCAGATCGAGAGCCAGCTCCAGCAGCGCAACTACGAGGGCTTCCTGAGATAGTGCGTCTCGTCCTGGTCGGGCCCCCCGGAGCGGGCAAGGGGACGCAGGCCCAGTTCATCGCATCACATCTGTCGATCCCGAAAATCTCGACAGGTGACATTTTCCGCGCCAACGTGTCGGGTGGCACGGAGCTCGGAAAGCTGGCCAAGACCTACATGGACCGCGGGGACCTGGTTCCCGACGAGGTCACGATCGCGATGGTCCGCGGTCGCCTCGCGGAAGACGACGCGCAGGACGGTTTCCTGCTCGACGGTTTCCCGCGGAACGTGGCGCAGGCCGAGGTCCTCAAGAAGATGCTGGCTGACCTGGGCTCCGGGCTCGACCTGGTGCTGGAACTCGTGGTCGACGACGACGAGGTGGTCCGCCGCCTCGCCGGCCGTCGCACCTGCCGCTCGTGTGGCAAGGTCTGGCACGTCGACTTCGACCCGCCCAAGAAGGACGGCGTCTGCGACGCCTGCGGCGGCGAGTTGTTCCAGCGTGACGACGACCGTGAGGAGACCATCAGGCACCGCCTGGAGGTCTACCAGGAGCAGACGTCGCCACTGATCAACTTCTACGCCGACGAGGGCATCCTCCGGGGCGTCGACGCGACGGGCCCCGTCGAGGAGGTCACCGCTCGCGCGATGGGCGAACTGCGCAAGTTCACGCGCGATCAAGCCGAAGACGAAAGCTAGATCGTAAGACCCGATCGGAACGCCACCCCACGGATCTACGTGGGGTGGCGTTCCTGCTGCCGGGCAGATTCCATGGCGCGTAGGGAACAATGTATTGAATCGGGCGATTGCCCCTGAAAGTTGATCCACCCAAGGGGTGCCTAAGGGATGTTTCGGAAGAACAAGCACGGGATTCAGATCAAGTCGCCCGAGCAGATCGCCAAGATGCGCGCGGCCGGCCTCGTCGTCGGGCGCACCCTCGACCTGCTGAGGCGGTCGGTCGAGCCCGGCATGACGCCGCTCGACCTCGACGCCATCGCCGAGAAGGCGATCAGGGACGAGGGCGCGATCCCCTCGTTCAAGGGCTACCAGGGCTTTCCGGCGACGATCTGCGCGTCGGTCAACCAGGAGGTCGTGCACGGCATCCCCACCGACGCCCGGCCGCTCCGTGAGGGCGACATCATCTCCATCGACTGCGGCGCGATCCTCGACGGCTGGCACGGCGACTCGGCCGTCACCGTCCCGGTAGGGGAGGTCGACCCGAAGCTGCTGGAGCTGATCCGGGTCACCGAGGAGTCGATGTGGGCCGGCATCCGGGCCCTGAAGGTCGGCGCCCACCTGTCGGACATCGGCCACCAGGTCGAGCGCTACGTGCGCTCCCAGGGCCGCTACGGCATCCCCACGGAGTACGGCGGCCACGGCATCGGCACCGAGATGCACATGGACCCGTGGGTGGCCAACCACGGCAAGCCGGGCCGGGGGCCGAAGCTGGAGGCCGGCATGTGCCTGGCGATCGAGCCGATGGTCAACCTCGGCACCGACCAGACCCGCGTGCTGGCCGACGACTGGACGGTCGTCACCCAGGACGGCAAGGCGTCGGCGCATTTCGAGCACAGCGTGGCGGTCACCGCGGAAGGCCCGCTCGTTCTGACGGCTCTCGACGGCGGCAAAGAACGGCTTGCCACTACATAATTGGTAAAAAGACGCATTTGGAGGTTCGGCCATGGCATTCAATCCGGAGATGCGCGCCTCCGACGCCGACCGGGAGAAGGTCGCGGCCGCCCTTCGTGAGCACATGGTCGAAGGGCGGCTGAACGCCGAGGAGTTCGGCGAGCGACTGGAGGCGGCCTACGCCGCCAAGACGTTCGGTGAGCTCCGGGTGCTCACGCGAGACCTGCCGGACATCGACCTGAAGAACCTCCCGGCGCGTCCCGAGCCGGTGAAACCGCAGGCCCCGGGGGCGCCGGCGAACCTGAAGGCGGCGTGGGGCGGCTGGCTCTTCGTCGGCGGGATCAACTGGGCGATCTGGCTCATCCTGTGGATCTCGCAGGGCGAACTGGTCTATCCGTGGCCGTTGTGGGTGATGGGGCCGTGGGGGATCGGGCTGCTCATCGCCACGCTCACCCAAAGTCAGAATGGCGATAAAAAGCGGGAATTGGGGTCCTGAATGTGCCGTTGTGCACGCTCGCGGTCGAGTGTGCATTCGTCCACAGAACGGCGGGTTGTGCCTTCCTAATGTGAGCGGTGTCCGGAGATGAGCAGCATCCCCGGAAGGTCTCACTGGAGGACAGACAAATGCGCAAGCTCCCCCGCGTTCTCGCCGGCACCGCCCTCGCCGCCGGTCTCATGGCCGGCGCCATGGCCGCCCCCGCCGCCGCCAGCGCGACGGCTGCGACCGGTTCCGCCGCGGCGGCCTCGTCCAAGCACTTCTTCGGCCCCTACTACTCGCACTGGGGCGACAAGTTCGAGAAGAGCCACCGCTCCTACTTCAAGGGCTACTGGACCAAGAGCGGCAACCAGTACTGGTTCTACGGCGACCTCTTCGACACCGACCGCGACCGCCAGTGGTCGTACGTCTGGTACCGCTACACCGACCGCTTCGGCAAGAGCCACACCAAGTGGTTCAAGAACACCTCCTTCGGCCACGGCGACTTCGACAAGTTCTTCGGCTTCAAGAAGGGCTTCGTGAAGGACGTGGACTTCCGGGTCTGCGAGGGCACCAGCCGGTTCGACGACTGCGGCGGCTGGAACGACGCCTTCTGAGTCGTGCGGCACCTGAAGATGCGGGCCCGTCCTGACAAGGACGGGCCCTGTCTGTTGGGCAGATTCTTGGTCTATTGGGCAGATTCCTGGCGCGGACCGTGGACGGCCGAGGGGCGGCTGCGGTTCGCTTTTCGTCTTCATGCGGATTCTTTGCCCTACGGGCTCGTTGACCGGGTTGTCGCCGGGTAGGTGATCTTTGTCGGCCGGGTGGGAGTCCCTCGGCCACCGGGCGTCCCGGCTGAGCGGGCCGCCCGGGCGCGAAGCCACCGGGCCCACCCGATCCGGCATGTCGGCGGTGCCGGACGGGTGGGCCCGGTTTTGCGCTATCCTGGAATGCGGTTGTGTACGAGGGCCCGTTCTGCGAGATCGTTTCGCGTTCCGCACCGGGTTGCCGTACACTCCTTTGTCGGTTCACTATGACCTTTTGCGTGGCGGCCTTGCCGCCGCCGCTCTCTGTACGCCTGAAGGTCGCGGCTGATTAGTGTTCCGAAGCCTCAGACGACCGAGCATCAGTGAAACGTGAGGAACTTTTGGCCAAGAAAGACGGCGCCATCGAGATCGAGGGCACTGTGGTCGAGTCGCTCCCGAACGCCATGTTCCGGGTGCAGCTCGACAACGGCCATAAGGTCCTGGCCCACATCAGCGGCAGGATGCGCATGCACTACATCCGCATCCTCCCGGACGACCGGGTCGTCGTGGAGCTTAGCCCCTACGACCTCACTCGCGGCCGGATCGTCTACCGGTACAAGTAGGAACGATTAAGGACTATGAAGGTCAAGCCGAGCGTCAAGAAGATCTGTGACAAGTGCAAGGTGATCCGCCGGCACGGTCGAGTCATGGTGATCTGCGACAACCTGCGCCACAAGCAGCGTCAGGGCTAGTCGCCACCGGCCCCCGCTGAGTCCGTCCAGGGTGACGGACTCGACGCATGTGCGGGGCCGGGTCTGTAATCGCGCGCCACACTCGCGAAGGCGCCCCTTTCCGGGGTGAACCACGCGGGAGACCCCCGGTCGGAGGCCGGGGCCCTCACCCCGGGCATTGGGGAGGGGCGTGGGGCGCAGGACCTCCGCGAAACGAAGGAGAATGCCCGACCATGGCTCGCCTGGTTGGCGTCGACCTCCCCCGCGACAAGCGGCTGGAGATCGCTCTCACCTACATTTACGGCATCGGCCGTACCCGTGCGCTCGAGATCCTCGAGGCCACCGGCGTCTCCGGTGACCTGCGGGTGCACCAGCTCAGCGACACCGAGCTCGTGCCCATGCGTGACTACATCGAGGCCAACTTCAAGATCGAGGGTGACCTCCGCCGCGAAGTTCAGGCCGACATTCGTCGCAAGATCGAAATTGGCTGCTACCAGGGCATCCGGCACCGCAAGGGCCTGCCCGTCCACGGTCAGCGGACGCAGACGAACGCGCGTACCCGCAAGGGCAAGAAGAAGACCGTGGCCGGCAAGAAGAAGCCCGGCAAGAAGTAGTCCTTAGCTGCAGCCCATTTCAGGAGATAGCGCTTAAATGCCGCCGAAGAGCCGCCAGGGCGCACCCAAGAAGGTGCGCCGCAAGGAAAAGAAGAACGTCGCTCACGGGCACGCCCACATCAAGAGCACGTTCAACAACACGATCGTCTCGATCACCGACCCGAACGGGAACGTGATCTCCTGGGCCAGCGCCGGCCACGTCGGGTTCAAGGGCTCCCGTAAGTCCACCCCGTTCGCCGCCCAGATGGCCGCCGAGAACGCCGCCCGCCGCGCCATGGAGCACGGCATGCGCAAGGTCGACGTCTTCGTCAAGGGCCCCGGTTCCGGCCGGGAGACCGCGATCCGTTCGCTCCAGGCGACCGGGCTCGAGGTCGGGTCCATCCAGGACGTGACGCCGGTCCCGCACAACGGTTGCCGTCCGCCGAAGCGCCGCCGCGTCTGACGTCCAGGAGATAAGAAAAAATGGCTCGTTACACGGGTGCGGACTGCAAGCTCTGCCGCCGCGAGAAGACCAAGCTCTTCCTCAAGGGCAAGAAGTGTGAGTCCGCGAAGTGCCCCATCGAGATCCGTCCTTACCCGCCGGGTGAGCACGGTCGCGGTCGGCCGAAGGAGTCTGAGTACCAGCTCCAGCTTCGTGAGAAGCAGAAGACCCGCCGCATCTACGGCATCCTCGAGAAGCAGTTCCGCAACTACTACGAGGAAGCCAACCGCAAGAGCGGCAAGACCGGCGAGAACCTCCTCCAGATCCTGGAGAGCCGTCTCGACAACGTGGTCTACCGCGCCGGTTTCGCCGAGTCGCGTGACGCCGCCCGCCAGCAGGTCCGCCACGGTCACGTGACCGTGAACGGCAAGAAGGTGGACATCCCGTCCTACCGCGTCCGCGAGCACGACATCGTGGAGATCCGCGAGAAGTCGCGCAACCTCATGCCCTACGAGGTGGCCCGCGCCACCGCCGGTGACAAGACCGTCCCGGCGTGGCTGGGTGTCGCCCCCGAGGCCATGCGGGTGCTCGTGCACCAGCTCCCGGTCCGCCAGCAGATCGACACGCTGGTCCAGGAGCAGCTCATCGTCGAGCTCTACTCCAAGTAAGTAGTGCTCCTTGATGCCGCATGGTCCGGTTTGACCGGATCGTGCGGCATCATGGTTGTTGCCGAGCGGTGTCAAATAGCGGGCGCCGCCGTCTGTGAAGGGAACCACGCATGCTCATCGCACAGCGTCCCAGTCTCGTCGAGGAGTCCCTCGAGGAGCACCGGTCCAAGTTCGTCATCGAGCCGCTGGAGCCGGGCTTCGGTTACACCATCGGCAACTCCGTGCGGCGCACGCTGCTGTCGTCCATTCCGGGCGCGGCCGTGACCTCCATCCGCATCGAGGGTGTGCTCCACGAGTTCTCGACCGTTCCCGGGGTCAAGGAAGACGTCACCGACATCATCCTGAACCTCAAGAACCTGGTCGTCTCCTCCGAGCACGACGAGCCGGTGGTCATGTACCTGCGCAAGCAGGGCCCCGGTGAGGTCACCGCCGCCGACATCGCGCCCCCGGCCGGTGTCGAGGTGCACAACCCCGACCTCCACATCGCCACGCTGAACGGCAAGGCGAAGCTGGAGATGGAGCTGACCGTCGAGCGCGGTCGCGGCTACGTCTCCGCCGCCCAGAACAAGCAGCCCGGCCAGGAGATCGGCCGCATCCCGATCGACTCCATCTACTCGCCGGTGCTCAAGGTCACCTACAAGGTCGAGGCGACGCGTGTCGAGCAGCGCACCGACTTCGACCGGCTGATCCTCGACGTCGAGACCAAGCCGTGCATGAAGCCCCGCGACGCGGTGGCCTCGGCCGGCAAGACCCTCGTCGAGCTCTTCGGCCTGGCCCGTGAGCTCAACGTCGAGGCCGAGGGCATCGACATCGGCCCGTCGCCGACCGACGCCGCCCTGGCGGCCGACCTGGCGCTGCCGATCGAGGAGCTCAACCTCACGGTCCGGTCCTACAACTGCCTCAAGCGCGAGGGCATCCACACCGTGGGCGAGCTCGTCGCGCGCAGCGAGCAGGACCTGCTGGACATCCGCAACTTCGGTGCGAAGTCCATCGAAGAGGTCAAGCAGAAGCTGCACGAGATGGGTCTCGCGCTCAAGGACAGCCCGCCCGGATTCGACCCGTCCGCTGTCGCCGGTGGCGGCTACGACGACGAGGACGGCGGCTTCATCGAGACCGAGCAGTACTGAGTTTTCCCAGATAGAACGATCATTTAGATCGGCCCGACCCCGGTACCTGATACGGCCGGGGCGGGTTATCCAAAGGAGCATGTCATGCCCAAGCCCACCAAAGGCGCCCGTCTCGGTGGTTCCCCGGCGCACGAGAAGCTGATCCTGTCGAACCTCGCGACGCAGCTTTTCCAGCACGGGAAGATCAAGACCACTGAGGCCAAGGCCAAGCGCCTGCGCCCGCTGGCTGAGCGGCTGATCACCAAGGCGAAGAAGGGCGACATCCACAACCGTCGCCAGGTGCTGACCGTCGTCCGCGACAAGGGCGTCGTCCACCACCTCTTCACCGAGATCGCCCCCAGCTTCGCGGAGCGTCCCGGTGGCTACACCCGCATCACCAAGATCGGTCAGCGTAAGGGTGACGCCGCTCCCATGGCCGTCATCGAGCTCGTCACCGAGCCGCTGAACGCCGTCACCACGACCCGCAAGGCCCCCGAGCCCGCCGCCGCCCCGGCGCCGGAGCCCAAGGCCGATGAGGTCGAGGAGACGAAGGCGGAGGCGTCCGCCGACGAGGCCGAGGTCACCGAGACCGAGGCCAAGAAGGACGACGAGGCCTGATCCTTCGGGTTTCCGGGTCCGGTGTCCCACGGGACGCCGGACCCGTTTCTTTTTCACCAAAGGGGTGTGTCGATGCGGCTGCGGCTCGATCTGGGCTATGACGGGACCGACTTCTCGGGCTGGGCCAAGCAGCCCGGCAGGCGTACCGTCCAGGGAGAGCTCGAAGCCGCCCTGGGACGCATCCTGCGCCTGCCCGAACCCCCGTCCCTGACCGTGGCGGGCCGCACCGACGCGGGTGTGCACGCCCGGGGCCAGGTCGCCCACGTCGATCTGGCCGACGACGTCGAGGAACCCGCCATGCTGCTGCGGCGGCTCGCCGGGGTGCTGCCTCCCGACGTGCGGGTGAACCGCGTCAGCGTCGCCCCTCCCGGCTTCGACGCCCGCTTCTCGGCCCTGTCCCGCCGGTACGGCTACCGCGTGAGCGACAATCCCGGGGGAGTCGACCCGCTGCGGCGCAAGGACGTCCTGTGGTACCAGCGCTCCCTCGACGTGGGCCTCCTCAACGCGGGCTCGGCGGCCCTGCTGGGCGAACACGACTTCGCGGCGTTCTGCAAGAAGCGCGAGGGCGCGACCACCATCCGCGAACTCCAGCGGTTGTCGTGGGAGCGCGGCGAGACGTTCCTGACGGCGACGGTGGTGGCCGACGCCTTCTGCCACTCGATGGTCCGGGCGCTGGTGGGGTCGCTGCTGATGGTCGGCGACGGGCGGCAGCCCATCGAATGGCCGGGCCAGGTGCTCCGCCGGGCGGTGCGCGACTCGGGCGTGCACGTGGCTCCGGCGGTCGGGCTGACCCTGGAGGAGGTCAGCTACCCGGCCGACGCCGAGCTCGCCGGCCGGGCGGAGATGACCCGCCGGGTGCGCACGCTCAGCTCGTGACGCGCTTCTCGATGATCTCGGCCGTCTGGTCGCGGAAGGCCCCGCTGACCGGGCCGAGATCCTTCTCCTTCTCGCCCGGGGTGTGGCCGTCGGCGTAGGTGGCGTAGCTGAAGACGATGTAGCGGCCCCAGACCATGCCCGCGGCGTAGCCGCCGCTGATCGCCACCCGGTCGGCGCCCGAGTCGGGGTCGCCGTTGAGGCCGCGGAACCACAGGTTGCTGCCGAGGTTCTTGGTCTGGTCGACGGCCAGGGCGGCGTCTTTGGTGGGCAGCACGGCGATGCCGGTGGTGACGGCGTACTGCTTCTTGCCGTCGACGTAGGTGGCGCGGAGCACCCGGCGGCAGTCGTTCTCCGACAGGGACCGGGCGAAGGCGCCGGCGGCGGCCGAGGCGCAGTCGTCGGTCATGTCGACCTTGACGCGCTTGAAGGTGCGGCCGTTGACGCTGACCTTCACGTCGGGGAAGGCCTCGTTGAGGGTCAGTTTGCGGGGGTCGGTCGTCTCCGAGTCGAGCATCGCCGCCTCGACCGTCGGCGCCGGGTCGGCCTCGCCGCCGGGGGCGGCCGGGGCGTTGGTCACCGGGGGAGCCGCGACCTCGCCGCCCGGGTCTTCCTCGCCCGAATAGGCCATGTAGGCCGACGCCCCGATGGCCGCGATCACGACGAGGGCGCCGCCGGCCAGCAGCACCTTCCTGGCGCCGCCGCCCTTCTTCTTGGCGGGCACCTCGGTGATCGGGGCGGCCTCGGCCGGGCGGTAGCCCTTCGGCAGCGGCGGGTGGACGATCCCCTCGGCCACCGGCGCGGCGCCCAGGCTCTCGAACCCTCGCCCCGGGGACGCCGGCGCGGCCGGCGGCACGGGGGGAGTGAACAGGTTCTCCTGCGTCTGCTCCGGCTTGGGGTCGACCTTCTGCAACGGCATCTCCGGGTCGGTGGGGACGTCGGCGCCGGTCACCGCGCCGAACGATTGCTGGGCCTCCTGGAAGGCCGGTTGCTCCTCGCGCGGGATCGTCGTCTCGGCGGGCTCCTCGCCGGGGATCGCGGCCGACGGCCACGGGGTGCCGGTGTCGCTGGCCCACTGCTGGGCGGGCGGCCACGGCGTCGCCTCCGGGCGGTCGCCCGGGACGGTGGCCGCCCCCGTGTCGGGCTCGGCGGGCGCGTCGGCCTGTGGGGCGGCCGCGGGCCAGTGGCGCGGGTAGACGGGCGGGTCGTCGTGGGACTCGACCGGCTCGGCGGGGGCGGCGGCGGACTCCTCGCCCGGCAGGCGCGGCGGCCAGACGGCGATGTCACCGGGCTCACCCGGGCGCTCGGCCTCGGCGGCGGGCCATTCGGGGAGCGGGGGGAGACCGGAGGTGGTGGCGTCGGCGACCGGGGGCTCCTCCGCCGGCGCCGGCGGCTCCGCGGTGGGGGCGGCGGGCCATCCGGGCCACTGCTGCGCCGGCGCGGGCGGCCACGACCCGGCCTTGCCGTGGTCGCGGGTCTCCTCGGTCTCCGGGTCGTAGGCGGCGGGGACCGGCCAGGCCGCGTCGCGGTCGCGGGTCTCCTCGGTGTCGGGGGAGTAGACGGGCGGCGGCCAGACGGCGCGGGTGTCGTCTTCCTGCGGTGGTTGCCAGGCGGACGCGGTCTCGGGCGTCTCGGGCTCGGTCTTCGGCGGCCAGGCGGCGCGGGTGTCGCGGGTGTCGTCTTCCTGCGGTGGTTGCCAGGCGGACGCGGTCTCGGGGGTCTCGGGGTCGGTTTTCGGCGGCCACGCGGCGCGGGTGTCGCGTGTCTCCTCGGTTCCCGGGTCGTAGACGGGGGCCGGCCAGGCGGCCCGGGTGTCGTCTTCCTGCGGCGGTTGCCAGGCGGTGTCGGGCTCGCCCTTCGGCGGCCAGGCGGCCCGGGTGTCGCGCGTCTCCTCGGGCTGCGGGTCGTACGCCGGCCACGCGGACGGGGGCGTCTGGTCCGCCTCGGGCTCGGGGGTGGCGGGGATCGGCCACGGGGCCCTCGGGTCGCGGGTCTCCTCGGTCTGCGGGTCGTAGACCGGAGGGGGCCAGGCGGAGCCCTGGACGGGGTCGGAGGAGGCCTTAGGGAAGCCGAAGTGGCCCGTCGGGGGAGCCTCGGGGGTGTGCTCGGTCACCGGCGCGGGCGGCTGCCACGAGTGGGGCGTCGGCCACGTCGGGCCGGGTTCCTCGGAGCGTTCCGCGTCTTCGGGGGTGAACCAGCCGCCGGACTCGGCGGGCTCGCGAGCCGGGGCGGGGGGCCATGTCGGGGGCTCGGCGGGTTGGGCGGCGGGAGCGGGTGGCCACTCCGGCTGGGCAGGGCGGCTCGTCGTGACGGCGAACCAGCCGTTGCCGGAGCCCTCTCCGGGCTGCGGGTAGTTCTCGTCACGAGCTGACTGCCCGAAACTGGGCGGGGGCACCTTGCCCTCGTGGTCGTGCTCGGAGGCGGAATCCTGGCCACGCATACCCGGAAGCGTATCGGCGCACGCGAGATCGTCGTGCCGCTATGGGCGTTTACGCATCGTGCTAGCCTCGGCCGCCCCGCACTGACCTGGTGTCGAGCGCGGTGAACACGGTGGCGTCGGTGATGTCGACGGCGGCCTGGTAAAGGCGCTTGAGCTCGGCTTTCTTCGGTGCGTGGCCGTCTTTGAACTGGAACCAGAGCAGAATCGCATAATGCCCGTGGGTCCAGCCGCCGGCGTAGGCCTCGCCGTCGCCGAGCTCCTTGGTGTGGTCGTCGTCGCCCGCGAGGGGCTTCAGGTAGTCCTTGCGCTCCTTGCCGGCGCCGGCCCCGGCGACGCTCTTGGCGCCCTTGCTGGTCTTCAGGTTGGCGACGCCGACGGTGCCGATCACGGTGCCCTTGGCGTCGTGGAAGCTGGCGCGGGCGAGCTGGTTGCAGCCGGCCGCCTTCAGGGCCTTCTGCAGCTTCTCGCCGGTGACCGCGTCCTTGCAGTCCTTCTTCTCCATCTCCCGGACGGTCATCTTGTAGGACCGGCCGTTGCTCTTGAACCGGCTCCGGCCGAAGATCTCGTTCAGGGTGAGGGGATCGGGGTCGGTCTCGCGCGAGGCGGCGTAGCCGAACGTGCCGCCGGGGGCGACGGGCAGGCTGGGCTTGGGCGCGGCCGAGGTGGTGGCGGCGGGGGCGCCGCCGTCGTCGGAGCAGCCGGTGACCAGGCCGATGACCAGGGTGGCGACCAGACCGGCGGGGACGGCGCCGGCGAACCGGCGTCTGGCGGGGGAACCCATGACCTCGAGATTAACCGCAGACCGGGTCAGGAATACCCGAAGTCCTGCGTCCACCACGGCCCGCCGGGTTCGAGGGTGACGCCGACCCCGGTCACGGTGAGCTGGCAGTTGAGGATGTTGCGCCGGTGGGAGGGGCTGTTCAGCCAGCTCTTCACCGCGTCGGCGGCGTTCCGGTAACCCTTGGCGATGTTCTCGGCGCCGCCCAGCCGGTAGCCGGCACGGGTCATGCGGTCCCAGGGGCTCGCGCCGTCGGGCGACTCGTGCACGAACCTGCCGGTCGCCGCCATCTCGGCGGAGTGTTGCCGGGCCGAGGCCACCAGGCGGTGGTCGATCCGCAGCTTGGGGCATCCGGCGTTGACCCGGGCCTCGTTGACGAAGAACACCACGTTCTCTTCGAGCTCGGCGACGTGGCTGCTCACCGGGGGCAGCCTGGTGCCGGCCTCGCCGTGCGAGGAGGAGGTCACCGTCTCCTCGCCGCCCACGGGGGCGACCGGGACCAGCCCGGGCCGGTGGCGGGGCGGCGGCGACGGGGTCGCCTTGGCGGCCGGCTGGTTGTCGCGCAGGTAGACCTCACTGGAGCCGTTGCCCAGCACGGTGATCCGGCCGATCACGATGCCGAGGACTAAGACCGCCAGGACGCATGCCAGAACGCCCAGCAGCGTCCCGCGTCGGGCGCTTGGCTGGGAATGCCGGTTGTGAGGGTTCTGCCACATACCGCAGCCAAATATAGGCATCCGAGAGCCTGTTGAAAATGAGAATGGAGAGACCGGATGGGTAGCGGACCCGCAGATCAGGGCAGCGGAGTAAGCGCTCCGTTTTGGACCGTTGCGTTTTGCTCAAGTCAACGGGACCGGGTATGGTGGTGGATCGTTGTGTGTGCTTCAGTCCTTCGCTGACTGAACACGGCGCGTCCGGCGTCATCTCCCGTTGTGTGGAGACGGATGGTTGAGCGTCGTGGGCCCGCGCGACCTCCGACTGTTCACCATCCGACAGAAGGCACTGCCGTGAGCACGTTCACCCCGAAGCCCAACGACGTCGAACGTCAGTGGTACGTCATCGACGCCACCGACGTCGTGCTCGGCCGGCTGGCCAGCCACGTCGCGGTCCTGCTCCGTGGCAAGCACAAGCCGATCTTCGCGAACCACGTCGACACCGGCGACTTCGTGATCATCGTCAATGCCGACAAGATCGCTCTGTCCGGCAACAAGCTGGAGCAGAAGAAGGCCTACCGCCACTCCGGCTACCCGGGCGGTCTGCGCTCGGTCACCTATGGCGAGCTGATGGAGAAGCGTCCCGACCGGGCCGTCGAGAAGGCCGTCAAGGGCATGCTGCCCAAGAACGCCCTCGGCCGGAAGATGGCCAAGAAGCTCAAGGTCTACGCCGGTCCGGAGCACCCGCACCAGGCGCAGAGCCCGGTGCCCTTCGAGATCACTCAGATCGCCCAGTAACGCCGAGCCAGAAAAAGTTAAGAGGAGAACCGTGGCTGAGACCATCGGTACCGAGACGCTCGTCGAGGGCGACGTCGAGGAATTCGCGGGCGAGGAGTTCCCGTCCGAGTACACCACCGAGTCGGCCCCCGCTGCCGACGCCCCCGTGCGCAAGCCCGTCACCACGGGCAACTCGTACGGCACCGGCCGCCGCAAGGAGGCCGTGGCCCGTGTCCGGATCGTCCCGGGCACCGGCAAGTGGACCATCAACGGTCGTAGCATCGACGTCTACTTCCCGAACAAGGTCCACCAGCAGATCGTCAACGAGCCCTTCGTGGTGCTCGGCGCCGAGGAGCAGTTCGACGTCATCGCCCGCATCGACGGCGGCGGCGTGACCGGTCAGGCCGGCGCCCTGCGCATGGGCCTGTCCCGCGCGCTGGCGATCCTCGACGCGGAGACCAACCGGCCGCCGCTGAAGAAGGCCGGCTTCCTCACCCGTGACGCCCGCGCCACGGAGCGGAAGAAGTACGGCCTCAAGAAGGCCCGCAAGGCTCCGCAGTACAGCAAGCGTTAAGTTGGGCCGCCTCTTCGGCACCGACGGGGTACGTGGGGTCGCGGGTCGCGACCTCACCGCCGAGCTGGCCATGGACCTGTCCGTGGCCGCCGCGCACGTCCTGCGCGATGCCGGGAGGAGCCGCCCGCTCGCCGTCGTAGGCCGGGACCCGCGCGCTTCGGGGGAGTTCCTCGAAGCCGCTGTGGTCGCCGGCCTCGCGTCGTCTGGCATGGACGTGCTCCGTCTCGGCGTGCTGCCCACCCCGGCGGTCGCTTACCTGACCCCTGAGCTGGGAGCCGACCTCGGTGTCATGCTCTCGGCCTCGCACAACCCGGCGCCCGACAACGGCATCAAGTTCCTCACCCGGCAGGGCTTCAAGCTGCCCGACGCGGTGGAGAACGAGATCGAACGGCGTCTCGGGGAGAAGTGGGAACGTCCCGTCGGCGCGGCCGTTGGCCGGGTGCGGGAGGCGTACGGCGAGACCGAACGCTATGTCTCCCACGTCCTGAGCTCCTTGCCGCACCGTCTCGACGGTCTGCGGGTCGTCGTCGACTGCGCCCACGGCGCCGCCCACATGGTGGCTCCCGAGGCGCTGCTGCGCGCCGGGGCCGAGGTCGAGACGATCGGCACCGCCCCCGACGGCCTCAACATCAACGACGGCGTGGGCTCCACCCACCTGGGCCCGCTGCGTGAGGCGGTGCTGGCGAGCGGGGCCGACGTGGGCATCGCCTACGACGGCGACGCCGACCGCTGCCTCGCGGTGACCGCCGACGGCGCCGAGATCGACGGCGACCAGATCATGGCGATCCTCGCGATGGAGATGCGCGCCGAAGGCCGCCTGGCCAAGGACACGGTCGTCGCCACGGTGATGTCCAACCTGGGCTTCAAGCTGGCCATGCGCGAGGCGGGGGTGACGGTCGTCGAGACGGCCGTCGGCGACCGCTACGTGCTGGAGCGCATGCGGGAGGACGGCTTCACCTTCGGCGGCGAGCAGTCCGGGCACGTCATCATGCTCGACCACGCGACCACCGGCGACGGCCTGCTGACCTCGCTCCACCTGCTGGCGGCGGTGGCCCGCTCCGGCAAGCCGCTGGCCGAGCTGGCGTCGGTGATGACGAAGTTGCCGCAGGTCCTCGTCAACGTGAAGAACGTCGACAAGAACCGCGCCCGCGAGGCCGCCCTGCTGGCGGCGGTCGCGCAGGCCGAACTGGAGCTCGGCGACACCGGCCGGGTGCTGATCCGGCCGAGCGGCACCGAGCCGATGATCCGCGTCATGGTCGAGGCGGCCTCGCACGACCAGGCGACGGAGATGGCGGATCGACTGGCCGAGGTCGTCCGAGTCACCTGCGGATGAACTCGAGGGCGGTTTCTGCTCTGTCAGAAGCCGCCCTTCTGCCATGGTCCCCAGACGGCGAACGACAGGCCCTGGGACGACTGCACGTTGACGTACAGGGTGTGACCACCCGGCCCGAACGAGGCCCCCGCGAACTCCGCGCCCCCGTCGGTGCTGACCAGCCGGGAGAAGTCGAAGATCTGACCGCGCCGGGTGAGCCCGCGCAGGTAGTTGCCGCCGTCGCCGTCCTCGCAGAGCACCAGCGTGCCGTGCCTGCTCGTGGTGATGTTGTCGGGCAGGTCGAGCGCCAGCGCCGAGGGCGACTCGTAGATCAGGCGCAGCCGCCCGGAGCGGGTGTCGTAGGCGAAGACCTGGCCGCGGCCCTTGCCGAACCCCGACGGGGGCGTGTCGCCGGGTGCGGTCGCGCCGCCCTGGGTGGAGACGAAGTAGACGACGCCGTCGTCGTACACGGCCCCTTCGAGGCGGGAGAACAGCGCCGCGCCCTGGTCGCGGCCCTGGTTGCCGACGTACTGGATGGCCTGGTCGTTGGTGGGTTTCACGGTGAATGCCGGGTCGGGGTCGTCGATGTCGACCCAGGTGGTCTCCCACGTCGAGCCCGGCGTGAGCCCGACCGACAGGTCCTTGCGGGGGCTGCGCTGCACGGCGAGCATCTGGAGCCGGCCGCCGTCGAGGATGCGGCCCGCCCGTCCGGGGTGCTTGGGCGCCAGGTAGCGGTAGAAGCCCGACGGGAAGCCGAAGTTGTCCTCGGTCAGGTAGATCGCGCCGCTGCCCGGGTCGAAGGCCGCCGACTCGTGGGCGAACCGACCGGCCTTCCTGATGGGGGTACGCGACGCGTCGCGCCGCAGCGGCACCTCGAAGATGTAGCCGTGCTTCTGCTTGAGCAGCGTGTTGTCGGCGCCGGTGAAGTCGTTGCCGACGTCGGGCCCGTTGACGGTCTCCTCACACGTCACCCACGCTCCCCACGGCATGGGGCCGCCGGAGCAGTTCATCTGGGTGCCGTTCAGCGACACGCCCGAGCTGACGACCTCGCCGAAGCGGGTGACCGTGAGCGTGGCGCAGCCGCCGCCGGCCGCCGGGTCGTAGGCGGCGGCCACGTCGCCGAATGCGCCGACCGGGCCGTTGACCTCATGGTTGCGCACCAGGATCGCGGTGCCGCGCGGCCCGGCGAAGGCGGCCATGCCGTCGTGACGGCCCGGGGTGACGCCGCCCTGGGTGAAGTCGCTTCCGGCGGGGTTGAACGACCGGTAGGCGAACCCCTTCGGGAGCTCCAGGCGGACCACGCCGTCACGCAGGTCAGCGGCGGGGGCCAGCGGGCCGTAGTCGGCTCCGTGGACCCGGGTGGCGCGGGCGCCGGCCGCGGCGACTCCGGCGAACGGGCCGCCTAACAGGGCGAGGCCGGCGCTGCCGGCGATGAACGAACGTCGATCCATGAGGGTCTCCCTGGTCACTCGTCGTTCATGTCACATTAATCTCATTCCACGGTCACGGACTTGGCGAGGTTGCGGGGCTGGTCGACGTCCAGGCCCTTGGCGGAGGCGAGCTCGCAGGCGAAGACCTGCAGCGGGACCGTCGTGACCAGCGGCTGGAGGAGCGTCGGGACGGCCGGGACGCGGATCAGGGCGTCGGCGTAGGGTTCGACGGCGGTGTCGCCGTCCTCGCAGACCACGATGGTCATCGCGCCGCGGGCGCGGATCTCCTGGATGTTGGACACGATCTTGCCGTGCAGGGTCGGTTCGCCTTTGGGTGACGGCACCACGACGACGACCGGCAGGCCCTCCTCGATCAGGGCGATCGGGCCGTGCTTCAGCTCCCCGGCCGCGAAGCCCTCGGCGTGCATGTACGCCAGCTCCTTGAGCTTCAGCGCACCCTCCATGGCGACGGGGTAGCCGACGTGGCGGCCGAGGAACAGGACGCAGCGCTGGTTCTTCAGCGTGCGGGCGAGTTCGCGGACCGGCTCGACGGTGGTCAGCACCGCCTCCACGTCGGCCGGGGCCTTGGACAGGCGCGCCAGGATGCCCCTGATCTCCTCGTCGGGCAGGGTCCGGCGGCGCTGGGCCAAGTAGAGGGCCATCAGGTAGCAGGCGACGAGCTGGGTCAGGAACGCCTTGGTGGAGGCGACCGCGATCTCCGGCCCGGCGTGGGTGTAGATCACCGCGTCGGCCTCACGCGGGATGGTGGAGCCGTTCACGTTGCAGATCGCCAGGACGGCCGAGCCCTGTTCGCGGGCGTGCCGCAGGGCCATGAGGGTGTCCATGGTCTCGCCCGACTGGGAGATCACCACGATCAGCGTGCCGGAGCTCAGGATGGGGTCGCGGTAGCGGAACTCGCTGGCCAGCTCGACCTCGCAGGGCAGCCCGGCCCAGCGTTCGACCGCGTGCTTGGCGATCAGCCCGGCGTGGTAGCTGGTGCCGCAGGCCACGATGATCATCTTGTCGACCGTGCCGAGTGGCAGCCTGACCTCGTCGAGCCGCAACCGGCCCTGTTCGTCGACCCGGCCCAGCAGCGTGTCGGCGACCGCGCGGGGCTGCTCGGCGATCTCCTTGAGCATGAAGTGGTCGTGGCCGCCCTTCTCGGCGGCCGTGGCGTCCCAGTCGACGACGAACTCGCGGCAGGAGACCGGGATGCCGTCGAAGTCGGTGATCGTCACGTCGTGGGCACGCAGCTCGACGACCTGGTCCTGACCCAGTTCGATGGCGCGGCGGGTGTGCGCGATGAAGGCGGACACGTCGGAGCCGAGGAAGTTCTCGCCGACGCCCCTGCCGACGACGAGCGGCGAGTTGCGGCGGGCCCCGACGACCAGGTCGGGCTCGGCGGTGTCCACGGCGAGCAGGGTGAACGCGCCCTCCAGCCGCCGGCAGACGCGGCGCATGGCCTCGGCCAGGCCCGCGCCGGTGGCCCGCTCGTCCTCGATGAGGTGGGCGACGACCTCCGTGTCGGTGTCGGAGGCCAGGATGTGCCCCTTCTCGGCCAGGCCGGCCCTGAGGGCGGCGAAGTTCTCGATGATCCCGTTGTGGATGACCGCGACCTGCGCGGGACAGTCGGTGTGCGGGTGGGCGTTCTGGTCGGTCGGGGCCCCGTGGGTGGCCCAGCGGGTGTGGCCGATCCCGACGGTGGCCTCGACGAGCGCGGTCTCGGCCAGCGCGGCCCGCAGATTGGCGAGCTTCCCGGCTCTCTTCTGTACGCTCAGCTTGCCGTTGACCAGGGCGATCCCCGCCGAGTCGTAGCCCCGGTACTCCAGCCGGGCCAGGCCGTCGACGACGACGTCGATGGCGAGACGTGATCCGACGTATCCGACGATCCCGCACATAGTTCGCCCCCAATCACGTATGGGACAGAACATTCCATTTCGCCGGTCCTGGAAACTCCACCGGCGGTCAAGATCGGGGTAGGGTTGGGCGTCGTGGCGGATCGGGACGCGTACGTCGAGCTGAGCCGGGCCCAGTGGGGCGAGCTGCGGCGCAATACGCCGATGACGCTCACCGAGGCCGAACTCGAAGAGCTCAGAGGGGTCGACGATCCCATCGATCTGGCCGAAGTGACCGATATCTACCTGCCGCTGACCCGGCTCCTGAACCTCCACTTCACCGGCGCCCGGCAGCGCGGAGCCGCCGTCAGCACCTTCCTCGGCGACGACGCCGCGCCGCCGCCCTACATCCTGGGCATCGCCGGCAGCGTCGCGGTCGGCAAGTCGACGACCGCGCGGTTGCTGCACACCCTGCTCGCCCGCTGGCCCGAGCACCCGCGCGTCGACCTGATCACCACCGACAGCTTCCTCTACCCGAACGCGGTGCTCGCCGAGCGCGACATCATGCACCGCAAGGGCTTCCCCGAGAGCTACGACCGGCGGGCCCTGGTCAAGTTCGTGGCCGACGTGAAGCGCGGCAAGCCCGAG
The DNA here is from genome assembly GCF_030269205.1 of Herbidospora sp. NBRC 101105. Lineage (NCBI taxonomy): Bacteria > Bacillati > Actinomycetota > Actinomycetes > Streptosporangiales > Streptosporangiaceae > Herbidospora > Herbidospora sp. NBRC 101105. The sequence continues at coordinate 192,195 of NZ_BSSX01000004.1, read as the reverse complement.
GTGCAGGCTCCGGTCTACTCCCACCTCGAATACGACGTCGTGCCGGGCGCGCGGCAGGTGGTCAAGCGCCCCGACATCCTGATCGTGGAGGGCCTGAACGTCCTGCAGCCCGCCCCGCCCACGGCGCTGGCGGTGAACGACTACTTCGACTTCTCGATCTACGTCGACGCCCGGGTGGAGGACATCCGCGGCTGGTACGTCGACCGTTTCCACAAGCTCCGGCGCACCGCCTTCTCCGATCCGAAGTCCTACTTCAAGCACATCGCCGAGTTGTCGGAGGACGAGGCGACCGTGTTCGCGCGGAACGTGTGGCGCGACATCAACGAGCGCAACCTGGTGGAGAACATCGCCCCCACGCGCGGGCGGGCCGGGCTCATCCTCCAGAAGGGGCCCGACCACTCGATCCGGCGAATCCGGCTGCGCCGGGTCTGACGGCGGTTCCCGTCGCGTTCGACGGCTGCGGCCATAATCGGTCGCGTGCTGCACATTCGGGTGATCAGCCCCACCTCGGCCACCGACGGGGTCGTCGGCTGCCTGCGCGAGGCGACCGGGGTCACCAACCTCGTCGTCTTCCCGGGGGTCGCGCGATCCCCCCAGGGTGATCTCGTCGAGTTCGACGTCGCCAGGGAGGCCGCCAACGGGGTCATCGAGAGCCTGCGCGGGCTCGGGATCGAGACCAGCGGGTCGATCGCGGTCGAGAAGATCGACATCGCCATCTCCGAGGCCGCCGACCGGGCCCGCGCGGAGGCGCCAGGCGAGGGCGACGACGCGGTGGTCTGGGAGGAGCTCGCCGCGCGGGTGGCCGACGACAGCCGCATGACCTGGGCGTTCATCGTCTTCCTCGCCATCGCCACGCAGCTCGCCGCGATCGGCGTGTTGCTCAACTCGCCGATCCTGATCGTCGGGGCGATGGTGCTCGGGCCCGAGTTCGGGCCGATCGCGGCCGTCTGCTTCGGGCTCCTGCAGCGGGAGTCCGGGTTGATCGGGGCGGCGGTCCGCAACCTGGTCATCGGGTTCGCCGCGGCCATCGTGGTCACCCTGGCCTGCGCGCTGGTCGCCCGGGGGCTCGGCTGGATCGAGCCGTCCATGATCGCCGAGGGCAACACCGAAGAGGTGAACTTCATCGTCAAGCCCGACCGGTGGTCGTTCATCGTCGCGCTGCTGGCCGGGGTGGCGGGGGTGTTGTCGATCACGGCGGGCAAGTCGTCGTCGCTGGTCGGCGTGTTCATCTCGGTCACCACCGTGCCGGCCGCCGGATACGCCGCCGTCGCGGTCGCCCTCGGCGACTGGGCCGAGGTCGGCCACGCCGGGCTGCAGCTCGGCGTGAACATCCTCGGCATGGTCATCGCGGGCACGCTCACCCTGCTGGCCCAGCGGCTCCTCTGGGGGAAGTACGGGGAACGCGTCGGCCCGCGACCACGGTCTGACCGATGACTCGTTCTTATGGGCGACGACCCGTCGACAGGTGAAGGAGTACTGTCCCGATCATGACCATCCTCGCCACCGAGGCGCTCACCAAGCGATATCCCCGGGTCACCGCGCTCGACCGGCTCACGGTCGAGGTCGGCGCCGGGGTGACCGGGCTGGTGGGCGCCAACGGCGCGGGCAAGTCCACGCTGATCAAGATCCTTCTCGGGCTGGTCCCGGCGAGCGAGGGCTCGGCCCGGGTGCTCGGCCTCGACCCGGTCACGCAGGGGCAGGAGATCAGGCGCTCCGTCGGCTACATGCCGGAGCACGACTGCCTGCCGCCCGACCAGTCCGCGACCGAGTTCATCGTGCACATGGCCCGGATGTCCGGGCTGCCGCGCATCGCCGCCCGTGAACGGGCCGCCGACACGCTGCGTCACGTAGGGCTCCAGGAAGAGCGCTACCGGCCGATCGGGGGCTACTCGACCGGCATGAAGCAGCGGGTCAAGCTGGCCCAGGCGCTCGTCCACGACCCCAAGGTGATCTTCCTTGACGAGCCGACCAACGGCCTCGACCCGCAGGGCCGCGACGAGATGCTCCGCCTGGTCCACCGGATCGGCACCGAGTTCGGCATCAGCGTCCTGGTCTGCTCCCACCTGCTGGGCGAGCTCGAACGCATCTGCGACCACGTGATCGTCATCGACGCCGGGCGGTTGCTGCGCTCCTCGGCGATCGGCGAGCTCACCCAGGCCTCCCAGGTGATCTCCGTGGAGGTCGAGGAAGGGCTGGAGAAGCTGGCCGCCCGGCTGACCGAGACCGGCGAGACCGTCGTCGTGGAGGGCCGCGCCCTGACCGTGCAGGTGCGCGCCGACGAGACCTACGACCTGCTCAGAGACGCGGTCGTCGACCTCGATCTCAACCTGGTGCGCCTGGAGCAGCGCCACGCCCGCATTGAGGATGTGTTCCGATGAGCCAGCCCACCGGAGTCATCCACGACATCGGTTACCGCCACTACGACGGGCCCCGGCTCGGGCGGGGCGCCGGCGCCGTCGCGTTGTGGGTCTACAGCCTGCGCGGCACCTTCGGGCTCGGCCGCACGTTCAAGTCGAAGATCATGCCGTTCCTGCTGTTCGGGGCCATGATGTTGCCGGCCGTGGTGTCGATCACGATCATGGCGCTGCTGAAGCAGGCGCCGCTGAGCTACACCGACTACGCGGTCTTCATGCAGCCGGTCATCGCGATCTTCCTGGCCGCCCAGTCGCCCGTGCTCGTGGCGCCCGACCTGCGCCACCGGGTGATCCCGCTCTACCTGTCGCGGCCCGTCACGATCGTCGACTACATCGGGGCCAAACTCGCCGCGATGATCGCGGCGCTGCTGATCCTCATGGTCGTGCCGCTCACCGTGCAGTTCGTCGGCGAACTGCTGATCGACCTGCCGATGCCGCTGCACACCCACGAATATCTGGCCGGGCTCGCCGGTTCGCTGATCAACGCGGTGCTGCTGGCCTCGATCGGGCTCACACTGGCCTCGTTCACGCCGCGCCGGGGGCTCGGGGTGGCGTCGGTGATCGCGTTCTACATGTTCACGCTGGCCGCCTCGGCGGTGCTGTTCGGGGTGCTCCAGAGCGAGGGCCACGTGGAAGCCGGCAGGTGGGGCTTCCTGCTCAATCCGTTCTTCCTGGTCAACGCCGTGCAGGTCAATCTGTTCGGGACCCAGTCTGCCAGCGGTGAGCCCGTTCCGGGCGGGGCCGGTCCGGCGCTGGTCGTCGTCGCGGTGGTGCTCCTGGCGCTGGCCGCCCTCTACGCCCGCTACCGGAAGGCGCTGGCCGCATGAGCGTGATCGAGATCCGGCAGGTCAGCCGCTGGTACGGCAACGTCGTCGCGGTCAACGACGTGACGATGACGATCGGCCCCGGCGTGACCGGCCTGCTCGGCCCCAACGGCGCCGGGAAGTCGACCCTGCTCCACCTGATGGCCGGTTTCCTCCAGCCGTCGGGCGGCACGGCCACCCTCGACGCCAAGCCGATCTGGAAGAACCACGACGTCTACCGCACGATCGGCCTGGTGCCCGAGAAGGAGGGCGTCTACGGCTTCCTCACCGGATGGCAGTTCGTGCAGTCGGCCGCCCGCCTCCACGGGCTCGGCGACGACGCGGCCGAACGGGCCATCGCCCAGGTCGACATGGCCGCCGCGCAGGACCGGCGGATCGAGACCTACTCCAAGGGCATGCGGCAGCGCATCAAGGTCGCCGGGGCGCTCGTCCACGAACCGTCGGTGCTGCTGCTCGACGAGCCGTTCAACGGCATGGACCCGCGCCAGCGGCTCCACCTGATGGACCTGGTCCGTCAGCTGGGCGCGTCCGGCCGGACCGTCGTGTTCAGCTCCCACATCCTCGAAGAGGTCGAGCGGGTCGCCCAGCAGATCGAGGTCATGGTCGCCGGGCGTCACGCCGCCTCCGGCGACTACCGCGAGATCCGGCGGCGGATGACCGACCGGCCCCACCTGTTCCGGGTGCGCTCCTCCGACGACCGGCGGCTGGCGGCCGCGCTGATCGCCGACAGCGCGTCGGGCGGGGTGTCGTTGACGCCGCAGGGCCTGGAGGTCCGCACCGTCGACTTCCGGCGCTTCACCCACCAGCTCCCGAGGCTCGCCCGCGACCTGGGCGTGCGCCTGTGGCAGGTGTCCCCGACCGACGAAGACCTGGAAAGCGTCTTCTCCTACCTGAGCGGCCGATCATGAACACCGTCGTCGCGTCCATCACCTACCGGGCCATGCTGGGCCGCAAGCGGATCTGGCTGCTGGCCCTGCTGCCCATCGCGCTGATCGCCTTCGCCCTCCTGTTCCGCTTCATCGGGGGCGGCGACGAGAGCGTCGCCGTCGAACTCATGAAGGTCTTCGCGATCGGCACCATGTTGCCCCTGCTCGGCCTGATCGCCGGGACGGGCGTGATCGCGCCGGAGATCGAAGACGGCACGATCATCCACCTGATGTCCAAGCCGATCTCCCGTCCGGTGATCGCGTTCACCAAGTTCGTCGTCGCGGCCTCGCTGATGGTGGCCTTCTCGGTGATCCCGACCTACGTGGCGGCCTACATCCTGATCGGCACCGAGTCGGGCATCGCGAGCGGCTTCGCGCTGGGCACCCTGTTCGCCGGGATCGCCTACGCCGCCGTGTTCCTCCTCCTCGGCGTCGTCTCCCGGCACGCCGTCACCATCGGCGTGATCTACGCCCTGGTGTGGGAGGGCCTCATCGGCGGGTATGTGCCCGGAGCACGGCGTTTCTCCATCCAGCAGTGGGCCCAGTCGATCGCCGACCAGGTGACGACCACAGCCTTCCTGAAGTCGGAGGTGGCGCTGAGCTTCGCCGTCCCGGCCATGGTCATCGTCGTGGTGGGGTCGGTGCTGTGGGCCGGTCAGCGGCTACGGGTGCTCTCACTCACGGGGGACGAGTGATCGTCGGTATCGGGGTCGACCTGGTGGACGTCGCGCGGTTCGCGGCCACCCTGGAACGCCGGCCCGCCCTGCGCGAACGCCTCTTCACCGAGGCCGAACTCCAGGGCCGCTCGGTCTCGACGGGGCTGGTCTCCGGCAACGCCGGCACCGAACTCTGGGGCGAGACCTTCGCCGACGGCGGCCGCGAGGTCCCGGTGGCCTCCCTGGCGGCCCGCTTCGCCGCCAAGGAGGCGGTGGCGAAGTCGCTGGGCGGCCCGCCGGGCCTGGCCCACCGCGAGGCCGAGGTCGTCGTCGGCGACCACGGCCGCCCGATGCTGACGGTCGGCGGCCGGGCCGGGGAGGTCGCGGAGGAACTCGGGGTGCGCAGGTGGCACCTGTCGCTCAGCCACGACGGCGGCTTCGCGGTCGCCTACGTGATCGCCGAGGCCTGACCTCTTCAGGCTCCGTTACGGCTCCGCCCACCCCGGCACCGCCCCCCGCCCCGGGTGACGGGCGGCCGACCGGCGCTCCTCGGCCGCTCAAGGGAAGCGCCGCGACGGCTCCCGCCCGAAAATCCGGCATCCGGGCCGAGTGATCGTGGCAGGCGCCGGGATAGCGTCGACCTCATGTGGACTGCTTTCACCAGCGATCAGGTCAGGCAGGCCGAGCACGCCCTGATGGCCCTCGTGCCCGACGGCGAGCTCATGCAGCGTGCCGCCGCCGGGCTCGCCGCCGTCTGCGCGCGGCTCCTGCCGGGGGTCTACGGCTCCCGGGTCGTCCTGCTCGTGGGAGGCGGCGACAACGGCGGGGACACCCTCTACGCCGGGGCGCGGCTCGCCGCCCGGGGCGCCCGCGTCGAGGCGGTGCTCGCGGGGAGCAGAACCCATGAGGGCGGGCTCGCGGCCCTGAAGAGAGCCGGTGGCCGGGTGATCGAGGCCGGCGAGGTCGGCGTGCCCGACCTGATCCTCGACGGGCTGCTCGGGATCGGCGGCAGGGGAGGCCTGCGGGACCCCTATGCCACGCTCGCACGGGTCGCCGCGGAGTCGGGGGCCATGGTGGTGGCGGTCGACGTGCCGAGCGGGGTCGACTCCGGCACCGGCGAGGTCGCCGGGGAGGCTGTGAAGGCCCAGGTCACCGTCACGTTCGGGGCCCGGAAGGCCGGGCTGCTCGTCGATCCGGGGGCCGAGCGGGCCGGGATCGTCGAACTGGTCGACATCGGGCTGACCCCCCACCTGCCCGAACCCGAGATCACCGTGCTGACCGCCCGGGACGTGGCCCGGCTGCTGCCGGTGCCGGGGATCGAGTCGGACAAGTACCGCCGGGGCGTCGTCGGGGTCCTGGCCGGGAGCGACCGGTTCGCGGGGGCGGCCGTGCTCGCCGTGGGCGGGGCGGTCAGGGCGGGGGCGGGCATGGTCCGGTTCGCCGGGCCCGAAGACGCCGTCCACCAGGTCAGGGCCCGGTGGCCCGAGGCCGTCACGACCGTGCTGCGGGAAGATCCGGTCGAGGAGGCCGGGCGGGTCCAGGCCTGGGTGCTCGGCCCCGGCATGGGCACCGACGAGCGGGCCCGGCGGATCGCCGCCGAGGTGCTCGCCACCGGCCTGCCGGTGATCGTGGACGCCGACGCCCTGACCATCGTCGCGAACGACCCCGGGCTGCTGCGCCGCGAGGCGCCCACGCTGATCACCCCGCACGCCGGCGAACTGGGCCGGATCCTGGGCGCCGACCCGAAGGACATCGAGGCCCGGCGGATCGAGCACGTCCGCAGGGCGGTCGAGGAGCTCCAGGTGACCGTTCTGCTCAAGGGCTCGACCACGCTGGTCGCCGAGCGGGGCCGTCCGGTCAGGGTGAACCCGACCGGCACCTCCTGGCTGGCCACGGCGGGCACCGGTGACGTCCTGTCGGGCATCTCGGGGACGCTGCTCGCCGCCGGACTGGCCCCCTACGACGCCGGAAGCGCAGCCGCTTTCCTCCACGGCCTGGCCGCCCGGAAGGCCGCCGAGGGCGCGCCGATCGCCGCACTCGATGTCGCCCTCTCGTTGCCGGATGTGATCCGGCACCTCCGGACGGCTGCAAATATGGAGGCATGAGCAGCAGCTTCGTCACTCCTGCCGAGGCCAGGGTCGACCTTTCGGCCATCCGTCACAACGCCGCCCTCCTCAAGGAGGCCGCCGGCGGGGCCGAGATGCTGGCGGCCGTCAAGGCCGACGCCTACGGCCACGGCCTGGTGCCGTGCGCGAAGGCGGCCCTGGAGGGCGGGGCGTCGGGGCTGGGGGTCGCCACGGTCCGTGAGGCCGTCGCGCTCAGAGACGCCGGGATCACGGCTCCGGTGCTGGCCTGGCTGATCCCGCCGGGGGAGCCGCTCGACGAGGCCGTGGCCAAGGGGGTCGACCTCTCGGCCGGGGCGCCGTGGCTGATCGACGAGATCGCGGCCGCGGCACGGCGTACCGGAAAGACAGTCAATGTCCACCTCAAGGTCGACACGGGCATCTCCCGGGGCGGGGCGACCGCCGAGGCGTGGCCCGATCTGGTCGACGCCGCGCTGAAGGCCCAGGCCGAGGGCGTGATCGTGGTCGACGGGGTCTGGTCCCACTTCGCCTGCGCCGACATCCCCGGCCATCCGTCCATCGACAAGCAGCTGGCCGCCTTCGACGAGGCGGCCGGGAGCCTGCCGGGGGTCAGGCGGCACATCGCCAACTCGGCCGCGATCGTCACCCTGCCCCAAGCGCGCTACGACCTGGTCAGGCCCGGCATCGCCCTCTACGGGCTGAGCCCGATCCCCGAGATGGGCGACTTCGGCCTGCGGCCCGCCATGACCCTCACTGCCCGGCTCGCCCTCGTCAAGAGGGTCCCGAAGGGCACGGGGGTCTCCTACGGCCACCTCTACGTCACCGACAGGAACACCACGCTTGGCCTGGTTCCCCTCGGGTACGCGGACGGGATCATGCGAAACGCCACCAACCGTGCCCAAGTCCTCGTCAACGACCAACGCTTCACCATCGCCGGACGCGTGTGCATGGATCAGTTCTCCATCGACCTGGGTGACCACCCCGCCACAGAAGGGGACGAAGTTGTCCTTTTCGGCCCAGGCGATAGAAATGAACCCACATGTCAGGAATGGGCTGATTCCCTCGGCACGATCACTCATGAGATCGTGACCAGGATCGGCACCCGGGTGCCACGTGTGCACGTGCGGCAAGGAGATCGGGAATGACAGTACGGCGCACAGCCGGCATCGCGGGGATCGTGGTCGGCGCGGCCTCCGCGGGGGTGGCGGTGGCCGCCCTGGCCAAGCGCTACGCCGTGGGCCGCATCCGGTTGCGGCCCGACCTGGAGGCCAGCGAGCCCTTCGGCGAGCTCCACGGCACGACCGCCCGGGTCGTCACCTCCGACAACCTCACCCTCGCCGCCGAGGTCGACGGGCCGCCCGACGCCCCGCTGACCGTCGTGCTCTGCCACGGCTACTGCCTGACCTCCGACTCCTGGCACTACCAGTGGCGCCTGCTGCGCGAGAAGTACCGCGTGGTCGTCTGGGACCAGCGCTGCCACGGCCGCTCGGAGCGGGTGGCCGACGTCGACCAGTCGATCGACCGGCTGGGCGAGGACCTCGCGCAGGTGCTCGACGACCTCGTGCCGGGGCCGTGCGTGCTGGTCGGCCACTCCATGGGCGGCATGACCATCATGGCGCTGGCCGATCGGCGGCCCGAGTTGTTCGGCGACAAGGTCAAGGGCGTCGCGCTCATCTCCACCTCCGCCGGTAAGCTGGCCGAGCTCAGCCTCGGCATGCCCGCCCTGGTCGCCAAGCTGGTCCACAAGGCCACGCCGGCGGCCGTGTCGGTCATGAAGAAGAAGGCCGCGCTGGTCGACCGGGGGCGTCAGGCCGGGAACGACATCTCGTTCCTGCTGCTGCGCCACCTCGGCTTCGGCGACTCCGGCCGGGTCAGCCCGACCCTGGTCGACTTCGCCGAGTCGATGATCCGGGCCACGCCCGCCGACGTGATCGCCGGTTTCTACCCGGCGCTCATGTCCCATGACAAGCTGAAGGCGCTCGACGTGCTGAACAAGGTGCCCACGTCGATCATCGTCGGCGACCGCGACTGGCTGACCCCGCCCGAGCACAGCAGGGCGATCGCGGCGGCCGTGCCGACGGCGACGCTGACCATGGTGACCGACAGTTCCCACCTGGTTCAGCTCGAGTGTCCGGGAATCGTGAACGATGCCCTGATCGACCTGATCGACCGGGCGGAACTGGGGGACAGGTGAAGGAGCCTGCGGCCACGGCCGAGGACATGCGCGCACTCGGCGTGAAGATCGCCGGGCTGCTGCGGGCGGGCGATCTGGTCGTGCTGACCGGCCCGCTGGGAGCCGGGAAGACGACTCTCACCCAGGGGATAGGCGAGGGCCTGAAGGTACGCGGCCCGATCACCTCCCCGACCTTCGTGATCGCCCGGGTGCATCCGTCGTTGTCCGGGGGCCCGGCCCTCGTCCACGCCGACGCCTACCGCCTGGGCGGCGCGCTCGAGGTCGACGACCTCGACCTCGACGCCTCGCTGGCCGACTCGGTCACCGTGGTCGAGTGGGGCGAGGGCCTCGTCGAGGGGCTGTCGGACGAGCGCCTCGAAATCGTGATTGACCGGGACGACACCGATGAGAGTAGGTATGTCCTGCTTCGGGGTGTTGGCAATCGTTGGTCCGATATTCCCGCAGGGACGATCTAGTACGGTCCCGCTTGGAGCCTTCCACACCGCCGCCGATTCGTTAGAAAATGAAGATCTTTACTAATGGATTGGCCTAGATTTTCTGGGTAATGGTCGGCGGTGGGAGGGGTGGGCCGATGAACGCGTTATCGAAGGCCGCGTTGGCCGGGGTGCTGCTACTCGGAGTCGCCGGTTGTTCCGCGGAGGCGGGCATCGTCCCGGAGGCGTCCATCACAGTGACGCCACCGGTGCCGACGGTCACCGCGAGCATCCCGCCCCGACAGGAGGTCCGGGTCACGCTCAGCCCCGACGAGATCCAGGGTGGGCAGTCCCGGAACATCCGGATCACCGCCTACTGCCCGCCCGCGCTGCCGGGCACCAGCTACCAGGCCAGCGCCCACTCCGACGCGTTCACCGGCATCGTGAGTCTGCTGGCCCCGGCGGCCGAGACGCCCGCCCCGTCCCCGGCCCCCGCGCCCCGGCTGACCGGCGTGGCCGTGCTCAAGGCGAGCGCCAAGGCCGGCGGCTACCGCGTCGAGGTGCGCTGCTCGGCCACCAACGACATCGGCAACGCCCGCCTGCAGGTGCTCCGCAGCGGCAACACCGCCGACGAGACCCGCTTCCCGACCAAGGCCCCCGGCGCGGGCGGCGGCGGCACGGCCGCCGGCGGTCCCGCCGACGAGTCGGGCATCCCGGTCGCTCCGTTCGCCGTCGGGCTGCTGGCCGCGGCCGGTCTCGGCATCGCGGTGGCCCGCAGGCGCGCCCGGGGCTGACGCCTTGGCCGTCTCCACCCGGATGGTCGTCGCGGCGATCGTCTCGGGGTTCGTCCTGTTCGTGATGACCAAGCCGGAAACGGCCCAGGTCGAGGGCGAGCGCAGCAAAGCCGTGCCCGAACGCATCGACATCCCGGTGCTCCAGATGAAGGCGCCGCTGATCAAGCTCGGCCTCACCGGCGATGGGGAGGTCGAGCTGCCGCCGTACGAGAAACCGAAGATCGCCGGGTGGTACGAGGGCAGCTCCGTGCCCGGCGACGAGGGTGCGGCCGTGATCATCGGACATGTCGACACCAAGACCGCGCCCGCCGTCTTCTACCGGCTGCGGGAGCTGAAGAAGGGCGCGGTCGTCAAGGTTGTCAGGTCCGACGGCAAGACCGTCTCCTACAAGGTCGACGCGATCGAGCAGATCCCCAAGGAGTCGTTCCCCGCCGAGAAGGTCTACCTCGGCGAGGGCCTGCGCCTGATCACCTGCGGCGGGCAGTTCGACTGGGACGCCCACGAGTACAAGGACAACGTGATCGTGTACGCCTCCCGCTCCTGAGCACACGTGCTGTAGGGCTAGGCTTGCTTTTCGTGCTGGTCCTGGCCTTCGACACGGCGACCCCTGCCGTGACCGCCGCGGTGCACGACGGAACACGCGTGCTGGCGGAATCCACCACCATCGACGCCCGGCGCCACGGGGAATTGCTCGCGCCGGCGATCGAGACCGTCCTGCGTGAGGCGGGCGTGACCGTCCACGACGTCACCGCCGTCGTCGCGGGAGCGGGCCCCGGGCCCTACACCGGCCTGCGGGTCGGCCTCATCACGGCGCGGGCGTTGTCGACGACGCTGGGGGTGCCCGCCTACGGCATCTGCACCCTCGACGCGATCGCCTACGCCGCCGGAGTGCCCGGCCCGTTCACGGTGATCACCGACGCCCGCCGCAAGGAGCTCTTCTGGGCGACCTACGCCGACGGCTCCACCCGGCTCGACGGTCCCCGGGTCGACAAGCCCGCCGACGTGCCGGTCGAGCACACGGTCGTGGGCGCCCGGCTCTACCTCGACGGCGTGACCGGTCCCGAACACCCGTCGGCCGGGGCGCTGGCCGCGCTGGCCGCCGTCGAGCTGGGCCGGTTGTCGCCCGAGGAGGCCGCCGCGGCGGCCAAGCTGCCCGAGGGGCGCATCGACTCGGTCGAGGCCGCTCAGAACCGGGCCGTCCTCGGCCCGCCCGTGCCGATCTACCTGCGGCGCCCCGACGCACAGATCCCGGGGGCGCCCAAGAAGGTGACGGCGTGAGCGTGGTGACGCTGCGCGGCATGGGCGTCGACGACCTGCCGGCCGTCATGGAGCTCGAACGCGCCACCTTCCCCGCCGACGCGTGGAGCGAGCGCATGATGCTCGGCGAGCTGGCCGACCAGCCGCGCACCCGCCACTACATCGTGGCCGAGCGCGACGGCCGGATCGTCGGCTACGCCGGCCTGGCCGTGGCGGGCGACCAGGGCGACGTGCAGACCATCGCCGTGCTCGCCGAACACCGGCGGGCCGGGGTCGGCGCCCTGATGCTCAACGCCCTGCTCGACGAGGCCGCCCGCCGGGGGGCCTCAGCGGTCTTCCTGGAGGTCCGAGCCGACAACGCCCCCGCCCAGGCCATGTACGAACGGTTCGGCTTCCACCAGCTCGGCCTCCGGCGGGGCTACTACGACGACGGAACCGACGCGATCACGATGGTGAGGAAACTCGATGGCTGACGAGCCGATCGTCCTGGGGATCGAGACGTCCTGCGATGAGACGGGCGTCGGCATCGTGCGCGGCCACACCCTGCTGGCCGACACGATCGCCTCCAGCATGGACGAACACGCCCGCTTCGGGGGAGTCGTCCCCGAGGTGGCCTCCCGCGCCCACCTCGACGCGATGGCCCCCACGGTCGACAGCGCCCTGGCGAAGGCGGGCCTGAAGTTCTCCGACATCGACGCCATCGCCGTCACGGCGGGCCCCGGCCTGGCCGGCGCGCTGCTGGTCGGCGTCGCCGCCGCCAAGGCCTACTCGGTGGGTCTCGGCGTGCCCCTCTACGGGGTCAACCACCTCGCCGCCCACGTGGCGGTCGACCAGCTCGAACACGGGCCGCTGCCCGAGCCGTGCATGGCCCTGCTGGTCTCGGGCGGCCACTCGTCGCTGCTGCTGGTGCCCGACGTGACGCGTGAGGTCATCTCCCTCGGTTCGACCGTCGACGACGCCGCCGGTGAGGCGTTCGACAAGGTCGCCCGGGTGCTCGGGCTGCCGTTCCCCGGCGGCCCCCACATCGACCGGGCCGCCCGCGAGGGGCGCGGCGACGCGATCCCGTTCCCCCGGGGCAAGGTCGACGACGGCACGCTCGACTTCTCGTTCTCCGGCCTGAAGACGGCCGTGGCCCGATACGTGGAGAAGCAGGGCGACTCCGTCTCGGTCTCCGACGTGGCGGCCTCGTTCCAGGAGGCCGTGGTCGACGTGCTGACCAGGAAGGCGCTCCAGGCGTGCCGCGCCCACGGCGTCGGCGACCTGCTGATCGGCGGCGGCGTGGCGGCCAACTCGCGGCTGCGGGCGCTGGCCCAGGAGCGCTGCGACGCGGCCGGGGTCCGGCTGCGGGTGCCGCGCCCGGGCCTGTGCACCGACAACGGGGCGATGGTGGCGGCGCTGGGGTCCAACCTGGTCGCGGCGGGGGCGACGCCCTCGCTGCTCGACATCCCGGCCGACTCGTCGATGCCGATCACGACCGTGAGCGTCTGAACGTAGGAACACGAAAGGGCCGGGCGAAGTCGCCCGGCCCTTTCTCGTGTGTGGAGTTCAGTCCTTGGAGCTCCTGGTGGGCCGCAGGAGGGCCTCAGCCAGCGCCAGCATCGTTTCCTCCAGCGCCCCCAGCCTTCTGGTCAGGTCGGTGTGGGCGGGCTCCACCGTGGTCGAGAGGGCCTCGCGGACCGCCTCGCGGTCGGTGCGGGTCTCGACCAGCGGGGCGATCTCGCCGACCAGGCGGTGCAGTTCGCCGATCTCCAGGGTCGCGGGGAGCTGGCCGAGCCGCTGGTTGATCGACTCGACGCGGTCGTCGACGCCGTCGAAGCGTTCGCCGAGCTGCTCCTCCAGGGCCTCGACCTTCGAGGTCAGGCGGGTCTCCGAGTCGCCCACGCAGGCGCCCAGGCGCTCGTCGAGGGCGCTGACGGCGCGGTCGGTGCCGTCGAGCTTCTCGCCGTTCTCGGTGAGCTTGGCCTCGATGCCCGTCACGCGGGTGTCGATGTCGGCCAGGCACTCGTCGGCCGTCTCGATGCGGGCGTCGATGCGGTCGAGGCGGGCGGTCACCCCCGCCACCTGGCCCTCAAGGGCGTGGAACTGGGCCTTGGCGCCCGACTGCGCCTCGCTGATCGCGCTGAGACGGGCGTTGCTGGCCGACTGCTGGCCCTCGACGCCGGAGATGCGGGTCGCGATCTGGTCGAGCGTCGCGGTCAGGCGGGTGACCACGGTGTCGAGGCCGGCGGTGAGCGACTCGGTGACGTCGGCCTCCAGGCGGTCGAGGCGCTCGCTGAGGTCGGTGACGGCCTTGTCGATGCGGCTGAAGCGGGCGGCGGCCGCCTCCATGCCGGCGTGCATCTGGGCGAGGCGGTCGGTGACCGCGGCCAGCCGGGTGAGGGACTCCTCGACGCTCTCGCCCATCGTGCCGACGTCGGCCCACAGGCTGGGGAGTTCGCCGATGGGGGTGACCTTCTCGCCGACGGTGTCGACGTGGTCACGGACCATCTCGATGTGCTGGGCGAGGCCCTCGGCCCAGGCGGGCGGGCGGCCCGTCAGGTCGTCGAGGCGGCCGCCGACCGCCTCCATGGTCGCGCTGATGCCGCCGAGCTCGCGCTCGCGGACCTCGCGGAGCAGCCATTCCATGCCCTCCATGCGCTGGCGGATCTCGTCGAGCACCGCCCCTTGGGTGCGCTGCTCGTAGACATGGTCCTGGGCCGCGCGGGCCAGCAGCTCGCGCATCCGGTCGGACACTGCGGCCTGACCGCCCGCTTGAAGGAGGGTGTGGTTTTCCACCGAGGAGCTCCGGATCAAGAGGAAGACGTGAACACGTAATGTCACCGAACGATAACCCTCGGCGCTGCCACTTTCCCGGGGACAGGGAAACATCGGGGTTCCCGATGGATTGCCCGGACTGGCGGCTTTACCTGCCCATTTCCGAGGCCAGCACCGCCACGGGACGGGTGCCGAGACGGGTCAGCACGACCACCATCGAGCCCTCCCCGGACAGTCGCAGATCGTGACGGAGCCGCTCCACGTCGACCGCCGAGCCGCGCTTCTTGATCGTGACCGCGCCGACCCTCCGCTCCCGCAGCGCGGCCCTGAGCCGCTTCAGCGAGAACGGCATGACCTCCTCGACGAGATAGCCGGCCGCCCACGGCGTGGGCACGTGTTCGTCGGCGGACAGGTAGGCGATCTGGGGGTCGATCAGCCGGCCCCCGACGATCTCGGCGACCTCGCCGACCAGGTGGGCGCGGACCGCCGCGCCGTCGGGCTCGTACAGGTAGCGCCCGATGGGGGCGACGCCGGCTTCGACGCCGCGCGCCGTCATGGTCTCGCCGGACGGCAACAGGGTCGCCCGCCGCCCCTCGGCGCCCGACCACAGGACCGCCTCCTTGACCTCTCCCCGGAACGAGACCCACTCGGCCTCCATGCCGTCGGGGATGTACTCGTAGGGGATGCCGGGGGCGACCTTCAGGCAGGCCCGTCTCGCCTTCCGGACCAGGTCGAGGACCACGTCCCAGGTCGGCGAGTAGGCGGCCGGGTCGAAGACGCGGCCCTTGGTGGTGCGTCTGGCCGGGTCGGCGAACAGGGCGTCGTAGGCCCCCGGGTCGAGCGACTCCGCGCTCGCGACGCGGACCTCGGCCCGTACACCCAGGGCCCGGACGTTGGCCGTCGCCACGGCGACCGTCAGGGGGTCGAGGTCGACGGCGTCGACCGTACAGCCCGCCCGGGCCTGGGCGATCAGGTCGCCGCCGATGCCGCAGCACGCGTCGGCCACCGACAGGCCCGCGAGCCGCCGGGCGCGGTGTTCGGCGACCTCGGGGCGGGTGGCCTGCTCCAGGCCGTGGGGGGTGAAGTACATCACCTCGGCGTCGGGGCCGAACTTGGGGACGGCGCGGCGGCGCAGGCCCGCCTGGGTGAGCGCGGCGGAGACCAGGTCGGCGTCGAAGCGCCGGCGCAGCGTGGTCACGGCCTCGATCTGGCCCGCGCCGGAGGCCAGCGTCGCGCCGGCCTCGGCCAGGGCCGTCTGGCCGTCGGGCGTGAGCAGGCGGGCGAAGCTCTCCAGGTCCACACGGAGACGCTAGCGCCCGCCGCTCACCGGTCGGCTATCGCGTGGTCCAGCGCTGGGCCGCGGTCCCGTTGCAGTCGCGGAGCTCCACCAGGGCGCCGTTGCCGGTGCCGGTGGAGTGGAGGCACTTGCCGGAGCCCGCCGCGGTGATCGAGCCGTTGGCGTTGTGGGTGAAGCGCTGGGCCGGGGTGCCGTTGCAGGGCCAGATCTGGATCTTGGTGCCGTTGGCGGTGCCGTTGCCGTTCACGTCCAGGCAGCGGGTGCCGTTGTAAATCCGGTACTCGCCGGCCGCCGTGCGGGTCCAGCGCTGGTTGGCCTGCGTGTGGCAGTCCCACACGTGGACCTGGGCGCCCTGGGCCTGGGAGACGCCGCTGACGTCGAGGCAGCGGTTCGACGCGGCGTTCACCAGGTTGACCGCCCCGGGCGTGACGCTGCCGGGGAACGACTGGAGGGCGGTCCACCAGCGGGCGGCCATCTTGTCGTAGCCGGTCTGGTTGGGGTGGAGGCCGTCGGCCAGGTCGGCGGTGGTGAAGCCGGTGTTCATGTCGACGAGGTGGGTCAGCGGGCCCTTGGCGGCCACGATGCCGGGGATCGCGGCGTTGAAGGTCTGGATCCGGGCGTTGAAGGCGGGATCGGCGGACGGCGTGATCTGTGCGACGAACAGTTCGGCCTGAGGGGCGTTGGCCCGGATCTTGTCGATCAGGGCCGACAGCCGCGCGGGCGCCGTGGACACCTGGAACTGCTGGCCCATGTCGTTGGTGCCGATGTGCAGCAGGATCGTCCGGGGGGTGTAGGCCTGCAGCCAGCCGACGATCTGGGCGTCGATCTGGTCGATCCGCCAGCCCGAGTGGCCCTCGTGGTCGTGGTCGCCCAGGCTCGCCGGGCCGTTGAACCCCGAGCCGACGAAGTCGACCGTGTGACCTGCCTGGACGAACCGCTGCCATAGATTGATGCGGTAGCCGCCGGGGACGTTGAACCCGTCGGTGATGCTGTCGCCCAGCGGCATGATCCGCACGCCGCCGTTCGACTCCGCGTAGGCGGGTGCGGTCAGGACACCCGCCATGAGCAGGAGGCCCGTGAGGGCCGTCAACAGTTTGCGCATTGCCCATCCCTTCGATTGGTGGCACAAGCGAGGGCGAGATCAATGAACGACTCCGGCCACCGGCTGTCAACACTCGCCTGAGGTGCGGTCCCGCTCGTGTTGACGTGCTCGGGGAAGGTGCATACTGTGTCGTGTTGGCACTCGCCTAGTGAGAGTGCCAATGCGACGCAGATAGGTCTGACACCCGCGACGGCAGGCCGCTGGTCGCCTCTTCAGCTCATTCATCGCAATCTGAAGGGGAGGTCCGATCGTGACGACCGCCACCAAGGTTCCCGTTAAGCCGCTCGGCGACCGCATCGTGGTTCAGCCGCTTGAGGCCGAGCAGACCACCGCCTCCGGCCTGGTCATCCCGGACACCGCGAAGGAGAAGCCCCAGGAGGGCAAGGTCCTCGCGGTGGGCCCCGGCAACTGGGACGAGTCCGGCAGCAAGCGGGTTCCGCTCGACGTCAACGAGGGCGACGTCGTCCTCTACAGCAAGTACGGCGGCACCGAGGTCAAGTACGGCGGCGAGGAGTACCTCGTGCTCTCCGCCCGTGACGTGCTCGCCATCATCGAGAAGTAGGCCGTGAGGAGACCCCGGGCGCGACGAGCGCCCGGGGTCTTCGACGCTGAGAGGACTTGTTAAATGCCCAAGACCCTGTCGTTCGACGAGGACGCCCGCCGCGCGCTCGAGCGTGGCGTGAACGCCCTCGCCGACGCGGTCAAGGTGACCCTCGGCCCGCGTGGCCGCAACGTGGTCATCGACAAGAAGTTCGGCGCGCCGACGATCACCAACGACGGCGTGACCATCGCTCGTGAGGTCGAGCTCGACAAGCCTTACGAGAACCTGGGCGCCCAGCTCGCCAAGGAAGTCGCCACCAAGACCAACGACGTCGCGGGCGACGGCACCACCACGGCGACCGTGCTGGCCCAGGCCATGGTCCGCGAGGGCCTGCGCAACGTGGCCGCCGGCGCCCAGCCGCTGTCGCTCAAGCGCGGCATCGACCTGGCCGCGAAGGCCGTCAGCGAGAAGCTGCTGTCCTCCGCGCGTCACGTCGAGGACAAGAAGGAGATCGCCCACGTCGCGACGATCTCCGCCCAGGACGCCAAGATCGGCGAGCTGATCGCCGAGGCGTTCGACAAGGTCGGCAAGGACGGTGTCATCACCGTCGAGGAGAGCAACGCGCTCGGCCTGGAGCTCGAGTTCACCGAGGGCCTCCAGTTCGACAAGGGCTACCTGTCGGCCTACATGGTCACCGACCAGGAGCGCATGGAGGCCGTCCTCGACGACCCCTACATCCTCCTGACCCAGGGCAAGATCGCCTCCCTGGCCGACTTCCTCCCGCTGCTGGAGAAGGTCGCCCAGACGAAGAAGGCCCTGTTCGTGATCGCCGAAGACGTCGAGGGCGAGGCCCTGGCCGTCCTGGTCACCAACAAGATCCGCGGCACCTTCACCTCGGTCGCCGTCAAGGCCCCCGGCTTCGGCGACCGCCGCAAGGCCATGCTGCAGGACATCGCGATCCTGACCGGCGCGCAGGTCGTCTCCGAGGAGATCGGCCTCAAGCTGGAGCACGTCGGCCTCGAGGTGCTCGGCACGGCCCGCCGCGTCGTCATCACCAAGGACGCCACGACGATCGTCGACGGCGCCGGTGAGGGCTCGGCCATCGCCGACCGCGTCAAGGAGATCAAGCTCGCCATCGAGCAGTCCGACTCCGACTGGGACCGCGAGAAGCTCCAGGAGCGCCTCGCGAAGCTGTCGGGCGGCGTGTGCGTGCTCAAGGTCGGCGCGGCCACCGAGGTCGAGCTGAAGGAGAAGAAGCACCGCCTGGAGGACGCGATCTCGGCCACCCGCGCCGCGATCGAAGAGGGCATCGTCTCCGGCGGCGGCTCGGCGCTGGTCCACGTGGCCGCCGAACTCGACAACCTCGGCCTGTCGGGCGACGAGGCGACCGGTGTCGCCGTCGTCCGCAAGGCTCTGGTCGAGCCGGCCCGCTGGATCGCCGAGAACGCCGGCCTCGAGGGCTACGTCGTGACCTCCAAGGTCACCGAGCTCCCCGTGGGCCACGGCCTCAACGCCGCCACCGGCGAGTACGGCGACCTGGTCGCCCAGGGCGTCATCGACCCGGTCAAGGTCACCCGGTCGGCCGTGCAGAACGCCGCGTCCATCGCCGGCATGCTGCTGACCACCGAGGCGCTCGTCGTCGACAAGCCCGAGGAGGAGGCCCCCGCCGCCGCCGGCGCGGGTCACGGCCACGGGCACGGTCACTAATAACGGTTGCCGTTCTACGGCCCTCACCCCATTCCGGGGTGGGGGCCGTAGTTCTATATAGAAGCTGAACGCCGAATGGGTCTGAGCTGTCAGAACATCTGACAGAAATACAGCAATTTCCGCCTTTTAGTGAAATGTCCAAAACCGTCGAGTGTTCGTGCGATTACTTGCCGTTATCGCCGCCCCAATGTGACCAATCCGTATCCGTTCACCATGACGACAGTTCTCTGTGTGGCGGGCATCATGCCTAACGTGACCGAGGGATGCGTCGCCGACGCCGCAACTGGGGTAAGGCTTGCGATTGGGTCCAGAGTCGACGTGAGGCCGGAGGAGTCCGACCTCAGGGAGCTGACCAGTCTGGCCGTGACAGGGGACCGCACCGCCATCGAGAGGCTGCTGACGCAGCTGCGGCCGATGGTCGTGCGCTATTGCCGAGCCAGGCTTGGCAGGGTTTCGGGGCATTATCACAACGCCGACGACGTGGCCCAGGAGGTCTGCATCGCGGTGCTGTCGGCGCTGCCGCGTTATCGGGACATGGGCCGCCCGTTCGCGTCGTTCGTCTTCGGCATCGCCTCTCACAAGGTGGCCGACGCGCTGCGCAGTTCGGTGCGTTCGGCCGTGCCGACCCAGGATCTCCCCGACGGGCCCGACGAGGGTCCCGGGCCCGAGGAGACCGTCGTGCGCTACATCGAGGCCGAACACGCCCGCGCGCTGCTGTCGCGGCTGCCGGAGAACCAGCGCGAGCTGCTGATCCTGCGGGTGGTCTCGGGGCTCTCGGCGGAGGAGACGGGCAACGTCCTCGGCATGTCACCCGGCGCGGTCAGAGTGGCCCAGCATCGTGCTCTTGCCCGGCTCCGTCAGATGGCGGAGCTAGAGTCGATTGCGTGACAATCGACGTTGACGCCGTGCTCGACGCGTTGGCCCGGCGCGAGGCGGTGCGGTCAGCCGATCCGGCGATCTTGGTCCTGAAGGCCCTGATCGCCGATGTGGACAGCATTCAGGAAGCTCAGCGGCTTTCTTCGGTGTCGATGACGCCGTCGACGTAGCCCCGGGCGTACTCCCAGCTGACGTAGTCGGCGGGGTCGGGTTGGAAGGCGGGTTCGTGAACCTGGGGTCGGCCGTTGTCGATCATCTGGCGTAGGTTGCCCCGGAGCAGGTCCCAGTCGAAGTAGTGCTGTTCACCACATTCCGGGCAGTCGAGCACGAGACCGAGGACTCCCTGCGGTTCGAGCAGGGAGCGGAACACCTCCACGTCGGCGAGGTCGGTCAGGGCCTCGTCGCGCTCGGCCATCGTGAGCGGCTCGGCGTCGTCGAGCTCACCCAGCTCCACGGCGGGGTCGTTGGGGTCGTCCGCGAACGGGTCGCGGGGGACGTCTTCCAGCACGTAACCACCATATGACTCCCATCGCTCCCAGTGTGCTCAAAGGCCGGGTCAGGACAACCAGCCCCGGCGGGCGGCCTCAACCCCGGCCTGGAAGCGGGTCTGGGCCCCCAGCTCCGCCATGGCGTCGGCGAACCGCGCCCGGACGGTCCGGACCGACACCCCCAGACGCCGGGCGATGGTGTCGTCGGAGATCCCCTGGGACGCCAGCCTGAGGACCTGCACGGCCCCCGGCGCGGGCCGGACCGGCACCGCCCGCTGCCACATCTCGTCGAACAGCGCCCGCAGCGCGCCCACCACGATCGGGGCCCTGACCAGGTAACAGTTGTATGCGCTGCCGGGTAACGACACCCCCCAGTCGGCCGGGAGGCCGGCGGCGTCGTGGCCGATCGCGAAGAACCAGCTCGGGATGCGATCGAGGACGCGGATGCCCGCCCCGGCGGCGGCGAGCCGGTCGAGGGAGTCGCGCATTCCGGGCATCGCGAGGGCGGACGCGGGGATCACCGCGCGGGCGGAAAGGAGATCGCTTTTGAGCGCCTCGATCCACGTGTCGGCATATTTGCGGATGAAATCCGTCAAACTACGTTCATCGGGGATCGCGGTCACCAGATCCGAAGGCGGCGATTGGAGCGCCAGGCCGATCACGCTCTCGTAGAGTTCGTCGGCGCCGTTCACCAGTTCCACGGGGAACCTGCGGTCCTGATAATCGCGCCCGGCGTCGTAGGTCAGGGTCAGCCCGCCCACCGAGGCCAGCACCTCGTCGATCTGGCGGCTCTCCTCGGCCAGGCGGTCGAGGCGGGCGGCGATCAGGCGTCCGATCGCGGCGGCGGGATGGCGGGCCAGGTATTCGCCGGCCTGTTCGTCGACCGCCCCCAGCCGGACCAGGCCGGCCAGCCGGGCGGCCACCTCGTCGGCCGGTTCGTCGGCGGCCTGGGCGATCTCGGGGAGCGTGGCCCGGTGCAGCCGCAGGACGGTTTCGTACACCGCCGTCTGGGCCCTGGTGAGGCCCAGGCGTTCCAAAGGGTCGGCAGAGGTGCTCATCGTCGGTCCAGTCTCAGGTCGTGGTCGCGCCCAGATGTCTGCTCCCTCGCCCGGAGCCGCCGCGGCTGGGCCACCGAGCGACTTCGCGAGAATAACGCGCTATTGCGTTTCGGACCGAGAAAACCGCGACAGGTGCAGCTTCGTGTAGTTGCAGGTTCGGACATTGTGCGGAGACCCAGGGTGACGCACTCTTGACCCTGCGTCGGCACGGGTGGGACGCCGTGACCGACCGGGCGCGGAGGGGGGCTCGGCGGTCACCGTGGGGGTCCCATCACCCGACGCGTCAGGGGGGTCCGTCCTACGACGGTCCCCCCTTTCCGTGTTCTTCTCCGTTACGGCTCCGCCCGCCCGGCCCCGACCGCCGCCGCCCGACGAGGGCGCGTGGCGGACGCCTCTTTGCGTGAGCCCTAGACTGGCCCAGAGGCCTGACGAGGTCTTCTTTGCCGCAGGAGGGGGTTCGCGGACACCATGGCCAGATTCACCGAACAAGGGCTCACGTACGACGACGTACTGCTGGTGCCCGCATTTTCGGACATGCAGCCGGGTGACGCCGACACCAGCACCCGGCTGACGCGCACGATCACGCTGCGCATCCCGCTGATCAGCGCCGCGATGGACACGGTCACCGAGGCGCGCATGGCGGTGGCGATGGCCCGCCAGGGCGGCGTCGGCATCCTCCACCGCAACCTGTCGATCGACGACCAGGCGCGCCAGGTCGACCTCGTCAAGAGGTCGGAGGCCGGCATGGTCACCAACCCGGTCACCTGCTCGCCCGACGACACCCTCGCCGACGTCGAGCTGCTCTGCGCGACCTACCGGATCTCCGGCGCCCCGGTCACCGACGCCGAGGGCGTGCTGGTCGGCATCGTCACCAACCGCGACATGCGCTACGAGACCGACCACTCCCGACGCGTTAGCGACGTGATGACCAAGATGCCGTTGGTCACCGCGCCGGTCGGGGTCTCCCGCGAGGAGGCCTTCCGGCTGCTGCGCACCCACAAGGTCGAGAAGCTGCCGCTCGTCGACGACCGCGGCCGCCTCCAGGGCCTGATCACGGTCAAAGACTTCACCAAGAGCGAGCAGTATCCGCTGGCCACCAAGGACGCCGACGGCCGCCTCATGGTGGGCGCCGCCATCGGGGTCGCCGGCGACGCCGAGGAGCGGGCCCGCGCCCTCATCGACGCCGGGGTCGACGTCATCGTGGTCGACACCGCCCACGGTCACTCCAAGGGCGTCTGCGACATGATCGCCAAGATCAAGGCCAACACCGCCGTCCAGGTCATCGGCGGCAACATCGCCACCCGCGCGGGCGCCCAGGCGCTCATCGACGCGGGCGTCGACGCCGTCAAGGTCGGCGTCGGGCCCGGCTCCATCTGCACCACCCGCGTGGTCGCCGGCGTCGGCGCCCCGCAGGTCACCGCCATCCACGAGGCGTCGCTCGCGGCGGGTCCCGCAGGGGTGCCGCTGATCGGCGACGGCGGCCTCCAGTACAGCGGCGACATCGCCAAGGCCATCGCGGCCGGCGCCGACGCGGTCATGCTCGGCTCCCTGCTCGCGGGCTGCGAGGAGTCGCCGGGCGAGCTGATCTTCATCAACGGCAAGCAGTTCAAGTCCTACCGGGGCATGGGCTCGCTGGGCGCCGTCCGCAACCGCGAGCGCGGGGGCGTGTCCTTCTCCAAGGACCGCTACGCCCAGGACGCCGTCTCCGGCGACGACAAGTACATCCCCGAGGGCATCGAGGGCCAGGTCCCCTACCGCGGTCCGGTCGCCGCCGTGGCCCACCAGTTGGTCGGAGGGGTCAGACAGGGTATGTGGTACACCGGCTCTCGCACCATCGAGCAGCTGCGTGAGAACGGCGAACTGATGCCGATCACCGCCGCCGGGCTGAAGGAGAGCCACCCCCACGACATCCAGATGACGGTGGAGGCTCCGAACTACCACCGTCGCTGACCTCTATCGACAACAGGAAACACAACATGACTCAGGTGGAGATCGGGCGCGGCAAGACCGGGCGGCGCGCCTACGCCCTCGACGAGATCGGCATCGTTCCCTCGCGGCGCACCCGCGACCCCGAGGAGGTGTCGATCTCCTGGCAGATCGACGCCTACCGCTTCGACCTGCCCGTCGTGGTCAGCCCGATGGACAGCGTGGTCTCACCCCGCACCGCGATCGAGATCGGCCGCCTGGGCGGCCTGGCCGTCCTCGACCTCGAAGGGCTCTGGACCCGCTACGACGACCCGCAGCCGCTGCTCGACGAGGTGGCCGAGCTCGGCACCGCCGCCGCGACCCGCCGGCTGCAGGAGATCTACACGGCGCCGATCCAAGACGAGCTGATCGGCCGCCGCATCGAGGAGATCCGCGCGGCCGGGGTGACCACGGCGGTCCGGTTGTCGCCGCAGCGCACGGTCCAGCACCACAAGGCCGTCATCGACGCGGGCGTCGACATCTTCGTGATCCGCGGCACGACCGTCTCGGCCGAGCACGTCTCGGGCCGGGCCGAGCCGCTGAACCTCAAGCAGTTCATCTACGAGCTCGACGTCCCGGTGATCGTCGGCGGCTGCGCCACCTACACGGCGGCCCTGCACCTGATGCGGACCGGCGCGGCGGGTGTCCTGGTCGGCTTCGGCGGCGGCGCGTCCCACACGACCCGCAACGTGCTGGGCGTCGTGGTCCCGATGGCGACCGCGATCTCCGACGTGGCGGCGGCACGGCGTGACTACATGGACGAATCGGGCGGCCGCTACGTCCACGTCATCGCCGACGGCGGCATGGGCGGCTCGGGCGACATCGCCAAGGCCATCGCCTGCGGCGCCGACGCGGTCATGGTCGGCTCGCCCCTGGCCCGCGCGGCCGAGGCCCCGGGGCGTGGCTTCCACTGGGGCTCCGAGGCCCACCACCCCGACCTGCCGCGCGGACGCCGCGTGGAGTTCGGCACGATCGGGACCCTGGCGGAGATCCTCCACGGCCCGTCGTCGGTGGCCGACGGCTCGATGAACCTGATGGGCGCCCTCAAGCGCACGATGGCGACGTCGGGCTACAGCGACATCAAGGAGTTCCAGCGCGTCGAGGTCGTGGTGGCCCCGCCGACGCCGTGACGACGTGCTCGCCCAGGGCGCCGGGATCTTTCCCGGCGCCCTGCCGCTTTTCCTGGGCGGTCGGCGCACAGCGCATATGGCGAAATTTCCGGCGGCTACCGGCGGTGTGTCCGGTTCCTTCGTTCGGGTGGTCGCATCTGCCGAAATTTCCGGTGCTTGCAGCGGATGGTGGCTACCGGCGGCGTGTCCGGTTCCTTCGTTCGGGTGGTCGCATCTGCCGAAATTTCCGGTGCTTGCAGCGGATGGTGGCTACCGGCGGCGTGTCCGGTTCCTTCGTTCGGCTGGTCGCATATGGCGAAATTTCCGGTGCTGGTTCGTCCTAGACCCACTCGCCGTGGCGCATCACGCGGTGGACCTGGAGATCCTCGTCCAGGACCACCAGGTCGGCGCGTTTGCCGACGGCGATGGAGCCGACCTCGTCGTCCAGGCCCAGGGCCTTGGCCGGGTTCAGTGAGGTGACCTCGGTGGCCTGGGACAGGGTCAGGCCGTTGAGCTGCACGCCGCGCCGGAAGGCCTTGTCCATGGTCAAGGTGCTGCCTGCGATCGAGCCGCCGCCTTCCAGGCGGGCTTCGCCGCCTCTGACCTCCACGCGCATCGGGCCTAGGTCGTAGTCGCCGTCGGGCATGCCGGCGGCGTCCATGGCGTCGGTGACGAAGGCGACGCCGCCCTTCGCCGAGCGCAGGGCCAGGTCGATGACCGCCTCGTGGAGGTGGAAGCCGTCGTTGATCAGTTCGACGGTCACCCGCTCGTCGGCCAGGGCCGCCGTGATCGGGCCGGGGTCGCGGTGGCCCAGCGGGCGCATGGCGTTGAACAGGTGGGTGGCCACCGTCGCGCCCGCGTCGATGGCCGCCTCGGCCTCGTCGTAGGTGGCGTCGGTGTGGCCGATCGCGGCGATCACGCCGTTGGCGGCGCAGGCGGCGATGGCGTCGAGGGCGTTGGGGAGCTCGGGGGCGATGGTGAACATGCGGGCGTGGCCGTGGGCCGACTTGATGAGGTCGAGGAACTCCGGCACCGACGGCTCCCGCAGCAGGGCCGGGCGGTGCGCGCCGCACTTCGCGGCGGAGATGTACGGGCCCTCGAAGTGGATGCCCGCCAGCAGGCCCTCCCGGCAGAGCTCCGCCAGTTCGCCGGCGGCGCGGCGGAGGTGGTCGAGGGGGGCGGTGACCAGGCTGGCGACGGCCGTGGTCGTGCCGTGGGACAGGTGGAAGGCGAAGGCGCGCCGCGCCTCGGGGGCCAGGCCGGTCGGGTAGCCCGCGCCGCCGCCGCCGTGGACGTGCATGTCGACGAAGCCCGGGACCACGAACCGGTGGCCCAGCGACTCGCCGTCGCGGGGGGCGGCGCCGTGGCCGATGTGGGTGATGCGGCCCTCCTCGATGGCGAGCCAGCCGTCGGTGACCGCGTATTCGGTGACGATCCGGGCGTTGACGAGGGTCGTGCTCAAGGCAGGATCACCGATCTCGTGAGGTGGAGCGGTTCGTCGGGGTTCAGGCCGTGGGCCAGGGCGCGGGCGACGGCCACCCGCTGGATCTTCACCAGTTCCGCCATCGGGTCGCGGGCCGACTCGACGAAGGCGCCGCCGCAGTCGAGCACCTCCGCCGCGAGGCCCTCGGGGGCGTCGCCGAGCATCCACGTCACCCGGCCGGGGCCCGCGATCGAGATCGGGCCGTGGCGGTATTCCATCGCCGGGTAGCTCTCGGTCCAGGCACGGGCGGCCTCGCGCATCTTCAGCGCCGCCTCGGCCGCCAGGCCGGTGGTCCAGCCGCGGCCGAGGAAGGTGTACTGCTCGGCGTCTGCCAGGTCGCCGAGGTCGTCGGAGAGGGCCAGCTCCGCGTCGGCGATCGGCCCGGTCAGGTCTTCGCCCAGGTGGGCCCGGAGCAGGGCGAGCTGGGTGGTGGCGAAGCGGGTCTGCACGACCGACCGCTCGTCGGCGAAGTCGAGCACGACCACCTCGCCCGCCGCCGTCATCACCGGCGTGGCCGGGTCGGCGGTGATCGCCACGGTGGGCGTCTCCACCGTGGTCAGCAGAGCCAGGACCTCGGTCGTGGTGCCCGACCGGGTCAGCGCGAGGACCCGGTCGTAGGCGCGGCCGAGCGGGAACTCCGAGGCGGCGAAGGCGTCGGTCTCGCCCTGGCCGGCGGACTCCCGCAGGGCCGCGTACGCCTGGGCGACGAACCAGGACGTGCCGCAGCCGACGACGGCGACCCGTTCCCCCGGGCGGGGGAGCGGCGCGTCCGCGGCCAGGTCGGCGGCCCTGGCCCAGAGGGCCGGTTGTGAGGCGATTTCCGATTCGGTGTGCGTCACAACCGGCACTTTATCCAGGCAGGCCCTTCACGAACCGGCGGGGGCGTAGCGGTTCACCGTCACGGAGCCGCAGGTGAGGGACTCGATCAGGCGCAGCCGCAGGCGGTCCTTGACCCCGCTGAGCAGGGGGGTGCCGCCGGTGAGGATCACCGGGTGGACGGCGGTGACGATCTCGTCGAGCAGGCCCAGGCCGGCCAGCGTCGAGGCCAGCGCGTTGCCGCCGGTCAGCATGATGTTCCCCGTGCCCTCGTCCTTCAGAGCGGTCAGCTCGGCGGCCAGCTCGGCGCCCCGGATGATCCGGGTGTCGTCCGGGACCTCGGTCAGCGTGTCGGAGACGACGACCTTGGGCTTCGACCGCCACTTGGGGGCGTAGGCGATGTCGTGGGGGTGGTCGCTGACCTGGTCGGCGGTGGGCCAGTAGGAGGCCATCCAGCCGTACACGACTCTGCCGTAGAGCAGGATGTCGGTGGCGTCGGTCTGCGCCTCGGAGAAGGCCGACAGTTCGGGGCCCATCTCGGCCCAGTCGAAGGCGCCGGGGCCGTCGATGTAGCCGTCGACCGACGTGTTGACGTAGTAAACGATCTTCCGCATGTCCGCTCCTCAGTTCGTCGTTTCGCCAGTGGGTCGGAGCCGGGGGCGGGTTCTCTACATCCGTACCAAGAAAAAATGTCCGTCACTTCCCCTACGCTCGCGATCACTGATCAAAGGGAGGAAATGGGGATATGACGTACCTGGAGCTGTCCGAGGAAGGCGGCGGGGCGCACAAGTTCTACGAGGCCGTGGTCTCGGGGACGCGGGTGACCGTCACGTACGGCCGGATCGGGGAGAACGGGCAGGTCAAGGTCACCGACTTCCCTACTGAGGAGAAGGCGCGGGCGGCGGCGGCCAAGAAGATCGCGGAGAAGACCAAGAAGGGTTACGCCCCGGCGGTCAGGGGGGTGCGGCAGCGCCGCGCGGTCACCCGGCGGGCCATCGTCAGCACCCGCTCCACCGCCCAGCAGGCGCCGGTGCTCTGGCGGTTCGCCAGCGGCTCGGCGGCGTTCGGCATCTTCGTCGACCGGGAGCGCTGCTGGGTCGGCAACCAAGCCGGGCAGGTCTACACGCTGACCCCCGAAGGCGACATGACCGGGCGCTACCAGCTGCCCGACGGGGTCAAGTGCATCGTCGCCGACGACTTCTGGATCTACGCGGGCTGCGACGACGGCAAGGTCTACGACCTGAGCGGGAAGGTGCCGAGGGCGGCGTACGAGATCGCCTCCGACGTCGACATCTTCTGGCTCGACATCGCCGACGGCGTCCTCGGGGTCTCCGACGACTCCGGGCGGATCACCACGATCGACTACGAGGACGAGTTCCTCTGGGCCCGCACCGGCGGCGGCCGGTCGGGCTGGATGGTGCGCTGCGACGGCGACGCCATCTACCACGGGCACTCCGGCGGCGTGGCGCGCTACGACCTCCAGGGCAACCAGGCGTGGTACCAGACCGCCGCCTCGGGTGTGCTGTTCGGCTGGCAGGAGGAGAAGTCGGTGTACGCCGGCACGGCCAGCCGGACCGTCCACAAGCTGGCCAAGGCCGACGGCGCAGTCGAGGCGGTCTACCGCTGCGACGCGGCGATCTACTCGTGCGCGACCTCGCCCGGCGGCCAGTACGTCTTCGCCGGCGACTCCGCCTCCTCGGTCTACTGCTTCTCCGCCGACGGGACCCGGTTGTGGAAGCTGGCCACCGGTTGCGGGTCGGCGTTCTCCATGCAGTACCTCGACGAGCGCCTCTACATCGTGACCACCGACGGCTCGCTGGCCTGCATCGACGCGACCGAGCAGGCCATCGCGGCGGCCCGCGAGGGCACCGTCCCGCAGGCCCGCGACGTCAAGATCGCCGCCTCGCTGCCCGTGGTCGAGCCGTCGGTGACCGTCGAGACGACGACCGACACGGGCGACGGCGTCCTCGTCGAGTGCTTCAGCGAGGGCGGCCGGCTGCGGATCCGGGTGCTCAGCCCCGGGTACGAGGCCTGGAACGTCCAGTTCCCCCGCGAGATCCGCGAGCCGGGCGCACGGTACGTGGTCGAGGGCATCCGGCCGTCGGGCAACGGCGGCTTCTACCGCGCCTTCGGAGACATCCGCCGCCTGG
Organism: Herbidospora sp. NBRC 101105; assembly: GCF_030269205.1. Taxonomy (NCBI): domain Bacteria; kingdom Bacillati; phylum Actinomycetota; class Actinomycetes; order Streptosporangiales; family Streptosporangiaceae; genus Herbidospora; species Herbidospora sp. NBRC 101105. The sequence continues at coordinate 163,287 of NZ_BSSX01000004.1, read as the reverse complement.
TCTGATCCATCGGCGATATGCCGAAATTTCGGGCGCGCGAGCGCCCGATCCCGGCCGGAGGCCGTCAGCCGGTCCGGCCCCATCCGTCCACACGGTGGGCTCACCGCGCCTCACGGGCGGATGCTGTCAGCGGGTCCGGCGATATTCGTCGGTGTTCAGTGCCAGGCCGTCCAGGAGTAGTTTCAGGCCGCCCGTGAACGCGTCGTGGGCGGCCTGGTCCCATTCTGCCGGGGTCATGCTCGCTGACCTGGGGAAACGTTCGGCGAAGTCGGGGACCAGGTCGTTCATCAAGCGGGATCTGGCCGTCCACCACTCCTGGTCCGAGGTCCCCGTGTCCGAGGCGGCCGCCCGGCCTTCGGCGATCGTCCTCGCCGAGCCTCGGACCAGGCTGAACAGGGCGCTCACGGTCGCTCGGACGGCCACGTCGGGGAGGGCCTCCAGCAGCTTCTCCAGGACCGTCTGCTCGTGGGGGCCCAGGACCGGGCGGGCGTGGGAGACCTGCAACAGCCACGGATGGCGGAGGTAGCGCTCGTGGAGGGCCACGGCCCAGGCCTCGACCGCCTCCCGCCATCCGCCGGGGAGGTCGCCGATCGCGCCTTTGTGGGCGTGGTCGTACATGAGGTCGATCAGTTCCCGCTTGGTCGGGACGTAGGTGTAGAGCGCCATCGCCGTCTTGCCGAGACGCTCGCCGACGGCGCGCATCGACAGGCCGTCGAGGCCCGACTCGTCGGCCACGGCGATGCCCGCCTCCAGGATCGCGTCGACGGTCAGGGCCGGTTTGGGGCCGCGCCTGGGCGGGCCGTCACCCGCTGACCGCCACAGGAGCGCCAGTGTGCGCTCGGGATCACCCTGTCCCGCGTAGACGACCACGCCGTGCCAACTCCTTACGGCATAAGCTATTGTTTCGGCTGTAAATAGCTTACAAGATAAGGAGATCACCGATGTTCGCCACCCTCCACGACGGCGCCCGGATCGACGTCGAGGTCCACGGCGAGGGGCCCGCCCTGCTGCTGCCGGTGAATCCGAGACCGGCCGAAGACGGTCCGGCGGCCGAGGCCATGCGCGCCTGGGGAGGCGAGCCCGATCTCGGGTTCAACCTGATCGAGGGGCTCAAAGACCGGTTCAGGGTCGTCGCCTTCGACTACGAGGGGCACTGCCTGGCCGTGCCGAAGAAGGACCTGACCCCCGCCAACGTGGTCGGCGACCTCCTCGCCGTCGCCGACGCGGCGGGCGCTCGGAGCTTCGCCTACTACGGCTACTCCTGGCTCGCCATGGCGGGGCTCCAGCTCGCCGTCCGGTCCGACCGGGTGACCACGCTGGTCATGGGCGGCTTCCCGCCGATCGGCGGGCCCTACCGGGAGATGCTCGCCGTCACCGAGGCAGCCTGGGAATACGCCAAGAACCCCGAACCGCCGGCCGTGGACGTCACTCCCGGCGACTGGGACAGTGCCACGCCGACGGCCGACCCGGCCCAGACCGGCCAGTTCATGGCCCTCTACCGGGAACTCCAGGAATTCGACGACCGGGCCGTGACGCTGGACATTCCGAGGCTCTGCTTCGCCGGGTCGCAGGACACCATCGTCTACAGCGACAAATGGGGCGGGGTCACCGTCGACATCGCGGGCCCGCTGCTCCGGAACCGCGACGAGATCGAGGCGAGGGGCTGGGAGGTACGGGTCCTCGACGGCCTCGACCACATGGGCGCCATGCGGTCGGCGGTCGTGCTGCCGATCCTGACAGGATGGGTAGGACGACAGGGGTAGGCGCATAGCCGTACAAAGGGAGAGTTGAACCCATGACCGCGCTTATGGGGACGGGGCGGCTGGGGCCGGCGGAACGCTACGCGGCCCTGTCGCAGATGGCGGCGCAGGAACTCGACGTCGTGGTGGTCGGGGGCGGCGTGGTGGGCGCGGGCGTCGCGCTCGACGCCGCCACGCGGGGGCTCTCCGTGGGGCTCGTGGAGGCGCGCGACTACGCCTCGGGCACCTCCTCGCGCTCGTCCAAGCTGATCCACGGCGGGCTGCGCTATCTCGAACAGCTCAACTTCGAGCTGGTCAGGGAGGCGCTCCAGGAGCGGGCGCTGCTGCTCCAGCGCATCGCCCCCCACCTGGTGCGGCCGGTGCCGTTCCTGTTCCCGCTCACCCACGCGGGCTGGGAGCGGCCCTATGTGGGCGCGGGCCTGATGCTCTACGACTCGCTGGGGTTCTCCTTCGGCTTCACCCGGGGCGTCCCCGGGCACCGCCACCTGTCGCGCACCCGCGCGCTGCGGCTGGCCCCGGCGCTGCGGAAGACCGCATTCAAGGGGGCCGTCCAATACTGGGACGCCCAGGTCGACGACGCCCGCTACGTCATGACCCTGCTGCGCACCGCCGCGACCTACGGCGCCCACGTCGCCTCCCGCACCCAGGTCGTGGGCTTCCTGCGGGAGGGGGAGCGGGTCACCGGCGTCCGGGTCCGCGACCTGGAGACCGGTGAGGAGATCGACATCCGGGCCCGGCAGGTCGTCAACGCCACCGGGGTCTGGACCGACGACATCCAGGAACTCGTCGGCGGGCGCGGGCAGATCCACGTCAAGGCCTCCAAGGGCATCCACCTCCTGGTGCCCCGCGACCGCATCCACTCGCTCACCGGCATCATCCTGCGCACCGAGAAGTCGGTGCTCTTCGTGATCCCGTGGGGGCGCCACTGGATCATCGGTACCACCGACACTGCCTGGACCCTCGACCTGGCCCACCCGGCGGCCTCCCGGACCGACATCGACTACGTCCTCGACCACGTCAACGAGGTGCTGGCCGTCCCGCTGACCCGAGACGACGTCGAGGGCGTGTACGCCGGCCTCCGGCCGCTGCTGCGCGGCGAGTCGGAGCAGACGTCCAAACTGTCGCGTGAACACGTCGTCGCCCACCCGGTGCCGGGGCTGGTGCTGGTCGCGGGCGGCAAGTTCACCACCTACCGCAAGATGGCCGCCGACGCCGTCGACGCGGTGGTCCACGGCCTGGCCACCCGGGTGCCGCCCTCGTGCACCGACACCGTCCCGCTCGTGGGGGCCGAGGGCTACCAGGCCCGCTGGAACTCCCGCTACCGGCTGGCCCAGCAGTCGGGCCTGCACGTCGCCCGCATCGAGCACCTGCTCCAGCGCTACGGCTCGATGATGGACGAGGTGCTGGCCCTCATCGAAGACGACCCCGGCCTGGCCCGGCCGCTGACCGGCGCCGACGACCACCTGCGGGCCGAGATCGTCTACGCCGCCACCCACGAGGGCGCCCGGCACCTCAACGACGTGCTCAGCCGGCGCACCCACATCTCCATCGAGACCTTCCACCGCGGCCTGGCCGTCGCCGAGGAGGTCGCCCAGCTCCTCGCGGGGCCGCTGGGCTGGGACGACGACCAGGTCAAACGTGAGGTGGAGTACTACACCAAGCGGATCGAGGCCGAGCGCGCCGCCCAGGAGACCGACACCGACCAGGAGGCCGACGCGATCACCATCGGCGCTCCCGAGATCGTCCCGGTGGCCGCGCCCGACCGCAAACCCCTCTAGAAGAACTTCACCCAGGCCCGGTCGGCCAGGGTCGCCTTGTCGCTGATCTTGACGCCGAGGTCGGAGAAGGTCCAGACCGTGTCGCCGATGATCACGCTGCGCCTGATCGACGGGTCGAGCGGCAGGTTCGGGACGCCCGGCTTCGGATGGGTGATCACGCCCGCCTTCTCGATCGTGTCGCCGACCTTCAGCACGAGCGCCTGCGAGCCGTCGTAGTAGTCGGCCCCCCAGGTGGCCAGCGGGATCAGCGCCAGGCCGTCCTGCGGCCAGTAGAGGAAGGCGTGCGGGTCCCATTCGGCCTGGGTGGCCGAGTCCTCCTGGTGGTAGCGCGACAACACCGCAGGGGCGCCCGGGTCGCGGACGTCGAACAGCGAGACCTGGGTGCCCTTCGTCCGGCCCTTCGTGTCGGCCTCCTGGCCGACGCCGATCAGCCGGCCGTCGCCCGCCGGGTGCAGGTAGGCCGAGAAACCGGTGATCTTCAGCTCGCCGGTGACCTTCGGGACCTGCGGGTCGCGCAGGTCGAGGGTGTAGAGCGGGTCGACCTGGCGGAAGGTGACCATGTAGCCGACCGGGCCGATGAACCGCACCGAGTAGATGCGCTCACCCCTGCCCAGGCCCGTCACCTGACCGGTCGCGGCGAGGGTGTCGGCCTTCAGCACGTAGACGCCGCTCTCCGACTTCTCCTCCTGGGCCCGCGGCGTCGTGGTGGTGGCGATGCGCAGGTGGCCGTCGTACTCCGACATCGAGTACTGGTTCAGCAGCCGCCCGGGGACCGAGCCGGAGGCGACGTAACGCGGCACGCCGGTGCCGGTGACGTCGAACCGGTGCACCTCGGTGCGCTCGGAGACCGGCACGACCTCCGGCACGGTGTCCTCGTTCCCGGAGGGCGAGGGGCTGACGACCTCGGCGGTGGGGGTGACCTTCTCGGCGCCGCTCGGCGTCGGCTGCGCCTCGGGCGCGACCTTGCCGGGGTCGGGGATCTGGGTCGGCATGTCGGGGTCGGGCGACGGGGCCACCGGGCTCGCGGGGGCCGCCTCGGCGACCGGCATCGGGTCGACGTCCACGGCGAGCGGCATCGGGAAGAAGCCGCCCCACCAGAGCGGGTTGCTCGTCACGTAGAGGCTGTCCTGGGTGCCGTAGACGGTGTCGCCGTCGGCCGCGACGCTGATGGGCTCGGTCGTGCCGAACGAGCCGTTCAGGTCGAGGGTGTGGACGGTCACCAGCGACCGGCCCGTGAAGTCGGCCGGGTGGCTGACGTTCTCGCATTTCACGGCGCCCTGTGTGGCCTGGCCGTTCGACTCGATCTCGTACTTGGGCAACCAGGCGTCGAGGGGCGCCTTGCGGTAGGTCTCCTTGACCGCCTCCAGCATCTCCTTCTGGGTCATGTCGCCGTCGTACTCGGGCATCGGCACCTGCGGCTCGCTGCGCACCACGATCCGGACCGTGGTCCCGACCATGCGCGCGTCGACGTGGATGGCGTTGGCGGGGGACATGCTGGCGAGGACCTTCGGCGGGCCGGCCAGGTCGACCATGACGTAACGGGGCGAGGCGAGCGTCATGGGCCCGTCGGCCACGCGGGCGCCGGCGGCCGGGAGGTACCCGCCGTTGTTGAACAGCACCAGCGCCCGGTCACCGGCCACCAGCAGGTTCGCCTCGGCCCACGACTGCTCCTCGGCGACCAGCCGCAACGTGCCGGTCACCTTGCCGGAGGCGGCGTCCATCACCCGCAGCACGCCGCGGTTGACCGTCACGACCCGCTCGCCGTCGGTCTTGACCAGGTCGGGCTCGTCGACCCCGGCCTCGTGGACGTTGGTCGTCGAATGGGTCTGGGCGCCGGCGCCCGCGGTGGACCGCGCGGTGTCGGCGGCCTCCGCCATCGCCATCGGCATCACCTGGAAGCTCTGGGCGTGCTTGACCGCGGCCGCGCGCAGCCCTTCGAGCATGCTGTCGCAGTCGTCGAACGCGACCAGCTTGATGTTCGACGTCAGGTTGATCGGCGTCACCGGATCGGGCGACGGGGCGGCACCCGGCGTGCAGGCCGTCGCCAGCAGGGCAATCGCGATGGCGCCCGCCACGCGAATCGAGGTGGTCATGCCCCCAAGACGGATCGCGGGCCGCCTCGGTTCGGGCGCTAGCCGCGCCGCAGGTAGCCGCTGCGGAAGTAGAGCTTGTCCATCGCCGCGTCGGTCGCCCGGACCAGCGTCTGCGTCTCGGCCCCCTTCAGGTCGGTGACCACCACGGCGTCCTCGTCGTCGTCTCCGGTGGCCGTGCAGAAGATGTGGGTGGTGTCCCACCAGCCCAGCACGGTGTCGCAGCCCGACTCGAACTCGTTGAGCACCGCCCCGGTCGCGGTGTCCCAGACGCACAGGGTCACCGTCTTGTCCGCGCAGGTGGCCACGAACGCGCCGCCTCCGGCGGTGAACAGGTCGCGCGGGTCGGTGAGGGTGCCGCCGATCTCCGGCAGGGTCTTCAGTTCCTTGCCTTGCAGGTCGTAGACGTGAGGGACGCGGGTCTCCTTGTCGGCGACGATCGCGGCGATGGTGTCGCCGTCGCCGGTCCAGGCGAACGCGGCGTCCTCGGTCAGGCCCGGCACCTCGACGATCCGGGCGGTCTCGGCCGGCACGTCGACCACGACGAACCCCTTCGTCGTCGTCTTCTCGCCGACCTTCTCGCGCATGGTCAGCAGGATCCGGTCGCCTTCGGGCGACCAGTGCACGTAGTTGGTGGTGCGCGGCTTGGCGACCGTCTGGACGGTCACGGCCGCGCCGCTCGACACGTCGGTGATCTTCAGCGAGTCGCGGTCGTCGGCGTCGTACTCCCACGGGATCCCGGCCAGCCGGTCGGCGGTGGGGCTGGGGGCGGCGTCGACGAAGGAGTGGCGGGTGAAGGTCGCCTTGCCGGGTTCGCGGACGTAGGCGTCCCACTTCTCCCGGTCGACCCAGAAGATCGACAGGTACGCCGGGTCGTCGGGCCGCTCCAGCGCCACGGCCGTGGTGTCGTCCATGTCGATGGTGACCGGCGGCCCGGGGCTGGGGGAGGGCGGGGGCGGCGGGGCCGCCGAGGTCGTGACCGGCGGTGAGGGCGGGGCGCTGTTCGTGGTGGCGGCCCACACCCCGCCGATCGCCGCGATCACCGCCACCGCGGTCGCGGCCGTGACCACGGCCAGCGTGGGGAACCCGCGCTTCTCCCGGAAGACCTGCGGGACCGTCGCCCGCGCCGTCGCCGGATCGCTGACCAGCAGCCGGTCGATCACCTCGCGCGCGGTCGGCCGCAGCGCCGGGTTCTTGTTCAGGCAGTCGAGCAGGATGCCCCGCAACGGCTGCGGGACGTCACCCAGGTCGGGCGGCATGCGCAGCACCCGGTTGATCACCGCCGGCATCGTGTCGTTGCCGAACGGCGCCCGCCCGGTCGCGGCGTAGGCGATCGTGCCCGCCCACGAGAACAGGTCGGCGGCCGGCCCGACCGGCCCCCCGGCGAGCTGCTCGGGGGCCATGTAGGCGGGGGTGCCGATCATCGTCGAGGTCAGCGCCGTGTGGCTGCCCAGGGCCTTGCTGATGCCGAAGTCGATCACGCGGGGGCCGTCGGACCCGAGGATCACGTTCGGCGGCTTGAAGTCGCGGTGCACGATCTCGGCCTGGTGGATGGCCGCCAGCGCCGTCGCGGTGCCGATCGCCAGCCGATGGAGCGAACTGCCCGTACGCGGCCCGCTCCGCGGTATCGCCTGGGCCAGCGACTCGCCCTCGATGTACTCGCTCACGATGTAGGGCCGCTGGTCTTCGGCGCCCACGTCGATCACCTGCGCGGTGCAGAACGGCGCCACCCGCTTGGCCGTGCTGACCTCCTGCAGGAACCGCCGGACCATCGTCTGGTCCTGCGCGAGCTCCGGCCGCAGCCACTTGATCGCCACGCGTCCGCCGTCGGGACCGGCCCCCAGGTAGACGATGCCCTGGCCGCCTTCCCCCAGGACCGCCTCCAGCCGGTAGCCGCCGAGCACACGCGGGTCGGACGGGCGTAAGGGAGTCGCCATGATTCGAATTGTGGCCCATCACGTCGGTGGCACGGCGTTGCGAATTGACCGTACCGGCCGGTAGTCATGAGCTTCGCTCCGGAATAGTCTCGCTTTCATGGCTGGTGAACTCCGGGTGCCCGACCCCGCGCTGCTCGACCGTCTCCTGCGTCACGTCACATCGGAGGGCAAGACGCAGACCGTGGTCGCGCCCTTCACCGGGGCGCCGCTGGCCGAGGTGCCGGTGTCGTCGGCCGAGGACGTGCGCCGGGCCTACCGGCAGGCGCGGGAGGCCCAGGAGGCCTGGGCCGAGCTGCCGGTCAAAGACCGGATCAGGCCGTTCGAGCGGCTGCACGACGCGATCCTCGACCGCCGCGCCGACCTGCTCGACGTCATCCAGTGGGAGACCGGCAAGGCCCGCCGGCACGCCTACGAGGAGGTCCTCGACGTCGCCGCGAGCAGCCTCCACTACGTGCGCAAGGCCCCCGGTCTGCTCGCCCCGCGCGCCCGCCGGGGCCCGTTCCCGCTGGCCACCCGGACCGTCGAGGTACGCCACCCGCGCGGCGTCGTGGCCTTCATCAGCCCGTGGAACTACCCCCTGTCGCTCGGCGTGAGCGACGTCGTGCCGGCCCTGATCGCGGGGAACGCGGTCGTGCACAAGCCCGACACCCAGACGCCCCTGTCCACCCTGTGGACCATCGACCTGCTCACCGAGCTCGGCATGCCGCCGGAGATCTGGCAGGTCGTCGTCGGCGACCCCGCCGACGTCGGCGAGCCCCTGATCGACGACGCCGACTACGTCGCCTTCACGGGCTCCACCCGGGCCGGCCGGGGCGTCGCCGAGGCCGCCGCCAAGCGGCTCATCGGCTGCTCCCTGGAGCTCGGCGGCAAGAACCCCATGATCGTTTTGGACGACGCCGACGTCGACCGCGCCGCCGCCGGCGCGATCAGGGCCTGCTTCACCAACGCCGGCCAGTTGTGCGTCTCGATCGAGCGCCTCTACGTCCACGACGCCGTCTACGACGCCTTCACTGAGCGGTTCGCCCGCGCCGTGCGCAACATGACCATCGGCCCCGGCCATGACTGGGCCGTCCAGATGGGCTCCCTGACCTCCCAGCGCCAGCTCGACGCCGTCTCGGCCCACGTCGACGAGGCCGTCGAGAAGGGCGCCACGGTCGTCACCGGCGGCCGGGCCCGCCCCGACCTGGGCCCGTTCTTCTACGAGCCGACCATCCTCGAGAACGTCACCGACGACATGGCCCTGTGCCGCGCCGAGACCTTCGGCCCCGTCGTCGCCCTCTACCGCTTCCGCACCGTGGCCGAGGCGCTGGAGCTGGCCAACGACACCGCCTACGGCCTCAACGCCTCCGTCTGGACCGGCGACCCGGCCAAGGGCCGCGCCCTGGCCTCCCGGATCAAGGCCGGCACGGTGAACGTCAACGAGGGCTACGCCTCCGCCTACGGCTCGTTCGACTCCCCGATGGGCGGGATGAAGAACTCCGGCCTGGGCCGCCGGCACGGCGACGAGGGGCTGACCAAGTTCACCGAGAGCCAGACGATCTCCACCCAGGCGGCCTGGCTCGGCTTCGACCCCATCCTCGGCATGCCATACGAGACATACGCGGACACCCTGGTCACCCTGCTCAAGGGAATGAAGAGACTCCGCCTTAAGTAGACTGGCGCTACCGCCGGTTCATCTTCAGGGAGTCCTCCTGTGTCAGAGTTCGACACGGTCCTGGTCGTCGACTTCGGGGCGCAATACGCCCAGCTGATCGCCCGCCGGGTACGTGAATGCCAGGTCTACTCCGAGATCGTCCCCTCGACGATGCCGGTGGCCGAAATGCTGGCCAAGAAACCCAAGGCGATCATCCTGTCCGGCGGGCCCTCCTCGGTCTACGCCGAAGGCGCCCCGGCCGCCCCCGAGGGGCTGTTCGAGACCGGGGTGCCGACGTTCGGCATCTGCTACGGCTTCCAGGTCATGGCCCAGGCCCTCGGCGGCACGGTCGCCAAGACCGGGGTCGCCGAGTTCGGCCGCACCGACCTGACCGTCGTCGAGCCGGGCCGCCTGTTCGGCACGCTGCCGGCCGCCCAGCAGGTCTGGATGTCCCACGGCGACTCGGTCAGCCAGGCCCCCGAGGGGTTCACGGTCACCGCGTCGACGAAGGAGACGCCGGTCGCCGGGTTCGAACACCCCGACCGGGGCTTCTACGGCGTGCAGTTCCACCCCGAGGTCATGCACACCGACCACGGCCAGAAGGTGCTGAAGGCGTTCCTCGACGCCGCCGGGTGCCGGCCGAGCTGGACGATGCTGAACATCGTCGAAGACGCCGTCGAGGCGGTCAAGGCGAAGATCGGCGACGGCCGGGCCATCTGCGCCCTGTCGGGCGGAGTCGACTCCGCGGTGGCCGCCGCGATCGTGCAGCGCGCCATCGGCGACCGGCTGACCTGCGTGTTCGTCGACCACGGGCTGCTGCGCAAGGGCGAGGCCGAGCAGGTCGAGCGTGACTTCGTCGAGATCACCGGGGTCAAGCTGCGCGTCGTCGACGCCGCCGAGCGGTTCCTCAAGGCGCTGTCGGGGGTGACCGACCCCGAGGAGAAGCGCAAGATCATCGGCCGGGAGTTCATCCGGGTCTTCGAAGACGAGCAGCGCGCGATCCTGGCCGACGGGCCGGTCGACTTCCTGGTGCAGGGCACGCTCTACCCCGACGTGGTCGAGTCGGGCGGCGGCACCGGCACCGCCAACATCAAGAGCCACCACAACGTCGGCGGCCTGCCCGACGACCTCCAGTTCGACCTGGTCGAGCCGCTGCGCGCCCTGTTCAAGGACGAGGTGCGGCGCGCGGGCGAGCAGCTCGGCCTGCCGGCCGCGATGGTGTGGCGGCAGCCGTTCCCCGGGCCGGGGCTCGGCATCCGGATCATCGGCGAGGTCACCCACGACCGGCTGGAGATCCTGCGCGAGGCCGACGCCATCGCCCGTGAGGAGCTGACCCGCGCCGGGCTCGACCGCGACATCTGGCAGTGCCCGGTGGTGCTGCTGGCCGACGTGCGGTCGGTGGGCGTGCAGGGCGACGGCCGCACCTACGGCCATCCGGTCGTGCTGCGGCCGGTGAGCTCGGAGGACGCCATGACGGCCGACTGGTCGCGGGTGCCCTACGACGTGCTGGCCCGCATCTCGACCCGGATCACCAACGAGGTCCGCGAGATCAACCGGGTCACCCTCGACGTCACGAGCAAGCCGCCGGGCACCATCGAGTGGGAATAGGCGTAGTCGGGGTAGATTGGCCCCGGTGACCACGTCTAACCGCCTGGCCTGGCTTGACGCGTTGCGCGGCATTGGCGCGCTCGCCGTGGTGGCCGAACACCTGCTCCCGTGGGTCTATCCGCCGCTCCGGCCGACGTTCATGAACATCGGCATGTACGGCGTGGTCGTGTTCTTCCTGGTCAGCGGCTACATCATCCCCGCCTCGCTGGAGGGGCGGGGAGACGTGCGGGCCTTCTGGACCAGCCGGTTGTTCCGGCTCTACCCGCTCTACCTGGTGGTGTGCGCGATCGCGCTGCTGGTCGGGCTCTGGGTGCCGATCCGGGAGCAGGTGCCCCGTGACGCCTCCGGGGTGCTCGCGCACGTCTCGATGTTGCTCGACGTGGTCCACGTGGGCGGGCTGGCCGACCCGATGTGGACGTTGTCGTACGAGATGGTGTTCTACCTCGTCGTGACGGCGCTGTTCGTGAAGGGCGTGCACCGGTTCAGCGGGTGGTACGCCGTCGCGTTCGGCGGGCTCGCGGTGGCCGCCGGGATCGTGATCGGGGCGCCGTGGTTGCCGGGGCCGTGGCCCGCCGTCGTGTCGGGGGTCGTGTTCGTCGCCGGCATGGCCGCGTTGTTCAGCGGGCGGTTCCAGACGGCCGCCGCGCTGGTCCTCGGCGTGATGGCGGTGGTGCTGCTGATCGGGTCGTCGTACGTGCCGTGGTTCGGGGCGGCGATCCTCGCGATGATGTTCACCGGGACCGCGATCTACCGCTGGGAGAAGGGCACCGGGCCGCTCTGGCCGGTGCTCGCCGCCGCCGTCCTGGTCGCGGTCAGCCCCGCCTGGGCCATCGCGGCGGGCTGGTGGTGGGTGCAGCCGCCGGTGTGGATCACCACGCTGGTGCTGGCCGGGGCCACCTTCTGGGCCGGGCGGGCGCTGCGCCACCGCACGTGGCCGAGGGTGGTCGTCTGGCTCGGGCTGATCAGCTACTCGGTCTACCTCGTCCACCACCCGATCCTGCGGATGGTGCCGATCCTGTTCGGCCACATGATGTCGAAGCCGGTGTGGGAACGCGTGCTGCTGGCCGCCGGCTACCTTGTGGTGCTGCTGCTGGTCAGCTGGGCGACCTACACATGGGTCGAGGCGCCCGCCCAGCGACTGGGCAGGCGCCTCGTGAAGAAGCGTCAGACCTCGCCGGCGGGCTGGCCGCCGAACGGATCGTCCTCGTCCTCGAGCAACTGGCCGTCGTCGTCGCTGCCCTCGGGCGCGGCCGGCGGCTCGGGGTAGGACTGGCCGGGCGTCAGCTTGACCCCTTCGAGCAGGGTCGAGGCCGTGACGAAGTGGTAGCCCTGCTTCTTCAGCGTGGCCAGCACCTTCGGCATCGAGTCGACCGTCTGCTTGACGGTCTCGTGCATCAGGATGACCTCGCCGCGTCCGGCCACTTCGAGGGCCTTGGAGGTCAGCAGGCCGACCTGGCGGTTCTCCACGACCCAGTCGCCGGTCGAGGTGGTGCCGGGGATCAGGACCATGCCGAACTTGGCGGCGATCTCGCGGACCGTGTCGTCGGTGAGGCCGCCGGGGGCGCGCATCACCGTCGGGGCCTTGCCGGTCACCTTCTTGATCAGCTTGTGGGTCTCGTTGACCTGGTCGTAGACCTCGGTGCGGGTCAGCTCGGTCAGCCACGGGTGCGACCACGTGTGGTTGCCGATCTGGTGACCGGCCTTGGCGATGCTCTTCAGCAGCGCCTGGTGCTTGTTCACCTCACGGCCGATCACGAAGAACGTGGCCTTGGCGTCGTACTTCTTGAGCGTCGCCAGCAACCGGGTCGTATAGGGCCCCGGACCGTCGTCGAAGGTCAGCGCCAGGCACTTGTGGGTGGCGCAGAACGGCTTCTTGGGTGCCTTCTTGGGCGCCGCCGCGGCGGGTGCGGCGGGCAGGGTCACCACCAACGCTAAGGCGGCGAGGGCGGGGATCAGACGGCGCATCACAGACTCCTCGGGAATCACTCAAGCCCGAAGCGTAACGCCTGTTATTGGGAGTTTTCTGAGCCCTGTCATCCCGTGATGCGACGGACGATCGAACCGGGCAGCCGGGTGAGCTGGCCGAGGATCCCCGGCACCCACACGACCTCCGACCTCGCGCGCAGGCCGTCGAGGATCGCCCCGGCCACCGTCTCGGGGCTCGTCGCGATGGCGGGCGGGGTGACGCCCCTGGTCATGCGGGTGCGGACGAAGCCGGGGCGGACCACCATGACGTGCACGCCGGATCCGCGCAGCGCCTCGGTCAGGCCGCGGGCGAAGGCGTCGAGGCCCGACTTGGCGGAGGCGTACAGGAAGTCGGAGGGGGACGGGCGGCCCGCCGAGACCGAGGAGAAGACCACGAGCGCGCCGTGGGTCTGCCGGCGCATCGCGTCGGCGCACACGATCGCGGCGGTCATCGCCCCGACGTAGTTGACCATCGCCACGTCGGCCGCCTTCAGCGGGTCGAGCTCGGCGTCGCCCAGCAGGCCGCAGGCCACCAGCGCCACGTCGATGTCGCCGTCGGCGAACACGTCGCCGATCACCTTGGCGTGCTCCTCGACCCGGAAGGCGTCGAAGTCGGCCGTCTCCACGCTCGCGCCCGCCTCGGCCAGCCGCGCCGCCGCGGCGGCGCGGGCCGGCGAGGGCCGCCCGGCCAGGATCACCCGGCGGACCCGGCGGCGGACCAGCCGCATCGCGGTCGCCATCGCGATCTCGGAGGCCCCGCCGACGAGCAGCAGGCTCTGCGGTTCGCCGAACGCGTTCTTCACAACGACAACCTCCTGGCGAGATCTGACTGGAAGACCAGGCGCGGATCGAGCTCGCGCCGGCGCTCCCGGAAGGCGGCCAGCCCCGGATACATCACCGGCAGCAGCTCGGGCCGCAACCGCGAGTCCTTGGCCAGGTAGACCCGCCCGCCCGCCTCCGCCACCAGCTCGTCGAGCCGGTCGAGCAGCCAGGCCAGCCCCTTGGTGGTGGTCGGGAAGTCCAGCGCCAGCGACCACCCCGGCGTCGGGAACGAGAGCCAGCCGCCGCTGCCCGGCCCGAAGCGCTTGAGGACGGTCTGGAACGACGCGGCGTGGCTGCGCCTGATGCGTTCGACGATCTTCATGAGGGTCTGCTCGGCGCCCATCGGCACCACGAACTGGTACTGCACCAGCCCGCGCGGCCCGTAGAGGCGGTTCCAGTGACCCACCCTGTCGAGCGGGTGGAAGAACGACGCCAGCGGCCTGACCTGCACCGATTCGCGTTTCGTGGTGGCGTAGAGGCCCCGGTTGACCAGGCCCATGGTGTGGCGGTTCAGCAGCCCGACCGGCAGGAAGCCGGGGGAGGCCTCGAAGCCCCGGGCCCGGAACGAGCGGGCCGCGCCCTGGCGCGCGTGGTCGGCGCCCTCGACGACGCCCCGGCCCTGCCGGGACAGGCAGTCGACCCAGGCGGCGGTGTAGCGGTGGGCGAGATCGGCCTGGGTCAGCCGGGTCATCACCGATTCGAGGTCGGCGCACTTCCAGGTGTTCACGATCATGCGGGAGGTCTCGATCGGGGTGAGCCGGATCGTCGCCTTGGTGATCACCCCGGTCAGGCCCATGCCGCCGACGGTCGCCCAGAAGTCGGGGTCGTCGGGGGTGAGCGTGCGGGTCACGCCGTCGGCGCCGAGCAGGTCGAGGGCGGTGACGTGGCTGCCGAAGGAGCCGTCGGCGTGGTGGTTGCGCCCGTGGATGTCGGCCGCGACGGCCCCGCCCACGGTCACCTGCCGGGTCGCCGGGGTGACCGGCGGGAACCAGCCCTCGGGCACCAGCTCGCGCATCAGCCGGTGGAGGCTCACCCCCGCCTCGACCGTGACGTAGCCGTCGCGGACCGGCCCGATCGCGGCGAGGCCGGTCATGTCGAGCACCAGCCCGCCCGCGTTCTGGGCCGGATCGCCGTAGCTGCGGCCGAGACCGCGCGCGATCATCCCGCGCCCGCCCGGCGCCAGCACCAGCGGGGTCAGCTCCTCCTCGGCGCCGGGCCGCAACAACTCGGCGACGCTCGGGGAGGTACGGCCCCAGCCGGTGAGGATCGTCTTGTTCGCCATCGACTCTCTCCGTGATTGACCGATCGCGTCACGTTATCCCGGCATTCGGGGGATCGCGAGCACGCACCCCCCACGGGCGGGTGACCTGCGCCTCAAGGATGGGTCAAGAGATCGGTCGTGACTCACCGTGACCGGCAGGGTTACGGGGTAACCGCACCGTTCCGCCCGTTGGAGTTGCCCCGGATGGCCGCCACCCTTTCGGTGATCGTTCCCGTCAGGGACGGCGAACGCCACATCGCCGACGCCCTGACCTCCCTGCGCGCCAACGCGCGTGCCGACTTCGAGTTCATCGTCGTCGACGACGGCTCGGCCGACGCGACCAGGGAGATAGCCGAGAGCTTCAAGGGTGACCTGCCGGGGCTGACCGTCATCGGCCGGGACGCCTCCTCCGGCGTCTCCGCGGCCCGCAACCTGGGCCTTTCGGCGGCGAGCGGGACGTACGTCACCTATCTCGACGGCGACGACTGGTACGCCCCCGGCTACCTTCCCCAGCTCGTCTCCGCCATCGAACGGCTCGGCTGCGACTTCGTCCGGGTCGACCACGTGCGGGTGACCGGCACCACCCGGGAGGTGCGCCGGGCGCCCGAACAGCGGCGCGGGGTCGTCTTCCCGGGCCGTGCGGGCATCACGGGCATGGGCCGTCTCGGCATGGTCGACTACCCGGTCCCGTGGGCCGGCGTCTACCGGCGTTCCCTCGCCGACCAGGGGCTGCTCACGTTCGACCCCGCGCTGGCCACCGCCGAGGACCGGGCCTGGGTGTGGCGCCTCCACCTCCACGCCGCCACCTACGCCGTCGCCTCGCTGACCGGCGTGTTCTACCGGCGCGGCCTCAAGGCCTCGCTCACCCAGGTCGGCGACGAACGGCAACTGCACTTCCTGGACGCCTACCTCGGCGTCATCCACGACCTCGACGGAGACGACCCGGAGTTCGTCCGCAAGGCGACGCACAACCTGTGCGCGCTGATCGCCTACCACCACAAGCTGCGACGGCGGCTGCGCCCCGACGTCGCGGCCACCTTCGACACCCGGGCCACCGCCGCCCTGCGGGAAGTCCCGCCGGACGCCCTCGCGGTGGTCCTGCCGACGCTGGGCCACGCCCGCGAGAAGCTGCTCAGGAGGTTCCTGCCGTGAAAACCCAGCTTTTCTACTGTTCGACGTTGTTCGGGGCGATGACGCTGGCCGCGGCCATCGACGCCGGTCTGTTCGGCCCGGCCGGGCGGCGCGTGCTGCTCGTGTCGAGCAACGTGGCCGTACCCGAGCTGATCTCCCCCCTGCACCGGACGCCCGCCTTCGAGGCGATCGGCGACCGGTTCGACCACGTGCACTTCTGGAACGAACTGATCGCCCCCTACCACCCCGTCCGCGTCAGGGTCCGGCCCGAGCAGGGGCCGCTGCTGCGGCGGCTGCTCACGCAACGGCTGCTCGACGGGCACGCCCCCGACGAACTGGTCGTCGAGTCGATCGGCGCCTACCCGGCGCGCGGGCTGGTGGAGATCTTCTCCGGCTGCCCGATCACGGTCTACTCCGAGGGCCTGATGAGCTACGGCCCCACCCGCGACGCGATCCCCGGCGACCTGGGGGCGCGGGTGGAGCGGCTGCTCTACCTCGACCTGATCGAGGGCATGCGCCCGCTGATGCTGGCCGAGCACAAGGTCCCCGCGGTCGCGGTGCCCGACGTGGCCTTCCGCGACATCGTCGGCAAGGTCAGCGCGGTCACGCCGGTCGGCGGGCGCGGCGGGGCGCTGCTGCTCAGCCAGTACATGTCCGACGCCGGGCTCATCTCGTGGGAGGAGGAGCAGGCCATCCACGAGGCGATGCTGCACGGCGTCGCCGCCCGCGGCTTCACCACCGTCCGGTTCAAGCCGCACCCGTCGGCCGGCCGCCGCCAGGTGCGCGGCATCCAGGCGCTGGCCGACGAGCTCGGGGTGCAGCTCACCGTGGTGCCCGAGTCGGTGCCGGCCGAGACGTGCTTCGCCGCCTACCGGCCCGACCTGGTCGTCGGCACCTTCTCGACCGGCCTGATCACCGCCCGGCACTACTTCGGCATCCCGGTCGCCACGGTCGGCTGCCCGCGTGTCCTGGAGCGGATGAAGCCCTACGAGAACAGCAACCGGGTCGCGGTGACGATCGTGGACGCGAGCGTGCCCGAGCTGACCCGGACCGGCGCGCTGGTCCCGGCCCCGGTCGAGCCCGACCTGCTGCCCCGGCTCGTCGAGGGGGTCGTCTACTGCGCCCAGCGCAAACGCATGCCCCACCTGCGGGCCAGCGCCGAGGCGGCCGTCCGGGAGCTGCGCAAGGACGTGCGCTGGCGCTACTTCCCGCGCCGCCGCCTGACCCAGTACGGGCTGATCAAGAAGGCCCCCCGCCCGTCGCTCTGGCGGCGGGCGCTGCGCCACGCGCGCCGGCTGGTGACCGGATGACCCGGCCGACGCTCTCGGTCGTGGTGCCCTTCCACGACGTCGCCGAGTTCCTGCCGCGCTGCCTCAACTCGCTGGCCAAGCAGCGGCTCAAGGACATCGAGTACCTGCTCGTCGACGACGGCTCCACCGACGGCAGCGCCGTCATCGCCAAGGAGAAGGTCGCCGCCGATTCCCGGTTCCGGCTGATCGAGCAGGAGAACCGGGGCCTCGGGCCGGCCCGCAACGCGGGGGCGCGGGCGGCCCGGGGCGTCTACCTGGCGTTCGCCGACGGCGACGACACGCTGCCGCGCACCGCCTACGCCTCGCTCGTCGGCAGCCTGGAGGCCACCGGCTCGGACCTGGCCTGCGGGAACGTGAAACGCATCGTCGGCGGCAAGCTGCGGCCCTCGGCCGGGCACGCCGAGGCCTTCGCCGCCACGGTCACCGGCACCCACATCCGCAGGCGGCACGCGCTGCTCGCCGACCGCACCATCTGGAACAAGGTCTTCCGGCGCGAGTTCTGGGACCGGCACGGCTTCGAGTTCCCCGCCCGGCGCTACGAGGACTCGCCGGTCACCATCCCGGCCCACGTGTTGTCGACCTCGACCGACGTGCTCGAAGAGGTCGTCTACCACTGGCGCGTCCGGTCGGGCTCGATCTCGCAGCGGCGGACCGAGCCGGCCAACGTGCTCGACCGGCTGGCCTCGATGCGGCAGGTGTCGGAGTTCCTGAACGAGCACGCGCCCCGCCTCTGGGCCAAGCACGACCTGCTGGTCACCGAGTTCGACCTGTCGTTCCTGCTGGAGTCGCTGGAGACGGCCGAGGGCGCGGAGCAGGAGGCGCTGCTCGACTCGCTGGCCGAGACCCTGGGCGTGCTGCACCCGAAGGCCATCGCCAAGCAGCCGTCGATCCGGCGGCTGGAGCTGCACCTGGCCGCCAACCGGATGGTGCCCGAACTGCGCGAGGTCCGCATGTTCCGCCGCGCGTCGCTGAGCGACGCCGGCGCGGTCCGGCACGGCTGGTTCAAGCGCCGCCGCTGGTTCATGGACTACCCGTACCTGCGCAACCCGGCGAAGGGCATCCCCGACTCGGTGTACGACCCCTCCGTCGACTTCCAGCTCAAGGCGGTCGTCGACGGCGTGGAGATGGACGGGACCCGGATGACCGCCCGCGGCTACGCCTACATCACCCACCTCGACAGCTCGCGCACCACGATCGACGTGTGGTTCCAGCGCGAGGGCGTCCGGCTGCCGCTGGAGGTGCGGCGGGTGACCCGGATGGACGCCACCGCCGACTCGGGCCAGTCGGCCACCTGCCACGACGACGCCGGGTTCGAGGCGTCGATCGACCTGGCCGACGTGCCGCGCGGACGCTGGAACCTGCACTGCTCGGTGCGCGACGGCGAGGTCGTCAGAAAGGGCGTGCCGGAGGCCCATCCCGACACCGGGTACCGGCGCTATCCGCCCGGGGGAGCACACCAGCCGAGCCTGACCGAAGAGGGGCTGGTGCTGCGGCGGCCGGTCAAGGACCGGGGCCACGCCTGGGTGGAGTGGAGCGGCGACCGGATCGCGGTGACCACGCGCAAGAGGCAGCGGCTCGTGTTCCAGAAGACGATCCACCGGCCCGGCGACGACGGCCGGGTCCTCATCACCCCGCCCGCCCGGGTGGGGGTCTGGCGCATCAGGAAGACCGATGGCACACCCCTTCGCCTGCGCGTGGGGGTGTCGCCGTCTCCGCGCCGGATCGGCGTGCACCGGGTGTCGTTCCGCACCGAGCTGGAAGGGGAGGTCCTGGTGGTGGTGCAGCCCGCGCTGGAGGACGACGAACGGGGCCGGTTCGCCGAACGCCGCCTGCGGGGGACCGTGCGGCACTTCAGGAAGAACCCCATCAGGGAGACCGTCGTCTTCGACGCCTACGGCGGCCGGCTGGCCTCGTGCAACCCGCGTGCGATCTTCGAGGAGATGCGGTCGCGGGACCTGCCGCTGGAGTACGTCTGGGTCACCCGCGACGGCTCGTTCGAGACGCCGGAGGACTCCCGGGTCGTCCTGCACGGCTCCAAGGAGCACGAGTACGCGCTGGCGACGGCGCGCTACCTGGTCGGCAACCGCACCCAGCCGAACTGGTACACCAAGCCGCCGGGCCAGACCTACCTGCAGACCTGGCACGGCACGCCGCTCAAGAAGCTCGGCCACGACCTGCGCGACCTGCCGTTCCGGCGCACCGAGTTGCTCGACTGGATGGCCCGCGACGTGCCGCAGTGGGACCTGCTGATCTCCCCGAACCCGTTCTCGACGCCCATCATGCGGCGCGCGTTCGGCTACCGGGGCGTGGTGTTGTCGACCGGCTACCCCCGCAACGACCTGCTCTTCGCCGACCGCTCCATGGCGGTCAGGAGGCGGCTGGGCGTGCCGCCGGGCAAGAAGGTGGTCCTGTACGCCCCCACGTGGCGCGACGACCTCCACCGGGGCAAGAGGCGCCGCCTGTCGATGGAGCTCGACCTGGCCCGCATGCAGTTCGCGCTCAAGGACCACGTCGTGCTGGTCAGGGCGCACCACCTGATCACCGACCGGCCGAAGATCAAGGCCCCGGCGATCGACGTGACCGGCTACCCCGAGATCGCCGACCTCTACCTGGCGGCCGACGTGCTGGTCACCGACTACTCCTCGGCCATGTTCGACTTCGCCTGCACCGGCAAGCCGATGGTGTTCTTCACCTACGACCTGGAGCGCTACCGCGACACGCTGCGCGGCTTCTACTTCGACTTCACCGCCGAGGCTCCGGGGCCGCTGACCAGGACCACCGACGAGACCATCGACGCCATCAGGGAGGCCGCGGTGCCCGCGGCCTACCGGACGTTCCGGCAGAAGTTCTGCCCGTGGGACGACGGGAGGGCGTCGTCCCGGGTGGTCGACATCCTGCTCAGTGGTTCTCGAATGGCGTAGGCGTCGGGTAGTAGGCGTCGAGGAAGCGGGCCAGGGCGGCGTCCTGGTCCGCTGTCGTCGGCGCCGTGTCGTTCAGGCAGAACGCGTCGTGCTCGCGGTTGGCCAGCATGCGGCGCAGCTTGGCCGGGGTCTTCGGCAGCGCCAGGTCGACGTAGGTGTAGTCGATCTGGCCCGGCAGCGCCCGGCCCGTCAGGTAGGCGTAGTAGTGCGCCAGCGACGACGCGGTCGAGATGTCGCTCGCCCGGCGGAACCGGCTGGCCGAGACCGTCTTGAACTCGGCCGGGAACCGTTCCTCCAGCTCGAACAGCAACGACCGGCGCAGCGCGTAGGGCACGTGCTTCATCTTCTGCGTCAGCGTGCGCCCGCACAGCTCCTCCAGCATCCGGCGGTTGTTCATGCCGGCCTGGTGGACGGGGTTGTCCTCGTTCAGCGTGAACGGGACCTGCGCGATCGACGGGAAGAACCGGGTGATGCCGTTGCCCTCGAAGAACGTCTCCGGGTAGAGCACCTTGCCCAGGAAGAAGTCGTCGTTCAGGTAGAGGAAGTGCTCCGACAGGCCCTCGATGTGGTGCAGCCGCGACTCGATCGCGTGGCTGTTGAACACCGGCAGCACCGACTGGTCGGCGAAGATCTCCCGGTGGTCGACGATCCGGATCCGGTCGTCCTCGACCAGCCACGACGGCTTCTGCCGGTCGGTCACGATGAAGACGTTCCGGATCCAGGGCGCGTACGTCAGCAGCGAGCGCAGCGAGTAGCGCAGCTCGTCGCGGCTGACGAAACGGGCCTCGCTCGTGGCCAGGTCGCTCAGGCCGCCGGTCAGCGCCAGCTCCTTGCGGGCCCGCCACTCCGGGTCGTTGCCGTCGACCCAGGTGTAGACCGCGTCGATCGGGAAGTCGACGTCGTCGACCAGCCGGCGGGTGAACTCCGGGCGCGTCGGATAGACCCGCGCCGACTCCGACACCAGCCGGTTGAACAGCGACTCCGGCGCGTCGACGGTCTCCTCGTGGACGGGCACCGCCTCGCACACGCGGTTGGGCCGCGGCGCCACCAGCATCTCGCCCTCACGCTGCCAGAACTCCAGGTCGACGCCCGACTCGGGGCCGAGCGTGAGGGTGCGTGACGGGCTGGCGTAGTAGAGCCACAGGCGGATCGCCTTGGCGTCACCCATGTCGTTGCGGCGCAACTGCCGGATCTTGCCCAGCTCGTTGACCTTGTGCCGGCCTCCCGGCAGCCGCGCGCCGTAGAGCCCGTGCCGGGCCAACGACCTGATGGCCCTCTGCCGGTACGTCGTGCGCACCGCGATGACCGGTGGACGGCCGCGCATGGGCCGTACACAGAAGAACGGAATCGCCGATCCGGACAGTGATCGGCAGATCAGGTCGAACGTCTCCCGCGAAGCCTGCGCGGGACTGGCGTCCTGCCTGATCAGAGCCACCTTGGGCGGCATCGGCTCGCGCGCTGTCAGGCGGCTGTGAAGCTGTCGGTACAACGTAGACACCGGCATGGCTCTCCCCCCGAAGAATGCGGCGACCCTACCGGACGCCTGAGGGCGTTGGCGGGGGCTTTGCCCACGTCAGGGCAATGGTCAAGAAGTGGCAACGAGATGCTCTGGGGAGCCCAGAAGAAGCCGTTGACGACTACCGAACGTAGTCATTCTTACGTTCATGGGGGGCTTCACGCTCGACGACATACTGGCGACGCGCAAGCCACGGGACTCCTGGTGGACCGTCTTCGCGGTCGACCCGGTCGCGTGCCGGCTCGCGCTCCTGACCGCCAACCACACCTCGATCACGCCCAACGGGCTGACCGGCCTGTCGATGCTGCTCGGCGTCGCCTCGGCCGCCTGCTTCGCGGCCGGTGAGCTCGCCGCGGGCGCGGCGCTGTTCTACCTGAGCTTCACCGTCGACTGCATGGACGGCAAGATCGCCCGGCTGAAGGGCAGCGGCACCTCTTTCGGCCTCTGGCTCGACTACGTCGGCGACCGGGTGCGCGTCGCGGGATGCGCGTTCGGCTTCGCCTTCGGCGAGGGCGCCCTGTGGGCGTTGTGGCTGGCCGCCGGGATCGTGGTCCTGGACCTGTTCCGGTATGTCAACGGGCCCCAGCTCCTCAGGGTCAGGGAGGCCTCCCGCGACCGGGTGCGCGCCGCGACCGGCGGCGACCCCGTGTTCGTCGAGGACGTCCTGCTGGCCGACCCGCTGGCCGACGTCCGCGACGGCTCCGTCGTCGATCTCCAGTCGGCCTTCCGCCGCAGATTCCCCTGGTTCGACCGGTTCCGCCTGTTCCTCGCGCGGCACCGCGTCCGGACCCATCTCATGAGCGGCATCGAGTTCCACGCGGCGATCTTCGTCGTCGCGCCCCTGTTCGGGGCGGCCGCGATGCTCTGGTCCGCGCTCGCCACGGGCGCGCTGCTGACCGCGTTCGAGGCCGCTCTCGTCTACCGCACCTGGCTGGCGGCCCGTGAGGCCGACCGGGTCGTACCGGAAAGGGTGAAAGTGCTTGTCTGATCGGCCGATCTTCATCGTGGCGTGCCCCCGCTCGGGAACCACGCTCCTCCAGCTCATGCTGCACGCCCACCCGCGCATCGCGATCCCGCCGGAGACGCGCATCCTCGTGCAGGCCTACCTCAAGCGCCGCCGCTTCGGCGACCTGCGCAACCCCGAGCGCCGCCGTGAGATGGCGCAGTGGGTCACCGGCGGCCACCGCACCCAGTTCGGCGACCTGGGCATCGACAAGCACGAGTTCATCGAGCGCGCCGTGGCCGGGCCCGGCTCGCTGGGCTCGGTCGTCGGCCTGGTCTACAAGATGTACGGCGAGCAGCACGGCAAGCCGCGCTGGGGCGACAAGCGGCCGCCGTACATCAAGCACATGGACGCGCTCATCGCGATGTTCCCGGACTGCCAGATCGTCCACATCGTGCGCGACGGCCGTGACTGCGTCGCCTCGCTGAAGGAGATGCCCTGGTTCAAGGAGGACATCTACCAGGCGGTCAACCGCTGGTGCGAGGCCATCGACTTCGGCCGCAAGGTCGGCCTCGGCCCCGACAGCTACTACGAGCTCCGTTATGAGGACCTGACGGCCGACCCCGAGCTGGAGCTCAAGAAGCTGTGCTCCTTCCTGGGCGAGGAGTACCACCCGGCGATGCGGGAGCCGTCGAAGGTCGCCGACACGATCCCGTCGCACAAGTCGTGGCACGAGAACACCCGCGGCGAGGTCACCACCGCCCGCGCCGGCACGTGGTCGACCCGCCTGGAGCCCTGGGAGATCTCGCTCTGCGAGACCGTCATGGGCGAGCGCCTGACCTCCTACGGCTACCAGCTCACCGGCGCCCCGAAGGCCGAGCGCAAGCACGTCGCGGCGTACGAGAAGACGGCCGCCTACTGGAAGCGGCGGTACCGCAAGCGGGCCGTGACGGAGTGGTTCAACCGCTTCCGTGAGGCCGGCCCGGTCGCCGCGCAGCTCACCGACGGCCAGCGCGAGCTGTCCGGGCTGGGCTCCTGACCCCATGGCGACCCTGGACAGGCCGGTCTTCGTCATCGGCTGCCCGCGCTCGGGCACCACGATGCTGCAGCTCATGCTGCACAGTCACCCGCGGATCGCGGTCCCGCCGGAGACCCGCTTCATGATCCAGGCCTACCACGCCCGGCGCCGGCACGGCGACATGCGGCGTCCGGACAACCGGCGCCGCCTGGCCGAATGGGTGGCCGGCGGGAAGGACACCAAGTTCCGCGAACTGGGCCTCGACCGCACCGAGTACGTCGACCACGCGGTCGCGGCCCCCGGCTCGCTCGGCTCGGTCCTGGGCACCGTGTTCCGCGACTACGCGGCCCGCTTCGGCAAGCCGAGGTGGGGCGACAAGCGCCCGAGCTACTTCAAGCACGTGGGCATGCTGCTGCGCCTGTTCCCGGACGCCCAGTTCATCCACCTGGTCCGCGACGGCCGCGACTGCGTGGCCTCGCTGCTGGAGATGCCCTGGTACAAACTGGACGTCTACCACGCGATCGCGAACTGGGCCGAGGCGATCGACTTCGGCCGCCACCACGCCGCCCACCTCCCCGCCGGCTCCTACCACGAACTCCGGTACGAGGACCTGACGGCCGACCCGGAACTCGCCCTGAAGCGCCTGTGCGGCTTCATCGGCGAGGACTACGACCCGGCGATGTGCGAACCCCGGCACGTCGCCCAGGTGGCCGTGCCGGCCCACAAGGTCTGGCACGCCAACACCCACACGGCCGTGACCACGGCCCGCAGCGGCAGCTGGTCCACCCGTTTGGAGCCCTGGCAGATCTCCCTGTGCGAGACCGTCCTGGGCTCCCGCCTGGAGTCCCACGGCTACGAGCTGAGCGGCGCAGCGAAGGCGACCCGCGACCACCGCACGGCCTACCGCACGACGGCGGCCAAACGGCGCGGCGCCCGGCTGAAGCGCACGGGCCGCGAACGCCTGATCCGGCTGTGGGAACCGGGCCCGCTCCCGGCCCTGCTGACCTCGGGCCAACGGGCACTGGCCGGGCTACCCCCTCTGCCACGCGAGCACCTGGTCGAATCGTCGTAACGGGGGAGATTTCCTGGGGCTCCGACCTGGGAAATCTCCCTCAGGTATATTAGTCTGAGGTTATGTTCCGTGCATGATCTGGATGTCGTCCTTCTGGAGCCCGTGGAGTTGATCGAGGACGCCATTGATCAGCTCGCCGAGGCCGGTCCGACCCTGGGGCGGCCTCTCGTCGACACCCTCGAGCACAGCTGTCTTCCGAACCTGTAAGAGCTGCGGCCCGACTCGACAGGGAGATCGAAGATCCGGTTGCTCTTCGTCTTCGACCCCGACCGGTCGGCGATCTTCCTGGTCGCCGGTGACAAGGCAGGACAATGGTCCCGCTGGCATGACAAGGCCATACCGCTCGCTGAGGCACGCTACGCCGAATACCGGGCGAAGCTGGAAAAGGAGGCTGATCGATGAAAGCCCGCCGGTGGGAAGACGTCAAAGCCGAGGCTCATCGTCTGAATCCTGAGATGGCCGATCCCGAACGCCAGGCGAAGGCCCGTGCCCTGCAAGACGCGTATGTCGCCGGCTATCAGCTAGGGGAACTCCGCAAATCCCTCGGTAAGACGCAAGCGGACATCGCGAAGATCCTTGGCGTCTCCCAGTCCAGAATCTCCCAGATCGAGAACGGCAACCTCGAAGTCATGGAGTTGGAGACGCTGCGGGCCTACGCCGCCGCGCTCGGCGGACACCTCGATGTCACGATCAATGTGGGCTCCCACTCGGTGAAGGTCGCCTAGCGGCTCAGGTGGGCGAAGAGGTGTTCCCACTGGTCGAGGACGGGTTCCAGGCGGAAGGCGTCCGCGTGGGCGCGGGCGGCGGCGCCCATCTCGGCTCTTCTCGGCGCGTCGTCCATCAGTTCCGCCAAAGCCGTCGCCAGGGCCGTCACGTCGCCCGGGGGGACGAGCACCCCGGTCACGCCGTCGTCGATCAGGGTGCGGACCCCGCCGGACACGTCGAAGGCCACGGCCGGGATGCCGAAGGCCGCCGCTTCGCCCAGGACCAGCGGGAAGCCCTCGTGGTCGCTCGACAGGGCCACCAGTGACGCGGCGCGGTACTCGGTCGGCATCTCGCCCGCCGGGATCCGGCCGCGGAACACGACCTGCTGCGACACGCCCTCGGTCACGGCGTGCAGCATGAGGCGGTCGGTGTCGGGGCCGTCGCCGATGAGGTGGAGTTCCCAGTCGGGACGGGCCGCGCGGGCGAAGGCCGAGATGAGGCGGTCGAAGCGTTTCACGCCGGTCAGGCGGCCCACGCCCAGGATCCGGGTCCTCCGCAGCGGCGAGGGGCGGTGCGGCCAGCCGGGCAGCGGGTTCGGGATGTGCCAGGTGTTGGGGAGCAGGGCCTCCTCCGAGAAACGCCACGCGTCGTCCTCGCTGAGGAAGACGGCCTGGTCGAGGTGGCCGTAGTGGGCCTTGACCGCGCCGAAGTGCCAGGTGCCCCGGGCGTGGGCGAACGAGCCGTGGTAGTGGCCGATGCCGCGGTGGCCGCCCAGGAGGCCGGACAGGCGGCTGACCACCCCCGGTGAGGTCATGACGAGCAGGCCGGGCGCGATCCCGTCCAGGAGTTGCCGGGCGCGTCTGGTCGCGCCCAGGCCCCAGCGGGGGCCGCGGTTGAGCTCGTGGCGGCCGTAGGCCGGGTCTTCGACGTAGGTCACCGGGTCGTCCGACATGTGCAGGCCGATCACGTGGACGTCGTAGCCGCGCCGGGCCAGGCCCTGGGCCAGCGTGTGGGTGACCCGCTGCATGCCGCCGAGCGTGTCGGCGTCCAGGCAGGCGAAGGAGACGGTGTTCACAGGGCGGCCTCCGTCGGCTGCGGGATCACGGCGACTGGCATCTCGGGTGTCACGCCCTCGAAGAACGCGTCCACGACCCGCGCCGCCGCGTGGCCGCGCTCCTCGGCGCACCACGTGCGGCGGAAGGCGGCGTAGCGTTCGGGGCTCCACGGGTCGCGGATCGCGGCGGCCAGGTCCCGCGTCGTGGTGACGCAGGGGCCGGGGGCGATCTCGGGCAGGTCGTACTGGCTGCCGCGTTCGGTTCTCCGGTAGGTCTCCCAGTCGTCGACGAGGAAGACCATCGGCTTGCCGGTCACGGCGAAGTCGCACATCAGTGACGAGTAGTCGGTGACCAGCACGTCGGCGGCCAGCAACAGGTCGTTGACCTCGGGGTAGCCGCCCGCCTGGCGGGCGAACCAGCGCAGGTCCTGCGGGATGACGTGCTTCTCGATCGGGTGGGTGCGCAGCACCAGGACCCACTCGTCGCCCAGTTCGGCGGCCAGTTCGTGCAGGTCGGCCCGGACCGAGGCGCCCCGGGTGAGGTCCCGGTAGGTGGGGGCGTACACGACGATCTTCTTGGCGGCGGGGATCTCCAACTCTCTGCGCACCCGGGCCGCCGCCTCGGGGTCGCCGTGGAACAGCACGTCGCAGCGCGGTGAGCCGTGCCGCAGCACGGGCCCGGCGTACTCGTTCGACGGGATGAAGGTGCGTTCGAACTCGGCGCCGGGGGAGACCAGGGCGTCCCAGCGGGCCACGTTGGCACGCCACTCCTCGCGCGGGCCGGGGAAGTCGCCGCGCAGGTCGGGGGCGTCCAGGCCGATCGACTTGATGCCCTGGCCGTGCCAGGTCTGCAGGTAGCGGGTGCCGCGCGGCTTCGGGAAACCGAGCGGCATGCCGTGGCTGTCGACCCACCATCCGGCGCGGGCCATGGTCCAGACGTGCCGCCAGCTCATGCGGCGGACCGTGGTCACGTGGGCGGGGAACACGCCCGAGGAACGCGACCAGACGGCGCGCAGCTTCGACCCCCGGCGGAGGAGCTCCTCGTGGATGTAGCGCGGATGGCCGGTGTAGCCCCGGCCGCAGTCGGACTCGAACAGGACCAGGTCCTTCTTGCGCGGGACGACGCGGATCAGCACCTTGTAGACGGCCAGCTTCACGTCTCTGGCGGCCAGCCTCCTCCGCAACCGCGCCGGGAGCCCGGCGGCGCGCAGGGCGTGCGGCCGGATGGACGGCCGCCGCGCGACGGCCCGCAGCAGGCCGGTCCTGCGCCAGTGCAGCCGCAACGTGGCGGTGTCGCCGAGGGGGCGGGCGGTGATCTCGTACCCCTTGATCTTCAGCGTCAGGGGCTCCAGGTTCGCGCCGACGAGCAGCGGGTCGCTGGTGGTGTGGCCGTCGAGCGGGCGGGTGAAGCCGAGGCGCGGCTCGTAGGCGCCGCTGCGGCCCGGCGGGATCGTGGCCAGGTCGAGGGTGACCTCCGTCTGGATCGTCCCGTCGGGCTGGCGGCGCGGGATCAGCCGGGTCCGGTGCTTCCTGGCGATGAGGTCGGCCACGTCGTCGAGCCCGACGACGCCGAAGGGGTCGTAGGTGGTGATCGACATCGTCAGGACCGAGCCGGCGGCGGCGATCTCGGTCACCTCGTGGCGCAGCCGGGCCTGCGAGTAGGGCAACTCGGCCAGCCGCATCGTGGTGATCTCGAAGGCCGGGTCGGGTTCGGTGCCCCAGTAGGTCAGGCCGTCGGCCCTGACCGCGTGCCGGGGCGGCGCCTTGGGGCCCGTCAGGCTGCGGGCGGCCACGCACAGGTCCTCGACCCGGTCGCGCAGCAGCAGCTCGCCGCAGACCCGCGTCATCGGGTCGGCCCGCTCCAGCACACCCTGCTCCAGGCGCTCCAGGTAGGGGCGGAGGACGGCGGCCGTCTCCTTGGCCCACACCGCGTCGAACCGGGGCAGCACGTTCAGGTAGACCCGCAGGTCCTGCCGGACGAACCGGGACTGGCGGTGGGCGACCAGGTCGCCCATCCCGGCGTCGCGCAGCGCCTGGTCGGCGGCCTCGGCGGCGGCCACCCGGGACCGCGCGTTGGCGACGTCGCGCAGGCTGAGGGAGATCGACGTGCTCTCGCCGGCCGCCCGGTGCCACAGGTAGACGGGCCACGGCACCACCGCGAACCGCCGCGCGCGGGCGTAGAGGCGGGCGGTGAAGACGTGGTCCTCGTAGTGGAGGTCCTCGCGGAAGCGCAGGTCGTGCTCGCGCAGGAACTCGACGTCGTAGATCTTGTTGGTGGAGAAGCCGTCGAGGAAGAGCTCGGGCTCGGCCCGGATGCCCTCGACCACGCGCCTGCGCCGGAACAACTCCGGGTAGTAGGGCGCGCCGGTCCCGCTCGCCTCGTAGTGGCGCATGATCTGGCCCGCCACGAAGTCGGCGCCGGTGCGCTCGATCTCCGTCAGCAGCGCCTTGCAGGCGTGTCTCGGCAGCTCGTCGTCGCTGTCGAGGAACATGACGTAGGGCGCCCGCGCCGCGTCGAGTCCCGCGTTGCGCGGCGCCCCGCAGCCGCCGGAGTTGCGGTCGAGCCGGAGGTAGCGCACCCCGGGGAAACGCCCCGCCACGTCGGCGGTGTCGTCGGTGCTGGCGTCGTCGACGACGATGATCTCCAGGTCGCGGAGGGTCTGGGCGTACAGGGAGCGCACGGCCCTCGGGAGGCGGGCCGCGTCGTTGTAGGTGATCACGACCACACTCACAGCCGGTCGGGCCGCCATACCCACCCCCATATCAGATGAAAATCACTGATATGGGATGTTCCCCCACGAAATCGGACGATTGCCCTCTGTAGTCATCTTTTGCCGACGACTTACCGGCGGCCCCACCGCCGGACGACGTAAACGATCAGCCCGATCGCCCCGAGCCCGCCCACCACCGGGGCCAGCCGCTTGACCAGCGACGCCCCGGCGGCCTCACGCAGGTCGAAGGCCTCCTCCTCGGCCGTTCGGGAGGTGCGCAGGGTGCCCGGCGGATGGGACTCGGGCACGGGATCGGGCACGACCGTCAGGTGCCGCCGCCCCTCGATCAGGGCGGCCAGGTTGGCAGCGAACCGTGCGCCGACGTCGTCGAGCACCGGCTGCGGCAGGTCGGTCGCGCACGTCGTGACGAGCGTGACCCGGGTGCCCGCGGTGTCTTCCAGCAGGCGGGCGGTCATGGCCGCCTCGGTCGCGCCGGTCGCGTGGGCGCCCTCGACGACCACCTCGACGGTCCGGGTGTCCTTGTCCACATTGGCGATCCGGGCGGTGCCCCGGTAGTTGACCGTGAGCGGGCCGACCCTGACCCGCATCCTCCCGGTGGCCGTGTCGCCCTCGACGGAGTCGAGCGTGGCGCCGGGGAGGCAGGGGGCCAGCCGCTCGACGTCGAGGAGGACCGACCACGCCTGGTCGACCGGGACCGGCACGGTGAACTCGTGCTCGAATCGCATGGCTCGACTCCGTTCTCTGAAAGGCGCTCCGGAGACAACTACCGCCAAACTACGAACGTACGCCTGCGTAGTCGCAGATCAACCCCCGGGTCACCGCTTCCGGATCACCTTGGCCAGGATTCCCGCGATTCCGGCGATTCCCAGCCCCCCGATGAGGATGGGCCCGATGATCGCCGGGTCGGGGGTCGGGTCGGTCAGATAACGCACCCCGACCCCCACGAACAGCAGGCCGCACAGCAGCGCCATCCAGTCGGTCCGGTGGGCTCTCTTGCGGTCGTTCCGCTCGGGCACGTCAGGCGCCACGGCGCACCTCCACGTCGCCGACGCCCGCCGAGACGTACAGTTCGATCGTGGCCGCCAGGCCGTCGGGGCCGGTCACCGGGTTGAGGACCCGGCTGATCCGGACGTCGGCGCCGTCGCTGACGTGGTGGTCGATCTTGATGTCGCCCAGGCGGGTGGTGCCGTGCACCTCGATGACGGCGTCGGGCGGCACGACCACGGTGAGCTGGCCGAGCGACACCGAGGCGTCGAACCTGACGCGCGTCCCGGGCGCGAGTTCGAGGTCGGTCAGGTCGAGTTCGCCGGCCCCGACGCCCACGGCGTAGGTGCGGGCGGCGGTCGCGACGGTGGTCGGGTGCCACGAGTAGCTGCCGACCCTCTTCGAGATGCCGGTGACCGACGTGCCGATCACCAGGGCCACCGCGACGATCACGCCGAGCGCGATCAGCCCGGCCCCCCGGCCGAACCAGGCGGCGACGAGCAGGCCCCCTCCGATGACGGCCAGCACCGCCCCGCCGACCATCGGCAGACTCACCGAATCGGCCCCGGGCTGCTGCACGGCGACCATGACCCCTCCAACGATCATTGCGAGCACGAATGTCAGGACGCCGACGAAGGACCTGCGCTTCTTGGCCTTCGGCGCCTTGGGCGGCTTGGGCGCCCTGGGGCGCGGTGGTGGCGGCGGCGGTGGCGCCGGCGCCCGCTTGGCGAACGGCCCGTGCGGCGCGAACGCGTCGCCGGCCGCGTAGGCCGCCTGCCTGGCCTCGTAGGCCAGATCGGACAACCGCCGGTAGCCGTCGGGCGACTTCGGCCGGGGAGGGGTCCGCGGATACTCCCGCGTGGGCCGCTGCGCCTCCGGCGCCTCCGCCGCCGGTTCCCGATCGCCGTCGGCCGAGCTCTCCGACGGATAGCGGCCGAACGACATGCGGTAGGACTCGCGGAACGACTCGCGCACCGTCTCCCGGAGGTTCCCGCCGGTCGCCCCCGCGGTGAAGGCCCCCAGCGTGAACGCCGAGTCGGCGGCGGGCGGCGGCTCCATCTTCGTGGTGCCCCGCCGCCCCGACAGCCGTTCGGGAAGCGAGGTGACCAGCCCGAGCACGTCGACCCCCCGCGCGTGGGCCGCCAGCAGCGTGATCGCCAGCAGCACCCCCACCACGATCGTGCCGCGGTCGATGCCCCCCGAGGCCAGGTTGATGATCAGGCCGACCGTGAAGACGGCCACGAGCAGGGCCATCACGGTCTCGGGGTCGAATATCCTGCGCGTCCACTGCTCCACGTGGCCGGGGCCCCCGCCCGGCTCCCGCATCAGCAGGAAGGCCGCGATGTAGAGGAACAAGCCGATGCCCGACCCCAGCAGCAGCACCGCGAAGCCCACGCGGAACAGCACCGGGTCCATGCCCGTGAAGCGGCCCATCCCGGCGCACACGCCCATGAGCATGCGCCCGTCGGACGAACGGGCGAGCGGGATCTCCTCGGGTGGTGCCTCGGTCATGGTGCCCATCCTGTCCGTTTTCCTGGGATGGCCGCCATCGGGGACGTCCCTGAAAGCCTTCTCAGGGACTCGCCCTGATGCGTGCGCGCGAGACGACATGTGACGATGCAGGAGCAATGTCGGATAACCCTGGCGCCGCCGAGGCGTCCCCCAGATTGATGAGGCCCCGGGCGGGGCGCGTGGTCGCCGGAGTCGCCCAAGGGGCCGCCGCCCAGCTGCGCCTCGACCCGGTCGTGCTGCGGCTGGCGTTCGTGCTGCTCACGATCCTCGACGGGGTCGGGGTGGTGGCGTACGCCGCGTTGTGGATGTTCACCGCGACGGAGCAGACCGAACACCCCCACGGCAGCCGCGACTGGGGCCAGGTGGCCGCCTACGGCCTGCTCGGGTTCGCCTTCGGGGCGCTCGCCCTGGTCAGCGGGGCGGCGGCCGGAGGGCTCGCCATGTGGCCCATCGCCGTCGGCGGGATCGGCTCGCTCATCCTGTGGCAGCAGGCCGAGCCGGGCCGGCGGCAGAAGTGGATGACCTCGACCGTCGGCCGGGTGCGCGCCACCTGGGTCCGGTCGGGCATCGGCCTGCTGCTCGTCGGCGTCGGCGTCATCGGGTTCCTCGCGGCGCAGGACCAGCTCGCCCAGGCCAGCACCGGGCTGGTGTTCACCGGGGTCGTGCTCGGCGGGGTCGCGCTGATCGCCGCGCCGTGGCTGGCCGGGTTGTGGCGGGAGCTGCAGAAGGAGCGCACCGAGAGGATCCGGCAGGAGGAGCGCGCCGAGGTCGCCGCGCACGTCCACGACTCGGTGCTGCACACCCTGACCCTGATCCAGCGCGCCGCCCACGACCCCCGCGAGGTCACCCGCCTGGCCCGCAGCCAGGAGCGCGACCTGCGCAACTGGCTCTACATGCCCAAACAGGACGCCGACGCCACCCTCGCCGCCGCCGTCCGGCGGGCCGCGGCCGAGGAGGAGGACGCCCACGGCGTCCCGATCGAGATCGTCTGCGTCGGCGACTGCGACCTCGACGACGGCCTGCGGGCGATGGTCCACGCGACCCGGCAGTCGATGGTCAACGCGGCGAAGTATTCCGAATCGCCCGTGGTATCGGTTTACCTTGAGGTCGAACCCGGCGAGGCCACCGTTTTCGTCCGGGATCGAGGGAAGGGGTTCGTGCTCGACGACGTACCGGACGACCGCATGGGCATCCGCCAGTCGATCATCGGCCGGATGGAGCGCTTCGGCGGCACGGCCCGCGTCAAGACGGCCCCCGGCGAGGGCACCGAGATCATGCTGACGATGAAGAGGACCACCCCATGAAGACGGTAAGAGTGCTGATCGTGGACGACCACCGGCTGTTCCGGTCGGGGGTGCGGGCCGAGCTCGGCCCCTCCATCCAGGTGGTCGGCGAGGCCGAGGACGTGGAGTCGGCCGTGGCCACGATCGCCGAGCTCGAACCCGATGTGGTCCTGCTCGACGTGCACATGCCCGGAGGCGGCGGCGTCGAGGTGCTGCGCCGGGTGCTCGGCTCGGGGGCGCAGGTCCGGTTCCTGGCGCTGTCGGTCTCCGACGCCGCCGAAGACGTGATCGGCGTGATCCGGGGCGGCGCGCGGGGCTACGTGACCAAGACGATCAGCGGCGCCGAGCTGACCGACGCGATCACCCGC
The DNA here is from genome assembly GCF_030269205.1 of Herbidospora sp. NBRC 101105. Classification (NCBI taxonomy): domain Bacteria; kingdom Bacillati; phylum Actinomycetota; class Actinomycetes; order Streptosporangiales; family Streptosporangiaceae; genus Herbidospora; species Herbidospora sp. NBRC 101105. Next base: position 129,884 of record NZ_BSSX01000004.1, on the reverse strand, counting down.
GTGGCCGACGGCGACGCGGTCTTCTCGCCCCGCCTGGCCGGTTTCGTGCTCGACGCGTTCGCCTCGACCGAGGCCCCGCCCATCGACCCCGAGCTCGACTCCCTGACGCAGCGTGAGCGGGAGGTGCTCCGGCTGATCGCGCGCGGGTACGCGTACAAGGAGATCGCGAAGGAGCTCTTCATCAGCGTGAAGACCGTGGAGACCCATGTCTCCTCGGTGCTCAGGAAGCTCCAGCTCTCCAACCGCCACGAGTTGTCCCGCTGGGCCACCGCACGCCGACTGGTCTGAGCGCGCCGGGTGTGACAGGCTTCACAAATGGGGCGTGACGTACCCGCGACGCACTTCAGCCGCGACGACCGGCGGCGCTACCGCGACAAGCTGAAGCGCTCGCTCGACGTGCTCGCCCGCATGCTCGGCGAGGCGCGGTTCGACGCCGAGCGGCCGCTGGCGGGGCTGGAGATCGAGCTGAACCTGGTCGACGACCGGGGTGAGCCGGCGATGAAGAACGCCGAGGTCCTCGACGCGATCTCGGCGCCCGACTGGGACACCGAGCTGGGCCAGTTCAACGTCGAGATAAACGTCGCGCCCCGGGAGCTGGGCGGCCCCGGCCTGGTCGAGCTGGAGCAGACCGTCCGCAACAGCCTGAACCACGCCGAGGCGCAGGCCCGGACGGTCGGCGGCCACATGGTCCTGGTCGGCATCCTGCCGACGCTGAAGGAGAGCGACCTCTCCGAGGGCACGCTGTCGGCCAACCCCCGCTACAAGCTGCTGAACGAGCAGATCTTCGCCGCCCGGGGCGAGGACCTGCGCATCGCGATCGACGGCGTCGAGCGCCTGCACACCTACGCCGACAGCATCACCCCCGAGGCCGCCTGCACCAGCGTCCAGCTCCATCTGCAGGTCAGCCCGCGCAACTTCGCCGCCCACTGGAACGCCGCCCAGGCCATCGCCGCGCCGCAGGTCGCCGTGGCCGCCAACTCGCCCTACCTGTTCGGCAAGGAGCTCTGGCGGGAGACCCGGCTGAGCCTGTTCGAGCAGGCCACCGACACCCGGCCCGACGAGCTGAAGGCCCAGGGCGTGCGCCCCCGCGTCTGGTTCGGCGACCGGTGGATCACCTCGGTCTTCGACCTGTTCGAGGAGAACAACCGCTACTTCCCGGCGCTGCTGCCGCTCTGCGACGACGAGGACCCGGCCATGGTCCTGGAGGCCGGGGGAGTGCCCACGCTGAGCGAGCTGACCCTGCACAACGGCACGATCTACCGCTGGAACCGGCCCGTGTACGACATCTCCGGCGGCCTCCCCCACCTGCGCGTCGAGAACCGGGTCCTGCCGGCCGGCCCGTCGGTGGCCGACATCCTGGCGAACGCGGCGTTCTACTACGGCCTGATGCGCGTGCTGCCGTTCGCCGAACGCCCGGTCTGGACGCAGATGTCGTTCTCCGCCGCCGCCGACAACCTGCGGGCGGCGGCCCGCCACGGCATCGACGCCCGCCTCTACTGGCCGGGCATGGGCGAGGTCACCGCCGCGGAGCTGATCCTGCGCCGCTTGCTGCCGCTGGCCCACGACGGCCTGAACCTGTGGGGCTGCGACCCCAAGTGCCGCGACCGCCTGCTCGGCATCATCGAGCAGCGCTGCCTGACCGGGGTGACCGGCGCGACCTGGCAGGTCCGCAAGGTGCGCGAACACGGCGGCGGCCACGAGGGCCTGCGCCGGATGACGCTGGAGTACATGGCCAACATGCACACCAACGAGCCCGTTCACCAGTGGGGCTAGAACTCCGGGCTTCTCAAGAAATATCCGTCTTTGGGCGGGCAGGATGAGGGCGTGCAATTACCCCGGCTCCTGGCGATCTCCCTCCTGGCCCTGACCCTGTCGAGCACCATGTCGTGCGGTTCCGTGACCGCCCCCGATCCCGGCGCCGAACCGGCTCCCGAGGTGACCACGCCCGACCAGATCGAGACCGACCTCGACCCGCCCACCGACCCCCCGGCCTCCGACTGCGAGGTCAAGGGCGAGAACTTCTCCGAGGACGTCCGCCTGGCCCGGTGCCTGACCGAGGAGTTCTGGACCCAGCAGTTCACCGCCTCCGGCGGCACGTACCAGCCGATCAGCCGGTTCGTCGAGTACAACGGCGACGACGGCCCGGCCTGCGGCGATCAGGCCGCCGTGCCGAACAACGCCTTCTACTGCCCCGACGGCCACTTCATCGCCTACGACGCGACCTGGCTGCAGAGCCTGTACGACCAGCTCGGCGACGGCGCCGTCTACGTGGTGATCCCGCACGAGTTCGGGCACTCCGTGCAGAACCAGCTGATGTCGAACTTCGAGTTCTCCGTCCAGGCCGAGCTCCAGGCCGACTGCTACGCCGGCGGGACCCTCAAGGGCCTGATCGACGGCGACCGCCTCCAGGCGCAGGAGGGCGACGGCGCCGAGCTGATGGCGAACCTGGAGGCGGCCGGCGACCCGACCGACGCCTGGTGGGAGCCGGGCGCCCACGGGACCGCGCAGCAGCGGCAGCTCAACTTCACGCGCGGCCTGGAAAGCGGCGTCGGGGCCTGCTGAAAGGGCAGATCTACCGGATGGCTCACACGATGGCGAGTGGACAGGCCCGGCCGCGACGGGTCCGGCGACCGGGCGCGGCACTCGGGGCGGCGGTCGGGGTGCTGGCCGCGGCCAACCTCCTCAACAACACGGTGGCCCGCCGCTACGCGCCGCTGACCTCGGCGGTGGCGACGGGCGCGCTGCTCCTGATCGCCCGCCGGGCCGGGGCGGGCGCCCGTGACCTCGGCTTCGCCTCACCCGCCCGGGGCGCGCTGATCGGCGGCGGCCTGGCCGCCGCCGTGGCGGCCGGCTACACCGGCGGCGTGCTGCTGCCCCCGACGCGGCGGCTGTTCATGGACGAACGGGCCCTGGCGCTGACCCGGGCCCGCTTGTTCGAGGAGGCGCTGCTGCAGGTGCCGGTCGGGACGGTCCTGCTGGAGGAGGTGGCCTTCCGGGGGGTGCTCCCGGAGTTGTTCGGCCACTCGTTCAAGCCCCGGACCGCCTCGGTGGCCTCCAACCTGCTGTTCGGCCTCTGGCACGTGCTGCCCGCCCTCGACATGGCCCGCGCCAACCCGGCCGCAGCCGGGGCGGGCGCCTCCCGGCTGGTCGCCGGGACCGTGGCGACCACGACCCTGGCCGGCCTGGGCTTCCACGAACTGCGCCGGCGCGGTGGCCTGCTCGCCCCCGCGCTCCTGCACCTGGCGACCAACTCGCTGGGTTTCGTCGCCGCTCGCGGGGCCCGCCGGATGGACGCCCGCAGGACCCGCCGCTCAGCCGGTTGAGACCATGTGGAACGCCTCGGCGTACGTGCCCTCCGGCAGCCCCCCGGCCTGCGCGTTGGCCGCCAGGAAGCCCTTGACGAAGCCCTCCAGGTCGTCCATGTGGCCGGTCTGCGACTCGTGGGCGCGCAGGGCGGCGAGCTTGCGATCGAGGGTGGCGGTCACGTCGACCCAGTGGTTGGGGGTGGGGGAGCCGATCATCCAGACCTCCCGGACCGTCCAGGCCTCCAGGCCCTCCTCGGCGAGCAGGTCGGGGAAGGCGTAGGGGTTGCGGGCGTCGGGGTAGACCGCGTCGAGGGTGGCCGAGCCGACCGCGCGGTGGTCGGGGTGGGTCGGGCCCAGCCTCAGGTAGTTGCGCTCGGGCGTCGAGGTGATCACCAGGTCGGGTCTGACCTGCCGGATCACCCGCGCGATGTCCTTGCGCAGCGCCAGCGTCGCCTCGACGGCCCCGTCGGGGTAGCCGAGGTGGCGGATGTCGGCGACCCCGACGTGCTTGGCGGCGGCCGCCTGCTCGGCGCGGCGGAGCTCGGCCATGCCGACGCCGTCGACGGCCCGGTCGAAGCCCCCGGCGTCACCCGAGGTGGCCAGCAGGTAGACCACCTGGACGCCCCGGTCGGTGAACGAGGCGACGGTGCCCGCGCCGCCGAAGTCGATGTCGTCGGGGTGGGCGGTCACCACCAGCACGGTCCGGATATCAGCGGCGTCCAGCATGTGTCCTCCAGAAGTCGATCGCAGATGTTCGTTCACTTGAGCGAACTGTCGCTGCGCGGCCCTACGCTAGACGGGTGACCCATCCCTTGCTTGACGGCCTCAACCCCCAGCAGAAGGAGGCCGTCGTCCATCAGGGCGGCCCGCTCCTCATCGTCGCGGGGGCCGGTTCCGGCAAGACCAGGGTCCTGACCCATCGCATCGCCTACCTGCTGGCCGAGCGCGACGTCCACCCGGGCGAGATCCTCGCGATCACCTTCACCAACAAGGCCGCCCGCGAGATGAAAGACCGGGTCGACAAGCTGATCGGCCCGCGCTCCAAGGCCATGTGGGTGATGACCTTCCACAGCGCCTGCGTCCGCATCCTGCGCCGCGAGGCCAAGCGGCTGGGCTTCACCACCAGCTTCTCGATCTACGACCAGGCCGACTCCCAGCGGCTGATGGCGCTGGTCTGCCGCGAGATGGACCTCGACCCCAAGCGCTACCCGCCGAGGTCGTTCTCCGCCCAGGTCAGCAACATGAAGAACGAGCTGGTCGACTATGAGACCGCCGCCGACAAGGCGCAGACCCACCTCGAGAAGACGCTCGCCGAGGCCTACCGCACCTACCAGCGCCGCCTCACCGAGGCCGGCGCGATGGACTTCGACGACCTGATCATGCTCACGGTCACGCTGTTCCAGCTCTTCCCCGAGGTCGCCGAACACTACCGGCGCCGGTTCCGCCACGTCATGGTCGACGAATACCAGGACACCAACCACGCGCAGTACATGCTGATCAAGGAGCTCGTCGGCGTCGACGACCCCGCCGAGCTGGTCGTCGTGGGCGACGCCGACCAGTCGATCTACGCCTTCCGCGGCGCCTCGATCCGCAACATCCTGGAGTTCGAGCGCGACTACCCGTCGGCCAAGACGATCCTGCTGGAGCAGAACTACCGCTCCACCCAGACGATCCTCAACGCCGCCAACGCGGTCATCTCCCGCAACGAGAGCCGCAAGCCCAAGAACCTCTGGTCCGACCAGGGCGCCGGTCCGAAGATCATCGGCTATGTCGCCGACAACGAGCACGACGAGGCCACCTTCGTCGCCCAGGAGGTCGACCGCCTCTCCGACGACGAGGGCGTCACCCCCGGTCAGGTGGCGGTCTTCTACCGCACCAACTCGGCCTCCCGCGTCTTCGAGGAGATCTTCATCCGCACCGGCCTGCCCTACCGGGTCGTCGGCGGGGTGCGCTTCTACGAGCGCAAAGAGGTCAAAGACCTGCTGGCCTACCTGCGCGTGCTGGCCAACCCCAGCGACACGGTGTCGCTGCGCCGCATCCTCAACGTGCCCAAGCGGGGCATCGGCGACCGCGCCGAGTCGATGGTCGAGGCGTTCGCGTCCCGGGAGCGCGTCTCCTTCTGGGAGGGCCTGCGCCGCGCGGAAGAGGCCCCCGGCATCGCGACCCGCTCGCTCAACCAGATCCGCGAGTTCGTCACCCTGCTCGACGACCTGCGGGCGAAGGAGCTGCCGATCTCCGACCTGGCCGAGGAGATCCTCACCTCGACCGGCTACCGCACCGAGCTGGAGACCTCCGGCGACCCGCAGGACGAAAGCCGCATCGAGAACCTCAACGAGCTCATCTCGGTCGCGTCCGAGTTCGAGGCGGCCAACCCCGAGGGCACCCTGGTCGACTTCCTTGAGCAGGTCTCCCTGGTCGCCGACGCCGACTCGATCCCCGACCCCGACGGCGAGAGCGGCGGCGTGGTCACCCTGATGACCCTCCACACCGCCAAGGGCCTGGAGTTCCCCGTGGTCTTCCTGACCGCGATGGAAGACGGCGTCTTCCCCCACATGCGCTCCCTGAGCGACCCGAGGGAACTGGAGGAGGAGCGCCGCCTCGCCTACGTGGGCATCACCCGCGCCGAGAAGCGCCTCTACCTGTCCCGCGCCGCCGTCCGCACCGCCTGGGGCGCCCCCTCGTTCAACCCGGCCTCCCGCTTCCTCGCCGAGGTGCCCGCCGACCTGGTCGAGTGGCGCAACGACCCGAAGAAGAACGCCTGGGGCGCCGCGACCAAACGCGAGACCCGCCCGGCCGCCAGCCGCGGCGGCAAGCCCGCCGTGCAGTTCGCCACGGGCGACCGCGTGACCCACGACCAGTTCGGGCTGGGCACGGTGCTCGAGGTCGAGGGCGAGGGCGAGAAGACCCGAGCGAAGATCGACTTCGGCAGCGCGGGCGTGAAGACCCTCATGACCCACTACGCGAGAAGCCTCGAAAAACTGTAGATTCGCCGTCTTCCGCCCGCTGGTGGGTCTTTTCTCCCGTTACGGCTCCGCCCACCCCGGCCCCGTCCGCCGCCCCCGGCCCGCCCCGCATCCGGCGCCGACGACCCGCTCCAGGCGGCGGCGCGTCACGACAATGGTCAAGCCCGCCTTCCCGGCGAATGCCGGCAAAGCGGCCACGCCATGGGACGGGCGGCGTCATGCAACCGGCCGTGTTGTGAGAAGCGGGACGTCACGGCGCCGGATCCGGGGGAGGAGTGAACAAGATCCGGGAATGCGGGACGTGAGGGCGCGGAATGCGATATCTCCTGACGCGTACACCCGAGAGACGAGGATCACATGGCCGGCGAACTGATCGACGTGCACGCCCACTTCGTGACCGATGACTACATCGCCGCAGCCGCCGAGGCCGGGCACGTCACCCCCGACGGCATGCCCCGATGGCCCGCCTGGACCCCCGACGACCACCTGAACCTGATGGACGTCAACGGCATCCGGAAGTCGTACCTGTCGGTCTCCTCGCCCGGCACCCACTTCGGCGACAACCTCGCGGCCCGGAAGCTCTCGCGGCAGGTCAACGAATACGCCGCCGACCTGGCCGGAAGGCGGCCCGACCGGTTCGGCCACTTCGCCTCGTTGCCCCTGCCCGACGTCGAGGGGGCCCTGGCCGAACTCGCGCACGCCCTCGACGACCTGGGCAGTGACGGGGTGGCCCTGATGAGCAACGCCCACGGCCGTTATCTCGGCGACCCGGCCTACGAGCCGCTGTGGGAGGAGCTCGACCGGCGGCGGGCGGTGGTGTTCGTCCACCCGACCTCGCCGGTCAACCACGAGCAGGTCGCGATGGGGCGGCCGAGGCCGATGCTGGAGTTCATCTTCGACACCACCCGGACCGTCTCCGACCTGGTGTTCTCCGGTGTCCTGACACGGCACCCGGGCATCCGGTGGATCTTCACCCACGGCGGGGGCACGCTGCCGCTGCTGTCCGACCGCATGGAGTTGTTCCGGACCGCCTTCTTCGGCGGCTCGCCCGATGACCCGTCGGTCGTCGAGCAGGTCGGGCGGTTGTGGTTCGACATCGCCGGCACGCCGTTCCCCCGGCAGGTGCCGGCCCTGGAGAAGGCCTTCGGCGCCGACCAGGTCCTCTACGGCAGCGACTACTGCTTCACGCCGCCCCCGGCGGTGGCCGCCCAGGTGGCGTCGGTCGACGCGAACTGGCGGGCGCTGACCACGGCCAACGCCCGCCGGTTGTTGTCACGCACGACCTGAGAAGGTCAGGCCGCCTTGCCGACGACCTTGCTCAACGGAGCGCTCATCTCCTCCAGGCTGCTCAGGTCGAGCTCGTCGATCTCGGCGATGCCCTCGGTCGGGGCCTTGATCGAGACCTTCGCGCCCCACCCCACGTACTTGGTGTCGGCGGTGATGACCGGCATGCCGGTCAGGCCGAGGGTCGCCGCCTTCGTGGTGGTGACCACGCGGGTGACCAGGCCCTTGGCGTTCACATAGAGCTTGTAGGAGACGACGGACTTCTTCTGGGCCGCCGTGGGGCGTTCCAGGTAGCTCTGGATCCACTTCGAGGTCGTGTAGACCTCGCCCAGGGTGATCTTGCCGGTGTAGACCGAACCGGTCCGCTTGGCCTTCTTCACGAGCTTCTGCAGCGTCATCGGCTCGGTGGGGTTGAGGAACTGACCGAAGATGGCGGTCAGGCCACCGGCGGGGCCACCGGGGGCGCGCAGCCACGTCTTGTCCTCCGGCATGTAGTTGCCGAACATGCCGCCCTTGATGTAGGCGACCGAGCCGATCTTGATGACCTGCTCGGGCTTGAGGACCGGCTGGATGTCCTCGGGCATCGCCGCGATTTCGGCGGCCTTGAGGTTGAACTTGGTGGAGATGTCCGACGCGGCCACGCCGGCGCGACCGAACTGGAACGTTCCCGTCCGTCGGGTCATGATCTGCTTGCCGACGAGGAACTTGTCGCTGAACTTGACGCCGAGCCCGGTCTTGAACTGCGCCTTGAGCGCGGCGACGGGGTTCGGGGCGGCGGCCTGCGCGGGCGCCGCGCCGACAGCGGTCACGGCCGCGACGGCCGTGGCGCATGCCGCGATGGCGATGGTTCGCCTCATTGGGGGGTTCCTCCGGGATAAGCCCCTGAATGGGAGAGAGGGGACGGGAGGATTCTGCCGGAACATCTATCTCAGATCGATCACTTATCGCGTCTTTTCACAAACTTCACACTTGAAACACCAACAAACTCCGTCAGACCACGGCCTGGCCGAGCCCTCCGGGGCGGCCGGGTTACAGTGCGAACCATGGAATCCAGGATCAGGATCGTCGTCGCCAAACCCGGGCTCGACGGTCACGACCGCGGCGTGAAGGTCGTCGCCCGCGCCCTGCGTGACGCGGGCATGGAAGTCGTCTACACAGGTCTGCACCAGACCCCGGAGCAGATCGTCCGCACCGCCATCCAGGAGGACGCCGCCGCGATCGGGCTGTCGATCCTCTCGGGCGCCCACATGACCCTCTTCGCGAAGGTGATGGAACTGCTCCGAGAACAGGACGCCACCGACATCGTCGTCTTCGGCGGCGGCATCATCCCCGAGGAGGACATCCCCGAGCTCCGCGCCATGGGCGTGGCCGGCATCTTCACCCCCGGCGCGACCACCGACGAGATCGTCGACTGGGTCAAGGCGACGATCCCCGCCGCCGTCTGAGCGGGGCCCGACTCGCCCATTCGGTACGTATCCGGGAGCCCACACACCCCCATCCCGGACGCTCTAGTACATAACGGGAAAGTCGGCAACCCCCAAACGCCCCCCTATGACCGCGCCATGCACGGCCTGGGGCTAGGCTTTCTGCGCGGAAATGCCAGGCAGGACGACGGCGCCCTGTCCAGTGGCGCCCTCGACATTCAAAGGGACGGACCCTCGTGGACCTGTTCGAACATCAGGCGAAGGAGCTCTTCGCCGCGTACGGCATCCCGGTGCCGCGCGGAATCGTCGCGCACACCGTGGCGGAAGCACGGGCGGCGGCCGAACAACTGACCGGGCGGGTCGTGGTCAAGGCCCAGGTCAAGACCGGTGGCCGCGGCAAGGCCGGCGGCGTGAAGGTGGCCGACGACGCCAACGACGCCGAGGCGAAGGCCCAGGCCATCCTCGGCATGGACATCAAGGGCCACACGGTCCACAAGGTCCTGATCGAAGAGGCGAGCGACATCGCGGAGGAGTACTACTTCTCCTTCCTGCTCGACCGCGCGAACCGTACCTTCCTCGCGATCTGCTCCGCCGCGGGCGGCATGGACATCGAAGAGGTCGCGCACACCGCCCCCGAGAAGGTGGCGAAGATCCCGGTCAACCCGATCGACGGGATCGACCGGGCGAAGGCGCGCGAGATCGCGCAGGCCGGCGGGCTGCCCGAGAAGTCGCTCGCCGGAGCCGCCGAGCTCATCGAGCGCCTGTGGGCGGTCTTCGTCGACGAAGACGCCTCGCTCGTCGAGGTCAACCCGATGATCCTCGCGGCCGACGGCCAGGTGAAGGCGCTCGACGGCAAGGTCACCCTCGACGCCAACGCCGACTTCCGCCAGAAGGACCACGAGGTCTTCGTCGACAAGGCGGCCGAAGACCCGCTTGAGGCGCGCGCCAAGGAGAAGCACCTCAACTACGTGAAGCTCGACGGCAACGTCGGCATCATCGGCAACGGCGCCGGCCTGGTCATGTCCACCCTCGACGTGGTCGCCTACGCCGGCGAGCAGTTCCCGGGCTCGCCGAAGCCGGCCAACTTCCTCGACATCGGCGGCGGCGCGTCGGCCGAGGTGATGGCCAACGGGCTGGAGATCATCCTGTCCGACCCGGCCGTGAAGTCGGTGTTCGTGAACGTCTTCGGCGGCATCACCGCCTGCGACGCGGTCGCCGACGGCATCGTCAGCGCCTTCAAGCTGCTGGGCGACCGGGGCGAGGCGGTCACCCGCCCGCTCGTGGTCCGCCTCGACGGCAACAACGCGGCGCTGGGCCGCGAGATCCTCCAAGGCGCCGCCCTTCCGGGCGTCGAACTTGTCGACACCATGGACGACGCGGCCAAGCGCGCCGCCGAACTCGCCGCGGTAGGTGCGTAATGGCCATCTGGCTCACCGAGAAGAGCAGGATCATCGTCCAGGGCATCACGGGGTCCGAGGGCACCAAGCACACCGTGCGCATGCTGGCCTCCGGCGCCAACGTCGTCGGCGGCGTGAACCCGCGCAAGGCGGGCACCACCCACGAGGGCCTGCCGGTGTTCGCGACCGTCGCCGAGGCGATGGAGAAGACCAAGGCCGACGTCAGCGTCATCTTCGTGCCGCCGGCCTTCACCGCGAGCGCGGTCAAGGAGGCGATCGACGCCGAGATCCCCCTCGCGGTCGTCATCACCGAGGGCGTGCCGATCCACGACACGACCGAGTTCTGGGCCTACGCCGTCGCCAAGGGCAACAAGACCCGGATCATCGGCCCGAACTGCCCCGGCATCGCCTCGCCCGGCGCCTCCAACGCCGGCATCATCCCGGCCGACATCACCACCCCGGGCCGCATCGGCCTGGTCTCGAAGTCGGGCACGCTGACCTACCAGCTCATGTACGAGCTGCGCGACTTCGGCTTCTCCACGGCGGTCGGCATCGGCGGTGACCCGGTCATCGGCACCACCCACATCGACGCCCTCCAGGCGTTCCAGGACGACCCGGGCACCGACGCCATCGTCATGATCGGCGAGATCGGCGGCGACGCCGAGGAGCGCGCGGCGGCCTACATCGAGAAGAACGTGACCAAGCCCGTCGTGGCCTACGTCGCCGGTTTCACCGCCCCCGAGGGCAAGACGATGGGCCACGCCGGCGCCATCGTGTCGGGGTCGGCCGGCACCGCCCAGGCGAAGAAGGAAGCCCTGGAGAAGGTCGGCGTGCGCGTCGGCAAGACCCCCAGTGAGACCGCCCGTCTCATGCGGGAGATCATGCAGAACCGCTAGTCCTGTTCGTTCGAGGCAGATTCCAGCCGCGAGCCCCGGCGCCAAGCGCGCCGGGGCTCGCGTTTTCCTGAGGACAAACGGGACGGCCCATCGGCGCGGCGTGACCGTGTTACGGCCCGCCCTTGAGAGCATCGGCTACTGTGACGGCGCTTCTCGACCAGATTCGGACAGTCCCCCGGGCCGTCTTCGGCGACGACGACCGGCGTCCGCTGCCGGTCTCGGGCATGCTGGCCGCGGCGGGCACGCTCGGCATCGGCCTGGCGGTCCTCACCACGCTGACGCTGATCGGCTGGATCGCGGCCCCCCGCGGCACGTTCGGCGCGGGGCTGCCGGGGGTGTTCCGGACCGCCTGCCAGCTCTGGCTGGCCGCCCACCACGCCGGGTTCGAGATCCCGGGAGGCGGCCGGGTCGGCCTGCTGCCGCTGGGCCTGATGATCCTGCCCGGCACCCTGCTCTACCGTGCCGGGTTGTGGATGGCCAGAGACGCCGACCTGCGGCTGCGGCTGCCCGCGCGGTTGCCGAAGGGCTCGTCCAAGGACCTGGCGAACGCCCGCCGCAAGGCGCAGCTCATCCTGATCGCCCGCGCCGGCATCTCGCTGGCCGCGCCCTACGCCCTGCTGGCCGGGATGATCGCGCTGGTGGCCCGCAACGAGGTGACCCAGCCGTTCGTGGCCGAGGCGCTGATCAGCCACCTGCTGCTGGCGTTCCTGGCCGGTTCGGTGGCGGTGGCCCGCACGATCGGGCCGTGGCGGGCGATGGTCCGGCTGCTGCCCGAACGGCCGCGCTCGGTCGTGGTGGGCACCTTCGTGGCCGTGTCGCTGATGCTCGCGGCCGGGCTGCTGCTGGTGCTGGGCATGATCGCCGTCAAGTTCGGCGAGATCAAGGCGCTCACCGACGCGCTCAAACCGGGTCTGGTGGGCGGGGTGCTGCTGGCGCTGGTCGAGGCGCTCTACCTGTTCAACGCGGGGATCTGGGGGATGTCGTACATCACCGGACCCGGCTTCGCCATCGGGGCCGGCACGCTGGTCGCGCCGACCGGGGTGAAACTCGGGGCCATCCCGTCGTTGCCGCTGCTGGGCGCGCTGCCCGAGTCGGGCCCGGTGCCGCCGTGGCTGATGGCCGTGGTGGCCATCCCGTTCGCGGCCGGCGCTGTGGCCGGGGTGGTGGTCGCCCGCATCGCGCCCACGCCGTCACTGGAGGCGGCGCCGCTGTGGGGGTTCGTCTGCGGGCTGAGCTCGGGCGCGGTCGCCGGGCTGCTGGCGGCGCTGTCGGGCGGCCCGCTGGGCGGCGCCCGCATGGCCGCCGTCGGTCCGTCGGCGTGGGAGGTGGCCTTCTCGGTCACCCTCGAAGTCGGCGTGGCGGCGGGCATCTCGGCCGGGCTGGCCAACTGGTGGCTGATCTCCCACACGCCCGCGCAGCAGCCGCTCGCCGAGGTCGTCACGAAGGTCAAGAAGAAGCGCAAGGCCAAGAAGGAGCCCCTGCCCGGTCACTGGATGGACGCCACCGAGGCCGACACCATCCCGATCCCGGTGATCCGCGACGTCGAGCCCGACGACCACGCCGTCGAGACCTTCGCCCGCAAACGCTCGACCCCGATCAGGCCCGACGACGACGAGGAGCCGATCGACGACCCGACCGGCGCCCACGTCACCTATCTGAACATCAAGGACGACTAGCCGGGCAGCGGCATGTTCGCCGGCCACGGCATGCCGAGCTTGGACTCCAGCGCCGTCTTCAGCTCGGTGGAGCACTCGGTCTGCGCCGTGACGGTGCCGGCCCCCTTCAGGCACTCCGTGTACGCCGTCAGCTCGGTCCCCAGGTAGACCTGCACGGCCGTGGTGACGCCGCCGAGCAGGAACGCCAGCGTGGAGATGACCACCGCGCCGGTCGCCATGCCGGTCGGCTGACCGCCCTTCTTGAGCGTGCGCAGGTCGCGGACGCCCACGACGAGGCCGAACACCGACAGGGCCAGGCCCATCGTCGGCACGAACAATGTGAAGATCAGCGCCATGAGAGCGAGGGCCAGCGCCCGGCGCCCGCCCATCTCCGCGGCCGTCTGCAGTGGTGTGGTCACGATCTCCCGCCTTGCTGATAGGGCCTTCACGCCGCACGACGGCGTGACCGATACCCTTTGTCACGCACCCGTTCACTTCCCCGAAGGAGACCGCTCTGTCTTCCCGGCTCGTGGTCCTCGTCTCGGGTTCGGGGACCAACCTACAAGCCCTTCTCGACGTCGCGGCAGATCCGGCCTACGGAGCGGCCGTCGTGGCCGTCGGGGCCGACCGTCCGGCGATCGAGGGGCTGGCCCGCGCCGAGCGCGCCGGTCTGCCCACCTTCGCCGAGCGGGTAAGTGATCATACGTCCCGCGAGGCGTGGGATTCGGCCCTGGCCGAGAAGATCGCCGAGTACAAACCCGATCTGGTGGTGTCGGCCGGGTTCATGAAGATCCTCGGCCCGGCCGTGCTGTCGCGGTTCACGGTGGTCAACACCCACCCGGCGCTCCTTCCGGCCTTTCCCGGCGCCCACGCCGTCCGCGACGCGCTCGCCTACGGGGTGAAGGTCACCGGCTGCACCGTCCACCTCGTCGACGCCGGGGTCGACACCGGCCCGGTGATCGCCCAGACGGCGGTGCCCGTCGAAGACGGCGACGACGAGGCGACGCTCCACGAGCGCATCAAGGTCGTCGAGCGGGGGCTGCTGGTCGAGGTGGTCGGGCGGATGGCCCGCGAGGGCTGGCGGGTCTCCGGGCGCACGGTGCGTCTGGGCACGACCCTCTGAACAGAACACAGGAGGCTACACAGTGACTCGGATCGCCATCCGGCGCGCGCTGATCACGGTTTACGACAAGACCGGCCTGGAAGACCTGGCCCGCGGCCTCGAAGCGGCGGGCGTCGAGATCGTCTCGACCGGCGGCACGGCCGCCGCCATCGCCTCCTACGGCATCCCGGTCACGAAGGTGGAGTCGCTGACGGGTTTCCCCGAATGCCTCGACGGCCGGGTCAAGACCCTCCACCCGCGCGTCCACGCCGGGCTGCTGGCCGACGGCGCCAACCCCGATCACGTCACCCAGCTCGAAGAGCTGGAGATCGAGCCGTTCCAGCTCTGTGTGGTCAACCTCTACCCGTTCCGCGAGACGGTCGCCTCGGGCGCCTCCGACGCCGACTGCGTCGAGAAGATCGACATCGGCGGCCCGGCGATGATCCGCGCCGCCGCCAAGAACCACGGCACGGTCGCCGTGGTCGTCGACCCGCGCTCCTACCCGTCGGTGCTGGCCGCGATCGGCGAGGGCGGCTTCACCGTCACCGAGCGCCGCCGCCTGGCCGCCACCGCCTACGCCCACACGGCCAGCTACGACGTGGCCGTGGCCTCGTGGTTCGCCAACGTCTACGCCCCCGAGGGCGAGTGGCCGACGTTCATGGGCGCCGACTGGACCCTCAAAGACGTGCTGCGTTACGGTGAGAACCCCCACCAGCGCGCCGCCCTCTACTCGACGGGCTCGGGCGGCCTGGCGGGCGCGCAGCAGCTCCACGGCAAGGAGATGTCCTACAACAACTACGTCGACGCCGATGCCGCCTGGCGCTCGGCCTGGGACTTCGACGCCCCGGCCGTCGCGATCATCAAGCACGCCAACCCGTGTGGCATCGCCGTGGGTTCCGACGTGGTGGAGGCGCACCGCAAGGCCCATGAGTGCGACCCGGTCTCGGCCTACGGCGGGGTCATCGCGGTCAACCGCGAGGTCACCAGGGAGCTGGCCGAGCAGATCGCGCCCATCTTCACCGAAGTGGTCGTGGCACCGTCGTTCTCCGACGACGCCCTGACCGTGCTGAAGGAGAAGAAGAACCTCCGGCTGCTGGCCTGCCCGCAGGGCCCCCGCAACGCCGCCGAGTTCCGGCGCATCGACGGCGGGCTGCTGGTGCAGACCGTCGACCGCGTCGACGCGCCCGGCGACGGCGTCGCGGGGTGGGAGCTGAAGGCCGGTCCGGCGGTCTCCGCCGAGACGCTGGCCGATCTGGAGTTCGCCTGGAAGGCCGTCCGCTCGGTCAAGTCGAACGCGATCCTGCTGGCCAGCGACGGCGCCTCGGTCGGCGTCGGCATGGGCCAGGTCAACCGGGTCGACTCGGCGCGCCTGGCGGTCACGCGGGCGGGGGAGCGGGCGGCCGGTTCGGTGGCCGCCTCCGACGCCTTCTTCCCGTTCGCCGACGGCCTGCAGGTGTTGGTCGACGGCGGCGTGACCGCGATCGTGGAGCCGGGCGGCTCGATCCGTGACGACGAGGTCATCGCGGCGGCGCAGGCCGCCGGAGTGAGCCTCTACTTCACCGGCACCCGTCATTTCTTCCACTAAAGGGGCCAAGACATGAGCGCAGGGATTCTCGACGGCAAGGCCACCGCGGCCAAGATCAAGCTCGACCTGGCGCTGCGCGTCGGCAAGCTCGCCGAGGCGGGCATCACGCCGGGCCTGGGCACGGTCCTGGTCGGCGACGACCCGGCCAGCCACATCTACGTCGCCAGCAAGCACCGCGACTGCGCCGAGGTCGGCATCAACTCGATCCAGCGTGAGCTGCCCGCTGACGCCACCCCTGGCCAGGTCGAGGACGTCATCGACGAACTCAACGCCGACCCGGCCTGCAACGGCTACATCGTCCAGCTCCCGCTGCCGCGCCAGCTCGACACGATGGCGCTGCTGGAGCGCATCGACCCGGCCAAGGACGCCGACGGCCTCCACCCGGTCAACCTGGGCAAGCTGGTGCACATGGTCGACGCCCCGCTGCCCTGCACGCCGCGCGGGGTCGTCGACCTGCTGCGCGAATACGACGTGCCGATCAACGGCGCCGAGGTCGTGGTGATCGGCCGCGGCATCACGGTCGGCCGTCCGCTCGGCCTGCTGCTGACCCGGCGGTCGGAGAACGCCACCGTCACCCTGTGCCACACCGGCACCCGTGACCTGGCCGACCACGTGAGGCGGGCCGACATCGTCGTCGCGGCGGCCGGGGTGCCCGGGCTCATCACCGCCGAGATGGTGAAGCCGGGGGCGGCCGTGCTCGACGTCGGCGTCTCGCGGGTCGACGGGAAGATCGCCGGTGACGTCGCACCCGACGTCGCCGAAGTCGCCGGGTGGGTCGCGCCCAATCCCGGCGGCGTCGGACCGATGACCCGCGCCCTGCTGCTGACCAACGTGGTCGAGGCCGCGGAGCGGGACGCGGGTCTGCTGAGCTAGAAGCGGAGACCCCTCGCCGAGCTCCGCGACCATCTCGTGTCTATCGGCCAGATTTCCAGCGAGCCACAGCCGGTTGTCGGCCGTCTGCGTCTCCTGTCTTTCGGGCAGATTCACAGCGCGAGACACAGCCGGCCTTCGGCCGTCTGCGTCTCGCTCAGCTCGCCCGGCGCCCCGCTGTGGGGGCCGAGGCGGGATGCGCCGGAGTTCCGCTTCCCTCGGTCGCCCGTTGTGGCGGGACGACCGGGGTCGGGCGGACCAGGCCGAGCGCGACCACCTCGTTGGCGAGGCGGGTGCGCCGGTTGGTGCCCTCGGGAATGCGGAACTTCTGGTAGAGCCGCAGCAGGTGCTGCTTCACCGCGGCCTCCGTGACGACCAGGTCGTCGGCGATCTCGCGTGCGGTCGCGGGCGCCACGAACGCTTCGTCCGAGAGCGCCGGTCGGCAGAGCGACGTCAGCACGTCGACCTCGCGCCGGGTGAGCTCGGGTGCGGCTGCCCGCCGCAACTCGACCTCTGGCGCCAGGTCTTCGCGTGGTATCCCGCCGACGCGCGCGCGGGCGGCGCCGAACGAGACGACGTCGCCGTCGTCGAGGACCCTCCGGGCGATCGGCCTGCCGTTCACCCGTGTGCCGTTGCGGGACAAGCCCAGGTCAACGACGTACAGGTAAGGTCCCCGCCTGACGAACTCGGCGTGTAAACGCGACACGCTCGGGTCTGTCAGCCGGATGTCGGCACCTCGGCCCCGGCCGATCGTGGTGATCTCGGGGCGCAAGGGCACCACCTCGCCGGTGTCCTCAATGCGTATGAACGGCCCCTCCACGGCAGTTCCTCCCCAGGTAGCCCGCCGTTACTTTCACATCAGCTGCGGCTTACCCAAACGTGGGGATCGGGAATCGCCTTTGCCCTGACCAGAATCGGCACCCAATTGGTCTGGACCTCTACGCGAGATGCGGACGGCCGAAGGCCCGCCGTGGCTCCCGTTTGGAACTTGCCCGAAGGAAAGGGTGCTTTACCAGCTCACGGGTAGACTTTCGCGGTAGATAAGCGGAGGAAACACTCATGGCAGACAAGCCCACCAAAGGTCTCGCCGATGTCGTCGCCGCGTCAACAGCGCTCAGCGACATCGACGGCAAGGCCGGTCTGTTGTTCTACCGCGGATACGACATCCACGACCTGGCCGGCCGTACCACATTCGAGGAAACCGCCCACCTTCTCCAGCACGGCACCCTCCCGAACCGCAACCAGCTCGCCGAATACGGCGCGGAACTCGTGCGGGGGCGCACGCTCGGCAGTCTCGTCGAGCAGAACGTCGTGGAGATCGCCGAGAAGCAGGAGCCCATGGAGGCCCTGCGCACGCTGCTCTCGCTGACCAGCGCCGACGATCCCGACAAGGACTCCAACGCCGCCGACGCGAACCTGCGCAAGGCGGCCCGGCTGACGGCGCTGCAGCCGATCCTGGTGGCCCGCTTCCACGCGGCCCGCCGGGGCGTGGAGGTCCCCGAGCCCGATCCCGACCAGTCGATCGCGGCCAACTTCCTGCGCCAGGTCACCGGCAAGGAGCCGACGCCCCGGGAAGTCGAGATCTTCGACGAGTGCCTGGTGCTGCACGCCGACCACACGATGAACGCCTCGACGTTCGCCGCCCGGGTCTGCGCGGCCACCCTGTCGGACATGCACTCGGCCGTGGTCGCCGCCATCGGCACCCTCAAGGGCCCGCTGCACGGCGGCGCCAACGAGCAGGTGATGCGCACGCTGGAGACGATCGACCCGAGCGGCGTCGCCGAGGCGGTGCGGGCGAAGCTCGCCGGCGGCGAGAAGATCATGGGCTTCGGCCACCGGGTCTACAAGACCGAGGACCCGCGGGCCACCCATCTGCGCCGCATGTCGGAGGAGCTGGGCGAAGCGTCCGGCGACGACACCTACTATCGGATGTCGAAGGAGATGGAGGAGGTCGTCTTCGCCGAGAAGGGCCTCTACCCCAACGTCGACTTCTACGCCGCGACGGTCTACCACTTCCTCGGCATCCCGACCGACCTGTTCACCCCGGTGTTCTCGGTCAGCCGGATGGCGGGGTGGACCGCCCACGTCATCGAGCAGCACGCCGACAACCGGCTGATCCGCCCGGACAGCGAGTACATCGGCGCGCGCGACCAGAAGTGGATCCACATCGACGAGCGGTGACGACCGCTCACGCAGAAGAGACGGAACCGACCATCAACACCAACGCGAGGCGCATGGCCTGGGGGGCCTACGTCATGGTGGCCGCGGGTGCGGCCACCGGGCTGATCCTCATCTCCGAGCTCCCCGAACCCTGGTTGGGCGGCGTCGTGCTCGGCGCCGCCTTTCTCGCGGGCGCGGTGCTGCGACTGCTGCTGCCCCGGCGTCACTCCGGCGGCCTGTCGGTCCGGTCGCGTCTCACCGACACCCTCACCCTCACCGTTTTCGGGCTGCTGATGGTGGCGGCCGGGGTCCTGCTGGAGGTCGACCTCCATCCCTCCGACCTCATCGTCGACCAGGCACGGCCGTCCGATAGCCTCGTCGGCCAGTGACCTCAAAAAGGACGCAGGCCATGCCCGACTTCGGGGCAAATGTTCGTTCAGAAGGGGAACCCCACGAATGCCCAAGATCAAGGTAGCGGGTCCGGTCGTCGAGCTTGACGGCGACGAGATGACCCGGATCATCTGGCAGTTCATCAAGGACCAGCTGATCCTGCCCTACCTCGACGTCGACCTCAAGTACTTCGACCTCGGCATCGAGCACCGCGACGCGACCGACGACCAGGTCACCATCGACGCCGCGAACGCGATCAAGCAGTACGGCGTCGGCGTCAAGTGCGCGACGATCACCCCCGACGAGGCCCGTGTCGAGGAGTTCGGCCTGAAGAAGATGTGGAAGTCCCCCAACGGGACGATCCGCAACATCCTCGGCGGCGTCATCTTCCGTGAGCCGATCATCATGTCGAACGTGCCGCGCCTGGTGCCCGGCTGGACCAAGCCGATCATCGTCGGCCGTCACGCGTTCGGCGACCAGTACCGCGCCACCGACCTCAAGGTCCCCGGCGAGGGCACGCTGACCCTGACCTTCACCCCGAAGGACGGCAGCGAGCCGATCGAGCTCAACGTCTTCGACTTCCCCGGCGGCGGCGTCGCCATGGCCATGTACAACCTCGACGAGTCGATCCGTGACTTCGCCCGCTCGTCGATGCGCTACGGCCTGTCGCGCAACTACCCGGTCTACCTGTCGACGAAGAACACGATCATGAAGGCCTACGACGGCCGGTTCAAGGACATCTTCGCCGAGGTGTTCGAGAGTGAGTTCAAGGCCGACTTCGAGGCGGCCGGGATCACCTACGAGCACCGGCTGATCGACGACATGGTGGCGGCGTCCCTCAAGTGGGAGGGCGGCTACGTCTGGGCGTGCAAGAACTACGACGGTGACGTCCAGTCCGACACGGTGGCGCAGGGCTTCGGCTCGCTCGGCCTGATGACCTCGGTGCTGATGACCCCCGACGGCCAGACCGTCGAGGCCGAGGCCGCCCACGGCACGGTGACCCGCCACTTCCGGCAGCACCAGCAGGGCAAGCCGACGTCGACCAACCCGATCGCGTCGATCTTCGCCTGGACCCGTGGCCTGCAGCACCGCGGCAAGCTCGACAACCAGCCCGAGGTCGTCGACTTCGCGTCCAAGCTGGAGCAGGTCTGCATCGAGACCGTCGAGAGCGGCAAGATGACCAAGGACCTGGCCCTGCTGGTCGGCGGCGACGCCGAGTGGCTGACCACCCAGGACTTCCTGGCCACGCTCGACGAGAACCTGCAGAAGAAGATGGCCTGACCTGTCCTTAGGGCAGATTCACGACGCGCGCCACAGCCCGCGTCTCGCTTCCCCTGGAGCCGCTCGCCTTTCCCCGGTGGGCGGCTCTTGTGTTTGCCGTAAAGTCAGGGTCGCCAATTGATGACGAAAACGGTGGGATTCATTCATGATCGAGCCGCTCGGGTCGGGGGACCCGAAACAGCTCGGTCCCTTCACCCTGTCCGGTCGGATCGGCGAGGGCGGCCAGGGGACCGTCTACCTCGGCACCGATCCGTCGGGTGAGCGGGCCGCGGTGAAACTGCTGCACGTCAAGTTCACCGGCGACGCCATGGCCCGGTCCCGGTTCGCGCGGGAGCTGCGGGCCGCCGAGCGGGTCGCCAGCTTCTGCACGGCCCGCGTGATCGCCGCCGACCTCGAAGGCGACACCCCCTACATCGCCAGCGAGTACATCGACGGCCCGTCGCTGCGCGAGCAGATCGACCGGTCGGGCCCGATGAGCGGCGACGACCTCGAACGGCTCGCCGTCGGCACGGCGACCGCGCTGACCGCCATCCACCAGGCGGGCATCATCCACCGCGACTTCAAGCCCGACAACGTGCTGCTGGCCACCGACGGGCCCCGGGTGGTCGACTTCGGCATCTCCCGCGTGCTCGACTCCACGGGCACCATCACCAGCCGGGCGATCGGCACGCCGGCGTACATGGCGCCGGAACAGGTCTCCGGCGACGACGTCGGACCCTTCACCGACGTGTTCGCGTGGGGTGCGACGATCGCCTACGCCGCCACCGGGCAGGCCGCGTTCGGGGCGAAGTCGATCGCGGCGGTGCTGAACCGGATCCTCAACCACGACATCGACCTGACCCCGCTCCCCGAGCCGCTGCGCGGCGTGGTGGCCGACAGCGTGAGCAAGCGGCCGGCCGACCGGCCGACGGCGGGGCAGATCCTGCTGCGGCTGCTCGGCCACCCCGAGACCGGCGACGCCTCGACCGTGGTGATGACCCAGGGCGCCCTGGTGGCCAATCCCGAGACCGGCCCGTTCCCCGTGGTGAAGGACCTCACGGCCAAGGACGTCGACGAGCAGACCCGGGAGTTCCGGGTGCCGGCGCCGCCGCAGAAGCCGCCGTCGCCGTCGAAGCGGACGAAGTGGTGGCTCCCGGCGTCGATGGCGGCGGCCGCCGCCATGGTGCTCGGCGGGGTCGCGGTCGTGGTGACCCTGATGGTCAACTCGCCCGACGTCGCCCCGAAGGAGAGCCCCGCGCCGAGCCGTTCGGGTCCCTACGCCTCGGTGCTGGACAAGGCCAAACGTACGGGGAAGCTCACGATCGGGGTCAAGGGCGACCTGCCCGGCGTCGGCTTCGGCCCCGGCGACGAGCCGCCGACGGGGTTCGAGGTCGAGGTCGGCCGCTGGCTCGCCAAGGAGCTCGGCGCGAAGAGCGTGGAGGTCCGGGAGGTGACGGCGTTCAACCGGGTGCAGGCGCTGACCAGCGGCGCGGTCGACCTGGTGGTGGCGACCTACGCCTGGGAGGCGTCCAGGAACGACCCGGTCACCTTCGCCGGGCCCTACTACCAGGCGCGCAACGACGTGCTGGTGGCCGACGACTCCGACATCAGGTCGGCCGCCGACCTGCGGGGCAAGCGGCTGTGCGTGCGGCCCGGCACCAACGCCGGCGAGATCCAGAAGTGGCTCGCCGGCCAGGGGATCGCCATGGACCCGGTCGAGGGCGCCGACGCGGGAGTGTGCATGGACATGCTGCGGACCGGTCTGGTCGACGCCTTCCCCGGCGACGACATCATGCTCGCCGGGTTCGCCAACCGCGAGCCGGTGAAATACCGGGTGCTCGGTCTCGGCGTCGGCTCGGCGCGCTATTCGGTGGGGCTGCCGAAGGGCGACGTCGAGACGTGTGAGGCGGTCCGGCACGCCGTCGTGAAGCTCTTCGACTCGGGCACGGCCCGCGGCCTGCTGACCAAGTTCTTCGGCAACGCGGTCTTCACCCCCGACCGCAGCATCCCCGTCAAGGTGCCCTGCCGCTAATCCCGCCGCCGGGGCCGCAGCAGCAGGACGACCATCACCAGGATCTCCAGGCCGAACGCCGCCCCCATCACCGTCGGGGTCAGCCAGTCGGCGTGGGCGGGGCAGGTGGTCCGGAACGGCGTGCCGTCGAGCACGACGGTCTCGCAGCTGAACAGGACCAGCGGGACGACGTACACCCACAACACGCCCAGCGGCCACACCAGCAGGCCGAGCGCCTTCTCCCACGGACGCCAGCGCCGGGAGGCCAGCAGCAGGTAGGCGCCCGCCAGCCAGCCGACGACGAACAGCAGGCCGCCGAAGGTCAGCAGCAGGACCGTGGTGACGTCGTAGAGCAGGGCGCGGACTTTGCCGTCCCGTGTCCCTTCCATGAGGTCGACGGTAGCGTGTCCGAACGATCATCTCGACGCCCCGCACGTTCAATTGGTCCATGCGTCGATGGTTGGTCGCGGGGGTCGCGTTCCTCGTCTCGGGGGTCCTCGCCGGTCCCGCGCTCGCGTCCGGGCCCGGCGGGCACGGGGGCCAGTGGGGCGGAGCCGACCTGTCGGTGTCGATCGAGGCCCACCCCAAGGTCGCCCAGCCGGGGCAGCCGCTGACCTACAGCGTCCAGGTGAAGAACGGCGGGCCGGGCGACGCGGTGCTGCCCACGCTGACGGTCCGCGTCCCGGACGACTTCACGATCGTCGCCGTGGACGTCGCCGAGTGCCGGCCCGGCCGGGGCCTTTCGGAGGTCGTGTGCCCGTCGTCCAAGGACGTGGCGGCCGGCAAGTCGGGCGGGGTGGTGATCACCGGCCTGGTGCGCCCCGACGCTCTGGGCCCGCTGCACGCCCAGGCCCGGCTGGTCTCCGAGGTCCTCGACGGCCGCGAGACCGACAACCAGGCCGAGTCGTTCACCAAGGTCGACGAGGGCGCCGACCTGACCGTGCGGCTGTCGGCCGCGCGGCGCAGCGGCCACCGGACGACCGTGCACGCGGCCGTGCGGAACAGGGGGCCGCGGGTGGTGCGCGACGCCATGGTCTTCGTCGACGGGGCCCGCTGCGGCGGCCGGACCGGCTGCGTGGTGCCGACGATCCGGCCCGGAGGCACGGCCTGGTTCCGGCTGGCGGTGCGGCGCGGCACGACCGCGGTGACGGCGATCGTGCGCTCCCAGGGGCGCGGCGACCGCCATCCCCGCAACAACCAGGCGTCGTTGAAGGTCAGGGGCAGGGCGGCGACCCGTTGACCATGTAAGCGCCGCCGCCGGTGGCGAACACCACCCCCGCGGCGGAGGCGAGGCTGCCCAGCAGGACGAGCAGCGTGATTCCCGCATATGCCAGCACTCGCCTCATAGCCGAGACCCAATCACATTTTCACGCTGCGAATCCGGACAATTACCGAACTGCTCGCCATGCGTCTTCGACGATCGAGGTCAGCCCGCTGTGCTCGGGCTGCCAGCCCAGCTCCTTCTGGATCAGCTCCGACGACGCGACCAGCACCGCCGGGTCGCCCGCCCGCCGGGGCGCGATGGCCGAGGGGATCGGATGGCCGGTGACCTCGCGGCAGACGTCCACGACCTGCTGGTTGGAGAAGCCCGCCCCGTTGCCGAGGTTGAAGATCTTGTGGACGCCCCTCTCACAGGCCGCCAGCGCCAGCAGGTGGGCGTTGGCGACGTCGGAGACGTGCACGTAGTCGCGCACGCATGTGCCGTCGGGCGTGGGGTAGTCGCCGCCGAACAGACTGATCGACTCGCGCTCGCCGAGCGCGACCTTGAGCACGTTGGGGATCAGGTGGGTCTCGATCACGTGGCGCTCGCGGAAGCGGCCGTAGGCGCCGGCCACGTTGAAGTAGCGCAGGCTGACCGCGCCGATGCCGTACATGGCGGCGAAGGCGGTCAGGGTGGTGTCGACGGCCAGCTTCGAGGCCCCGTAGGGGTTGGTGGGCCGGGTCGGGTCGGTCTCCCTGATCGGCGTGTTCTCGGGCTCGCCGTAGGTCGCGGCGGTCGAGGAGAAGACGATGTGGCCGACGCCGCCCTTGCGCATGGCCTCCAGGAGGCGGAGCGTGCCGCCCAGGTTGTGCGACCAGTAGAGTGCGGGTTTCTCGACGGACTCGCCGACCAGGCTCTTGGCCGCGAAGTGGAGCACCGCGTCGAACCCGGACAGGTCGCCCGGCTCCATGAAGGAACCCTCGACGAACCGCGCGCCGTCGGGCACCGCGTCGGCGTGGCCGGTCGAGAGGTCGTCGAGCACGGTGACCTCGTGTCCCGCCTCGACGAGCTGCGCCGCGGTCACGCTGCCGATGTAGCCCGCGCCTCCGGTAACCAGTAGCTTCACGTTGGATTCCGTTCGACTATGTTCGTTTTTGTACGACCCCCAGCCTAGCCGCGCACTGAGTACGCTTTCAGGTCTCTCGTCATCGGAAGTCGCCAGGGCGGAAACATTCCAGTGAACAGTCTCGCGGCCAACATCGCCCTCGTCTTGGTGTTCATCCTGATCGGAGGCTACTTCGCGGCAGCCGAGATGGCCCTGGTCTCGCTGCGGGAGAGCCAGGTGCGGCGGCTGGAGAAGCTCGGCCGCCGCGGCGCCCGGGTGGCCAAGCTCGCCCGCGATCCCAACAGGTTCCTGTCGGCGGTCCAGATCGGGGTCACCGTGGCGAGCATGCTCTCGGCCGCCTTCGGCGCCGACAAGCTCGCGGGCGAGCTGAGCCCCGCCCTGGAGGGCTGGGGCCTGCCCGCGTCGGCCGCGCCGCTCGTCTCGCTGCTCGTGGTGACCCTCGCGATCTCGTACGTCTCCCTCGTGCTCGGCGAGCTGGTGCCCAAGCGCCTGGCGCTTCAGCGGGCCGAGGGCCTGGCGCTGGTGGTCGCCCCCTTCGTCGACCGGATCGCGGCCTTGTCGCGGCCGGTCATCTGGGCGTTGTCGAAGTCGACCGACGGCGTGGTGCGGCTGCTCGGCGGCAATCCCAAGGCCGACCGCGAGGCGATGACGATAGAGGAACTGCGCGACATGGTGGCCGGGCACGCCGAGCTGACCGCCGACGAGCGGCACCTGATCGCCGAGGTCTTCGCGGCCGGCAAGCGGCAGTTGCGGGAGGTGATGCTGCCGCGTACCGAGGTGGAGTTCATGGCGGCCGACACCACGCTGGCCGAGGCGGCGGTGCTGGTCGCCTCGCTGCCGCACTCGCGGTTCCCCGTCTACCGCAACTCCTACGACGAGGTCGTCGGGTTCGTGCACGTGCGCGACCTGCTCGACCCGGTGCTCACCGGCCGGATCGACCCGATCTCCGAGGTGGTGCCGATCCGCCCGGTCAAGCAGGTGCCGGGCACCAAACGGGTGCTGGCCACCCTGTCGGAGATGCGCGACGAGGGCCACCACCTGGCCATCGTGGTCGACGAGTACGGCGGCACCGCCGGCATCGTCACTCTGGAGGACCTGGTCGAGGAGCTGATCGGCGACATCCGCGACGAGTACGACCACGAGGAGCCCGGCATCCGCCGCATCGCGGGCGACGTCGAGGTCGAGGGACTGCTCCGCCTGGTCGACGCCCACTCCGAGATCGGCATCGGGCTCCCCGAGGGCCCCTACGAGACCATCGGCGGTTTCCTGATGGCGAGGCTGGGCCACCTGCCCGTGGTGGGCGAGACCGTGGAGGTGCCCGGAGCCCGCCTGACGGTGACGGAGATGGACGGACGGCGGGTCTCCCGGGTCAGGGTCACCCCCGCCACCCCGGAGGCGTAAATCGTCGCGACCAGGCCGGGGTTGCTGGAAGAATGACGTCATGGCTCGCCCTCGTGTTCTTTCCGGCATCCAGCCCACGTCGGACTCGTTCCACCTCGGCAACTACCTGGGCGCGGTCCGCCAGTGGGTCCCGCTGCAGGAGACCCACGACGCGTTCTACATGGTCGTCGACCTCCACGCGATCACGGTCGCGCCGACCGCCGCCGAGCTGCGCACCCGCACCCGCGTCGCCGCCGCCCAGCTCTTCGCCTGCGGCCTCGACCCCGAGCGGTCGGCGGTCTTCGTGCAGAGCCACGTGAGGGAGCACGCCGAGCTGGCCTGGATGCTCATCTGCCTGACCGGCATGGGCGAGGCCGGCCGGATGACCCAGTTCAAGGACAAGTCGGCCAAATACGGCGAGGGCTCGGCCTCGGTGGGCCTGTTCACCTACCCGATCCTGCAGGCCGCCGACATCCTGCTCTACCAGACCGACCAGGTCCCGGTGGGCGCCGACCAGAAGCAGCACATCGAGCTGACCCGCGACCTCGCGCAGCGCTTCAACACGCGTTACGGGGCGAAGACCTTCACGCTGCCCAACCCGTACATCGTGAAGGAGGTCGAGAAGATCACCGACCTCCAGGACCCGACCGCGAAGATGTCGAAGTCGTCGTCGAGCCCCCAGGGCATCCTCGACGTGCTGGAGGAGCCGGGCACGCTGCGCAAGAAGGTCATGCGCGCGGTCACCGACACCGGCACCGACATCGTCGCCGACGACGAGAACAAGCCGGGCGTCACCAACCTGCTGCGCATCCTGTCGGCGCTGACCGCCACGCCGATCCCCGACCTGGAGGCGCGCTACGCCGGCCAGGGCTACGGCACCTTCAAGAAGGACGTCGCCGAGGCCGTCATCGAGACCTTCTCCCCGATCCGCGAGCGGGCCGAGAAGCTGCTCGCCAACGAGGCCGAGCTCGACCGCATGCTGGCGATCGGCGCCGCCAAGGCCCGCGCGGTGGCCCAGCAGACCATGGAGAAGGCCCGCGACGCGATGGGCTTCCTGCCGACTCACTGAGCGCACCCGGGGTAGGTCCCCGGCGTGATCAGTTCGTTGATGAGGTGGGTCGAGTCCGCCAAGGCGTGGACGCGCGACAGAACCGAGCGCGCCCGCATCCGCTGGCGGTGGGTCGACCACCTCATCCGGACGGTCCACCGCTACCAGATCATGCACGGCGACCGGCTCGCCGGCGCGGTGACCTACTTCGCGTTCCTGTCGTTCTTCCCGATCATCGCCCTGGCCTTCGCGGTGTTCGGCTACGTCGTCACCTTCCGGCCCGACGCGCTGGCGACCCTGAACCAGGCGATCAACGAGCAGCTCCCGGGCCTGGCCGACAAGCTCGACCTGAGCTACCTGGCCGAGGCCCGCAGCGCCGCCACGGTCATCGGCCTCGTCGGCCTGCTCTACTCCGGCCTGGGCGCGGTCGACACGCTGCGCACCGCCCTGCGCGACATCTGGATGAGCCGCGAGCCCCCGGTCAACTTCCTCCTCGCGAGGCTCTACGACCTCGTCGCGCTGATCCTCATAGGCCTGGCGGCCATCCTCTCGACCGTCGTCGGCGGCGTGGCGGGCGGCGCGGCCGGCACGGTGGCCGACTGGTTCGGGATGGGGGAGTCGTGGCTGGGCACGGCCGGGCTGGCCGTCGCCGGCATCGCGGCCTCGCTGGCCGCCGACACCCTCGTCTTCCTGGTGATGTTCGGCTGGCTGGCCCGGCCCGCCCAGCCGTTCAAGGTGATCCTGCGCGGGGCGGTGGTCGGCGCGGTGCTGTTCGGCGTGCTCAAGCAGTTCGCGACGCTGCTGCTGTCGCACACCCTGTCGAACAACACGCTCTACGGCACGTTCACCGTCATGGTCGGGCTGTTGTTGTGGATCAACCTGTCGGCCCGGGTGATCTTCTACTCCGCGGCCTGGACGGCCACCGCCACCCTGGGCCCGCCGCCGGAGCCGTCACCGGCCCCGGCCACCCACGACGGCTACGACGAGGCCGTCGGCGACTGACGCCGCTTGCGGCGGATGCCCCAGCCGAGCAGCCCCACCCCGGCGACCAGGCCGCCGCCCAGGACGATCGTGGCCATCATGCCCGAGCCGCTCTCCCGGGCGTCGGGCGCCGACACGGCGGCGTTGCCCTCGGGCACCGGGGCCCTCTCGGCGGCCAGGGCCGAGGGCGCCGGGGAGGGCCGGTCGGGCAGCGGCTCGACCAGGGCGCCCACGGCGGCGCTCTTGCCGCGGTTGGCGAAGCCCCAGTTCATCAGCTCCTCGACGTCCTTCCAGAACGACTCCTCGTGGCGCATGACCGACACGATGATCGTGTGGCCGTCGCGCTTGGCCGCGCCGACGAAGCTGCCGAAGGCCTTGGACGTCCAGCCGTTCTTGACGCCGAGCATGCCGTCGTAGGTCCACAACATCTTGTTGTGGTTGCCGATCTCGTAGTGGCCCTTCGGCGCCGGGAACTTGGCGGTCTTGGTGGAGATGTACTCGCGGAAGTCCTTCAGCTTCAGGCCCGCGCGGGCGATCAGCGCCAGGTCGTACGCCGAACTGCTCTGCCCCGGCTTGTCGAGGCCGCTGGGGGTCTTGGCGACCGTGTCGTTGGCCTGGAGCTTCCTCGCGACCTCGTTCATGTCGGCGAGGGTGGCGGGGATGCCGCCGTTGGCCTCGGCCAGGGCGTTGGCGCAGTCGTTGCCGCTGACCATCATCAGCGCCCTGAGCAGGTCGTGCACCTTGTAGATCGGCTTGGGCACGAGGCCGACCGCGCTGCCCTCCTCGTTGACGGCGGCCTGGCTCGGCTTGACCGTCTTGTTCTTGTCGAGCAGCGGGATCAGCGTGAGGGCCGTCAGCGCCTTCAGCGTGCTGGCCGGCAGGAACCTGCCGTGGGGGTTCTTGGCCGCCAGCACCTCGCCGGTGTCGGCGTCGGCGATCACGTACGAGCTCGCCTTGGTCTTGGGCGGAGCCTGCACCCCCGCCGGGACGATGATCCCGGTGCCGGCCAGCTGCGGCCCGCCGATCACGTCGGCCGCCAGCGCCGCCGGCTGGGTGCCCGCCACCAGTCCGGCCGTGAGCACGGCGAGACTGAGGGCACTCGTACATCTACGCATGTCGCGAAAGATCCCCCAAAGATCGCAGGCGTACGCATTGGACCCTACTGGTTGAAAGACCGTTTGGGGGCAGTTGGCCGATTCGGGATGAGAGGTCACGATGCACAAGGGGCCTTGATCAGATGTGGGCTTTCGGTTTGGCCGATTAACGCCACGTCGGGTGAGAGTGCCTGAGACGATGGACTATGGAGGTTGTTGTGCCGATCGAGTTCAATCCGTCCCGCGGTGCGACTCTGGGCGTCGAGTGGGAGCTACAGCTCATCGACACGCACACGCGCAGACTCCGGCAGGACGCGCGCGAGATCCTCGCCGCGGTGCCCGATCTGAGCGAGAACGCCCGGCCCAAGGCCATGCACGAACTCATGCAGTCGCAGATCGAGATCGTGACGGACATCTGCCACACCGCGGCGGAGGCCGTCCAGGACCTGGAGCGGAGCCTGAACCGGCTCCGGGAGGTCGCCGAGCCGCGCGGCATCGCGCTGGCCTGCACCGGAACCCATGCGATCAGCGACTGGCGGGACGCGGAGTACTCGCCCAACCAGCGTTACCTCGAACTCGTCGAGGAGATGCAGTGGCTGGCATGGCGCATCCAAACATTCGGCGTACATGTTCACGTCGGGGTACGGGAACGAGATAAAGTCATTCCTATAGTCAACGCACTTGCGGCCTACCTGCCTCATTTCCTGGCGTTGACGACCTCCAGCCCGTTCTGGGGCGGCCAAGACACCGGGCTCGCCTCCAGCCGGGCAATCGTTTTTGGGGCACTGCCCACGGCCGGGCCGCCGCATTTACTGGCGGACTGGTCGGAGTTCGAGGACTACATGGAGACCCTGATTCGTGCCGGCACGATCAAGAGCATCAAAGAGGTCTGGTGGGACATCCGGCCCCACCCCGACTTCGGCACGATCGAGATCCGCATGTTCGACGGCATCCCGACCCTCCGCGAGGTCGGCATGGTGACCGCCCTGTCCCAGTGCCTCGTGACACAGTTCGACCAGCAGCTCGACCGGGGCTACAAGCTTCCGAGCCCGGCGGCATGGGTCGTGCGCGACAACAAGTGGCGGGCCACCCGCTACGGGCTGGACGCCGTCGTCGTCACCGACGACAAGGGCTCGACCGCCCCGCTGCGCGACATGCTGTACGAACTCCAGCGAGAACTCGAACCGGTGGCCGAGCGGCTCGGCTGCGCCGATGAGCTGGCCGTCCTGGGCGACGTGCTCGACCAGGGCAGCTCGTGCGAGCGGCAGCGGGGAATCATCGCCGCCGGTGGAACTCTTGAAGACGTTGTCGACGCGACCGTTACCGAGCTGGCCCAAGACCGGTTCGTCACCGCGAGGAAGGCAGATGGAGCAGATCATGCAGGGACATGATCAGGAGACGGAGTCTCCCGAGGGACATGGTCTGACGGGGGAGCTCGACGCCTTCCTCGCCGCTCACGAGAGTGAGCTCGTCGCGCTGCGCCGCGACCTTCACATGCACCCCGAGCTCGCGTTCAACGAGCACCGCACCACCGGCAAGGTCGTCGACCTGCTGAAGGGGGCAGGCCTGGAGCCCCAGATCCTGCCCCGGGGTACCGGCATCCTGTGCGACATCGGCACCGGCGGCGGGCCCACGATCGGCCTGCGCGCCGACATGGACGCCCTCGCCATGCCCGACGAGAAGGACGTGCCCTACCGGTCCCTCCAGCCCGGCCGCTGCCACGCCTGCGGCCACGACGTGCACACCGCGATCCTCGCGGGCACCGGCGTCTTCCTGGCCCGCCAGGCCGCCGCCGGGCTGCTGCCGGGCCGGGTCCGGCTGATCTTCCAGCCGGCCGAGGAGATCGTCGAGGGCGCCCTCGAAGTGATGGCGGCCGGCGGCATCAGCGGCCTCGACCGGGTGTTCGCGCTGCACTGCGACCCGCGCCTGGAGGTCGGCCAGCTCGGTCTGCGCTCCGGCGGCATCACCGCGGCGTGCGACCGGCTCACCGTCCGCCTGCGCGGGCCGGGCGGCCACACGGCCCGTCCCCACCTGACCGCCGACCTCGTGTACGCCCTCGCGAAGATCGTCACCGAACTCCCCGCGGCCCTCAGCCGCCGGGTCGACCCGCGCTCGTCGTTGTCCCTGGTCTGGGGCCGCGTGCAGGCCGGGTCGGTCGGCAACGTGATCCCCGAGGACGGGGTGATCGAGGGCACCGTCCGGTGCCTGGAGGACGAGGCCTGGCACGCCGCCCCCGACCTGATCAAGGCACTGCTCGACGGGGTCGCGGGCGCCTACGGCGTGGAGGCCGAGCTCGACTACCGGCGCGGTGTGCCCCCGACGGTCAACGACGCCGGGAGCGTGCAGATGTTCCGCGACGCCGCGATCCAGGTCCTCGGGCCCGACGCGCCCGCCCCGACCTCCCAGTCGCTCGGCGGCGAGGACTTCGCCTGGTACCTGGAGTCGATCCCCGGCGCGCTGGCCCGCCTGGGCGTGCGCACCCCGGGCGACAAGCGCGACTTCGACATCCACCAGGCGACCTTCGACGTCGACGAGCGCTGCGTGGGCGTCGGCGTGCGGGTGCTGGCCGCGACGGCCCTGACCGCCCTGTGGGACGGCCAGCGCACGACGGTCCGCCGGGGCTCGGAGTCGGAGGCGCTGCTCGCCTGATCGATCGCCTGATCGGTCACAAGGTGGCGTGAGCTGCATAACAGGCTGATTGCGGAGCTGTGCTGGCGTTTTGAGCATCCTTCCGGAACAACTATCTTCCGTGCAGGTTGCCGTGCGTTCTGTTCGCGCGTGCGACGGAAGTGAACGTCACGGAAGGGGAGTCCCACCTTGCTCCGCAATCGTTTTGGCAAGGTCGTCGCCGGTGCCGCCGCCGGTGCGATGCTGCTTGCCGCCGCCGCCTGTGGTGGCGGCGACACCACCGAGGGCGCCCCCAGCGCCGCGCCGGCCGACGGCGCGTCGTCGGCCCCCGCGGCCTCGGGCGTCAAGGTCGGGCTCGCGTACGACATCGGCGGCCGTGGCGACCAGTCCTTCAACGACTCCGCCGCGGCCGGCCTCGACAAGGCCGTGGCCGAGCTGGGCGTCGAGATCAACGAGCTGGAGGCCGGCAACGGCGAGGCCGAGTCGGCCAAGGAGGAGCGCCTGCGGCTGCTCGCCTCGGGCGGCTTCAACCCGGTCATCGCGGTCGGCTTCGCCTACTCCGCGTCGGTCGCCAAGGTCGCGGCCGAGTTCCCCGACACCAAGTTCGCCATCGTCGACGACGAGGCCAACAAGCTCCCCAACGTCTCCAACCTGGTCTTCGCCGAGGAGCAGGGTTCGTTCCTGGTCGGCGCGGCGGCGGCGCTGAAGTCGACCAAGGGCAACGTCGGCTTCGTCGGCGGCGTCGAGGTCCCCCTGATCAAGAAGTTCCAGGCCGGTTTCGAGGCGGGCGCCAAGGCCGTCAAGCCGGACATCAAGATCCAGGCCAAGTACCTGACCCAGCCGCCGGACTTCTCCGGCTTCGGCGACCCGGCCAAGGGCAAGACCGCCGCCGAGGGCATGTTCGACGCCGGCGCCGACGTGGTCTACCAGGCCGCGGGCGGTTCGGGCGCGGGCGTCTTCGAGGCCGCCAAGGCCGCGGGCGGCATGGCGATCGGCGTCGACTCCGACCAGGCCAAGACCGCCGACCCGACCGTCGCCGACGTCATCATCACCTCGATGCTGAAGAAGGTCGACGTCGCGGTGTTCGACTTCATCAAGAGCTTCACCACCAACTCCGTGGTGGCCGGCTCCAAGGTGTACGACCTCAAGGCGGGCGGCGTCGACTACTCGACGACCGGCGGCAAGGTCGACGACATCAAGACGCAGCTCGACGAGTACAAGGCGAAGATCTCGAGCGGTGAGATCACCGTTCCCAAGGAATGACACGGCGACGTGACCGTTGAGAGGCCCGGTGATCACCACCGGGCCTCTCGGCACGCTTACGCAGGAGGCCAGCATCAGCACCGAGACCACCGTCTCCGAGGTCGCCGTCCAGCTTGAGGGGATCACCAAGCGGTTCCCCGGCGTCGTCGCCAACCGCGACATCAGCCTGACGGTCCAGAAGGGGCACATCCACGCCATCGTGGGGGAGAACGGCGCCGGCAAGTCGACCCTCATGAAGATCCTCTACGGCATGCAACGCCCCGACGAGGGCGAGATCCGCGTCAACGGTTCGCCGGTGACCTTCCACACCCCGGGTGACGCGATCTCCGCCGGAATCGGCATGGTGCACCAGCACTTCATGCTGGCCGACAACCTCACGGTGCTGGAGAACGTGATCCTCGGCAGCGAGCCGAGGAAGGGCGGACTGGCCCTCGACTTCGCCGCCGCCCGCACGAGGATCAAGGAGATCTCCGACGCCTACGGCCTGGGCATCGACCCCGACGTCCTGGTCGAGGACATCGGCGTCGGCACCCGCCAGCGGGTGGAGATCCTCAAGGTGCTCTACCGGGGCGCCCGCATCCTGATCCTCGACGAGCCGACCGCCGTGCTCGTGCCCCACGAGGTCGACGAGCTCTTCGAGAACCTCCACGGCCTGGTCCGCGAGGGCATCACCATCATCTTCATCTCCCACCACCTCGACGAGGTGCTGAAGGTCGCCGACGCGATCACGGTCATCCGGCGCGGCACCACCGTCGCCGAGGTCGACCCCGCGAGCGTGACCGCCCGCCAGCTCGCCGAGCTGATGGTCGGCAGCGAGTTGCCGAGCCCCGAGACCCGCGAGTCGACCGTCACCGACGTGGTCGCGCTCCAGGTGACCGGTCTGACGATCGGCGCCGAGGGCGAGCGCAAGGTGCTCGACGACGTGACCCTCACCATCCACAAGGGCGAGGTCCTGGGCATCGCCGGGGTCGAGGGCAACGGCCAGGCCGAGCTGGTCGAGGCGATCATGGGCATCCGGCCCTCCACCGGCACGATCACGCTGGCCGGCGAGGAGATCACGTCCTGGACGACGCTGCGCCGCCGCGAGGCCGGGATCGGTTACATCCCCGAAGACCGCCACCGCCACGGGCTGCTCCTGGAGGCCCCCCTCTGGGAGAACCGGATCCTCGGCCACATGAAGGAGAAGGTCAACGTCCGGGGCTGGTGGATCAACCGCAGGGGCGCCCGCGCCGACACCCAGCGCATCGTCGAGCAGTACGACGTGCGCACCCCCGGGATCGACGTCCTGGCCTCCGCCCTGTCCGGCGGCAACCAGCAGAAGCTCATCGTGGGCCGGGAGATGAGCGGTGAGCCGAAGCTGCTCATCGCCGCCCACCCGACCCGGGGTGTCGACGTCGGCGCCCAGGCGGCCATCTGGGACCACCTGCGGACCGCCCGCGCGGCGGGGCTCGCGGTGCTGCTCATCTCGGCCGACCTCGACGAGCTGATCGGCCTGTCCGACTGGCTCAAGGTCATCCACCGCGGGACCCTCGTCGCCGAGTTCGACCCGGCGACCGTCACCCCCGAACAACTCGGTTCCGCGATGACGGGCGCCGGGGAGGAAGCATGAGCTCGACATTCACCGACCGCCTGCTCGGGCGGGTGAAGCCGAGCGCGTGGGTGCCGCTGACCGCGCCGCTCGTGGCCATCCTGTTCGCCGCGCTCATCACCTCGATCGTGCTGGTCATCACCGGCAACCCGGTGCTGGACACCCTCGTCACGATGGTCGAGTACGGCTCGCAGCCCCGCTCGCTCGCGCAGATCGTCAACTACGCGACGACCTACTACCTGTCGGCCATCGCGGTGGCCATCGGGTTCCGGATGAACCTGTTCAACATCGGCGTCGACGGTCAGTACCGCCTCGCCGGGCTGGTCGCGGCGGCGGTCGGCGGCACGGTCACACTGCCCGCGCCGTTCCTGCCGATCGTGATCATCCTGGTGGCGATGATCGTCGGCGCGGCGTGGGCGGGCATCGCGGGTGTGCTCAAGGCGACCCGGGGCGTCAGCGAGGTCATCTCGACGATCATGCTGAACACCATCGCCACCGGGATCGGCGCCTACCTGCTGCTGGAGGTGTGGGGCGTCCGGCAGGGCAACGACATCGGCACCAAGCCGATCCCGGCCGCCGGCCAGGTGCCGGGCCTCGGGCTGATCCCCGACACGCCCCTGAAGGTGTACGGCCTGTTCATCCTGGCCGTCGTCGTGGGCTTCGGCTTCCACGTGCTGTTGAACAAGATGCGCTTCGGGTTCGACCTGCGCGCCACCGGCCAGTCGGAGCCGGCGGCGGTGGCCAGCGGGGTCAACGTCAAACGCATGATCGTGTACGCGATGCTGATCTCCGGCGCCATGGCCGGCCTGATCGGGATGCCCCAGTTGCTCGGTGAGTCGTACACCTACAACCTGAACTTCCAGGCGGGTCTCGGCTTCACCGGCATCGCCATCGCGCTGCTGGGCCGCAACAACCCCGTCGGCATCGTGTTCGCCGCGCTGCTCTGGGCCTTCCTGGACGTCTCGGCCAACATCCTCGACCTCCACGACGTCTCACCGGAGATCGTGACGATCATGCAAGGTGTGATCGTGCTCTCGGTGGTCGTCGCGTACGAGCTCGCGCACCGCTATCGCGTCACCGCCGAGCAGAGGCGCGTCAGCCGGGAGCTGGCCGGTGCCGCGTCCACCCCGCAGAAGGAAGGTGCGACGGCATGACCACCACCACGACCGCCGCCCCGGCCGCCGCGCCCCCCACGCGGAAGTTCAAGCTGACCTGGCAGATCCTCCTCCTGGGCCTGCTCGCGCTGCTGTTCCTGCTCTCGGTCGCCCGGGTCGTCACCGGGGCCAACGACAT
The DNA here is from genome assembly GCF_030269205.1 of Herbidospora sp. NBRC 101105. Lineage (NCBI taxonomy): Bacteria > Bacillati > Actinomycetota > Actinomycetes > Streptosporangiales > Streptosporangiaceae > Herbidospora > Herbidospora sp. NBRC 101105. Next base: position 93,980 of record NZ_BSSX01000004.1, on the reverse strand, counting down.
CACCTCGGGCGGCGCGATCGGCGCGGCCCTGATGGCGGCCGTCCCGATCGGCCTGGCGGGCCTGGGCGGCCTGTGGTCGGAGCGGGCCGGTGTGGTCAACATCGGCCTTGAGGGCATCATGATCCTCGGCACCTGGTTCGGGGCCTGGGGCGCCATCGTCACCGGCAACGCCTGGGTGGGCGTGCTCGCGGGCCTGGTCGGAGGTGTGCTGGGCGCGGCCCTGCACGCCGTCGCGACCGTCACCTTCGGCGTCGACCACGTGGTGTCCGGCGTCGCGCTGAACATCCTCGGCCTGGGCGTGACGAAGTACCTGTCGACGCTGGTCTTCGCCGAGATGTCGGGCGGCGGCGACACGCAGTCGCCGCGCATCCCCGCGATGCAGACCGTCTCCATCCCCGGCATCGGCGGCCCGCTCCAAGACCTGGAATCCCAGCGCTGGTTCTTCATCTCCGACCTGGCCGGGGTGCTGCGCGGCCTCACCCAGAACGTGTCGCTGTTCACGCTGCTGGGCGTGCTGCTCGTACCGCTGACCTTCTGGTTGTTGTGGCGCACCGCCTTCGGACTGCGCCTGCGGTCGGTCGGCGAGCGGCCGGTCGCGGCCGAGTCGCTCGGCGTCAACGTCTACTTCTACAAGTACGTGGCGGTCCTGGCCTCCGGCGCCTTCGCCGGCCTCGGCGGGGCGTTCCTGGCGATCGTGGCGGCGGGCACCTACCGTGAGGGTCAGACCGGTGGACGCGGCTTCATCGGCCTGGCGACGGTCATCTTCGGCAACTGGCGTCCGGGCGGCCTGGCGGCCGGCGCGGGCCTGTTCGGCTACACCGACGCGCTCCAGCTCCGGCAGGGCGGCACCTCGGTGCACGCGCTGCTGCTGGTCGTGGCGCTGCTGCTGGTGGCGGTGGCGATCTGGCAGTTCGTGAAGCAGCAGCGGTCCAGGGCCGCCCTGCTGACCGGGATCGCGGCCATCGCGGTGCTGGTCGTCTTCGCGGTCACCGACACGATCCCCGAGCAGTTCACGTCGTTCACGCCGCACCTGACGACGCTGCTGGTGCTGTCGCTGGCCTCGCAACGGCTGCGGATGCCGGCCGCCGACGGGTTGCCTTATCGGAGGGGACAGGCGAAATGACGCCGATCGACTGGGACGCCTTGCGGGCCGCGGCGGGGGAGGCCATGCGGCACGCGTACGCGCCGTACAGCCACTTCCCCGTGGGCGCCGCGGCGCTGGTGGACGACGGCCGGATCGTGACCGGCTGCAACGTGGAGAACGCCTCCTACGGCATCGGCCTGTGCGCCGAGTGCGGTCTGGTGTCGGCCCTGCACGCCTCGGGCGGCGGTCGGCTGGTGGCGTTCACCTGCGTGGACGGGCACGAGGAGCTGCTGATGCCGTGTGGGCGCTGCCGCCAGCTGCTGTTCGAGCACGGCGGCCCCGACCTGCTGGTGGAGACGCCGGAGGGGCCGTGGCCGATGGCGAGGTTCCTGCCGTTCGCCTTCGGGCCTGACGATCTTTCGGGGAAGTAATGGCATTCGACGCGATCGACATCATCGTCACCAAACGTGACAGGGGCGAGCTTTCGGCCGCCCAGATCGACTGGGTGATCGACGCCTACACGTCCGGCGTGATCGCCGACGAGCAGATGTCGTCCCTGGCGATGGCGATCCTCCTCAACGGGATGAACCGCCGCGAGATCGCCGACTGGACCGCCGCGATGATCCGCTCGGGCGAGCGCATGGACTGGTCGATGCTCGACGGCCCGACCGCCGACAAGCACTCGACCGGCGGCGTCGGCGACAAGATCACCCTGCCGCTGGCGCCGCTGGTGGCGGCGTGCGGCGCCTACGTCCCGCAGTTGTCCGGCCGCGGCCTCGGCCACACCGGCGGCACGCTCGACAAGCTGGAGTCGATCCCCGGCTGGAAGGCCTCGCTCTCGAACGAGGAGATGCTCGCCGTCATCCGCTCGGCGGGCGCGGTCGTCTGCGCGGCCGGCTCGGGCCTGGCCCCCGCCGACAAGAAGTTGTACGCCCTCCGCGACGTGACCGGAACGGTGGAGTCGATCCCCCTGATCGCCTCCTCGATCATGTCCAAGAAGATCGCCGAAGGCACGGGCTCGCTGGTCCTGGACGTCAAGGTCGGCTCCGGCGCGTTCATGAAGAACGTGGCCGACGCCCGCGAACTGGCTCGCACGATGGTCGAACTGGGCACCGACGCCGGAGTGCGCACGGTGGCCCTCCTCACGGCCATGGACCGCCCCCTCGGCCTGAAGATCGGCAACGCCCTGGAGGTGGAGGAGTCGGTCGAGGTCCTGTCCGGCGGCGGCCCCGCCGACGTGGTCGAACTGACGCTGACCCTGGCCCGCGAGATGCTGGAGGCGGCCGGCGTCTCCGGCAAGGACCCCGAGACCGCCCTCAAGGACGGCTCGGCGATGGACGCCTGGCGTTGCATGATCACCGCCCAGGGCGGCGACCCCGACGCCCTGCTGCCACGCGCCGCCGAGACGATGGAGATCACCGCCCCCGCCTCGGGCGTGCTGACCACCCTCGACGCCCTGGGCGTCGGCGTCGCGGCCTGGCGTCTGGGCGCGGGCCGGGCCCGCAAGGAGGATCCGGTGTCGTTCGGCGCGGGGATCGTCCTGCACGCCAAGCCGGGCGACATCGTGCGGCAGGGCCAGCCGCTGATGACCCTGCACGCCGACGAGACCTCACGCTTCGAGCGGGCACTGGAGTCGCTGGAGGGCGCCTACGAGGTGACCGAGAACACCGACCCGGGCCTGCTGCCCCTGGTCGTGGAGCGCATCACCGCCTGACCCGACACGAGAGCCTGCCCGGTGACGCGAGCAGCGGGTCACCGGGCAGGCTGGTTTCGCGGGTCACCGCGTCGGTCGCTGCTGGTCCAGCAGGACGTCGGCGATGAGGTTGATGCGGTTGGTGGTCTCCTTGAGGGTGCGCAACATCTCGGCGGCGACCTCGTCTTCCACGGGGGCCGACATGGGGACCGACATGGGGGTCGACTTGGGGGTCGACATGGGGACGGCGCGGCGCGGCAGGGGGATCGGCGGGTGGACGGGCGTGCGGGCGACCGGACGGTCGGGGCGTGGCGCCGGACGGGCGGTCTGGCGCGGTTCGGGACGTGGGGCCGGGCGGGCTTCGGGGCGGTTCGGGGTGCGTTTGGCAGAGCGGGCCGGGGCCGGGGGCTTCGTGGCGCCGAAGAACAGGCCCAGGCAGCCCGCGAAGACCGCGAGGGCCAGTGACCCCAGGATGACGCTCGTGTAGCCGGGCATCGGCGCCTCCACCAAGGGGCGTTCGAGCAGGACCACCGTGACGGCGATGCCGATCGTGCCGCCCACCTGGCGGACGGACATGGTCGCGCCGACCGCGGTGGCGTAGCGCTCCGGGCCGGCGGTCAACGCGGCGGCGGCCGACGAGCCCGCGTTGAGCAGGCCGAAGCCCAGGCCCAGCGCGGCGTTCAGCGGCAACCACACCTGCAGGACGTCGAGCGGCCGGCCGGTGCCGATGACCAGTTGCAGCAGGCCGATGCAGCTGCCGGCGATCACCACTGCGCCCAGGTAGATGACCACCCGCGGGCCCCGGCGTTTGATCAGGCCGCCGGCGGCGACGCTGCCGACGAGGACACCGGCCGCGTTGGGCGCGATGGCGGCGCCGATCAGCTCCGGCGACCGGAACATGGCCTGGCCGAGGAACAGCGGCATGATCACCAGGATCGGGAGGGAGACCAGGCCGTACAGGGCCGAGAGGGTTCCGGCCAGGGCGAAGCGGCCCTTGCGCCACAGACCGAGGTCGATGGCGGGGGCCTTGTGGTAGGCCGAGCGGGCCATCGTCGCCAGCAGCATCAGCGTCCCCCCGGACACCGCGCCGATGACGTACGGGTCCCAGCCCCGCCGGGGGAACTGGACGATCGCCCAGGTGAGCATCGCCAGGGCGGCGCCCAGCAGGAGGCAGCCGATGATGTCGGGCACCGCGCCGCGGGTGTGGGGCGGCCGGGGCAGCGTCATCGACAGCGTGAGCAGGAGCAGGGTGAGGAACGCGCTGGGCACGAACAGCACGCGCCAGCCGATCTCCATGTTCTGGCTGAACCAGCCGCCGAGGGCGTACATGAGCGTGCCGGCGACGCCGGTCGACGCGCTCCAGACGCCGATGGCGGCGGCTCTGCGGGTGGTGGGCACCGTCGCCAGCAGCATCGCCAGCGAGGCGGGGACCATGAGGGCGGCGCCGAGCCCCTGCGCGGCGCGGGCGGCGAGCAGCAGGCTCCACATCGGTGTGACGACCGTGCAGAACGCCGCGAGGGAGAACAGGGACAGTCCGATGGTGAGCAGCCGCCGCGGGCCGAACACGTCGGCGAGCCGTCCCCCGACGGGCAGCAGCGCCGCGTACGGGAGGGCGAAGGCGGTCAGCAGCCACTGGACGTCGATCGGTGACTTGGGGCCGAAGCCGCTCTCGGCGAGTTGCGGCACGCCGAGGGTGGCGGCGAGCGTGTCGGCCATGGTGATGCCCATGATGCCGGCGCACACGATGACGGGTAGGTAGGTGGTCTTGCGCTTGTGGGAGCTGGGCGCCGGTCGTCCGCGCCCCTGGAGGCGGCGGGTCGGGTCGGTGAGCAACGGGGGAAGACCGTCGTCACCGCGCCGCTGTGTGAGAACGCTCATTCGGCCGGCTTGCGGGAGGATGCGGCGGGTTGGGGGAGGGAGACCAGGGTGTCGCTGATGTACGTCTGCATCGCGGGTCCTCGGCGGGGGTGCGCTGGACGTTTCTTCGCGGGCCACTGCCGGGGGTCCTCCTCCAGAAGGGGGAGGTCCCGGATGGGCGTCACGATCGCGGGGTGGAACTGCTCTTCGACGTGGAGGAATGGCCTGCCTCCAGCGAAGACGAGATACGAGCGGTAGACGCTGGGCCGGCCGACACCGCCCCATTCGCTCATCCGGCAGCCGGTCTCGGTGATCACGCGACGCTGTTCGACGGCCCCCTGCAGCACCTGGCCGAGGGGGGTGCCCCCGCCGTCGACGATGCTGCGGGCGACCAGATGACTCGACGTCATGATCACCGTGTTGACCGAGATGGCCCTGCCGTCCGGGCGGACGAGTTGCGATTTGCGGACGACGAGCGGTTCGTCGCCCTCACCGGCCACGAGTGCCTTGACGGCCGCGCGGGGGCGTACTTGCGAGGACGGCAGCCCCCGCTGGTCGAGCACACGGACGCGCAGCGGTACACCGAGTAACGCGGAAAGCAATTGCGTCGTTGATCCGTCGTTGGTGAGGACCATTCGGGTCACGGCGTCGGCCGGGATGCTCATATGACCCTCCTTTCCCGTTCTGACAAACTATCTGACACAAGTTGAGATCTTAATTACTTTCTCCACTTTCGCAATAGGGTCGGATTTCGGTCACTCTTGCACTGTCGCGTTCCAGCACGTCGTCACTGCAGGTGGGGGTATCGGCCAGGCTGTAAGACTTCTTGTCAAATTCCTTTACAGAAATGCGAGTGACATGTGTGGCGAGAGTCCTGATTGTCCTGGTTTGGGGTGTTGTGTCGCGTAAAAGGATCACGACAGATATGCATTTCCCCCTCCGTCACAATTCTTCTTGACATCGGCCTGTCAATACTTCCAACATCATTTGCATCAAGTCCGCGCGAACCCTCCTTCGTAAAGGCGGCAGTCAAGTGAACGTGCAATACCTGTTCGTTATGAACGGCGAAAGGGACGGACTGACCAGGCGTCGCGTCGTGAACGGCCGGGCGCTCGCCCGCCGGGTTCCGTGGCCGCACCGCGGCGGCGCGCGCATCCCCACCCCCCACCGCGGCACCGTGGCCCTGGTGGGCTCCGGCGGCTCCGAGGACGCCGCGTCGCTGCTGGCCCAGGTCCGCCAGGGCGGCTTCGACGTCGTGCTCGTCGACACCGACGACGTCTCGGCCGGCCGGTCCGGCCACACCGACCGGTTGCGGGTTCCGGCCATGACCCCGTCCGCGGTCGCCGCCGCCGTCGAGGGCTTCTCCCGCCGCGTCGACGGCGTCATCTGCTGGGAGCCGCGTTACCAGGAGGTCGCGGCCGCCGCTGCCGTGCGGCTGGGGCTGCCCTCCTTCGGGGAGACCGCCGCCATCGGCAGCGCCGACCCCGTCAGCACCCAGGTCCTGCTCGCCGCCGGGGGCATGCGCACCCCGCGGTCGATCCTCGCCGTCTCACCCGAAGAGGCGAACCGGGCCGCCCAGCTCATCGGCTGCCCCGTCCTGTTCGTCGCCCGGACCCCTGGAGGGAACCTGTCCCGGCGCCGCGTGGACGATCTCGCCGGCATCCCCGCCGGATTCGCCGGCGCCCAGGCCGCGACGGGTGACAGCGGCGCCGTTCTCGTCGAGGAGGTTCCGGTGGGCGCACCGGTCACGGTGGAGTGCTGGGTCCGTTCGGGCGCGCCGATCGGCGTCGCGGTGATCCGCCGGTTCGGCGAGTACGACATCGTCGACGCCGCCGACCCGCTTCTGGAGGACGCCGACGTGGCGGCCGTCATCGCCACCGCGGTGTCGGCCGTGGGCGTCCAGGACGGGCACTGCGGCGTCGGCCTGCTGCTGTCGGACGAGAGCGCCATCGTGACGGGCCTGCGGGCCGGGCCGCCCGACCCGCTGCTGTGCCACGTCGTCGAACTGGTCACCGGGGTCAACCTCCCGGCCGCCGCCGCTGCCATCAGCTGCGGCCGCGAACCGGAGGCCACCCGGCACCGCCACCGCCGCGCCGCGATCGTCACCCCCGTCGACATCCGCGCCCCCCGCCTGGCCGACCTCGACGACGACCTGCCGTACGCGGGCTGGCTCGAACGCTACGAGCCGGGCGGCCGGGCCGTCGTCACGGGCCGCAACCCCCGCGAGTGCGCCCTGCGCGCCGCCCACCTGAGGGCCGCCCACATGCGCGCCGCCCACCTGTACATCCCGGCGGAGTGGCCCTTCCTGCCCCCGTCGATCCAGCGCATCCGCGAACCGGAACCGGCCTTCGACCTCCAGCCGACCCTTCCCCCGGCACCCCAGCCGGCCCAGATCCCGGCCCCGCAGCCGCCGCACGCCCAGCCGGCCGAGATCCCGGCCCAGTTCCCTGCCCCACAGCCGTCGCAGGCCCAGTCGGCCCAGATACCAGCTCAGTTCCCTGCCCCGCAGCCGTCGCAGGCCCAGCCGGCCCAGATACCAGCCCAGTTCCATGCCCCGCAGCCGTCGCAGGCCCCTCAGCCGGTGGCTCAGTCGGCGCAGACGGCGGTGCCCCAATCGACCGCCCAGCCGGCCAGGACCGCGGTCCCGCAGCCGAGGCCCGCCGCGCCGATGCACACGACGCCGCAGCCGCTGCCGGCCTCCGCGCCGAACTCAACGCCCGAGCCGCTGCCCGCCTCGATGCCCTACTCGACGCCGCTGCCGGTGCAGACCGCCGCGCCGCAGTACATCCCCCCGCTGCCGTCGGTCCCGGGCGCCCACACCCGGCCCGGCCCCCTGCCGAACCCGATGCCGAACCCGATCCCGGTACAGCCCTCCGGGCCCCTGCCGCCGTCCGCCCAGAAGCCGCGATCCACGCCGGAACCGCCCGGCTCACCGCGCGGTGCGGTGCCGCACTCGACTCCCTTGCCCGTGGAGAGCGCCGCGCTGCAGGCCGTGCTTCGCCCGGCGTCGCACGACAGGCCGGAGCCGCCCGCAGCGGAGACCTCCGCGTCGCAGTCGCCCGAGCGGGGCCGGGAGCTTTCGCAGCCGTCGGAGCGGGGCCGGGGGCTTTCGCAGTCGCCCGAGCGGGCCCGGGAGCTTTCGCAGTCGCCCGAGCGGGGCGGGGAACTCTCGCAGCCGTCGGAGCGGGGCCGGGAGCTTTCGCAGTCACCCGAGCGGGGCGGGGAACTCTCGCAGCCGTCGGAGCGGGGCCGGGAGCTCTCGCAGTCGTCGGAGGGGGCCGGGGAGCTTTCCCAGCCGCCCGAGCGGGGCCGGGAGTCCTCGTCGGCGGAGGATCGGTCGGAGCCGTTGCCCGCGTTGACGCCCTACTCCACGCCGCTGCCCCCGCAGGCGCCGCCCGCCCCGTCTCCGGAGGCCGAACCCGACGACGCGCCCGAGAAGGCGGCGGCCGGCAGCCGGCCGGTCATGCCGCCCAGCATGGCGAAGGCCGTTCGATGAGGGCCGGGGGTTCGACGGCGGCGGTCTCCTTCTACGAGGAGGCGCCGAGGCGGCCGGGCGTCGAGGAGGTGCGGCTGACCACCGCGCCCCTCCGGTCGGCCCCGGCGCGGTGGGACGAGCTCGCCCCCCGTACCGCCGCGGGGTTCTTCAACGGCCGGGCCTGGCACCAGGCGCACGCCGACCCGGACGCGGCGGCCTGGCACGGCGTGGTCCTCGGCTGGGTCGGCGGCACAGGACGGCCGTCGTTGCGGACCGTGGTGCCGGTCAGCCACTACGACCGGGCCCCCGCCCGCCCGATGCTCGACCCGGCCCGGCTGTTCGGCTCCATGTTGCGGGGCGGGCGGTTGCGCACCCCCGAGGCCTGGGGGCGGGTCACGCTCATCGGTGCGACGGCCGGATACCGCACGGTGCCCGTCTGCCACCCGGACGACGAGCACCTGTGGGCGCGGGCCGTGCAGTACGCCATGCCCGACGACGGCACGGCCGCCGTGCTCTACCTCGACGGGCCCACGGCCGGGCGGCTGACCCGCTACTTCCCGCGCGCGCCGCTCATCCTGACCCACGCGCGGACGGTCATGCGGATCCAGGGCAGCACCTTCGAGGAGCACCTGGGCGCGCTCCAGCGGTCGAGCCGGACGCTGGCCCGGCGCGAGGAGCGGGTGTTCGCCGACGGCGCGCGGGCGATCAAGGTGCTGCCGCTGACGGCGGCCCTGCTGCCCGACCTGGCCCGGCTGCACCCCACGCCCAAGGAGGCCACCGCGGCCGAGCGCGAGCTGCGCCGCTACCTCGCCTCGCCGCTGGCCGGGTCGGCCCACGTGATCCTCTGCACGCACAACGGCGCCACGATCGGCTACCGGCTGGTCTTCCAGCACGGCGACGGCCTGGTCGCCCACCGCATCACGCTCGACCCCCGCCGCACCGGCCACTTCGCCGAGCAGCCGGTCCTGCAGTCGCACGCCCCGGTCAGGATGGGCCTGGCCCGGCACCTGCAGGAGATCGACTTCGGCGTCGGCGGGTTCACCGAGAAGCTGCGGCGCGGCGCGCGGCTGCTCCCGCTGTGGTCGCTGCTGCTGCGCCCGCCGCTCGGCTGGACGGCCCGGCACACCCGCGAGGTCAACCGCAGGCGCGCCGGCGAACTGTTCGACGCGTACGCGCAGGACATGGACGTCGACGACCTGGCCCTGCTCCGGCTCATCGCTCAGACCGGCATGTTCGCCGCCTAGGGGGAACCATGACGCACTCCATCTTCAGCCCGTTCGAGGACGAACGATCCGAACGCGCCGGCCGTCGTCCCTACGCAGACCCCGACTCCATCACCACCCTGGTCGACTCCTTCCGCCTGACGGCCTCCGACGACGACGTCCGCGAGCTGTTCGACCAGCTCAACTTCCATCTGGTCGCGGTGGAGAAGCTGCTCACGTCGTGGTACGCGCGTAAGCATCCGGGGCGTCCGCTGCCGCTGCCGCGCCGACCAACGCCGTGACCGTGCGGGAGTCGGTGCCCGCGCAGACGGCCAGCACGGCCGGGTCGCCGACTCCCCCCGCCCAGGCCGCACGCACGGCCGCGTCGCGGGCGACGGTGGCGAGCGCCTCGGTGTGCGCGGCGTCGGCGACGGCGGCCAGCCTCCCGGCCACCCGGTCCAGCAGCGGACGGCAGGCCCGCGCCAGGCCCGCCGTCCGCCGGTCCAGTTCGGCCCGGCTCGCCGCCAGGGCGGCCAGGGCCGTCTCGCGGGTCGGGGCGGGCCGCAGCCGCCGGACCCGGGCCTGGGTCATCCCGCCGGCCCGCGCGATCAGCCCGACGACGTTGACCCCGGCGGCCAGGGCCGCGCGGACCTCGTCGTCGCGGGCCGTCCGCGCCTCGCCCAGCAGGACCGCGGCGCGGGCCACCTCGGCCAGCGCGCCCCTGCCGGCGGCGCGCGGCGGCAGCAGCAGGTCGGCGCCGAGCCCTTCCAGGATCCGGGCCAGCGTGTACGGGCTGATCCGCGCCACCTCGCACATCGCGGTCACCGTGCGGTGTCCCTCGCGCCAGGCGCGGCGGACGGCGTCGCCGTGTTCGGCCCGCCGATCGCGGAGGGCGGCGGACGAGGCGGCGATCCGGGCCAGGAACGCGGCCTCCTGGGCCCGCGCCCGCAGCCGCACCTCCCGGCGCAGCGCCCGGACCCGACCCTCCGGCAGCCCGCTCACCCGCATGAGGGTGGTCAGGCTCGTCACCCCGGTCCGCACGCACACCCGCAGCGCCTCCACGAGCTCCCGGTCGGCCGGCTCGGACCCGAAGGGGATCTCGCTCTCCGGCAGCCCCGTCCAGGCGGCGACCAGTGCGGCGTCCCGGGCTCCGGCCGCGCGCAGGTCGGCCAGCGCCGCCCGCAGCGCCTCCCGGGCCGCGTCGCCGGCCGCGCGGGCCTCGGCGAGTTCGGCCGAGGCGGCGCGCACGGCGTCCAGGAGCGGCCCGGAGCGGGCGCGGTGGACGGCCAGCCGCCGCGACCGGCGCGCGTGGGTGCGGCACTGGTCGCCCATGACGGCGCGGTTGCCGCACCCGGTCGGCCAGGCGCACAGGTAGGGCACCCCGGCCGCGACGACCAGGACGGGCCGCCGGGCCAGCGCGGCGGCCAGTTCCTTGGACTTCCAGCCGGCCTCGTCGGCGGCGACCAGGCAGAGCGGCCCGTTGGCGTCGTCGAGCAGCAGTCCGGCGAAGGAGACGAGCGTGGTCGCGCGCATCCGCCCCCGATAGCGGGCCTGCGTATACCAGGCGAACCGGGTCTCCCCGGCGCGGTCGAGCGCCACCAGGAGGCTGAGGTCGCCCCCGAGCCGCGCCTCGGCGACGAACCGGACGGCCGCGCCGGCGCCCGCGTGGGCGAGGTAGAGGGGCAGCGTCTCGTGCTCCCACGGGCCGGGCTCGGCCGACGGGAACTCCTCGGGCCACAGTCCCTCGTCGCGCAGCACGGCGACGGCCCGGTCGGCGTCCACGGGCCTGCCGTAGGCGCGGCTCAGCAGGGCGGTGAGCGTCCGCATGGTCAGCAGGGCGGGTGGGCCCGCCAGGACGAGCTCGCGCAACCGGCCTCCCGCCGACAGGGGCTGCCGCCGGGCGTGTTCGCGGGCGGCGGCGATCCGGACCTGGCGGTCGGCCGTGCCGACGGGACCGCGCGGCGGGTGTTCCATCTCCAGCGAGGCGGTTCCGGCGGGCGCGGGTCCGCGTCCCTGGTGGAAGTGGCGGCGGCACAACGCCTGGACGGGGTCGCGGTCGGGGACGCGCCAGACGCGTTCGCCGCAACCGTCGGCCCACGTGCAGAAGAAGGCGTCGCCGACCGTCGTGGCGGTGGCGTCGAGATCGCGGGAGCGCCAGCCGGAGTCGTCGGTGACGACCAGGCACAGCGGTTCGGCGAGGTCCTGGCGGAGCCGCCGGGTGAAGTCGGCCAGCGTCGTGGCGCGCATGCGGCCCTGGTAGCGGGCCTCCTCGTACCAGGCGAAGCGGCGTTCCTGGTCGGAGGAGACGGCCAGCAGGAGCGTGCGCCCGCCCGGCAGCGGGACCTCCTGGACGAACCGCACCGCCGCGCCGGGCCCCGCTTCGGCCTGGAACAGCGGCAGCACGTCGTGGCACCAGCGGCCGACGGCGGGCGAGCCCGGCGGCAGCACGGGCGGCAGCGGCCCTTCGGGCCAGAGGTTCTGCGCGGAGAGCAACACTTCGGCCTCGCCGGTACTGACCGGATGACCGAAAAGCGCGCTCAGATGCCCGGCGAGCCGGTCCATCGTCCACAGGCCGGTGGACGGCCCGCCGAGCACGGCCGGCCGCAGATCGGGGGCCGAGGCGGTGGCGGGCGCGGGAGCGGGCCGGAGCGCGCGGGCGTCGCCGTCGCTGCGCACCCAGACGGTCAGCGGCAGCCCGGCCAGGCCGCGCGCGCACTCGTCGAGGTCGAAGACGGGATGGGGCGCCGTGATGAGGCAGGTGGCCCGGCCGGTCTCGGCCACCAGCCCGGTCGCGAAGTCGAGGAACGTGGCCGCGTTCGCCGGCCCGGAGTAGGCGCGGAACAGCAGCGGCCCGCCGGGGATCAGCGCATAGGCCAGGTGAAAGCCGAAAGGCGCGGCGGGGAGGGAGGAACGGGGGAGAAGCGCGCCGACGTCGACCAGTCCCCCGCGCATCAGAAGCGCGTCCTGTTCCCGTGCTTTCTCTTTTATGTACGCGTAACGCTGTTTCCACAATCGGGCGGAACCGTCCGGCCACGTGACGAGAGAGTGCCGCGGCCATAAACCGAGTGAACGCAGCAGACGGCCGATGCTGGTGAGCGTCAGCGAGACGCCGTGGTCGCGGGAGACGAGCTCGTTCACGAGTTCCCGCGTCCACAACCGTCCTGTCAAGCCCGCTGACTCCGGGCCGGCCAGCAGCGCGGTCGCCAGATCGTGCAATCCGTCGGGGGAGAGCGCCGACGGACGCCCCTGCAACGGGCTGGCCTGCAGTTTCTGCGGCTCGGAGCGGGCCTGGCGGAGCCATTCGTAGACCGACGACCGAGACACGCCCATGTTCCGGCTCACCTGCGCGACCCGTTCGCCCGCCTCGACGCGGGTCACGGCGGTGGTGCGCAGGGACGCGAGGAACGCCCGTCCGTCCACATCCCGCATACGATGCGGACGGCTTGTCAAATCTTTGTCAATGACAGTGTAATGATCCACGTGCGACCAAATAACACGAATTCGGCAGCTATGCAAACATTCGTCTCGATAATTCTGTCAGGAAACCTGACACAAATAGGCCCCATCGCGGGGAGCTGCCCAGATCAGTGCCGGGGTAGGCGGGTATTCACCGTCCGGAACCGGGCTTTCGGTCCAGGCAAGACGGGCATGAGCTGAGAAACCTGCACTGATTAGTCCCGTGAACACGTTTGCTGGTGGTCAAGTTGCCCTGTCACGTCTATGCTCCGTTTGACGCACTTGATCGAGGCGTCGATTTACGCACCGTGTTAGGCGAGGAGCACAGTGCCCGAGAAGATCGCTCAACGCGTTCGAGCCGCTCGCCTGCAGAGAGGGTTGTTGCCATTCCAAGTGACGTCCGAACTGGATGCCGACTCGATCGAACGGATTGAAAGCGGAGACCTCGAACCGACCGCGGCAATGATCAGGATCATCGCGCGAGGACTCCGGTGCTCCCCTCTGTGGTTGACCGACGGACTTGACCCGCACACGATCGCGGGCCTGCGGGCCGAAGCGGCCAAGGCGGGCGGCGCGCTGGCCGAAGGCCGGTTCCCCGAGGCGAGGGACCGCTACGCGGCGCTGCTCCGGCAGCCGTCGCTGGGCATGGTCCCCGACCTCTGGCGGCAGGCCGAGCTCGGCCAGGCCCAGGCGGCCGAACGCGAGGGCGACCTGCCCCAGGTGATCAGCCGCGTGACGCGACTGCTCGACTCCCACCTCGACGAGTCCTCCGAGACGCTGGCCCGGTCGAGCGGCCACTGGACGCAGTTCGTCGACTACCGCGTCCGGCTGGCGACCGTGTTGTGCCGCTGCCACCTCGAAGCGGGTGACATTTCGGCCAGCGTGGCCGTGGGCGAGAGCGCGCTCGACCGCGAGATCGGCGCGGCCGGCTGGACCTCCAGCGTGATCGAGCTCGGATGCGCCCTCATCGCCACGTACGGAGAGCAGGTCGACCTGCACTCCCATCCGGAAGAGGCCGGACATGGTTCGCATCTGCGATTGCATCTGCTGCTGAGCGAGCTGACGAGTGCCGCGATAGAGCTCGGCGAGCCCCGCGGACGTATTTCGGTCGCTTGGCAGAACGGAATCGCGGCGGCGAGGTCCGGATTAGCGCCGACCGCACGGGGCCTTTTTGAGCAGGCCCTATCCCTGTACGGCGCCGGCTACCACGACCCGCTGGGCCTGGCCCGGCTGCGGGCGACCATGGCCGGGGAGCTCATCAGGGCCGATCCGGCGACGGTGGAGGAGCTCTTCCCGGTCCTCACCCGGGCCCAGACCGAGCTGGCGGAGGCGGCGGCGGGGATCGTCGACCGGGGGTTCTGCGCCCTCGCGCTGGCCCGTGCCGACATCGTCAGAGGCGATCCGCACCAGGCGATCGACCGCGCCAACGAGGTCGTCAAGGCGGTCGGGGAGACCGCCGCCCTGCTGCACGTCCACGCCTCGGAGGTCATCGCCGAGGCGCATCTGCGGCTCGGCGAGACCTGGGAGGCCGAACAGGCCCTCGTGGCCGCCGCCGAGCGCTGGGAGACGATGAGCTCCCGCGAACGCGCCTCGACGATGTGGATGCGGGTCGCCGACCTCAGGATGCGGGGCGACGACCCCGAGGGTGGTCGAGCGGCCCTCGACCGGGCGCTCGCAGTGATGGCGGTCTGAGCCCGCGCAGCAGGTCGTCGGGCTCGCGCCCCAGATGCCGCAGCACGCAGCACATGTGCGCGAAGACGGCCTCGGCGCGCGGATAGCGGTCGGTGGAGGCGGCACGCGCGTGCGCCTCGAAGGCGGCGATCAGGGCTTCGGGGTAGTCGGCCAGGTAGACGCCGGAGATGCGCGGCGCGAACATCGACAACTCGCGGTCGAGCTGCCAGTAGTAGGAGACCAGGTCGGTGAGCGGCTCACACGCCTTGACCAGGTCGTCGTGGTTCTCGAAGCGGGGCACCGGGTGGTCGTGGTCGCAGACGGGCACGTCGCCGAGCGGGGCCGGTTCGGGCCGTCCGGGGTCGAGCGGGACGTCGGGGAACTCGATCTCGTTCTCGCCGCCGCTCTCCAGGAGGATCCGGCGGGCCGTGGCCAGCGGCGGATAGCCGAGGGTGAGGCCGCGCACGGCCCTGGGCAGCTCGGCGAAGGCGTCCACGCCGGCGAAGGTGTGGTTGGCGGGCGATTCCTTGCGGTGCGACAGCAGGCCCCAGGCGGCCGTCTCGGCCGCCTCCGGGGGCAGCACGTCGCGGTAGTAGGCGACGAGCGCGTCGAGCTCGAACAGCTCCCCGTACGTCTCCTCGCGGCCCGCCGTGATGTGCAGGGCGTTCCCGTCGACGCGTTCGCGGTGATACTCCAGCCCCACCCGCCGGGCGCGGATGCACCACGCCTGCGCCTCGTCGAGGGGGAGGGTGAACCGGCCGAACGGCTTGCGCCCGGAGAGCAGCGCGCCGGCTATCCAGCGTTCACTCCAGGCGGCTCCGTCGTAAGGCGACGGGTCGGCGAGATCTCTTAGTAACCCCTGTGAAAGGACCTCGTTCCACGGGCTCACTAGAGAACTTCTGAATCCATTCATGGCGGGTCCGGTGAAATCCCAGATCCGGTATCCGTGCCAGACGGCGAGTATCCGGGTCCAGGAGCCGAACTCGCTTTCCGCCCGCTGTCCGGCGTAAAGGCCATGTAATGGGTTGCCGAAGTCGTCCTGGAAGGGCCCGGGTTGGACCCGTCCTGCGGGGCTCACCGGTGTTCGATCATCATTCAGGGGCGTCCAGCCGCGCACGGGGCCGGGCCTCCTTTCCGCCATAGGGATTGTCAGGCTCCCCACCGGCACCTTCAGAAGCGCGCCGAAACCGAAAAGAATTTTGCCCGATCAACGATCGGTCGCGCAATGCACCGAATTACCCAAGGTGGGCATTTTGCGCTGCACGTGCATCTTCGCGTGCGTTTGAAAGTTACTTTCCCTTATGTGCGGGCCGAATTCACCCTGCGGGGGTGGCGGCCAGGTGGTCGCGCAGCACCCGGCGCTGCGTGGGCAGCGCCTCGGAGTGGCGGATCCGGCCGGCGTCGGTCAGCGTCACGAAGACCCCGCGGCGGTCGTCGGCGCACATCGAGCGGAGCACGAGCCCGGCCTTCTCCAGGCGGGCGATCAGCCGGGACAACGCGCTCTGGCTCAGCGGGACCCCGGCCGCCAGTTCCTGGACGCGGAACTTCCCGTCGGAGCTGAGGCAGACGCCGTCGACCAGGCGGTCGAGCACCTCGAACTCGCTGACGCCGAGCCCGTGGCGCTCCTGCAGCTCGCGTTCCAGGTCGGAGACGATCGCGGCGTGCCTGGCGGACAGCTCACGCCAGGTGGACACCACCTCGTTGTCGGTCATCGTGCACCCCTGATCTCCTTGCGCGGCACCATAGCATCCCGTACAAGCATATGCAAACGCATTAAATGCTTGTGCATTGAATGCATGTGCATGTAACGTCGCCGTTCATGATGTCTACTCGTGAGGGCCGCTGGGGGGCCTCCCTATGGGGCGTCCTCATCGTGCTCTGCACCGTCGTCTTCCTCGACGGCCTCGACGTGTCGATGGTCGGCGTCGCGCTGCCGTCCATCCAGGCCGAACTCGGCATGTCGACCTCGGCGCTCCAGTGGGTGGTGAGCGGGTACGTCCTCGGTTACGGCGGCCTGCTGCTCCTCGGCGGACGGACCGCCGATCTGCTGGGCCGACGCCGGGTCCTGCTCGTCGCGCTGGCCGTGTTCGCCTTCGCCTCGCTGCTCGGCGGCATCGTCGACAACGGCGCGCTGCTGATCGCGGCCCGGTTCGTCAAGGGCATGTCGGCCGCCTTCACCGCGCCGGCCGCTCTGTCGATCATCACCACGACCTTCGCCGAAGGGCCCGCGCGCAACCGGGCCCTGAGCATCTTCACCGCCTGCGCGGCCAGCGGCTTCTCCCTCGGCCTGATCCTGTCGGGCCTGCTGACCGAACTCGGCTGGCGGTGGACCTTCCTGATGCCCGTGCCGGTCGCCATCGCGGCCCTGATCGCGGGGGCCCGCCTGCTGCCCCGCTCGGAGGAGCGCGGCGAGGGCGGCTACGACCTGTTCGGGGCGCTCACTATCACCTCGGGCATGCTGCTGCTGGTCTACACCGTCGTCGAGGCCCCGGAGGTGGCCGTCGGACGGACCGTCGCGACCGGCCTCGCCGCCGCGGTGCTGCTGGGCCTGTTCGTCTGGTGGGAGCTGCGCACCGAGCACCCGCTGGTGCGGCTGGGCATCCTGCGGTCGGCGCCGCTGCGCCGGGCCAACCTCGGGCTCGTCATCCTCTTCGGCTCGTACGTCGGCTTCCAGTTCGTGGCCATGCAGTACTTCCAGAACATGCTCGGCTGGTCGGCGCTGGCCACCTCGCTCGCCTTCCTGCCCGCCGGGCTGCTCGTCGCGCTGTTCTCGACCCGGGTCGGGTCGCTGGCCGACCGGTTCGGCACCCAGAAGATCGTGCTGGCCGGCTCGGTGTCGCTGGTGCTCGCCTACCTGGTCTTCCTGAACATCGACATGGACCCGTCGCTCTGGCTGGTCATCCCGGGGATGCTGCTGCTCGGCGGCGCCTTCGCGCTGGCCTTCCCTTCACTCAACATCCAGGGCACCAACGGGGTCGCCGACGCGGAACAGGGGCTCGCGTCGGGGCTCATCAACACCTCCGGCCAGGTCGGCGGCGCGGTCGTCCTGGCCATCGTCACGGCCACGCTGACCTCGGGCGTCGGGGGCGGCGACCCGCTGGGGTCGACGCGCGCCGCGATCGTCATCTCGGCCGTGTTCGCGCTGATCGGGCTGGGGATCTCGATCGCCGGAGTGGTGGCCGGGAGGAGGCGGCGCGCGCCCGCTCCCGAGCAGGTTCTGGAGACCGTGTAGCAGATCATATTTGCGCAGGTGAAGGTAGTATGCCGCAATGAGCCTGCCCACTTTTGAGCAGATCCGCCAGGCCCCCAAGGTGCTTCTTCACGATCACCTCGACGGGGGCCTGCGCACGGAAACGATCATCGAGCTGGCCCGCGAGACCGGCTACGACAAACTGCCCTCCACCGACCCGGCCGAGCTCGACGCGTGGTTCCGCGCGTCGGCCGACTCCGGGTCGCTGGAGCGCTATCTGGAGACCTTCGCCCACACCGTGGGCGTCATGCAGACCCGTGAGGCGCTCGTCAGGGTGGCCGCGGAGTGCGCGGAGGATCTCGCGAACGACGGAGTGGTCTACGCCGAGGTCCGCTACGCCCCCGAGCAGCACACCGAGCGGGGGCTCTCCCTCGACGAGATCGTCCAGGCGGTCAACGAGGGCTTCCGGATCGGGTCGCAGGGACGGGGCATCCGGGTCGGCGCGCTGCTCACGGCGATGCGGCACCAGGCCAGGTCGATGGAGATCGCCGAACTGGCGGTGCGCTACCGCGACGTCGGGGTCGTCGGCTTCGACATCGCGGGCGCCGAGGCCGGCTACCCGCCCACGCGGCACATCGACGCCTTCGAGTACCTCCAGCGCGAGAACGCCCACTTCACCATCCACGCCGGCGAGGGGTTCGGGCTGCCGTCGATCTGGCAGGCCATCCAGTGGTGCGGGGCCGACCGGCTCGGCCACGGCGTCCGGATCATCGACGACATCTCCGTCTCGGGCGAGGACGCCAAGCTGGGCAGGCTGGCCGCCTACGTCCGCGACAAGCGCATCCCGCTGGAGATGTGCCCGACGTCCAACATCCAGACCGGGGCGGCCGACTCGATCGCCGACCACCCGATCGGGCTGCTGCGCCGCCTCCAGTTCCGGGTCACCGTCAACACCGACAACCGGCTGATGAGCGGCACCTGCGTCACCAAGGAGTTCGCGCAGCTCGTCGACGCCTTCGGCTACGACTGGGACGACCTCCAGTGGTTCACGGTCAACGCGATGAAGTCGGCGTTCATCCCCTTCGAAGACCGCCTGGCGCTGATCAACGGGGTGATCAAGCCGGGGTTCGCACAGTTGAAGTGGCGCGCATGACCTTCCGCTCGAAGACGGCCTGGTTCTTCGGCTGGGCCTGGCTGGTGTTCGTCGCCGTCAACACGGTCGACCTGGTCGTACGGGGGACCCTGCCGTCGGCCCTGGTCGTGGGGGCCGTCCTCGGCTTCGTCACGTGGATGACCTACCTGCTCGCGCTGCGACCGGCGACGATCACCGAGCAGGGCGGCGTACGGGTCCGCAACCCCTTCCGGACCGCCTACCTGCCCTGGTCGGCCGTCGACGACGTCACCGTGACCAGCGCGATCACGATCACCGGTGGCGGCCTGACCGTCCGCTGCTGGACCCCGATGCCGACC
This sequence comes from Herbidospora sp. NBRC 101105, assembly GCF_030269205.1. Taxonomy (NCBI): domain Bacteria; kingdom Bacillati; phylum Actinomycetota; class Actinomycetes; order Streptosporangiales; family Streptosporangiaceae; genus Herbidospora; species Herbidospora sp. NBRC 101105. The sequence continues at coordinate 74,882 of NZ_BSSX01000004.1, read as the reverse complement.
GCGCGCGAACGGGCCAAGAGCCTGCGGCAGCAGAACCGCCAGGTCAGGCGCGGCCGTTACCCGACGACCGAGCCGACCCTGTCGAAGGGCGAGCAGGCCGCCCGCGAGGCCATGGCCGGACGCGTCCACGCCGACTGGGTGGCCGACGAGATCAAGGAACTCGCCACGGCCCGCAAGGGCCAGTCGACCGGCGAGCCGACCGTCACGTGGGCGGTCGACTCGCTGGCGGCGACGGCGGCGTTCCTGGTGCTGGTGGTCGCGGCGTTCCTCGTCGTCTAAAGGGCGAGGACCTCGCGCAGATCCGTTTTGAGCGCCTCGATCTGGTCGGCCGCGGCCGACCGGGTCTCGGCGATCTCCGTCACCGGGAGCACCAGTTCCAGGTAGCACTTCAGCTTCGGTTCGGTGCCGCTCGGCCGGACCACCACCCGGCCGCCGCCCGACAGCCGGTAGCGCAGGCCGTCGGTCGGGGGCAGGTCGGGGGAGCCCGCCGCCAGGTCGTCGATCGACTCGACGGTCCGGCCGCCCAGGCTCGCCGGCGGCTTCGACCGCAGCCGCGCCATCGCGTCGGTGATCTGCGACAGGTCGCCGACGCGGAAGGAGAGCTGGCTGGTTGCGTGCAGGCCGTAGCGGACCGCCTGGTCGTCGAGCAGGTCGATCAGGGTCAGCCCGCGCTGCTTGGCCTCGGCGGCGATGGCCGCGACGGTCAGCGCCGCGCCGATGCCGTCCTTGTCGTGGACCGGCAGGCCCTCGTCGGAGCCGACGCTGTAGCCCAGGGCCTCCTCGTAGCCGAAGACCAGCCCGCTGCCCGCCTTCATGATCCACTTGAAGCCGGTCAGGGTCTCGCGGTGCCGTACACCGTGGGCCTGGGCGATCTTCCCCAGGAGCGACGACGAGACGATCGTGGTGGCCACCAGGCGGTCGGGCGCGCTCGTGGAGCGCAGCACGTGCTCGGCCAGCAGGCCGCCGACCTCGTCGCCGGTCAGCATCCGGAACACGCCGTCGGCCTGCCGCGCGCCCACGGCGCAGCGGTCGGCGTCGGGGTCGTTGGCGATCACCAGATCGGCGTTGACGGCCGAGGCCGAGGCCAGTTCGAGGGCCAGGTCCATGGCCCCCGGCTCCTCCGGATTCGGGAACGCCACCGTCGGGAAGTCGGGATCGGGCCGCGATTGGGCCCCCACGCTCATCGGCGAGGTGAAACCGGCCAGCATGAACGCCTGCCCCAGCGTGGTCCCGCCGACCCCGTGCAGGGGCGTGTACGCCACCCGCAGGTCGCGCGCCGCCCCCAGCGGCAGCGAGGTCACCGCCTCCAGGTAGGGGGTGAGGATGTCGCGGGCCGACAGGGTCGCCCACCCCTCGCCGAGCGGGAGCTCGTCGACCCGCCCGGCGGCGTCGATCGCCGTGGAGATCTCCGCGTCGATCGGCGGGATGATCTGCGCGCCGTCGCCCCAGTAGACCTTGTAGCCGTTGTCGCGCGGCGGGTTGTGCGAGGCCGTCACCATGACCCCGGCGTCGGCCTTCAGATGGCGGACCGCGAAAGCCAGCACCGGAGTGGGGAACAGCCCGCCCATCACGCTCACGGTGAGGCCCGCGCCGGTGAGGACGGCGGCGGTGTCGCGCGCGAACACGTCGGAGTTGTGCCGCGCGTCGTACCCGACGACCACGTGACGCCCCGGGCCCAGCACGGCGGCCAGCCCGGCCGCCGCGCGCATCACGGTCACCCGGTTCATCCGGTTGGGGCCCGCGCCCAGCTCGCCCCGCAGGCCGGCCGTGCCGAACTCCAGCTTCGCGCCGAACCGGTCGGCCAGCCCGTCGTGGTCGCCCGAATCCAGCAGCGACTTCAGTTCCGCCCGGGTCGCCGGGTCGGGGTCCTGGCCGAGCCACTCCCGCGCGCGTGTCGTCAGATCGTTCATCGCCGTCCCCGAACTCAGAGCTTGCCGACGACCTGGCTCAGCAGGCCGCCCATCCGCCGCGCGGTGGTCCGGCCGACCTCGAGGACCTCTTCGTGGTTCAGCGGCTCCCCGACCAGCCCGGCGCCCGGGTTGGTGACCAGCGACAGCGCCAGCACCTCGGCGCCGCACTGCCGGGCCGCGATGGCCTCCAGCACAGTCGACATGCCGATCAGATCCCCACCGAGGGTGCGGAGCATGCGAATCTCGGCCGGAGTCTCATAAGTCGGGCCGCGGAAGGCGACGTACACGCCCTCGGCCAGCGACGGGTCGGCCTCCTTCGCCAGCGCGCGCAGCCGCTTGGAGTAGACCTCGGTGAGGTCGAGGAAGGTCGCGCCGGTCAGCGGGTTGGCCCCGGTCATGTTGATGTGGTCGCTGATCAGCACCGGGTCGCCCACGTTCTGGGTCTCGGGCCGCAGCCCGCCGGCGGCGTTGGTCAGCACGACCACCCGCACCCCGGCCGCGCAGGCGGTCCGGATCCCGTGGACGACCGGCTCGACGCCCAGCCCTTCGTAGAGGTGAGTGCGGCCGAGGAAGATCAGGACGTTCTGCCCGTTGGGCGCCTTGACGGCCCGGATCCGGCCCGCGTGGCCCTCGACGGCCGGGGGCGCGAAACCGGGCAGGTCGGTCGAGGGGAACTCGGCGAACGGCTCACCGATGGCGTCGGCCGCCGGCACCCAGCCGGAGCCCATGACGAGAGCCACGTCGAACGCGTCGACTCCCGTTTTCGCGCGCAGCGCGGACGCCGCGTCGGCGGCCAGGGAAAATGCGTTACTCACGCTCCTGAGCGTACAAGTCAGTCACCGAGGGACTTACAGGGACGGGCGCGCAGTTCGTGGACGTAGTCGTCGGGTGCGCCCGCCTTCTCGGCGGCGTCGGCGATGATGCCGAGATAACGCGCCGAGGGAAGCCCGCCCTCATAAGAGTCGACCACGTAGAACCAGGCCAGCACGTCGCCGTCGAGCGTGGCCACCCGCAGCCGGATCTTCGTGTAGAGGCCCAGGTCGAGGCCGGTCCAGCGGTCGAGCGACGGCTCGTCCCACTCGGGGACGTCGTAGAGGACGACGAACACCTGCGAGCCCTCGTCTTCGACCACGGTCGCCAGCGGGCCCTCCCAGCCGACGTCCTCCCCGCCGAAGGTCAGCCGCCAGCCGGTCAGCCAGCCTGTTCCCCTCATCGGCGAGTGGGGCGCCCGCTCGGCCATCTGCTTCGGGTCCATGTTGCTGCCATAGGCGGCGTATACAGGCACCGCATCAGCCTAAACCAAGATCGCCCGCTGGACCGGCCGTGGCGGTTCCACGTAGTCGTGCCGTTACACCTCTTCGGGTGCGGGAGAATGGGACATGTGACAAGGATCGTGATCATCGGTGGCGGCCCCGGCGGATACGAGGCGGCCCTGGTCGCCGCCCAACTCGGGGCCCGGGTCACCGTGGTCGAGGAAGAGGGGCCCGGCGGCGCGTGCGTGCTGACCGACTGCGTCCCGTCCAAGACCATGATCGCGACCTCGGTCCGCAAACAGGCCCTCGTCGACGGCACCTCGCTGGGCGTCCACTTCACCGGCGGCCCCGACGGCGACGTCGGCGGCGCGGTGGCCGACATGCCGGTCGTGAACCGGCGTGTCAAGGAACTGGCCCGCGCCCAGTCGGCCGACATCGCGGCCCGCCTGGCCGCCGAGAACGTCGAGGTCGTCCGGGGCCGCGGCCGCCTGGTCGAGCCCGGCACCGTCCGGGCCGGCGACCGCACCATCCGCGCCGACGTGGTCATCGTCGCCACCGGCGCCACCCCCCGGGTGCTGCCCGGGGCCGAGCCCGACGGGGAGCGCATCCTCACCTGGCGGCAGATGTACGACATCGACGAGCTGCCCGAGAAGCTGATCGTCGTCGGGTCGGGCGTGACCGGCGCCGAGTTCGCCGGCGCCTACATGTCCCTGGGCTCCGAGGTGACCCTGGTCTCCTCCCGCGACCGCATGATGCCCAACGAAGACGCCGACGCGGCCGAGGTCCTCGAAGAGGTCTACCGGCGGCGCGGCATGAACGTGATGGGCCGCTCCCGCGCCTCCTCGGTCAAGCGCACCGCCGACGGTGTCGTGGTGACGCTCGAAGACGGCCGCACCGCCGAGGGCACCCACTGCCTGATGACGGTCGGCATGGTGCCCAACACCTCCGGGATCGGCCTGGAGGAGAACGGCGTCCGGCTCGACCGCAACGGCTTCATCGAGGTCGACAAGGTCTCCCGCACCTCAGCCCCCGGCGTCTACGCCGCGGGCGACTGCACCGGCGTCCTCATGCTCGCGTCGGTGGCCGCGATGCAGGGGCGCATCGCGGTGTGGCACGCACTGGGCGAGGCCGTCCAGCCGATCCGGCTCGCGACCGTGGCCTCCAACATCTTCACCGACCCCGAGATCGCGGCGGTCGGGGTGACCCAGAAGCAGGTCGAGAACAAGGAAGTCGACGCCAAGGTCGTGAAGCTGCCGCTGGCGACCAACGCGCGGGCGAAGATGCAGGGCTTCCACGACGGGTTCATCAAGATGTTCTGCCGGCCCAACACCGGCATCATCCTCGGCGCGGTCGTCGTGGCCCCGCGCGCCTCGGAGCTGATCCTGGCGCTGTCGGTGGCCGTCCAGCACCGCCTGACGGTCGACCAGCTCGCCCACACGTTCGCGGTCTACCCGTCGTTGTCGGGGTCGATCACCGAGGCGGCCCGCCGGCTGATGTCGCCGTTGACGGCGAACATCTAGGCCGCCCGGTCGCGCCCTGTCCGGGGCCCGGCGCGAGCCGGTCAGCGGGGGAGCACCGCGCGCACCCGGTGCAGCGCCTGCCTTCCGTGGTGCACCGCCGCGGCGGCCGCGTGCAGTTCCTCGGGCGTGCGGGCCAGGTAGAGGGCCTGCTTGGCCGCCTCGTAGGCGTCGAGGGCCGCTCGCCAGTCGTGGCTGGGGCCGCTGACCGCATTGACCTTCATGTCGAAGTCGAGGGTGTCGATCTCCTCGCCGAAGCGGGTCACGTCCTCTTCGGCCACGCGGCGGGCCATGGTGAAGTTGGCGTCGTTGCGGCGGGTGCGCTGGTGGCTCAGGCCCCAGACGATCAGGGTCAGGCTCAGGCCCAGGCCGCCGGCCAGGGCGATCAGCAGGGCGGGCGACATGCCCAGGACACGCGCGGGCAGCTGGCGGCTGGTCGGCTTGGAGGACGGCTCGTCGCCGAACTCCGGCTCCTCCGCCGGAGGGTCGAACGACACGCCCGTCGGCAGATCGGCCGGATTGCCCCGGGCGCCTACGAGGTTCAGGTCGTCGGCCTGGATGAAGCTCGTCTTCTCGACCACCGCGCCGGTGAAGTCGGCGCCCTGGAGCTCGGCCTGGGTGAACTGGGCCTCGGTCAGGTCGGTCTCCTTGAAGACCGCGTGCTGGAGCTGGGCCTGGCCGAACTCGGCCTCCTTCATCTTCGCCCGGGTGAAGTCGGCCGTCCGGCCCTTGACCTGGCCGAGTTCGGCCTCGTTGAGGTCGGCGCCGACGAGCTTGGCGTTGGTCAGCGTGACCTGGGTCAGGTTGGCCCTGGTCATGACCGCGCCGGAGAGGTCGGCGTGGGGGAACTCGGCCTGGCCGGCCTCGGCGTCGACGAGGGTGGCGCCCCGCAGGTCGGCCTGCTTGGCCCGGAGCTGCCCCAGGTCGGCGGAGGTCAGGTCGGCGCCGCGGAGGTCGGCGTACTCGAGATGGGCCTGGGTGAAGTCGGCCTCCTTCATGGAGGCGTTGCGCAGGACCGCGCCCGTCAGGTCCTTCTGGGTGAAGTCGACCTCGTCGAGCTTGGCGCCGGTCAGGTCGGCGCAGCGGAGGTCGCTCGGGAGCTGGCGGCCGTTGGTGAAGTCGGCGCCGCGAAGGTTGGGGCCGGAGCCCTTCTTGCAGGGCGCCGCCGCGGCGTTCGCGGCGGTGGCCGGGACGAGGACCAGGGACAGAGCGAAAGATAACGCGACGAGGGCACGCACGGGAAACAGCCTCCTGAGGGGATGCTCCGAGTTTCTCACGCGCCCTTTCGCCCCGCTTGCAGTCACCTTGAACACATGAAAGGGCCCCGCGGAACCTCGTGGGTTCGCGGGGCCCAGTGGGTCTACCCGTGGGTCTACCAGTCGCCGCCGCCGAAGTCGCCGCCGCCGAAATCGGAGCCGCCCCAGTCGCCGCCGCCGCCGAAGTCGCCACCGCCGCCGAAGTCGCCTCCGCCGTCGGCCGCCACGCCGTCGGCGTAGCCCGCGTCGTAGCCGTATCCGCCGTAGCCGAAGCCGCCGAAGGCGCTGCCGAGCATCGTGCCGACCAGCATGCCGGTCAGCAGGCCGTCGAAGCCGCCGTAGTAGCCGTTGGCGTAGGGCTGGTAGGCCGGGCCGGCCGCCCAATAGGGCGCCCGCTGGCCGTTGGGCAGGACCACTTCGCGCATCTGCGGGTCGAAGCCGCGCTCGATCGCGTTGGCGTCCATGGCGCAGGCCGGGACGTCGCGGAGCGCGCCGCCGGGCGGGGCCCAGCGCACGTTGCGGACCGAGGGGCCGTGCTGGGGGTTGAAGAAGCACGGGGGCAGCCGCTCGGGCAGCGGGAGCTGGTTGACCTTGGCCTTCACCACGGCCAGCGCGTAGCGGCCGTCTTCGAGGGTGGCGGTGACGTCGCGCAGTTCGTCGGCCCGCCGCACCTGGGTGAGCTGGACCTTCGCCTTCTCGTAGGAGTCGAGGGCGTGCTGCCAGTCGTGGTCGGTGCCGGCCGCCGGGAGCATCTTCGCGTCGAGGTCGAGCGCGGTGATCTCCTCGCCGAACTTGGTGACGTCTTCTTCGACCGTCTGCTTGACGGCCTTGAGCTCGGCGGCCTCCTTCTCCTCGCGCCGGCGCTTGTTCCGGCGGGAGATCAGCCAGATGCCGCCGCCGCCGACCACGGCGATGACGCCGAGGCCGATCCAGACGCCCGTGTTGCCGCTGATCGTGTCACCGGGGCCCTGGGCTCCCCGGGGGTTGCCCGAGAGCTGCATGTCGACCCGGTTCGTGAACTCCTTCATCACGGCCACCGGGTCGCCGACGTGGGCGTAGGCCGACTCGTTGGCGATCTTGCCGGCCGCGTTCTGGGGGAAGGCGCTGCTTCCGGCGAACAGGCTCGTGCCGTCGATGACCGCCACGGTCGCCGCGGAACGGCCGTTCTTGTCGAGCTCGGTGAGCAGGCCCGGGATGAACTGGGCGACGTTCGCGCGGGTCACGGTGCCCTCGGGCAGCGCGACGGCGTAGACCGGGAACTTCGAGTCGTCGAGCGTCTGGGTGATCTCCGACTGCTGCGCGTTCGTGAGGGGGGACCCGCTCACCGTGAACAGCGGGCTCTGCTTCCACGCACCGACCACGGTCGCCGCGTCGGGAGGCGCGGCGGCGGCGCCCGCCGGGGAGCCCATCAGGAGAAAGGCGGACAAGCCGATGAACAGGGCCGCGACGGCGGCCCCAAGGCGGCCTAGTGGGTGGGATTTTGTCACGATTCGGCCCTCCTTCGCCCATGAGGACGAACGGCGTTGCGCGATGGTTCCTCTGCACTCCACCGTATCCGCCCGCGAACCACGCCACGCGCGCGGATGAGCCCTCTGCACAGGGGATCCCGCTAGGCGTCCTTGATCTCGCAGATCACCGATCCGGCCGTGACGGTCTGGCCCACCCCGGCCGCCAGGCCGGTGATCACGCCCGCCTTGTGGGCGGTGAGGGGTTGCTCCATCTTCATGGCCTCCAGGACCACGATCGTGTCGCCGGGGGCCACCGACTCGCCGTCTCCGGCCACGACCTTGACGATCGTGCCCTGCATGGGGCTGACCAGCGAGTCACCGGACGCCGCCGCCTTCTTGGCCGCACCACCCGAACGCTTCGGAGCCTTCTGTACGTTCTTCGCCGTCCCCCCGCCGGAGAACCCCGACGGCAGGACCACCTCCAGCCGCTTGCCCCCGACCTCCACCGTGATCCGCTCGCGGGCGGCCGGTTCGGCCGTCTCCTGGGGCCCGTCGTAGGGCGCGATGTCGTTCACGAACTCGGTCTCGATCCAGCGGGTGTGCACCGAGAACGGCTCGGAGACGAACGCCGGGTCGGAGACGATCCTCCGGTGGAACGGGATGACCGTGGGCATGCCGTCGACCTCGAACTCCGCGAGGGCCCGGCGGGCCCTCTCCAGCGCCTGCGTACGCGTGGCCCCGGTCACGATCAGCTTCGCGACCAGCGAGTCGAACGACTGGGGGACCGTCATCCCGGCCTCGTAACCCGAGTCGAGCCGGACCCCGGGGCCCGAGGGGGTGCGCAGCGCGGTCAGTGTGCCGGGGGCGGGCAGGAAGCCGCGCCCGGCGTCCTCGGCGTTGATCCGGAACTCGAAGGAGTGCCCGCGCAGCTTCGGGTCGCCGTAGCCGAGGGTCTCCCCGTCGGCGATGCGGAACATCTCCCGCACCAGGTCGATGCCGGACACCTCCTCGGTCACCGGGTGCTCCACCTGGAGGCGGGTGTTGACCTCCAGGAAGGAGATCGTGCCGTCCTGGCCCACGAGGAACTCGCAGGTGCCGGCCCCCACGTAGCCGGCCTCGCGGAGGATGGCCTTGGAGCTGTCGTACAGGATGACCATCTGCTCCTCCGTCAGGAACGGAGCCGGAGCCTCCTCGACGAGCTTCTGGTGGCGGCGCTGGAGCGAGCAGTCGCGGGTCGAGACGACGACCACGTTGCCGTGGGTGTCGGCCAGGCACTGGGTCTCGACGTGGCGGGGACGGTCGAGGTAGCGCTCAACGAAGCACTCGCCCCGGCCGAACGCGGTGACGGCCTCGCGCACCGCGGACTCGTACAGGTCGGGGATCTCCTCCGTCGTGCGGGCCACCTTGAGGCCGCGCCCGCCGCCGCCGAAGGCCGCCTTGATCGCGATCGGCAGCCCGTTCTCGGCGGCGAACGCGACGACCTCCTCCACCCCGGAGACGGGTTCGGGGGTGCCCGCCACGAGGGGCGCGCCGACCCGCTGGGCGATGTGCCGGGCCTGCACCTTGTCGCCCAGCGCCATGATCGCCGAGGGGGGCGGGCCGATCCAGGTCAGGCCCGCGTCGATCACGGCCTGGGCGAAGCCCGCGTTCTCGGCGAGGAACCCGTAACCGGGGTGGACCGCGTCGGCCCCCGTCACGCGGGCCACGGCCAGCAGCTTCTCGATGTCGAGGTAGGTCTCGGCCGGGCTCTGGCCGCCCAGGGCGTGCGCCTCGTCGGCGACCCGGACGTGCAGGGCGTCGAGATCCTGGTCGGCGTACACGGCGACGCTCGCCAGACCCGCGTCCGCGCACGCGCGGGCGATCCGAACGGCGATCTCGCCCCGATTGGCGATCAGCACCTTCTGCACCGGGAGCTCCTATCCCTCGACCTGAGACTGGAGTGTATGGATCCTCGTCGGGCGGCCAACTGCCGACCCGGGTTTGCGGCGGTTTTTCACCGTTGACCTCCCGAAAACAGCCCCGGCTTATAGCGACTGCGCATAACCGGTGCTCAGGACCGGTCCGGCGTCTACGGTGAGGGCGCCATATCGGTGTCCGTGAAGGGAAAAAAGATGAGTCAGAGCTTGCTCGGCGGCGACCCGGCGGAGATGCAGACCATGGCCGCCCAGTTCACCCAGCAGGCCGACCAGGTCCGCGCGACGATGGCCACCCTCGACCGCGAGGCCGCCAAGGTCGGCTCGGTCTGGACCGGCCCCGGAGCCGAACGGTTCCGCGACGCCTGGCAGAACTACCGCGCGGCCTTCCAGCGCATGTCGGAGGAGCTGAACGAGGCGTCCCGGACGATCAACACCTACCGAGGCAACATCGAGTCCGCCACCCGCTGACCCGTGGGCGTGGTTCCCCCACGCCGGGAACCACGCCTCCCCCCTCAGGGCACCGCGGTCTGGATGGGCGTGGCGGTGCCCGACACGATCAGCAGGCCCCGCCCGACCGGCCCGCCGCCCGTCGCGCCTCTCGGGAGGCGGACGTTGAACAGGTCGCCGTCCGCCGGGCTCTGGACCGACAGGAGCAGGCCCGTGCGGGCCTTGCGCGCCTCGGCCACGAAACCCCGGTAGGCCGTGGCCAGGTCGCCCGTGGTGCCCGCGATCAGCAGGCCGTGGTCGCCGTCTCTGGCCTTCCGCAGGATCTCGTCGAGGGCGGTGCCGAGCGCCGAGTCGGGGGAGATGAGCTCGGCGTCGTCCACGATCACCACGTAGTTCTCCTGGCCCTCCAGGAGCTTCATCGGGTCGTGCGCCCCGGGCAGCCCTCCGAAGCCTCCGCCGGCCGCCGCCTGGTCGTCCTCCCGCACGCTGCGCGCGTTGCCGTCGAGGACGGCCAGCACGCCCCGCAGCTCCCGCAGCGGGCTGCGGCGCGGCGCGATCACCAGCACCGGCACGTCGCGGTCGAGCAGCGACTGCGCCGCCGTCAGCAACGTCGAGGAACGCCCCGACCGCGACGGCCCGGCGATCACCGCCGCCGGGCCCTGGCCCAGCAGGTCGACGCCCATCGGGGCCAGCGCGTCGCCGCCCGCCCCCAGGAGGGCCCACAGGCGTGAGGGCGGCCGGAAGCCGCGTACGAGACCGAGCGCCTGGTCGGCGGTGATGCGGGCGGGCAGCGCGTCGACCCGCAGCGGCCGGTTGACCGTCGCCGGGGCGGCCGTGCGGGCGAGCGACTGGAGGGCCGCCACCTGCGCGGGGCCCGAGGGATCGTCGGCCAGCAGGGCGATCTGGCTCTCCACGATGCCGTGCTCGCTCATCGACAACGCCCGCCCGTTGGGCATCGACGACGGCACGTTCTTCGCCGGGAGACCGGCCAGGCCGTAGTCGGCCGGGTCGGCCAGCCGCAGCACCAGCCGGTCGTCGAACACCGTCGAGATCTGGCCGATCAGGCCCGACCGGTCGGAGGTCACCACCGCCCGCAGGCCCACGGCGGGGCCCTCGCGGAGGATCTGCATCACCCCGTCGACCAGCCGCCCGTAGTCGTAGTTCTCGAAGGCCGCGACGAAGCCCTCCCACCGGTCGATCATCAGCAGCAGCCACGGTTCCTTCAGGCCCGCCGCCCGCGCCTCGGCCAGCGACGCGAACCCCGCCTCCGCGAGGAGCTGCTGCCGCCGCGCGATCTCGGCGCGCAGCCGCGCCAGCAGCCGTTCGACCCGGTCGAGCTGGTCGCGCGTGACGACCGCGCCGCAGTGGGGCAGGGCCACCAGCGGCAGCAGCGCGCCCGAGCCGCAGTCGACGGCGTGCAGGTGGAGGTCGTCGGCGGTGACCTGGCGGGCCAGCGATCCGGCGATGGTCCGCAGGGCCGTCGACCGGCCGCTGCGGGCGGTGCCGGCGATCAGCAGATGGCCGGGGCCCAGCACCAGGGGACGCCGTTGCTGCGCCCACGGCAGGTCGGTCACGCCGAACGCGATCGTCTCGCCGTCGACCTCGGGCAGGGCGACCTGGTCGGTCAGCGGGGGCAACCAGGGGCTCGGCTGCTTGGGCACCCCGCGCGACACCTCGATCACCCGGTCGACCAGGCGGGCCAGGTCGGTCGTCCCTGCCAGCTCGGATACGAGGGTGCTCGCCGGCGGACGCCCAAGAGCCTCCCAGGGCAGGTCGGTCACCCGTACCTGCCCGGGCGACCCGCCCCCGCCGGGCGCCCGCCCCCCGATGCGAGCGGCCTGGACGGCCACCGCCGGCCCCGCGCCCGACCGGACGTAACAACGCCCGGGGGTGGACTTGGGGATGTGGGCGGCCTCCGGCCCGTCGATGACGTCGGCCGACTCGCGGGCGTCGGTGACCCGAAGCGCGATCCGGAGCGACGTGTTGGCCTGGATGTCGGCGGTCACCACGCCGGCGGGGCGCTGGGTGGCGAGGATCAGGTGGATGCCGAGCGAGCGGCCCCGGCGGGCGATGTCGACCAGGCCCTCGACGAACTCGGGCAACTCGGCGACCAGGGCGGCGAACTCGTCGATGATCAGCACCAGGCGCGGCATCGGCTCCCGGACGCCCGTCGTCCGGACGGCGGCCCGCCCGAAGATGCCCGGGGCGGTGGCCTGCCGGACGCCGGTGGCGCCCATGATCCAGGTCGTGCCGCGCTCGTCGAGGTAGTCGTCGATGTCCTTGGCCCCGGCCTCGAGCAGCAGCCGCTCCCGGCGGCGGATCTCGGCGGCCAGCGAGGCGAGGGCACGCTGGGTGAGGTGGGCGTCGAGGTCGCTGACCATGCCGACTGTGTGGGGCAGCCGCACGCACTCCTTGAACGCCGCGCCGCCCTTGTAGTCGACCAGCACGAAGGTCATCTCGTCGGGCCGGTTCACCGCCGCCAGGGAACTGATCAGCGTTTGCAGGAGCTCCGACTTGCCCGCGCCGGTGGTGCCGGCGATCAGCGCGTGGGGGCCGTCACGGCGCAGGTCGACCGAGAACGGCCCGTCGGGGCCCACGCCCAGGACCGCCCGGGTCGACCGGCCGGGGTTGTCGGGTACGTCGATCAGGTCGAGCAGCCGGGCCGAGTCGGGCAGCGCGGCCGACGGGTCGTCGCGGCTCACGTCGCGCAGGGGCGCCAGCGAGCGGGCCAGCCGGTCGGCCCACGCGGGGGAGACCTGGTCGGGCCGGATCGTGCCCAGGGCGTCGAGACCGCCGCCGCGCAGCCGGATCGTGCCGTCGTCCTCGCAGGCCACGACCGTCGCGCACTCCTCCGGCAGGAGCGACTGGGCCTCGTCCAGCGCGATCGTGTAGACCCCGGCGGGCGGGCCCTGGCGCAGCACCTGCGGCATGCCGGGCAGCGCCCGCATCGCCTGGGCGCCGTCGAGCACGACCAGCACGTCGTAGGGCCGCTCGTCGTAGGTGCCGAACGACGGCTCGGCCTGTTTGGGGGCGCCCCGGCCCAGGTCGTTCCAGCTCGACGGGCCGCCCGTCAACCGGCCCGGCTTCAGCAGCGGGCCGCCCTCGTCGCCCTGCCGCTCGGTGATCAGGGCGGCCAGTTCGGCCACCCGCCGGGCGGCCGACTCGGGGTCGCCGCCGATGGAGGCCAGGCTGCCGGTCGCGTGGGTGACGCAGTGGGGCAACCAGCGCACCCAGCCCCACTGCGACGCACCGTCGGGGTTGGCCGACAACACGACGATCGCCAGGTCACGGGGGCTGTGCAGGGTGGCCGCCTGGGCCACCAGCCAGCGCGCGACCGCGAGGGCGCCCGGCCGGGGGCCGGTCACCCCGGCCACGCCCAGGCGGCGCATCGCCAGCGCCACCGGGACGTCGCGGGCCGGCGGCACCAGCTCGGGGGCGGGCGGGTCGAAGGTGATCTCGGCGGGCAGGTCGGCCAGGCCCACCCGCAGCCGCAGCGCGTCGGCGTCGTGGGTGCGCCGTTCCCAGAGCCGCCGCCTCGGGCCGGTCGCGGTCAGCAGCAGCTCGGCCGGGTCGGGGGCGGCCGCCCGCCGGGCCGCCTCGTCGGCCGCGCGGGCCTTCTCGACCGCCCGGTCGAAGGCCTCCATGGCCGCCTTGTGGTCTTTCACGGCCTGGCGGTGCTGCTTGCGGCCGTGCCGCCGATCGCTCGCCCACTGGCCGATCATGATCATCGGGGTCATGAACGCGATCAGCAGGAAGTACCAGTTCTGGAACGCCCACGCCATGACCAGCCCGAACGCCGCGGGCAGGAACGCCGCCAGCAGTTGCAGCCGGGCGCCCTCGGGCCGCCGCGGCTCCTGCGGCACCTCGATCTTGGCCACCCGCTCGGGCGGCACCAGCCGGGGCGGCCGGTTGTACGCCAGCCCGCCGTCGGGCAGCGCGTCGAGGTGGGCGTCGGGGGGTTCGACGCGGCCGACCGTGAAGACCGAATGGCCGATCCCCAGCACGGCGTTCTCGGGCCAGTCGACCGGCCCGGTCACCGGCTCCCCGGCCAGCCGCAGCGGCACCGTGCCGACCGGCTCGACCGTGATCGCGGCCGGGCCCAGCCGGACCACCGCCGCCTCGGGCGGGAGCAGAGGGTCGGCCACCGCCACGGCGCACGCCGGATCGCGGCCGATCACGTGTGCGCCGAGCCCCAGGCGGTGGACCGACCCGGCTCCCGGGCCACCGGCGACCCTCAGTTCGGCCGTGCCGCCGGGCTCCTCGACCACGGTGGCGGCCGCCCCGGCGGGGTCGAGCGCCACCCGGTCGCCGTCGCGCAGCAGGCCGAACACGCGCGCGTCGGCGGGCAGCGGACGGCCGTCGAGCCAGAGCACGCCGTCGTGGGCGGCCGCGTCGTGGACCGCCTCCCGGTCGATGCCGTAGGGCGCCCGCGCCCGGGGGAGCCGGACGACGTTGCCCAGGGTGCGGGTGTCGAGGGCGGCGGCCAGGCCGGTGGCCGTGGTCGACTCGTCGCCGTCGACGATCACGTCACGGTGACCGGCGCCGCCGACGACGGTGAGGGTGATCCGCATCGGCGGTACTCCAAGGGGATCGGTGGCGGGGTCACCGTACAGAGACGGCGCGTCACCACGGCGGGGTATGACCGAATCGGTTGGTGTGTGGACAAGGGCGCGACCCTGTGGGTAACCCTGTGGATAACGTGGCCGTATTCCGGAAGCGCCCGTGCGGTCACCCTGCTGCCAGGTGGGCCTTTTGCCGGGTTCTTCCGCCCCGTTCACCTCGCGTTTCTGTGGAAAACGGGTGGGGTTGTCCACAGGTGTCCGGGATGTTCGGGCGACTTATACCGAAATTCCATATCCCTTGCGGTTGTGTCCGGCTCCAGTGTTATACGAAAGAGGCTGGGGTAATTGTGGCTTCTGTGACCGCTGGGACTTCTCGCCCTGTCTACCTGGGAAAACGGGCGATGATGCCGTTCTCTTTGACGGCGTGACCTATAACCGATAAGCATGGCTCGCCATTTTTCGGAACCTGCGGGTTCGGCGATGTCCATAATGGCGTGATATTTCGTCGCGAATCCTAAATTGCTTTTGATCTGGGAGTTCCCTGCCCATGAGGACCAGCGAGAAGCCCGTCCGGGACGTCCCCCGCCCCGTCAACGGCTCCCCCGTCGATCGGCCCACCCTTTCCGGACCGGCCTCGCGCAAGCTGCCGGTGCCACCACGGGAGCGCAAACCCGCGCTCGCGGCCGTCGCCGTGCTCCTCATCGTCGGCGGCGCCCTCACCAGCACCCTCCTCGTCATGCGCAGCGGCGACCGCGTCTCGGCCGTCGGCGTCGCCGAGCAGATCGGCGCGGGGCAGCAGATCCCGGCCGCCGCGCTGCGCGAGGTGCAGATCGCCGACACCGGGATCGCGTACGTGCCCTGGCGGCACCGCGACCAGGTGACCAAGACCTTCGCCGCCGTGACCCTGCTGCCCGGCACGCTGCTGACCGAGACGATGGTCACCGACGACAGCGAGGAGGTCGGCCCCAACCGGGCCAGGGTCGGGCTCTCGCTCAAGGCCGGGCAGTATCCGTCGGGCCTGACCGCCGGCGACGTCGTGCAGGTCATCTACGTCCCGGGCAACGCGCGGGCGGGAGCCGTTCCGCAGAAGGTGCTGGTGCCCTCCGCGCGGGTGCACAGCGTCGGGTCGTCGGAGCGGGGCGCCTCCGGGCTGGTCACCGTGATCGTCGACGCGTCGCTCTCGCCGCAGGTCGCGGCGTTCGCCTCGACCGGGGAGATCGCCCTGGCGGTGCTCCCGGGGGCCAGGTAGCCGATGGCGCTGATCGTGCTCGCCGCCGACAAGGGGGCGCCCGGGGTCACCACCGCGGCGACCGCCCTGGGGGCCGTGTGGCCGCGCCCGGTGCTGCTGGCCGAGTGCGACCCGTCCGGGGGAGACCTGGCCTACCGGCTGCCGGCGGCCGACGGCGGGGTGCTCAACCCGGCCCGCGGGCTGCTCAGCCTCGGCGCGGTGGCCCGTCGGGGCCTCCACCCCGACCAGGTGTACGAACACACCCAGCGGCTCGTCGGCGGCCTCGACGTGCTGGCCGGGCTGACCAACGGCGAGCAGGCGGCCGGGCTGACCTGGCTCTGGGGGCCGCTCGGGCGCTCGTTCGCCGCGCTCGACCACGCCGACGTGCTGGCCGACTGCGGGCGTCTCGGCGTACAGCCCGCACTGAACGAGCTGGTCGACGAGGCCGACCAGATCATCCTGTTCACCCGGGCCAGCCTCGACCACGTCGCCCACTTACGGGAGCGGCTGACCCTGCTGAAGCGGCGGGTGGGCGTGGTCGTGGTCGCCGACCCGCGCAACTACCGGCCCTCGCTCGACGAGGTGCGGCGCATCGTCACGGGCTGGGACGTCTCGTTCGTCGGCGGCATCGCCTACGACCCCAAGGGCGCCGAGCTGCTGCGCGGAGAATGGGGCGGCCGGCTGGAGCGCAGCCCGCTCATCCGGACCGCCCGCGAGCTCGCCGGACGGCTGGCCGGCCACCTCCAGAAGAAGGTGGCGCCGTGATCGACCACACGCTCGTCAAACGGTTCCGCCAGGAGGTCGGCGACCGGCTGGCCCACCAGCGGCGGCTCGACCAGGCCGGCGGCATCCCGCCGATGAGCGGCGAGGACGAACGCCAGTTCGCCCGCGCCCTGATCGCCCAGGTCCTCGAAGAGTTCGCGCGCGGCGAGATCGGCGTGGGCCGCACCCCGCCGACGGTCGAGGAGGAGGAGGCCCTCGCGGCCGGCATCCACGCCGCCCTGTTCGGCGTCGGCCGCCTCCAGCCGCTCCTCGACGACCCCGAGGTCGAGAACATCGACATCAACGGCTGCGACCGGGTCTTCGTCAGCTACGCCGACGGCCAGGAGGTCAGCCACGAGCCGGTGGCCGAGTCCGACGAGGAGCTGATCGAGCTCATCCAGATCCTCGCGGCCTACTCGGGCCTGTCGTCGCGCCCGTTCGACACCGCCAACCCCCAGCTCGACCTGCGCCTTCCCGACGGGTCGCGGTTGTCGGCCGTCATGGACGTCGCCGTGCGGCCCGCGATCTCGATCCGCCGGGCCCGGCTGGGCAAGGTGTTCCTGACCGACCTGGTCGGCAACGGCACGCTGACGCCCGACCTGGCCCGCTTCCTGTCGGCGGCGGTGCAGGCGCGCAAGAACATCATGATCGCCGGGTCGACCAACGCCGGGAAGACGACCCTGCTGCGCGCGATCGCCAACGAGATCCCCGTCCACGAACGCCTGATCACCGTCGAACGCGCCCTTGAGCTGGGCCTCGACCAGTTCCCCGAGCTCCACCCCAACGTGGTCGCCTTCGAGCAGCGGCTGCCCAACTCCGAGGGCCAGGGCGAGATCACCATGGCCGAGCTGGTGCGCCGCTCGCTGCGCATGAACCCGTCTCGGGTGATCGTCGGCGAGGTCCTGGGCGACGAGATCGTGACCATGCTCAACGCGATGACCCAGGGCAACGACGGCTCGTTGTCGACGATCCACGCGAACTCGTCGATGGAGGTCTTCAACCGCATCGCGACCTACGCCCTGCAGGCCGAGGAGCGGCTGCCGATCGAGGCCTCCCACATGCTCATCGCCGGGGCGATCGACTTCGTGGTGTTCATCGAGAAGCGCAACGACTACCACCGGGGCGGGGCGCTGAAGCGTTTCGTCTCCTCCGTCCGCGAGGTCGCGGGCTGCGACGGCCGGGTCCTGTCGTCGGAGATCTTCACCGCCTCCGAGGCCGGGGTGGCGGTGGCGCACGCCCCCATCGCCTGCATCGACGAACTCGTCCACCACGGCTACGTGCCGTCGGCCGGGGGTGGCTGGTCATGATCCCGTTCGATCCGCTCGTGATCCTGGCCGGCGCCGCCGCCGGCGGTGGCCTCTTCCTGCTCTTCCTCTCCCTGTACGGCCTGCGCCCGCGCCCGGCCTCACCCGACACCGGCGCGGAGCGGCTCCGGTGGTTGCAGTCCCTGACCACCCGGGGGGCCGTCGCCGCCATCGCGGGCGGCCTGACCCTGGTGGTGACCGGCTGGCCGGTCGTCGCCGTCGGCGCGGTGCTCCTGGTGATCGCCTGGAAGGGCTTCACGGGCGGCGCGGCCGAGGAACGGGCCGCGATGAAGCGCCTCGAAGGCCTCGCCGCCTGGGCCGAGTCGCTGCGCGACACCATCGCGGGCGCGGCCGGCCTCGAACAGGCCATCCCCGCCTCGATCCGGGCCGCCGCCCCCATGCTCCAGCCCCACCTGCGCGCCCTGGTCGACCGCCTGCGCGCCCGCATGCCCCTCGGCGACGCCCTCCGGATGTTCGCCGACGAACTCGACGACCCCTCGGCCGACCTCGTGGTGGCGGCGCTGATCCTCAACTCCCGCCTGCGCGGGCCGGGCCTGCGCGACGTGCTCTCGGCCCTGGCCGTGTCGGCCCGCGAGGAACTCGACATGCGCCGCCGCGTGGAGGCCGAACGCCGCTCGACGAGGAGAAGCGTGCAGATCGTGGTCGGCACGGCCCTGGCCTTCGCGGCGTTCCTGGTCATCGCCAACCGCGACTACGTGGCCGAATACGACTCCTTGCTGGGCCAGGCCGTGCTCGTGGTCGTGGCGGCGCTGTTCGGGGCGGGCTTCGCCTGGATGCGCCGGCTGGCCCGCTTCGACAAGCCGGGCCGAATCCTGGCCCCTTACCGGCGTCCGGAACCGGCGGAGGCGGTGACCTCATGAGCAGCCAGGCATGCGCGGGGCCGATCGGCCCGTGCTCTTTCCCCCGGCTCCGTCGCACGGCGATAGGCCGAGATCTCGGGCGTGAACGGGCTGCCGGGTGGGCGAGGTGGGGAGCCGAAAGCCGGCTGGATATGCCGAAATTTCGGGCGCGGAAGCGCCCGGTCACCTGCTGGTGCGATCGGACTGCTGCCAGACCGATCCGGCATGACGCGGCCCGGCGGTCCTCCCGTGTCAGACCGCGAGCGTCCTTCGTGCAGGGGCCTGGCGTGGCTCTGCGGCATCAGGGCCGCGCCGTCCCTCTGCGGTATCGGGGTGGCGCCGTCTCTTTGCGGTATCGGGGTGGTGCCGTTCCTCTGTGGCATCAGGGCCGCGCTGTCTCTCTGCGGCATCGCGGTCTTGCCGTTCCTCCGCGGCATCAGGGTCGTGCCGTTCCTCTGTGGCATCGCGGTCCCGCCGCTCCTCCGCGACATCAGGGCCGTGCCGTCTCTCTGTGGCATCAGGGCCGCGCCGTTCCTCTGGAGGTGATCGCGTGATCGCCATCGCTTTCGCCGGGGGCGTGCTCGGGCTGGGGATTCTGCTGCTTCTGCGGGCCCTGTTCCCGCCACGGCCCGGGCTGGCGACGCGTCTCGCGGCGCTCGACGTCGCGCGGACCGGGGAGGACGCGCCCAAGACGCCGCTCGTCGCGCCCGACGAGGAGGTCAGCGCGTTGCGGCAGGCCCTCGGGCAGCGGCTCGCCAGGTTCTATGCCGCCCGAGGGTGGGAGGCGCGGTCGATCCGGGCCGATCTCACGCTGCTCGGCAAGTCGTTCGAGGGGTTCCTCGCGACCAAGGTGCTGCTCGCCGTCTCGGGGCTGCTCGCCTTCCCGCTGCTGGTCGGATGGCTGGCGGTCATGGGGTGGGGGGTGTCGTTCCAGATTCCGCTCTGGTCGGCGCTGCTGGTCAGCGTGATCTTCTTCTTCCTGCCCGACGTCCAGATCGGCAAGGACGCGGCCGTTCGCCGCCGCGACTTCCGGCACGCCGTCGGGGCGTTCCTCGACCTGGTCGCCATGAATCTGGCCGGCGGGCGCGGGGTGCCCGAGGCGCTCATGATGGCCGTCTCCGTCGGCACCGGCGCCGAGGTGAACGCCCCCGGCTCCAACTGGGCGTTGGAGCGCATCCGCGAGGCGCTCGCCAACGCCCGGATCGTCGGCATCACCCCCTGGCAGGCCCTCGGGCAACTCGGCGACGAGATCAACGTCGACGAGCTGCGCGATCTGTCGGCCGCCCTCGGGCTCGTCGCCGACGACGGGGCCAAGGTGCGGTCGTCGCTGACGGCCCGCGCGGCCACGCTCCGCAGGCGCGAGCTGGCCGAGATCGAGGGCAAGGCGGGCGAACGCTCGCAGTCGATGCTCGTGGCGCAGCTCCTGCTGTGCGCGGGCTTCGTGATCTTTCTCAGTTACCCGGCCGCGATGAAAATGTTGGGATCCTGAACATGATCGATTACCTGGTGGCGATGATCAGCGTCCGCATCCACAAGGCCCGGACGGCCCCCTCACGCGGGGCGTCGGCGGTCGAGTGGGCCATCATCACGGCGATCATCGCCGGGGTGGCGCTGGGCCTGGCCGCGCTCATCCAAGGCCTCGTCGAGTCCCGCTCGGCCGAGATCACCACCAACTTCGGCGGCGGCGAATCCGGTGGCGGCGGCGGTGGTGAGTGAGACGTCCTGACCGACGGGACGGCGACCGGAACGACGACCGGGGCGCGACCGTCATCGAGCTCGCGCTGCTCATGCCGGTCGTCCTGGTCGTGGTGCTGCTGATCGTCCAGATGGCCCTCTGGTTCCACGGGCGGCAGGTCGCCGACGCGGCCGCGCGCGAAGGAGCCAGGATCGCACGGGCCGGCGACGACGACTGGCAGGGCGCCGCCGAGGCCAAGGCCCGGCAGATCATCCAGGCCATCGGCCCGGAGATCCTCCAGTCGGCCACGGCGACCGCGTGGGAGGAGGGCGACTCACGCGGGGTGGAGGTGACGGGCAGCGCGGTGCAGGTCGTGCCGCTGCTGCCCGAGATCTCCTTCACGATCACGGCCCGCTTCGGCGGCCCGGTGGAGTGTTTCCGGCCCGACGACGGCAGCGGGGGGTGTGCGCCGGATGAGTGAGCAGGCAGTGGATCGAGGGTCCATGTCGGTCGAGACGGTCATGCTGGCGCCCGTCCTGCTGCTCTTCCTGCTGTTCCTGGTCGGCGCCGGACGTGTCGTCGAGGCCCAGGGCGAGGTCAACGGCGCCGCCCGCGACGCCGCCCGGGCCGCCTCGGTGCAGCGCGACAGGGGCGCGGCCGAGGAGGCCGCCACGTCGGCGGCGACCGGTGCGCTCGCCGACTGCCCGCCGGAGGTGTCGATGGCGGGCACCGACTGGCGCTCGGGCGGCGCGGTCGAGGTGACCGTGACGTGCACGCTCGACCTCGACTTCCTCGGCTTCGGCGCCGGCGTGACGATCACCGGGGACTCCGTCGTCCCCTTGGAGCAGTTCCGGAGGGTGGAGTGAGACGGGCCGACCGGGGATCGATGTCCACCTTCGTGGTGCTCTTCTCGGTCGCCGTGTTCCTGCTCGCGGGCCTGCTCGTCGACGGGGGCGCGGCGATCAACGCCAAGTTGCGCGCGGCCGACATCGCCGAGCAGGGCGCGCGGGCGGCGGCCGACCGGATCGACGTCGAGACGCTCCGGGCGACCGGCCGGCTGCGGCTGCTCGGCGACGCGGAGGTGTGCGGCCGGGCCGGCGAGATCGTCTCCGCGCACGACGCCGACGGGGTCGCGATGGGCCGGTGCACGGTCGGGGCGGGCCAGACCGAGGTGACGGTGGAGGTGAGCGTTACATGGGAAGCGTTCTTCCTGGCCGCGATCGGGTTTCCGGGGTCGGAGATGACCGCGTCGGCGACGGCCGTCCCCGACCAGGGAGACGGCGCGTGAAACGGACCGCCGGTGACGTCTTCGCCGGGCTGGCGGCCCTGGTGGCGCTGGTCGCGCTGCTGGGCGGCGTCCCGTATGCCCTGATCCGGTTCGCCGGGCCGCCGATCCCCGACGAACTGCTCGACCTCGACGCGCTGATGAGCCAGGTCGGCACCGAGACGATCATCGCCGTGCTGGTGCTGCTGGTGTGGGTCGCCTGGGTCCAGCTCGTGCTCTGCGTCCTGGTCGAGGTGTACGCCGGGATCCGCCGCATCGGCATGCCCGCGCGGGTCCCGCTGTCGGGCGGCACCCAGGTGCTGGCCAACCGGCTGGTCTCGGCCGTGCTGGTCCTCTTCACGGTCTCCGCCGTCGCCGTCCCGCTGACGAGGTTCGCGTCCACGCCCGTGGTGCCCGTCAAGCCGACGCTGGTGAGCGCCGAGTCGACGATCCCCGAGCGCGCCGCCCTGGTTCCGCGCGGCGAGGTCAAGAAGGTGTACGTCGTCCAGCCGCCCCACGGCCGGCACCACGAGAGCCTGTGGGAGATCGCCGAGAAGTGCCTCGGCGACGGCCGCCGCTACGGCGAGATCTACGAGCTGAACAAGCACAAGGAACAACCCGACGGGGCCCGCCTCCACATGGCCGACCTGATCCGGCCGGGCTGGGTGCTGGACATGCCGGGCGACGCCCGCAACACCCACGTGGTCCCCGCCGACGACAGCCGCACCGAGATCCTCAACGACCACCCGGGCCCACCCGGCAAGGACAAGGCCGACCGCACCACCCCCCAGCCCGACCGGGCCGCCCAGCCGGACCGTGACACCCAGCCGGACCGGGCCACGCAACCCGACCGGGCCACCCAACCCGACCGGGTTGCCCAGCCCGACCGCGACACCACGCGACCGGGCGACGACACCCGCTTCGAGAACCGCGACAACACCCACGTCCAACCCCCGGCGAACGGCCAGCGGCCAGGGGCCACCCCCACGCAGGAGCCGACGCGGCCACCCTCCGAGAACCGCCGGCCCACCGTCACCCCGACCCCGCCGCCCGCAGCAGGGGAGGACAACACCGTCCGCCCGCCGGTCACGATCGAGCCGACCCGCCCACCGGTCGACGGCGACTTGACCGTGCCAGGAGGCCTGGACAACACAACCCGCCCCCCTGCCACGGGAAGCCAGGGCGACAACCCGACGCGGCCCCCGGCCGCCGAGCCGACCCGCCCCGGCCAGTCAGAGACCGGCAGGCCCGAGGCTGGGAGGCCCGAGACCGGCAGGCCCGAAGCGACCGCAGGCCCAGAACGTACAGAGCCCAGGAAACCGATCCCGACCGTCACCGCCACCACCCCCGCCGAGGAGGCCGGCCTCGGGGACACCACGATCCCCAGGTCAGGGGTGGTCGCAGCCCCCGAAGGCGGCACCATCCTCACCACCCCGGCCGCCGGCCAGGGCTGGACCGAGCAGGTCGACCTGGTCGACTACCTCGCCGGCGCCTCGCTGCTCTCGGCGGGGCTGCTCCTGCTGCTGGGCAGGCGGCGCAGGCGGCAGCTCTGGACGCGGGCGTTCGGGCACCGGATCCAGCGGCCCAGGGGAGAGGCCGCCTCGGCGGAGGTCGCGATGCGGCTCGGCGCGGACGCCCCGGGCAGCCGCGTCCTCGACGCCGGGCTCCGGCTGCTCGGCAGGCTGCTGGCCGAGGCCGACCGGCGGCCGCCCGCCATCTACGCCCTGCACCTGTCGGCGCGCGGCATGGACCTGTGGGTGCATCCGCCGAGCCAGGACGCCCCGGCCCCGTTCGAGGCCGCCGACGGCGGGCAGATCTGGCGGCTGGCCGCCCACGAGGCCAGACGGCTCGACGACCAGGCTTTGGCCGACGTCCCGGCCCCCTATCCGGGCCTGTTCTCGCTCGGCACCGCCGAGACCGGCCGGGTGCTCGTCGACCTGGAGGCCGCCCACGGCGTCATCAGCGTCGTCGGGCCGCAGGCGGTCGCCGCCCTGTCGGCGCTCGCCGTCGAGCTGGTCACCAACCGCTGGTCGGACACGATGAAGGTCACCCTGGTCGGCTTCGGCCACGAGCTCCGCGCCATCGCCCCCGAAAGGGTCAACGTCGCGGCCTCGCTGGCCGAGGTCCTGCCGGAGTTCGAGAACGCCGCGCAGCCGCCCGACGTCCTCACCGGGCGCATCCACGGCCGGGCGAACGACCCCGTCCACCCGCCCCACTACCTGCTGAGCGCCGTCCAGCCGACCGCCGACGAGGCGCGCCGGCTCGCGGTCCTGGCGAAGAACACCAGGGCGGCGGCCGGATACGTGATCGCCGCGCCGCTCCAGCACGCCACCTGGACGTGGGAGGTCACCGAAGACGGCCGTTCGGTCATCGACGCGCTGGGCTTCGACGTGAAGGCGCAGCTGCTGCCGCGCCGCCACTACAAGGCCATCGTCGACCTCTTCCGCACCGCCGAGGACCGGCAGGGCGAGCCGCTGCCGCTGCCGGAGATCCGCCGCCACGACGAGCCCCCGGCCATCGAGGTCCGCATCCTCGGCCCGATCGAGATCTCCCCGGTCAACGCCCTGGAGGAGGGCCGCGCCGCGCTCGCGCACGAACTGGTCGTCTACCTGGCCACCCATCCGGGGGGTGTGCACCCGGTGGTGCTGGGCGGGGTGCTCTGGCCGCGCGGGGTGCAGCCGATGGTGCGCGACGCCACCCTGGCCCGCGTCGCCGAGTGGCTCGGCAAGGACCACGAGGGCCGCCCCTACCTGTACGCCGACGCCTCCGGCCGCCTCCACCTCAGCGAGGAGGTCAGAACCGACTGGTCGATGTTCCAGGACCTGGTCAGGAGAGGTGACCCGATGTCGTTGGAGAAGGCGCTGCGCCTGGTCAGAGGCCCGCTGCTGAACCCCAGACCGGCGGGCCGCTACGCGTGGCTGGCCGCCGACCCGCTGGAGTTCGACGTCACCGCCTCGGTGGCCGACGCCGCCCACCGGCTGTGCGAGTCGCGCCTCTACCGGGGCGAGGCCGAGGGCGCGACGGCCGCCGCCAGGGCGGGGCTGCTGCTGGCCCCCGACGACGAGGGCCTCTGGCGCGACCTGCTCAGAGCCGCCCACGCCACCGGAGACCCGGCCCGGCTCCGCGCCGTGGTCGACGGCCTGCACCGCCGGGCCGCCTCCCATCCATACGGAGGCGGCATGGCTCCTGAGACCGAAGCACTCATCGACGAACTGCTCCCCGTGTGGCGAGCGACGACCACCGCGTGAGAACCATGCCGAAACACACACATCACTGGATCACGGTCCGGCCCGGTCGTTACGTTCACCCCGTGCGCTGGGTAGCCGTCATCGGGCTCGTCACCACCCTGACCGCCTGCGGAGCCCCGGCGGACCGGGGTTTCACGCCGCAGGGCGCGGCCCCGTCGAAGGCCGCCGTCGCGGCCGCGCCGGCGACCGCCGAGACCGTCACGATCAGCGACGGCCTGAGCGTCTCCATCGAGTGGCCCGACCGGCGCGACGAGATGATCACCGCCTTCACCGACTCCTACGTGAACCAGTGGAAGGCGGTGGCCTCCGGCGGCGCGGACGAGACGTACCTGAGCAACGTCGAAGACGCCGCCAGCCGGGTCGCCTACGCCTGGGTGTCCGGCTTCACCCGGACGAAGACCTCGGCGAAGGGCACCGCGAAGCTCTATTCGATCAGGGTCGCCGCGGTCGACGGCCGGGGCGCCGAGATCGACGCCTGCGTCGACACGTCGGGGATGCAGGTGGTCGACGCCGCCGACGCCCCGCTGGCACAACAGCCCAACTGGACCAAGCCCCCCAAATCCATCTATCTCCAGGTCGCCGCCGTACGGCGAGGGGACGACGGAACCTGGCGCGTCAAGTTCTTCCAGCACGCCGCCTTTCCCGACCAAGCCGCGAAGGAGTGCCAACGGTGAAAGCCGCGCTCGCGTTGACACTGGCCCTGAACCTGGTCGCCGCCGACCCGACCCCTGGCGGCGCCCACGGCAAGGGGTTCCAGACGGGCCGGACCGTCGGAGTCCAGCTGACCAACTCCACCATCGTCATCAGCGGCAACGGGACCGGCGGCCGGGCTGACGGCTACCGGATCAAGCGCCCGTGCTGGTACGAGCCCGGCAAGTCGGCCGAGGACATGCTGCAGAGCCAGGAGCAGCTCCGGAGCTGGTGGTTCCACACCAACCCGGGCGGCACCGAGGAGGACTTCCAGAAGTTCCTGGAGCAGTACAAGGACAAGGTCGGCCAGGACGGCCGCTGGTGGTCGCCGGCCTACAACGCCGCCGACCCCGGCGGCATGGCCTGCTGGTCGAACCTCGAAGGGGCGTTGTGGGTGCCCGACGGCGAGACCCCGGCCGGGGGCATCACCATGGAGGAACTGCTCCAGATCGCCCGCGCCGCGCTGACCGTGCCCGAACCGACGATCCAGCTCAACCCCGACGCGAAGAGTTACGTCAACCTGCCGACGTGGGTCTGGCTCGGCGACCAGGGCGCGACGACGCGGTCGGTCACCGCGACCCTGCCCGGCGTCATGTCGGCCACGGTCACCGCGAGGCTCGCCAACATCGAGATAAAACCCGGCACCACCCGCGCCGAGGTGGCGAAGGACTGCGGCACCACCGGTCATCCCTATGTGAAGGACGGAAAGTTCCGGTGCGGCGTCACCTATCTGCGCGCGTCGGCCGACCAGCCGCGCAAGGTCTACACGCTGACGGTGACGACGGTCTGGCCGGTGACGAGCAACGTCGACCAGTCTGTCGTGCCCTTCGTTTACGATCCGGTTGAGGCGACGGTAACCCGAGACGTGCCCGTGGGTGAGGTGCAAACCTCTGTCGAGGGGTAGTCGTCTCAGCCCGTGATCGTGCGTCCGTCACATCTCCTTCGGCGCACGATCACGGCCCCGACTACAGCGATGCGCCTTCGTGGGCGAGCAGCCACTCCTTGACCGGCGTGCCGTAGTAGTAGCCGCCGTAGCCGCCCGACGACGGCAACACCCGGTGGCAGGGCACGAACGGCGCGACCAGGTTCTGCGCGCACGCGCCGCCCGCCGCGCGGGCCGCCGTCCGCGGCATTCCGGCCCGTTCGGCCAGTTCCGCGTAGCTCACCGTCGTCCCGGCCCTGACCCCGCGCAGCGCGGTCAGGAGCCGCTGCCGCCGGTCGCTGCCGGGCTGGACGGCCGCGATGCCGTCGAGGGCGTCGAGGCGTCCGTCCAGATATTCCTTTACGGCTCCCGCCGCCCCCGGCACCTCCCCGACGGTCAGGCCAAGCTTCCGCAGTTCCGGGGAGAGCCGGGCGAACATGGCCTCGGGGTCGCCGGTGAAACCGGCCGCCACCAGGACGTCGTCGTGCGCGAGCATGGCCAGGGGGCCCACGGGCGTCGGCACGGTCTGGGCGATGATCATGATTTCTCCTCGGCGTTCCACAGATGCAGCGCGGCGTAGGCCCGCCAGGGCCGCCAGCGCTCGGTCTCACTCATGGGGATGGCCAGCGCGGCCATCGTGCGGCGCAGCCCGAGATCGTCGTCAGGCCACGCGTCGGGGTCGCGCAGCGCCCGCAGGGCGACGTATCCGGCCGTCCACGGCCCGATCCCGGGCAGTTCGACCAGCGCCGCGACCGTCTCGGCCGGATCGCCGGCCTCCAGGTCGATCTCCCCGGACGCCACGGCCTTCGCGGCGGCCCGCAACGTCGCCACCCGGCGGGTCGTCAGGCCCAGCCCGTCGAGGTCGAGGCCGGCCATCTCCTCGGCCGACGGGAAGATCTCCGCCGACCGGGCGGCGATGCGCCCCAGGATCGTGCGGGCCCCGGCGACGGAGATCTGCTGGCCGACGATCGCCCGTACGAGCAGCTCGAAGGAGTCCCACGCCCCCGGCACCCGCAAGCCCGGCCGGGCCGCGACGAGCGGCCCGAGCGTGGTCGGTTCGAGGGCGGCGGCGATGGCGTGGGGGTCGGCGTCGAGGTCGAGCAGCCGGCGGCACCGGGCCACGATCCTCGCGAGATGCCGGGTGTCGCCGCCGGTCACGGTCAGCCTGACGTGGTCGGTGACCGGGGTCAGCGTGACCTCGCCGCCGGGGATGCGCCGCTTGCAGACGGCGTTGTCGACGACCTCCTCCACGCCCGGCACGGCCCGCGCGGCGAGGAAGCCCAGCAGGGCCCGCGCCTCGAACGGCTGCCGGACCCCCAGCCGCAGCGTCAGCCCTCCGGCGGCCATCGGCCCGTCGGATCTGCGCAGGTCGCCGGGCGCGAACCGGTAGGACTCCTTCATGGCGGCGTTGAACTGGCGTACCGAACCGAACCCCGCCGCGAAGGCCACGTCGGCCATCGGCAACGAGGTCTCGGTCAGCAGCTGCTTGGCCAGCAGCAGCCGCCGGGTCCGCGCCACCGCGAGCGGCCCGGTGCCGAGCTCGGCCGCGAACAGCCGGTGCAGGTGGCGCTCGCTGACGTGCAGGCGGCGGGCCAGCTCGGCCACCCCGCCGTCGTCGGCCACCCCGTCGTCGATCAGCCGCAGCGCCCGCCCGACCAGGTCGGCCCGGACGTCCCACCCGGGCGCGCCGGGCGACAACTCGGGCCGGCACCGGCGGCACGGCCGGAACCCGGCCGCCTCCGCCGACGCGGCGTGGTCGTAGAAGCGCACGTTCTTCCTGGCCGGTGTCCGCGCCGGGCAGATCGGCCGGCAGTAGATGCCGGTCGAGGTCACCGCCGTGTAGAACCGCCCGTCGAACCTGCGATCCCTGGCCGAGATCACCAGATAGCGCTCTTCGAAGTCGAGTGTGTTCACGTCGAACACGCTACGCCCAGCTCACGGGGACGAGCTGGCGGAATTCGGACGTCAGCATGGCAACCCTCTGACCAGGGGCGACGTCACGAACGCCCCGCCTTCGCGGCCGGTCGGCGCCGGTTGCGGTCGGGCGGAGCCGTGAAGCGACCTACTTCGAGGAGATGCCGACGCCCAGGTCGAACTCGCGGTAGACGCGCGCCCAGAAGCCGTCGCGCAACCAGACGCGGGCCTCCGGGTAGGGGCGCAGGGAGTGCCCGAGCTCCTTCTCGGCCTCGATGAGCAACTCGGTGTCGATGACCGTCGGCAGGAGCGGTCCCGGGAGCAGGTCGCGGATGTTGTCGCGGCCCCGCGTCAGGATCCACTTCTGCGCGACGTGCTCGCCGACCTCCTCCACCCGCGGGCGGCTCGGCCCGAGCTTGGGCTGGCCCGCCTGCTTCTGCGGGGGTGCGGCGGGTTTCGCCGTGCGGCCCGCGAAGACCTGGGCCGGTGAGGGCGGCGGGGTCACCGCCACCGGGATCGGCGCACGCGTGAAATAGGCCCTCAGGAAGTCGGCGGTGATGATCTCAACGGTGTCGGACTCCCAGACCAGCCGTTCGGCCTGGTTCGTGCCAAAGGGGGGCTCCACCCCCCAGAGGTGCACCCTGACCCCGTAGGCCTGGGCGGCCTCCACCGCCGGCACCATGTCCTCGTCACCCGCGATCAAGACGGTGTCGCTGACGGCGTGGTGCCGGGCCAGCGCCTCCAGGTCGCTCCGTATCTGCGCGTCGACGCCCTTCTGCTGGCCACGCGCGTTGAGGTTGCCAAGCCGCACCTTCACCCAGGGGAGCTGGGCGATCACCCGCTGGTCGACCGTGGGAACCCGGTCGCGGGCGGCGTCGTACCAATAGACACGCAGGAGCTCGCCGGGAAGGCGCTCCATGGCATGCTTCTGCAGGGACTGGATCAGTTCGTCGGCCGCGACGCGATATTCCTTGCGTTCCTTCGCGCCCAGCAGAACCTCGCCGGCGGCGGCGTAGAGATAACCGACATCGACGAGAACCGCGTATTTCGCTGCCATGCTGTGCACTGCGAGGTCCGGGATGGCCATCGCGTCCTCCAGGCCTCGTCTCCGTGTGTTGTTGGTCTAGCTGCTATTGCCCTTTTGGAGATACTCCCAACTCTTGGGCCACTTGACACCCGGTTCGGCCGATCTAATCCCTGTCTATTCGGGTAGTCCGCTGGCCCTCCAGGTTCCCTTACCGGGCCTTGGGGGGACGTTTCCCCGCATCCTTCGCGAAGGGGCCCGCCACCTGGGCGGACTCGGCTCACGTTCCGGCTCCGTCAGTGAAATATGACGTAGCGCTACGACGAGCGCGGCCACCTCTTCGGGCGTCGCGTCGCCGCGCACGATCCTCAGGTGGGTCATAGGGGGATGTTCCCATGCTTCTTCGGCGGGAGGGAGGCCCGCTTGTTCCGCAGCGTCCGCAACGACCGGATGATCTTCACGCGGGTGTCGGAGGGGCGGATCACCGCGTCGACGTAGCCCCGCTCGGCGGCGAGATAGGGGTTGGCGAGGGTGTCCTCGTACTCGGTGATGTAGCGGGCCCGCGCCGCGTCGGGGTCCTTCGCGTCGGCCAGCTCGCGGCGGTAGAGGATGTTGACCGCGCCCTGCGCGCCCATCACCGCGATCTGCGCGGTCGGCCAGGCCAGGTTGATGTCGGCGCCGAGGTGCTTGGAGCCCATGACGTCGTAGGCGCCGCCGTAGGCCTTGCGGGTGATCACGGTGACCAGGGGGACGGTGGCCTCGGCGTAGGCGTACAGGAGCTTGGCCCCGCGCCGGATGATGCCGTTCCACTCCTGGTCGGTGCCGGGCAGGAAGCCGGGCACGTCGACGAAGGTCAGCACCGGCAGGTTGAACGCGTCGCAGGTGCGCACGAACCGGGCCGCCTTCTCGGAGGCCGCGATGTCGAGCGTGCCGGCCAGCGACATCGGCTGGTTGGCGACGATCCCCACCGGATGCCCCTCGACCCGCCCGAACCCGACCAGGATGTTCGGCGCGAATCCGGCGTGCACCTCCAGGAACTCGCCGTCGTCGAGCACGTGCGAGAGCACGGTGTGCATGTCGTAGGGCTGGTTGGCCGAGTCGGGGATCAGCGTGTCGAGCTCCCGGTCCTCATCGGTGACCGTGAGGTCGGCCTCGGCGTCGAAGACCGGCGGCTCGTCGAGGTTGTTCGAGGGCAGGTACGACAGCAGCGCCCGCGCGAAGTCGAGGCAGTCCTGCTCGTCGGAGGCCTCGTAGTGGGCCACGCCCGACCGCGAGTTGTGCGTGTGCGCGCCGCCGAGCTCCTCGAACGTCACCTCCTCGCCGGTGACCGTCTTGATCACGTCGGGCCCGGTGATGAACATGTGGGACTTCTCCGACACCATCAGCACGAAGTCGGTGAGGGCCGGCGAGTAGACCGCGCCTCCGGCGCACGGGCCCATGATCAGCGAGATCTGCGGGATCACGCCCGAGGCGTGCACGTTGCGGCGGAAGATCTCGGCGTACAGGCCGAGGGAGACCACCCCCTCCTGGATGCGCGCGCCCCCGGAGTCGTTGATGCCGACGACCGGGCAGCCGGTCTTCAGAGCGTGGTCCATGACCTTGACGATCTTCTCCCCGAAGACCTCGCCCAGCGACCCGCCGAACACGGTGAAGTCCTGCGCGAACACCGCGACCGGACGCCCGTCGACCGTGCCGTAGCCGGTCACGACGCCGTCGCCGTAGGGCCGTTCGCGGTCCATCCCGAAGCTGGTCGACCGGTGCCGCGCCAGCTCGTCGAACTCGACGAAGGAGCCCTCGTCGAGGAACGCCGTCAGGCGCTCGCGGGCGGTCATCTTGCCCTTCTCGTGCTGCTTGGCGACCGCGCGCGCCGACCCCGCGTGAGCCGCCTCGTCGAGCCGTCGCTCCAGGTCGGCGATCTTTCCCGCCGTCGTGTGCACGTCGATCTCTGGCACCGGTTGAGCAGTCATGGCGCAAGGGTAATCCGGACGCCCTCGCCGACTTCCAGGGGGTGTTCGAGCGTGACCCGCGTGACGCTGGGTAGTCGCGTCGCATGAGTACGCAGGCCCCGAGTCTGAAGCGCGTCATCGGACGACGCGTGCTGCTGCTGTTCGTCGTCGGCGACATCCTCGGCGCCGGCATCTACGCGCTCGCCGGCAAGGTGGCGGGCGAGGTCGGCGGGGCACTCTGGCTGCCGTTCCTGGTCGCCTTCGTCCTGGCGGCCCTGACCGCGACCGCCTACGCGGAGCTGGTCGGCAAGTATCCCCAGGCGGCCGGCGCGGCCCTCTACACCAACCGCGCCTTCGGCGTGCCCTTCCTCACCTTCATCGTGGCCTTCGCCGTGCTGATGAGCGGGGTGACCTCGGCGAGCGCGGCGGCCAGGGCCTTCGGGGGCACCTACCTGGCCGAGTTCGTCACCCTCCCCACCGTGGTGGGCGCTCTGATCTTCCTGGCCGTCGTGACCCTGGTGAACTTCGCCGGCATCTCCGAATCGGTCAAGGTCAACGTGGTGCTGACCCTGATCGAGGCGTTCGGCCTCCTGGTCATCATCGCGATCGGCGTGTACGCCCTCCTCACCGGCGACGGCGACCCCTCCCGCGCCCTGGAGTTCCACCCCGAGAACGGCGCCTTCCTCGGCATCCTGGGCGGCACCGCCCTGGCCTTCTACGCCCTCCTCGGCTTCGAGGACTCGGTCAACCTCGCCGAGGAGGCCAAGGACCCGCAACGTTCCTTCCCCCGCGCCCTGTTCGGCGGCCTGGCCGTCGCCGGCCTCATCTACCTGGCGGTGGCGTTCACCGCGACGATGCTGGTCGACACCGAGACGCTGAAGAACTCCAGCGGCCCGCTCCTGGAAGTGGTCAAGGTCGCCGGCCTGGAGTTCCCCCCGAAGCTGTTCGCCCTGATCGCCCTGCTGGCCGTCGGCAACACCGCCCTGATCAACATGCTGATGGCCTCGCGCCTGGTCTACGGCATGGCCCGCGAGGGCATCGTGCCCAAGGTCTTCGGCGCCGTCCACGCGAGCCGCGCCACCCCGTGGGTCGCCATCGTCTTCACCGTCGCCATCGCCGTGGTCCTCGTCTGCACGGGCGACGTGGGCGGCCTGGCCGACACGACCGTCCTCCTGCTGCTCTGCGTCTTCACCATCGTCAACATCGCCGTCCTGGTCCTGCGCAGGGAGACCGTCGACCACGACCACTTCCACGCCCCGTCGTGGGCCCCGGCCCTGGGCGCGGTCGCCTGCGTGATCCTCATCCTCCCGATCACGGGCCGCGAGGGCTCCGTCTACCTCCGCGCCCTCATCCTGCTGGCCATCGGCGTGGTGTTGTGGGCGGTGAACCACCTGGCGGGCCGCCGATCGAACCCCATGTAGCCGGGGCTGGATTCTTCATCTCCGCCCACATATCATCGAGGATATATACCATCGGCGGTATGGTCGAGATCGCGTTGGAGCCTGAGGTGGAGGCGTGGCTGGCGGAGTTGCCCTTCGGGCACTACCAGCGGGTCATGGCGAAGGTGGACCGGTACCTCTGGGATCGATGCGGTCAGCCGGATGGTGATCACGTCAAGAGCCTGCGTGGGGGCGTCAGCGAATTACGGGTGCCGCTGTACGAGTTGTCCTGGCGGATCACGTTCTGGCGGCCCGGAGACGGAACGATCGTTCTGCTCACGGTGTTTGCCAAGACACGCAACGGGCCACAGCATGATGACGTGGAGCGTGCGGTGAAGGCGATGAGGGCTTGCCGACTGGGGCATGACATGAGCACCACCCACGTGTTCGACAGGAGGTCATGATGGCCGGGCACAACACGTGGCGGACTCTGCGGGACAAGCGGCTTCAGGAGGCCGGGGTCGAGGAGCACCCCGAGTACACCCGGGCCCTCCGCGACATGGATCTGGGCGACCGGCTGCGTGAGGTCCGGGTGGCGCGGAACCTGACTCAGGCGGAGGTCGCCGCGCGGGCGGGGATCTCCCAGCCCGCACTTTCCCGCATCGAACTGGGTGGCGGGATACCGACCCTCGAGATGCTCGACCGGATCGGCCGGGCGATGGGGGTCCGGTTCACCATCTCGGTGGGCGAGGAGGAGGCCGAACAGATCGACCTGCTCGCAGGTTGACCGCCGCCACGTCGAACCGCCGCCACGTCGAAATTGTGACCTCCCGGCGTTGATCGGCAGGGCCGGATCCGGGGGAGCCGGGGCAGAGTGGAGGGCATGACAGAGGCGGTTCGGACGCGGGGCCTGGTGAAGGCCTTCGGGCAGCAGGTCGCGGTTGCCGGGGTGGATCTGGTCGTACCGGCCGGGAGTTTCGCGGGGCTCGTGGGGCCCAACGGGGCAGGGAAGACGACCACGCTGAGCATGATCACGGGGCTGCTCAGGCCCGACGGCGGGCTGGTGGAGATCCACGGCGCCGACGCGTGGGCCGAGCCCGTGAAGGTCAAGAGCTCGATCGGGGTGCTGCCCGAAGGGCTGCGGCTCTTCGAGCGGCTCAGCGGGCGGGAGCTGCTGCTCTACAACGCCGAGCTCCGCGGCATCTCCCGGGAGGAGGGCGCGAAGCGGGCGGCCGAGCTGCTGAGGGTCATGGACCTCGTCGAGTCGCAGGACAAGCTCGTGGTCGACTACTCGACCGGCATGCGGAAGAAGATCGGGCTGGCCGCCGCGCTGCTGCACAACCCGGCGGTGTTGTTCCTCGACGAGCCGTTCGAGGGCGTCGACCCGGTCAGCGCCAACACGCTCACCGAGGTGCTGCGCCGTTACACCGCCTCCGGGTCGACCGTGATCTTCTCCAGCCACGTCATGGACCTCGTCGAGCGGTTGTGCGACTGGGTCTCGGTCATGTCCCGCGGCCACATCGTGGCGCAGGGGCCGACCGACGAGGTGCGGCGCGGGCGGTCGCTCAACGAGGCGTTCCTCGACCTCGTCGGGGCCGGCGGGTCGGGAGAGGAGGGGCTGTCGTGGTTGGGCTCTTCGTCCGGCTGAAGCTCCGGTTGATCGCCGGGAGCCTCAAGGGCACCGGGCAGCAGCGGGCCGGGTTCGTCTTCTCGCTGATCGCGGGGCTGCTGGTCGCCCTCGCCGGGTTCTACCTGATGGCGGGGCTGCGGGCGCTCGACCCGTCCATGGCGGCCGACGTCGGGGTGGTCTTCTTCACGGCCATCCTGATCATGTGGATCGTCGGGCCGCTGCTGATGTTCGGGCTCGACGACACCCTCGACCCCGCCCGGCTGGCCCTGTTCCCGCTGACCACCGGGCAGCTCACCCGCGGGCTGCTGGCCTCCTCCGCCGTCGGCATCTGGCCGGTCGCGTCGTTGTTCGCGATGACGGGCGTGATCTTCGGGGTGGCCCGGTCGGTGACCGGCGCCGTCATCGGGATCGTCGCGGTGCCGGTGGCGTTCGCCTGCTGCCTGGTGGTGTCGCGGCTGGTCACCACCGCCCTGTCCGGCGCGCTCCGGACGCGGCGCGGGCGCGACCTGATGGCGGTCGCGGTGATCCTCCTGGTCGTGGGGTCGCAACTCCCGGGCATGCTGCTCAACCAGGGGCTCGGCAACGGCCTGGAGATCATCACGCGGACCGCAGGGGTGCTGCGGTGGTCGCCGACCGGGCTGGCCGCCCACGCCATCGCCGACGGCGGGCTCGTGGGGGTCGCCGAGGTGGTGGCGGTCGCCGTGTTCACCGCGGTCTGCGCGTGGTTGTGGATCGTCGCGCTCAAGGCCGCGCTCACCAGGGCCGACTCCTCCAGCCAGGGCGGCGGGAACGTGCGGCGGTCGCGGTTCGGCGGGCTGCTGCCCGAGGGCGTGCTCGGGGCGGTCGTCGCCAAGGAGCTCAAGTACGCCCGCCGCGACCCCCGGGGCCGGGTCACCTGGGTCAGCGCGCTGGCCGTCATCATCATCATGATCTTCTCGACCCGGAGCAACACCGGCGGCGAGCCGATCGTCTGGATGGGCGTCTTCCCGGTCTGGCTGGGCGGCCTGGTGGTGTCGTTGCAGGCGACCAACTCCTTCGGCATCGACGGCAGGGCCCTGTGGATCAACGCCGTCGTGTACGCCAGACCCGAGGCCCTCCGCGCCGACCTGGCCGGCCGCCACCTGACCATCACCCTGATCGGCGCCCCGCTGATCTGCCTGACGGCGGTGGTCACCGGCCTGCTGACCAGGCCCGAGTGGATCGTCCCTGCGGCCCTGACCGGCGTCGGCGTGATGGGGCTGGTCTTCGCCGTGGGGTCGTTCACCAGCGTCTACGTCGCCTACACCCAGCCCGAGCGCATCAACGCCTTCACCGGCGCGGCCCCCGGCCAGGGCGGGCAGGCGTTCCTGTCGTCGATCGGCTCGCTGGCCGGCGGCGCGGTGTTGTCGCTGCCGGTGCTCATCCCGGTCATGGCGGGCCACCTGTGGGTGTCGGTGCTGATGCCGGTCCTCGGATTCGCCCTCTCCTGGCTGGCCCGCGCCAAGGCGTCGGCGATCGGGTTCCGGCGCATGCCCGAGCTCATGGCGGACGTTTCCCGTCCCACCTGACCATTGGTCTAGTCCAATGGGTGAGACCGGTCTGAGGTCGTTTGAGGGCACTCGCTAGTCTTCCAACCATGGCCGCCCTGTCTCACCACGACCGCCACAGCGCCGTCACCGAGATGCCCGACGACCTCCGCGCCGACGTCCGCCTCCTGGGAGAGATCCTGGGTCAGGCAATTGCCGAAGACGGCGGCCCCGACCTCCTTGCCGATGTCGAACGTCTCCGCAAAGCGGTCATCGCCGCCCGCCGGCGGGAGACCACGGTCGACGATGTGGCGGCTCTGGTCGCCGAATGGCCCCTCGACCGGGCCGTGCTGATCGCCCGTGCCTTCACCTGTTACTTCCACCTCGCCAACCTGGCCGAGGAGCACTACCGCATCCGCATCCTGCGGCAGCGCGACCGCGACGACGTGCCGGTGCCCGAGTCGCTGCCGCAGGCCGTGCGGGCGCTGCGCAGCGACGTGGGGACCGAGGAGCTCGACCGGCTCATCGGGCAGCTGGAGTTCCGGCCGGTGCTGACGGCCCACCCGACCGAGGCCCGGCGGCGCGCGGTGGTGACGGCGATCCAGCGGATCAGTGGCCACCTCGACCTCTACAACACGCCCGGCCGGGGCGCGGGGGAGCAGCAGGAGGCCAAGCGGCGGCTGCGCGAGGAGGTCGACCTGCTGTGGCGGACCGCCCAGCTCCGGTCGACCAAGCTCGACCCGCTCGACGAGGTGCGCACCGCGATGGCGGCCTTCGACGAGACGCTCTTCCGGGCCGTGCCGCTGATCTACCGGTCGCTCGACGGCGCTCTGGAGCCGGGCACCGGCACCCGCCCGCCGCTCGCCCGCCCCTACATTCGCTACGGCTCCTGGATCGGCGGCGACCGCGACGGCAACCCCAACGTGACCTCGAAGGTCACGCGCGAGGCCATGCTGATCCAGAACGAGCACGTGCTGATCGCGCTGGAGAACGCGGCCACCCGCATCGGCCGCACGATGACGCTGGCCGCCGAGCGCACCCCGATCTCGCCCGCCCTGCGCGCCGCCCTGTCCCGCGCCGAGGGCGACTTCCCCGACCTGGTCTCCGAGATGGCGACCCGCACGCCGAGCGAACCGCACCGGCAGTGGCTGCTGTTCGTGGCCGGGCGCATCGCCGCGACCCGCCGCCGCGACCTCGACCTGGCCTACCGGTCGCCCGCCGACCTGCTCACCGACCTGCGGCTGGCGCAGGAGTCGCTCGTCGAGGCCGGCGCGGTGCGGCAGGCGTACGGGGAACTGCAGCACCTGATCTGGCAGGTGGAGACCTTCGGCTTCCACCTGGCCGAGCTGGAGGTGCGGCAGCACTCCCAGGTCCACGCCGCCGCGCTGGCCGAGATCGAGGCCGGCGGGGCCCGCTCCGAGCGCACCGAAGAGGTGCTGGCCACGATCCGGAGCATCGCCTGGATCCAGGAGCGCTTCGGCGTCACCGCCTGCTCCCGCTACGTCGTCTCGTTCACCCGCTCGGCCGACGACATCCTGGCCGTCTACGCCCTGGCCCAGCACGCCCTCGGCGACCGCGCGCCGGTGCTCGACGTGGTGCCGCTGTTCGAGTCGGGGGAGGACCTCGACAACTCGGTGCGTGTGCTGAGCGGGATGATCGCCTCCGAGCCCGTCCAGAAGCGGCTGGCGGCCAACGGCCGCCGGGTCGAGGTCATGCTCGGCTACTCCGACTCCGCCAAGGAACTCGGCCCGGCCGCCGCGACCATGCGCCTCTACGACGCGCAGGCCGCGCTCACGAAGTGGGCCGCCGAGAACGAGATCGTGCTCACCCTCTTCCACGGCCGGGGCGGCGCCCTGGGCCGGGGCGGCGGACCGGCCAACCGGGCGGTCCTGGCGCAGGCGCCGGGCTCGGTCAACGGCCGGTTCAAGGTCACCGAGCAGGGCGAGGTCATCTTCGCCCGCTACGGCCACATGGCCATCGCCCGCCGCCACATCGAGCAGGTCACCAACGCGGTGCTGCTCGCCTCGACCAGCCCGGTCGAGCAGCGCACCGCCGACGCCGCCGCGAAGTTCCGCGAGCTGGCCGACCAGGTCGCCACCGCCTCCGAGCGGGCCTACCGGGGCCTGACCGAGGCGCCCGGCTTCCCCGAGTGGTTCGCGCTGGTCAGCCCGCTGGAGGAGATCGGCTCGCTGCGCCTCGGCTCCCGCCCGGCCCGCCGCGGCCTGGGGGCGCCCAAGTCGCTCGACGACCTGCGCGCCATCCCGTGGGTCTTCGCCTGGGCCCAGACCCGGGTCAACCTGCCCGGCTGGTACGGCCTGGGCTCCGGCCTGGCCGCCGTCCTCGACGCCGGAGGCCAGGCGGAGCTGCGGGAGGCCTACAAGGAGTGGCCGCTGTTCGCCTCGCTGCTCGACAACGTGGAGATGTCGCTGGCCAAGACCGACCGCGCCATCGCCAGCCGTTATCTCGCGCTGGGCGGCCGCGACGACTTCTTCAAGCAGGTCATGGACGAATACGACCTGACCCGGCGGCTGGTCCTGGAGATCACCGGCCACTCCCGGCTGCTGGAGTCGCGAAGGGTGCTGTCCAGGGCCGTACAGCTCCGCGACCCCTACGTCGACGCGCTGTCGCACCTGCAGCTGCGGGCGCTGACCGCGCTGCGCACCGCCGACGACCTGGGCGACGACGAGCGCGAGAGCCTGTCGACGCTGCTACTGCTCAGCGTCAACGGCGTCGCCGCGGGTCTGCAGAACACGGGCTGAGCCCGCGTACACGTTGAAGCGCTCCTCGCGGAGGAAGCCCACGAGGGTCATGCCGAACTCCCGCGCCACGTCGACGGCCAGCGACGAGGGCGCGGAGACGGCGGCCACGATGGAGATCCCGGCCGCGAGGGCCTTCTGCATGATCTCGTACGACGCCCGGCCGGACACCAGCAACACCGGCCGGGGCCCGTCGTTGAGCAGCGACCAGCCGATCACCTTGTCGACCGCGTTGTGCCGGCCGACGTCCTCCCTGAGCCTGATCAGCTCACCCTCGGGGGTGAACAGACCGGCGGCGTGCAGGCCGCCGGTCCGCCCGAACACCCCCTGGGCGGCGCGCAGTTTCCCGGGCAACCCGTAGAGGGTGTCCGCCGAGATCTCCAGATCGTCGGCGGCCAGCGGCGTGCACTTGCCGTGCAGCGCGTCGAGGCTCGCCGAGCCGCACACTCCACAGGCGCTCGACGTCACGAAGTAGCGGTCGAGTCCGGGCAGGTCGGGCAGCGGGCCGCGCAGCCGGACCGTCACCGTGTTGAACCGCGCCTCCGGCGGCACGTCCTCGTCGGTGCAGTAGGCGATGGCCTCGATGCCGGTGATGCCCTCGCCGTTGAGGAACCCGGCGGCCAGCTCGAAGTCGGAGCCGGGGGTCCGCATCGTGATCGCCAGGGTCCGCCGCTCGGTCCCGGACGTGATGCGGATCTCCAGCGGCTCCTCGGTGGCCACCTCGTCGGGCCGGTCGCGGGAAAAGGTCCCGGCGACCGACCTGACGCGGTAACGCGTGACCGGACGGTCACCCATGGCGGGTCAGCGTCGCGGCCGCGTTGTAGTCGGGGATCCTGGCGTCGGGCGACCGGCGGCCCTTGTCGAGCAGCACGTTGCCCTCCGGCCAGTGCACCTGGATGTTCCCCGGCGTCAGCGGCGCCCGCAGCACCTTCCCGACCAGCGACCCGCTGGCCGTGGTCAGCTCGACCTCGGTCCCGTCGGGCAGGCCGAGCCGGTCGGCGTCGTAGGGGCTC
The DNA here is from genome assembly GCF_030269205.1 of Herbidospora sp. NBRC 101105. NCBI lineage: Bacteria > Bacillati > Actinomycetota > Actinomycetes > Streptosporangiales > Streptosporangiaceae > Herbidospora > Herbidospora sp. NBRC 101105. The sequence goes on along the minus strand of NZ_BSSX01000004.1, from coordinate 35,453 downwards.
ATCAGAACGGCCTCGCGGGTGGCGCCGTTGAAGCCGTCGACCCGCTCGTGGACCATGCTGTTGAACTGCTTGCCGCGCCGGGTCGCGACCAGGAACGTCCCGTCGGGCCGGTGCAGCCTCGGCAGGCCGACCGCCGCGAACGTCGCCGTGCCGAAGGGCAGGTGCCGCCCGCCGTACTGGACGTTGTCGCCGAACTTCGCCAGCTTCGCGATGCCCTCGTAGAACGGCACGGCCTTCTCGATGTCCCGCCGGATGTCGGCGGTGCCGCCGTAGCGAAGCTTGGCCGCCAGTTCGGGCCTGGCGCGGGCGGCCAGCTCGGTGAAGATCTTCCATTCGGGCCAGGCCTCGCCGACACGCGGCCCCTTGACCTCGGGGGAGAAGATGATGCGCCGTTCGGTCGAGGTCTCGGTGACCCCGCCCTCCATCTCGTAGCGCGTCTGCGCCGGGAGCAGGATCACGGTCTCGCCCGGGACGAGCATCTGCGAGGACACCACGATGTCGACGTGCACCCTCAGGCCCACACGTTCGAGCGCCTCCCGGCAGTAGGCCGGGTCGGGCAGCACCTCCAGGAAGTTGCCGCCGCTCGACACCAGGACGTCGAGCTCGCCCGCGTGGGCGGCGTCGATCATGTCGGTGGCGGTCAGGCCCGGCGTGAGCGGCAGGTCGAAGCCCCACAACTCGGCGAACCTGCGGGTGTGCTCCTCGGTGATCGGCAGGCCGCCCGGCAGGCCGGTGGCGTACGCGCCCATCTCGGCTCCGCCCTGCACGCCGCTGTGGCCGCGGATCGGCATCAGGCCGCAGTGGTCGCGGCCGAGGAAGCCGCGGGCCAGCGCCAGGTTGACGATCGCGCGGACGTTGTCCTCGCCGTAGGTGTGCTGGGTGACGCCCATCGACCAGACGAGCACGGCCGACTTCGCCTCGCCGAGGAGGCGCGCCAGCTCGTACATCTCGGCCTTCGTGGCGCCCGACAGGGCCTCCAGCTCCTCCCACGACTGCGACTCGACGGCGGCGCGGGCCTCCTCGAAGTCCTTGGTGCGGTCGGCGATGAACGCCTCGTCGAGCCACTCGTTCTCGATCAGGTGCTTCAGCACGCCGTTCAGGAACCCGATGTCCCCGCCGATGTTGACCGGGAAGAAGTGGTCGGTGATCTTCGTGCCGAAGACGGCCGACTCGACGTTGGAGGGCACCCAGTACTTCTGCATGCCCGGCTCGCGGTAGGCGTTGACCATCGCGACCTTCGTCCCGGCCTTCTTCGCGTGGTAGAGGTACTTCATCGCGACCGGCTGGTTGTTGCTCGGGTTGCTGCCGATGAAGACGATCAGGTCCGAACCGATCCAGTCGGTGTACGAACAGGTCGTCGCCGCCGCCCCGATCGCCTGCTTCAGCGCGACCGTCGAGGGCGAGTGGCAGATCCGGGCGGCGTTGTCGACCGAGTTGCTGCCGAGGGCGCGCACCGCCTTCTGGGCGGCGAAGTAGTTCTCGTTCGGCACGCCACGGCTGGTCAGGTAGACGCCGAGCTTCCCGTTCAGGCGGGGCGCGATCGTGTCGAGCGCCTCGTCCCACGAGATCCGGGTGAAGCCCGGGTCGCCCGCGCGCCTGATCATCGGGTGGGGCAGCCGCCCCAGCTCCCGCAACTGCGCGCTCTTGGCCGGGAGCGCCGACACGTCGGCCAGCAGGGCCGGGTCGAGCGCGGGGGCCGTGTTCAGCGGCAGCAGCCGGAGGCGGATGTTGCACAGATGGACCTCGTCCATCGTCCAGTCGCGCATGCCCTTCGTGCCGAGCGCGCAACCGTCACAGGTGCCCTGGGTGAGCAGGCGCCAGGCGTAGCGGCGATTGCCTTTCACCGCTCGGAAGGCCTTCCACAACTCTAGGTAGTTGTTCGGTTTACGTTCGCCGATGCCGAAGGGCTTCCAGCTGGCCCAAGTTCTCATAACGGCAGATTATGCCCACCGTAACCCCCTCAAGGGTAGCGGCGACTACATGGGGTAGTAATCCCAGGTCATCGACTGTTCGTCGAACGGAACGGTGTTCGGAAGGGAGAATGGCAGTCATGCCCGAACCTTCGTATCCCGATCTCGACCGACCCCAGTTGTCCCAGGCCGCCCTCCGGGCCGAGCTGGTCAGGCCCGGATCGTTGTGGTCGTCCCTCACCGTGGTCGAGCGCACCGGCTCCACCAACGCGGACCTCGGGCAGGCCGTCCGCGACGGCGTCCGCGAGGGGGCGGTCCTGGCGGCCGAGTCCCAGTATGCCGGGCGGGGCCGCCTCGGCCGCGTCTGGATCGCCCCGCCGCGCTCCGGGCTCACCTTCTCCGTCCTGCTGCGGCCCGAGGTCCGGACCTCCCTGCAGGGCTGGTTGCCGCTGCTGTTCGGGCTGGCCGCCGCCACCGCGATCCGCCAGGTCGCCGAGGTCGACGTACGGCTGAAATGGCCCAACGACCTGCTCCACGACGAACGCAAGCTGGCCGGCATCCTGGCCGAGCGCATCGACTCGGCCGTGGTCATCGGCATGGGCCTCAACGTCAGCCTTCGCGACTCGGAGCTGCCCGTCCCTCACGCCACCTCCCTCGCGCTGGCCGGGGCGACCTGCCTCGACCGCGACCGGCTGCTGGCCGGGGTGCTGCGGGAGCTCGAACGGCTCTACCGCGACTGGAGCCTGGCCGGCGGCGACGCCGACGCGTCCGGCCTGCGGGCGGCCTACCTTGCGGCGAGCGCGACGGTCGGGCAGGAGGTCCGGGTCGAACTGCCGGGCGAACGGCTGCTCGCCGGCCGGGCGACCGGGATCAGCGAGTCGGGTCAGCTGATCGTCACGAGCGGCGGCGCCGACCATCCCCTGAGCGCGGGCGACGTCGTCCACGTTCGACGGTAGAACCACGCCCGGAACGGACTGGTACGTGCCACGATGTGGCCCATGGGTCTCCCTGATCACCACCTGACCGACGGTGAACGAGTCGTCCATTCGTTCCACCCGCACTGGAAGCGGCTCGTCGGTCCGTTCCTCGCGCTGGTCCTCGTCGTGGCCGCCTCGTCGGCCGCGATCTACTTCATACCGAACGACTACGAATACTCCGGCATCGCCCGCATCGCGGTCGCGGTGGTCTCGGTGGTCGCGCTCGTCCTGCTCACCTTCGTGCCCTACCTGCGGTGGAAGACGACCGGCTACACCCTGACCACCCACCGGTTCACGATCAGCACCGGCGTCCTCAGCAAGTCCCAGGACGACATCCCGCTCGCCAAGGTCAACTCGGTCAGCTCCGACCAGACCCTGATGGAGCGTGTCCTGGGCAGCGGGACCCTGAAGGTAGAGTCGGCGTCCGAACGCGGGGTCATCGACTACCGCGACATTCCCAAGATCCAGACCATCCGCGCCGATCTGTTCCGGCTGGTGGAGGACGCCTCCGACGGGGTCGTCGACGGTCACTGATCTGTGGCGGTCCTCACATAGGCAAGCCTAACCAAAGTCGGCTACCTTAGGAGAGCCTTACCTATGCATCTCCGAAGGGTCCCTGGATGTACGCCTGTGTGTGCCGCGCCGTCACCGAGAACGAGGTGCACGACTGCATCGCCAACGGCGCCCGGACCGTGCGGCAGATCCGCGACACCACCGGCGCCGGGGGCGACTGCGCCTCTTGTGTCCGGAAGATCTGTGCCATTCTGAAGCGGTCAGAGAGTTTGATCACGACCGCGTAGGCAAGGGACCGGGCATGCAGGGCGACAAGGACATCATTGCGCTGCTCAACGAGCAGCTTACGTCTGAGCTGACGGCCATCAATCAGTACTTCCTCCACGCCAAGATGCAGGAGAACTGGGGGTTCACCAAGCTCGCCAGCTTCACCCGCGCGGAGTCGATCGACGAGATGCGCCACGCCGAGGCGCTGACCGACCGCATCCTCTTCCTCGAAGGCCTGCCCAACTACCAGAAGCTCTTCACCCTCCACGTCGGCCAGACCGTCAAGGAGCAGATCCAGAGCGACCTGGAGCTCGAACTCGGCGTCGTCAAGCGCCTGAAGCCGGGCATCGCCCTGATGCGCGAGCGCGGCGACATCGTCTCGGCCCTCCTCTTCGAGGAGATCCTCAAGGACGAGGAGCACCACATCGACTACCTGGAGACCGAGCTGGCCCTCATGGAGACGCTCGGTGACGCTCTGTACCTCCAGCGGTACGCCGAGCCGCCGTCCGCGTCCTGACGCAGTCGAGACGCAGGGCCGCGAGAAACGCCCGCCGGGGTCCCGGCGGGCGTTCGCTTGTCTCGGGGCGGTCCGCGTCTCGCGTTCGGCACCAAAGCCGCCCGGACATGCTGCCGCAAAACCGCCTTTGTCCATGTTTGCCCAGGTCAATTGATGGGTCAACGTGGAGTCAAACCGCGCGCTGTGCCCGGGAAACGATCGCCTAAGGTCCTACGATCGCTTCCATGACCTGCGTACTTCTCGCCGAGGATGACACCTCGATCTCCGAGCCGCTTGCGCGCGCCCTGCGCCGGGAGGGCTACCAAGTCGAGGTGAGTCCCGACGGCCCGCAGGCCCTGGAAAGGGCACTCTCGGGAGGCGTCGACCTCATCGTTCTCGACCTCGGTCTCCCGGAGATGGACGGCCTGGAGGTCGCCCGCCGTATCAGGGCCGAGGGCCACGGCACTCCCGTGCTGATCCTGACCGCTCGCGTCGACGAGGTCGACACCGTGGTCGGCCTCGACGCCGGGGCCGACGACTACGTCACCAAGCCGTTCCGCCTCGCCGAACTGCTCGCCCGCGTCCGGGCCCTGCTGCGGCGGGGCACCTCCGAGACGCCGGTGGTCCAGGGCGTCCGGATCGACGCCGACTCGCGCCGGGCCTGGATGGGCGACAAGGAACTCCACCTGACCACCAAGGAGTTCGACCTGCTCCGCGTGCTCGTGCGCGACGCCGGCAAGGTCGTGACCCGGGAGCAGATCATGCGGGAGGTCTGGGACACCAACTGGTGGGGTTCCACCAAGACCCTCGACATGCACATCTCCTGGTTGCGGCGCAAGCTCGGTGACGACGCGGCGAAGCCGCGGTACATCACGACCGTCCGAGGGGTCGGCTTCCGCTTCGAACGCGAGTAAGGGGCATGCGGAGGCGTCTGCTCTCCTCGATGCTGCTCGTCGCGGTCATCGCGGTGCTGCTGCTCGGAGTTCCCCTCGGTGTTGTCGTCGTCCGTCTCATCAACGACGAAGCCGCGCAGGAGCTCCGAGCGGAGGCCACGCGCGTGCTGATCAGCGTTGAGTACGCCATCAGCCAGGAGCAGCCGGTCGATCCCAAACAACTGGAGCGGAACTACCCCAACCGGTTCATCCAGGTCGCGTTCCGCGGCATAGAGCCGATCACCGTCGGCGTCGAACCTCCCGTGAACCGGTCGCTGACCGAAGACGCGCGCTCCGAGAACGGCGTCGTCCGGCTCAGCCGCGACACCGCGGAGATCGACCGCGACATCCGGGCGCGGCTGCTGCTGACCATCGCCCTGGCGGTCGCCGCCCTGGTCGTGGCCATCGGGCTCGCGGTCGTGACGTCACGGAGACTCACGCTGCCGCTCCTCGATCTGGCCAAGATCGCGGAGCGGCTGGGCTCGGGCGACGCGCGTCCGAGCAAACACCGCTACGGCATCCCCGAGCTCGACCGGGTCGCCGAGGTGCTCGACCGCAGCGCGATCCGCATCTCCGAGCTGCTCGGCCGCGAGCGCGAGTTCGCCACCGACGCGTCCCACCAGCTCCGCACGCCCCTGACCGGGCTCACCATGCGCCTGGAGGAGATCGTCGCGGCGGCGTCCCAGCCGGCCATCGTGCGCGAGGAGGGGGAGGCGGCGATCGTCCAGGCCGAACGGCTGACGGCGGTCATCGACGAGCTGCTCAACGCGGCCCGGCGGCAGCGCCACTCCCAGGCCGAGCCGATCGACGTCGACGAGGTGCTGGTCCAGCAGATCACCGAGTGGGATCCGGCGTTCCGGCGCTCCCACCGGTCGATCCAGCTCACCGGCAGCCGGGGCCTCCACGCGCTGGCCACCACGGGCGGGCTCAGCCAGGTCGTGGCCACGCTGCTCGACAACTCCCTGCACCACGGGGGCGGCATCGTGTCGATAACGACGACGAGCTCGGAGAAGTCCATCGTCATCGAGGTCTCCGACCAGGGCGAGGGGGTGCCCGAGAAGATCCGTACCAGGATCTTCGAACGGAGTGTGACCGGCGGCAGCGGCACCGGGCTCGGGCTCACGCTGGCGCGGTCGCTGGTCGCCGCCGACGGCGGACGGCTGGAGCTGGTCAAACCCCGGCCGGCGACGTTCGCGATCTTCCTGCGGAAGGTCGGCGACGACGAGAAGGGCTACCGCGTCGTGAGCGGCCCCGCCTGACCTTCCTCCTGGACCACCGGCGGGGCCATGAACACCCACCGCTTGTACGACCAGAAGCGGAACAGCGTGCCGAGACCGGTGCCGATCAGCGTGGCGATGTTGTTGGCCACGATGTTGTCGAGCCCGAGCGTGTAGCGGCTCAGGCCGAGGCAGATCAGCTCGATCAGCAGGCCGACGCCGTTGAGCACGAAGAAGAGGACGTACTCCCGGGCCAGGCCGCTCTGCTCACGGTGGCGGAAGGTCCAGTAGCGGTTGCCGAAGTAGGCGAAGGTCGCGGCGACGACCGTCGCGATGACCTTGGCGGACAGGGTGCCCTCGGAGCCCCACATGGCCCACAGGATGTTGACGACGCCGAAGTTGATCACGAAAGCGATGGCGCCGACGGAGCCGAACTTGATCAACTCATGGAGGAGGGTGGCGAATCGCGCGTAGGCGCCGCGGATGAGTTGCTGCACGAGCCGCACAGTCCTTCCTGGTGGGATGGGGTCGTCTCAGGCTACCGGTTGGGGCTGTTAGGCGGGCTGAAAGCTTCCTCTGAGTCCCTTTCTGCCCAGGTCGTCCAAGAACATTTCAAGAAATTTCAGACTTTGCGGCCCGATCGGGGTCGCCACGGGCTACGTTGGCGCCCGACGTCACACCCGCGCGCACATTTGGGAGAGGTGCGGGCATCCTCATGGTCCGACTGAGCCGGATGGTGATCACCGGTACCGTGCTGGGCCTGCTGGCCGCCTGCGGCGGGCTGCCCGCCGAGACCACGGCCCGGGAGTCCCCTTCCCGCGAACCCGAGACGCTCACCCTGGCCGCCGCCGAGACCGCCTTCGCCGACCTGGCCGTCCTCGAAACCGCGTGGGGCGACAGCGACTGCGATGAGGTGGCCCGCCTGCTGGCCGCCCCGATCGCCGAGCTCGGCGGCGCCGCCTGCACGGCCACCGCGCTCGGCCACGAGGGCGCCCGGTTCGAGTACGGAGAGCCGGAGTTCTACCTGCCCAGCCGCGACGCCAAGGGACGGCCGTGGTTCGCCGCACTGGCGAAGAAGCCCGACCCGGCCTACTTCGTCTTCACCCAGGGCAAGGGCGGCTGGCGGCTGGCCCTCGGGCCGATCCCGGTGCCCGACGGCGCTCCCGAGGTGCCCGTCACCGAGGCGGTCGTGCCCGCCGGCGACGTCAACCCGCAGGTCACCGCCAGTCTGGTGTCCCAGCGCTGCCTGACCTATCTGACCGACCCGACGGGGGTCAACGGCATCCGGGTCTCCTCGGGCGACGCCCTGCGGGAACTGCGCGACTCGATCACCCGGGCCCCGGCCAGGCACCGCCCGGACAAGATCGGCGTCGACGTGCGCCTCGTCCGCAGCGCGCCGGCGCACGCGCTGGCCCTCCCGGGCGGCGCGTCCCTCGTCTTCCACACCCTGCGGCTGGTCACCACCCAGAGCCCCGGACCGGGCCGTGACTCGCTGGCCAAGCCCTCCTTCCCCGACCGGGACGTGCGCGCCTTCGCCGGTCAGGGCCGGCTCGGCAAGGTGACCGCGGAGGAGCTGTTGTTCCTGGCCACGAAGGTCGACGCCGACGGCCGGATGACGACGGTGGGGCTGGGCCGCAGGCTGGCCTCCGTGACGAACGGCTGAACCGGGCTGGGTAAGCTTCCCCTTCGTGAACAGCCCCTTCATCGTCGGCATGGTCGGCGCCGGGCAGCTGGCCCGGATGACCCAGCAGGCCGCCATCGCCCTCGGCGTCGAGCTCCGGGTGCTGGCCGGATCACGCGACGAGAGCGCGGCCAAGGTCGTCGTCGACACCCGGCTCGGCGACCACCGCGACCTCGGCGACCTCATGGCGCTCGCCAAGGGCTGCGACGTGGTGACCTTCGACCACGAGCACGTGCCGACCGAGCTGATCGAGTCGCTCGGGACGCCGGTCCGGCCGGGCGCCGCGGCGCTGGTCCACGCCCAGGACAAGCGGGTCATGCGCGAACGGCTGACCGCTCTCGGGGTGCCGTGCCCCCGGTGGAGCTCGACCGACTTCACCGCCCCCGTCGTGCTGAAGGCCGTCAGGGGCGGCTACGACGGGCGGGGCGTATGGGTGGCGCGCACTCAGGCCGAGGTCGACGAGGTGGTCTCCCACGGGGTCGACCTCATCGCCGAGGAGATCGTGCCCTTCGAGCGGGAGCTCGCCGTGCTGGTGGCGCGCTCGCCCCACGGGCAGGGGGTGGCCTACCCGGTGGTGGAGACCGTCCAGGAGGACGGGATCTGCGTCGAGGTGATCGCGCCCGCCCCCGGCCTCGACCCCGAGCTCGCCGCCGAGGCGCAGCGCATCGCCCTGACCATCGCCGAGGAGCTCGGCGTGACCGGCCTGCTGGCGGTGGAGATGTTCCAGACCGCCACGGGCCTGCTGGTCAACGAGCTGGCCATGCGCCCGCACAACTCGGGTCACTGGACGATCGAGGGCGCCCGCACCTCCCAGTTCGAGCAGCACCTCCGTGCGGTGCTCGACCTGCCGCTGGGCTCGCCCGAGATGGCGGCGCCGGTGGTCGTGATGGCCAACCTGCTGGGCGGCCCCGACCCCGACGTGTACTCCCGCTACGAGCACGTGATGGCCAACGACCCCGCCATCAAGATCCACTTCTACGGCAAGGACGTCCGTCCCGGCCGCAAGATCGGCCACGTGACCGCCCTGGGCGACGACCTCGACGAGGTCCGCGCCAGGGCCCGCCACGCGGTCACCTGCCTGAGAGGACCCCTGAGTGCCTGACCTGCGGCCTGACGTCGGCATCGTCATGGGCAGCGACAGCGACTGGCCCGTCATGGGCCAGGCCGCCGAGGCGCTGCGCGAGTTCGGCGTGCCCTTCGAGGCCGACGTCGTGTCGGCCCACCGCATGCCCGAGGAGATGATCGCCTACGGCAAGTCGGCCGTCTCGCGGGGCCTGAAGGTGATCGTGGCGGGCGCGGGCGGCGCGGCCCACCTGCCCGGCATGCTGGCCTCCGTGACCCCGCTGCCGGTCATCGGCGTGCCGGTGCCGCTGAAGTACCTCGACGGGATGGACTCGTTGTTGTCGATCGTCCAGATGCCGGCCGGCGTCCCGGTCGCGACGGTCGCGGTCGGCGGGGCCCGGAACGCGGGTCTGCTCGCGGTACGGATCCTGGCGGCGTCCGACCCTGCGTTGCAGGAGCGGATGGTGGAGTTCCAGGCGGACCTGAAGAAGACCGCCTACGCCAAGGGCGAGGCCCTCCGGAAGGCCGCGGGGGGCGCTTCGTAGGGCGGCCTCGTCGGCTGCTTACTTTTTCGGTGTTGCTCCGGTTCCGCCGCATTGGCGGCAGTTCACCCATTTACGCGTGGTGACCGTGGCGCCGGATGACGTCTTGAACTCGACGACCTCGTGCCATCCGCCGACTCCCTGGCACCGGTTGCAGGTCTCACTGTCGACGCAGGTGAGGCCTCCTGCCGGGCCTGGATGGAGGGCGGCGATCACGGCGTTCTTCTGCTGTTCGGTGAGGAACGGGACGGTGATCACACTCCCACGGGGGGTCGTGTACGTCACGAAGTGGTCGTTTTCCATGACCGTGATGTTAAGTAGTGGTCTATTGCTCGTCTATCACGGTTTGGTGATGGTCTACTGCGGGCGGCCCAGGGCGCGGTAGTTCCAGCCGGCCTCGCGCCAGACCGTCGCGTCCAGGGCGTTGCGGCCGTCGACGATGTTGCGGCGGTTCACGACGCGGCCCAGGGCGTGGGGGTCGAGGTCGACGAACTCCTGCCATTCCGTCAGGAGCAGGACCACGTCGGCGTCGCGGGAGGCGGACAGGGCCGACTCGGCGTAGCTCAGGGTCGGCTGGGCCTTGCGGGCGTTGTCGAGGGCCACCGGGTCGTAGACGGTGACGGCGCCGCCCTCCTGGCCGATCGTGGCGGCCACGTCGAGGGCGGGGGAGTCGCGGATGTCGTCGGAGTTGGGCTTGAAGGCGGCGCCCAGGACGCCGACCACGCGGTGGCGGAACGAGCCGCCGACCATGTCGCGGGCCAGGTCGACCATACGGGCGCGGCGGCGCATGTTGATCGCGTCGACCTCGCGCAGGAAGGTCAGGGCCTGGTCGGCGCCGAGTTCCCCGGCGCGGGCCATGAAGGCGCGGATGTCCTTGGGCAGGCAGCCGCCGCCGAACCCCAGGCCGGGGTTGAGGAAGCGGCCGCCGATGCGTTCGTCGTACGAGAGAGCCTTGGAAAGTTGTTTCACGTCGGCCTGGGTGGCCTCGCAGACCTCGGCCATGGCGTTGATGAAGGAGATCTTGGTGGCCAGGAACGCGTTGGCGGCCGTCTTGACCAGTTCGGCGGTCGGGAAGTCGGTGACCACGATCGGGACCTCGCCGAGCGGCGCGTAGACCTCGCGGAGGATCTGCTCGGCCCTGGGGCCGGCGACGCCGAGGACGATCCGGTCGGGGTGGAGGGTGTCGTTCACGGCGAAGCCCTCGCGGAGGAACTCGGGGTTCCAGGCCAGGTCGACGTGGTCGCCCGCCAGCCGCCGCAGCCGGGCCGCGAGGCGCTGGGCGGTGCCGACAGGGACGGTCGACTTGCCCACCACGAGGCAGTCGCGCCGCAGGTGCGGGGCGAGGGAGTCGACGACCTGGTCGAGGTGGGAGACGTCGGCGGCGTACTCGCCCTTCTTCTGGGGTGTTCCGACGCAGACGAAGTGGACGTCGCCGAACTCCGCGACCTCCTCGTAGGAGGTGGTGAACCGGAGCCGGCCGGTGGCGACGTGCTTCTTGAGGAGGGCCTCCAGGCCCGGTTCGTAGATCGGCGACTCGCCGCGCCGGAGCCGGGCGATCTTGTCGGGGTCGACGTCGAGGCCGAGCACCTCGAAGCCGAGCTCCGCCATGCACGCGGCATGCGTCGCGCCCAGATATCCGGTCCCCAGGACCGTCAGTCGGTGTGTCACGCCGCCGCTCCCCTCGATGACCTGCATTTATCAGGGTGTGTGATGTTACCTGAGGCTATCGGGGGCAGACCGCCCGCTGGGATAGTTGGACGTCCTAGAATCCATACATGAGCTTTCCTCTGTACGCGCCGGCGGAGGAGCACGACATGCTCCGCGAGGCGGTCCGGGCCCTGGCCGAAGAGAAGATCGCCCCGCGTGCCGCCGCGGCCGACGAGAACGAGGAGTTCCCCGAAGACTCCTACAAAGACCTCGTCGCGGCCGACTTCCACGCCGTCCACGTGCCCGAGGAGTACGGCGGGGCGGGGGCCGACGCGCTCGCGGCGGTGATCGTCATCGAGGAGGTGGCCCGGGTCTGCGCGTCCTCCTCGCTCATCCCCGCGGTCAACAAGCTCGGCACGGTGCCGCTGCTGCTGTCGGCGTCCGAGGAGCTCAAGGCGGCCTACCTGCCCGCCGTCGCCCGGGGCGAGGCGATGTTCTCCTACGCCCTCTCCGAGGCCGAGGCCGGCTCCGACGCCGCCGCGATGCGCACCCGCGCCGTGGCCGACGGCGACTCCTACGTGCTCGACGGCGTGAAGACGTGGATCACCAACGCGGGCGTCTCGGAGTTCTACACCGTCATGGCGGTGACCGACCCGTCGGCCGGGGCGCGGGGCATCTCCGCGTTCGTGGTCGAGAAGGCCGACGAGGGCGTCTCGTTCGGGCCCAAGGAGAAGAAGCTCGGCATCAAGGGGTCGCCGACCCGCCAGGTGATCCTGGAGAACGTGCGCATCCCCGCCTCCCGCATGATCGGCGCGCCCGGCACCGGCTTCAAGACCGCCCTGGCGACCCTCGACCACACCCGCATCACCATCGCCGCGCAGGCCCTCGGCATCGCCCAGGGGGCGCTCGACTTCGCCGTCGGCTACGTCAAGGAGCGGCGGCAGTTCGGCAAGGCCATCGGCGACTTCCAGGGCGTCCAGTTCATGATCGCCGACATGGCGATGAAGCTGGAGGCGGCACGGCAGCTCACCTACGCGGCGGCGGCCAAGTCGGAGCTGGCCATGCACGGCACCCCGGTCAAGGACCTGACGTTCTTCTCCTCGGCGGCCAAGACCGCCGCCTCGGACGCGGCGATGGAGATCACCACCGACGCGGTGCAGTTGCTCGGGGGGTATGGGTACACGCGGGACTACCCGGTGGAGCGCATGATGCGCGACGCCAAGATCACCCAGATCTACGAGGGGACCAACCAGATCCAGCGGATGGTGATGGCTAGGCAGCTCCTTAAATAGCCGTTGAACAGCGAAAACCCCGCCCAGGATGTTCCTGCGGCGGGGTTTCGTGGTTCGGCTCAGGCGACCTAAAGGATCACTGTTCCGTGCCTGTTCCGTGAGAGATGAGACGCGGGCGGAACAGGCGGTCGTCGATCGCCTTGCGGGCCCGGTCGTGGGAGCCGGGCATGAGGTGGGCGTAGACACGGAGAGTGAAGCCCGGGTCGGCGTGGCCGAGGTACTCGGCGAGTTCCTTGACGGAGACGGCGCCGGCGAGCATCACGCTCGCGTAGTAGTGGCGGAGCTGGTGGAGGCCCTCTTTGCGTGACGTGGCAAAACGGGTCCGGCTGTTGGCGTCCTTCGTCGGCGCGGGGATGACACCCGCAGCCACCAAGGCGGGTTTCCAGATCAGTTCGCTGTAGACCCGCGCTCTGATGAACCGGTTGTCGGTCCACTGGACGAGTAAGTTGTGGGTCTGTACTTTGCCGTTGAGCTTCTCCCAGGGCAGAGAGCAGGTCAAAGGCGGGTAGGCCGCCACATGACGTCTGATCGCCTCGGCGGTCCATTCCGGCAGGGGAACGACGCGCTCACGGTCGTTCTTCGGCAAGGCGTAAACATGATCGCTACCCAGCTTCTTGATCTGGCGCCGGACCTGGACCACCCGCCCTTCGAAGTCGATGTCCTCCAGGGCGAGGCCGAAGACTTCGCCCTGCCGTAGGCCGCACGACGCGGCGATGATCGGCACCAGGCGGAAGAACTCCTGGTGAGCGTGGATGATGCCGTGGACTCTCTCATCCGCCCAGGCCGTCAGCTCTCCGCCAGACCTTCTGGGGACCTGGACGATCGACGATCGCGCTGGATTCTTCTTGATCGCTTCGTCCGCGACGGCCAGTTCGAGAACGCCTTGTAGGACGAGGAACGAGGTCTCGATCGTCGAAGGGCCGTAGCGCTCGTTCAGATCGCTGATCCATCCCTGGATCTGTGAGGGAAGGATGCTCTTCACCTGTCGCTTGTCGAAGGTCGGGGCCACGTGAAGGCGATAGATGTACTCGTATCTGATCTTGGTGGCGGGGTCGACGATGCGTGAGTCCATCCACCGTTTGGCCACATCGGCGAAAAGGACCTTCCCTGCGTTCGGATCGATGTAGTCGCCTCGTCCCACGTCCGCTTCCATGGACGACGCATGCTTCTCAGCGTCCGTCTTCTTGGCGAAGGCCCGGGAGGCCTCTTTGCCGTTGGGGTCGAGCCACACGGCCAGCCAGCGCTTTCCTGCGCCGTGACGTGCGGTCTTGACCCGTTCGGTGCGTCCGTCCGGGTGCCGGACGGTCTTGTTCCAGAGATCCTTGACGTAGGCCACGACCTACTCCTGTTCGCGAACCCAGGACAGAACGTCCTGAGGCAGATAGCGGAGGTGACGACCGACCCGGTGGCTCGGAGGACCTGTGCGGCGGTGCCGCCACTGGTAGAGGGTCGCGACGGGGACGCCGAGAAAGTCCGAGACGTCTTCAGGCGTCCAGAGGCGGCTCACCGCAGATCACCCGATGTGATGGCGAGTCCTGGACCTGCGTAGCGCCAAGGGGTGATCGCGACGTCGCCGAGCACGGTAAGGGTCTGCGGCGCCGCGAGGAGCTCGTCGTGGTGGCTCAAATGGCACCGCCGACGATGGCGCGGGTGAGGGCCTGCTCGGCCAGGCTGAGACCCTTCCCGGCATATGACCAGTCGCCGATGACGGCGACGGTGTCTTCCGGGAAGAACGGGAGCCGGCCGGTGGTGATGGCCTCGCCGCGCCGGTGTTCCTCGCGGGCGGCTCGCAGCTTGCCGAGGGTGGTGGAGTAACGGCGGCTCTTGGTGGAGAAGTGGCCGCGGAATCCAAGCATGTGGGCCCAGCGGGCGAGCTTCAGGTCGGCCAGGTCGTCGAGGGCGGCCAGGCGGAAGCACTCGGCGATGTGGCGGCGGGCGTGCTCGGAGATGGGCAGGGCGGCGAGGTTCTCCAGCGGCTGGATGCGCCGGTCTAGGGTGCCGGTGCTCTCGGCCGATTTGGTGGCGTACTTGGCGATGTAGCTCGCCACGGCCTGATCGGTGAGGTCGCCGGCCAGCGTGATGGGGCGGATGTCGAGCTGCTTGCCCCAGGTCAGGGTTCGCTCGGGCAAATCGTCGATGGCGGGGATGGTCACCGAGACGACACCGGCCGCGTGGTGGATGGCGTCCGTGAGCAGCGCGACTGTGGCCCAAGCCGGAGGCGGCGAGGCGGGTCCGTCCGGTCCATCGGGGCGGACGACGGCGTGGAAGTGCACTACGCCCCGGTGCTGATACTCGGCGACTTTGGCGAAGGAGATCGTGAGGACCTGGCGCAGCTCCTTGTTCGAGAGGCCCGACAGCTTGGCGACGCGACGGCGCAGCGCTTCGGTGAACCGGCGCCAGAGCTCGGGGGCCAGCGCGTTGAACAGCACGGCTTCGGTGTAGGCGTAGCAGTCGAAGCAGAAGGGCTGGCCGAGCCGCGGATCGTTGACGGCGTGCTTGGTCGGGCACGTCATCTTGACCCCGTGAGAGCAGGGCGGCGCCGCTCGCCGGACGCGGCAGCGCGGCACCTTCGCCTTCCTGGCGCCCCGGTTGTGGACGACGCCGAAGGACGGCGCGGTGAGCGTGACGAGCAGGCTCGGATGGTCGACGACCGAGGCCGGGACGCCCTTGCCGCCCACCAGGCCGGCGCGCACCAGCTGGTAGGTGTCGGCGCGGTAGATCTCCGCGCAGGCGGGGCAGCGGGTGGCGCGGCGGGTCTTGCAGGGGACGTTCAGCACGCCGCCGGGTTCGGTACGCGTGGTGTAGCGGTGCAGGACGCCGCCGGTGGCCTGGTCGATGTGCTCGACGTGGCCGCGAAGCCGGATGGGCTGGCGGCAGCCGCCGGTGCCGCGGATCTGGGAGGCCCAGCGGTCGAAGCCAGGGTCCTCCAGCCGGGCGATAATCCCGGCTATCACGTGCGCGTTGGTGTTCTGAGGCAAGATGGGGCCGTCCTCTCCAGTGTTCCTGGTGTGGATCGCCCCCGGCCTGGCGCGTGTCTTGGCGGATGTGTGGCCAGGCGGGGGGCGTTGCGCTTACGCGCTGAGGTCGAGTCCGGTGCCGTGGCAGTGGGGACAGCTCTCGCCGTCCCCGTTGACGCCGGTCCCGTTGCAGGCGTAGCAGAGACAGCCGGTCACGGCTTGTTCTTGTGGTCCCGAGGGATGAGCTTCAGGTACACCCGGTAGGGTCGCCGCCGGGTCTCCGGCGCATGGCAGATCTTGATGGGCATGGTCTAGGACTGAGTCCGGTACGCCGCGGCGGTGCTGCAGATCGCCACCGCCCTCCACTCGACGGGACCGAAGGTCCGGCTGGTGGCGTAGTGGCCCCGCTCGAAGGTGATGGGCGCTTCGAACTGCGCGGCGTAGTCGTCGATCTCGGCCTTCATGACCTCGTCGGCCGCCCGAGTCGCGAAGGTGTAGACCGTGAGGTCGGCCAGCACCGGTATGGCGGGGCGGGCCTCCATGAAGTCGGCCAGGGCGCGCAGGCCGGCGATCATCTCGGTGCGCTGGTCGTTGATCATCTGGTTCCCTTCAGCGTGCGGAACAGGTCGGTCGCGAGCTGAGCGGAGACACCCAGCCGGGCTTGGAGCGTCGTGGGGCTGATGGCCTCGCCGTGCTTGGCGCGGTGGTCGTCGGCCAGGCGCTGTGCGTAGGCGACGAGCGCGGTAGAAGGGCCAGGAGCGGGTGCGGCCGTGCCGGAGGCGCGGCGTTCGAGCATGGAGACCGCGATGAGAAAGGCGACGGCCGGTGTCGCGGCGGTGAGCCAGCCCCAGACAGTCGGGTAGGCCTGGTGCAGGTTGGCGGCCAGTGACAGGGTGATCCCGCCGGTCATGACCACGACAGGCCAGGACACCCGGCCGGTCGCGGTCCGGCCGGTGCGCTTGTCCCGTTGGCGTTCACGGGCGGCCATGACGCACGTCAGGTCGATGCAGATCGCGATGGCCCACGCCATCCAGCCGGTCTGGCCGTTCTCCAGGGCCGTTCGGCGGATGTGACTGAACGACCCGGCGCCCGCTATGAGCGCGAGGACGACGACCGGCCCGGAGTCGAGCAGCCAGCGAGCGACGCGGGACACCGATTTCCTCCTTCCGAGAGCGAGCCATCAGGTCCGGGATGCGCGCGCCGGCTAGGACGGCACCCCAGCTCGGGGCCATGTGCGCCCACCGCTGGGTCGCTTCTTCCGCGGTCTCGTTGGCGACGAGTGAGGAGCGGGACCGGTACCACTGGCCGTCCTCGTGCGCGGCGATGGCGACGCCAGGGCTGGCGGCAGGAATCATGCGGGCCGAGTCGAGCGCGGCCGGGTCGAGGTCGCCCAACGCCATGACGGCCGTCTCGGGGTCGTTGACGCGGTGGCAGACCCGTCCCGAACACTGGGCGCGAAGGGCGGTGACGCCCGTGCCGAGGTCGGAACCGATGCGTTGGCCACAGCACACGAGATAGATGCCGAACGCCCGGCCGAGCTGAGCCACGCGCAGGAGCGCGGTAGAGATCGCCGCTACCTCCTCCTTCTCGCTCTTGTCGGCCATGAGGTAGAGCTCGGCCAGCTCGTCGATCAGGATGACGACCGGGAGCGGCTGCAGGTCGGGGTGTAACTGCCAGATGTTGCGCGCCCCGGCCGCGCGGCACGCGTCCATCCGCCGCTGCATCAGAGTGCCGACCTCGGTGAGCAGGCTGAGGCACTCTGGCCGGGACGTGGCCAGCGCGGACAACCGCGGGCTGTACGGGGCGAACTCGACGCCGCCCTTGAGATCGAAGCCCACGAGCGCGACCGGTTGCGGAGCCAGCCCGACGATGAGGGCGTTGGCAAGGTTCGACTTCCCGGACTGGGTCGCCCCGGCCACCATCCAGTGCGGCACCGTCTTGAAGTCGATGACCCAGGGACGGCCGGTCTCCAGACGTCCGACCGTGACCTGGAGCAGCTCGGCGGGATCCACCGGTGCGGCGACGTTCACTAGGGGATCGCGGATCGTGACCGACAGGACGACCCGGCCCGGACGGGGTGAGCTGACCCGGACGCCGTGCACGCGCCAGGAGTGCGCCAGCCGTTCGGCGACCTTGCTGTAGTCCTGCGGGATCTGCCCTTCGAGCGTGCGGATGGTGACCCGCCAGCCGTGCCGGGTGGGCATCGGCCACCACATCCACGGCTTGGCATCCAAGCCCACCCGACGCCAGCGGCGGTTCACCTGAACCGTGCCCGTCTCCAGCACCAGGCGCGGCACCCGCAGGAACCGGGGACGTTGGCGCCTCTTGGTCAGGCCGCAGCCCAGGGCGATCTTCCGCCAGGTAAGCCGTACTCGGATCGAGGTCAGCAGGTAGCCGATCACGAGCCAGAACGAGGCGGCGTAGAAGTGACGCCAGGCCCAAAGCCCGGCCGCCGAAGCGGCCAGGGCGATGAGCGCGACGTGCAATTCCTCAGACACGCACGTCCTCCCCGACGGGGAGGAGCGCGGCGGCGCGGTAGGAGATCCCCCACCGGCCATCGAAGTCCCACAGGTAGCCGACCAGCCCGACTGGGTTGATCTGCTGGCCGGCAACCACGGGCGGTTCACCGCTGATGCCGATCTTCATCAGCTCAAGCCGCCCGGCGTCGTCTTCCACCGAGACGGTCACCTCGTAGACGACCTGGCCGGTCTTGTCGAGCTTGATCTCGCCGGTCTCGCGGTTCAGAAGGCGGGGCTTGGGGTTCTTCACGCAGGTGAGCGTGAGGCGGGTCGGGTCGACCGGGATCGGGATGGTGCGCATGTGCTTCCTCCTCTGAGAGTTTCTTAGAACACATAGAACGCTTGGCATTCTAAGTTGTCAAGGGATTCTTTGGCGGCCTGGTTGGCAGGCCGGTCGTGCTGTGCTGGACTGAGGGGATCACCTCATGAAGGGCAGGCCATGGTCGAGAAGACCGGGCGTCCGGGCTATCTCCAGATCGCCGACGACCTCCGGAGCCAGATCCAGTCAGGCAAGCTGGCGCCCGGTGCCGCGCTGCCTTCGACGGCGGAGCTCGGCGCCCGTTACGACGTTTCGGCGAGCGTCGTGAAGTCGGCCATCTCCGTACTTCGCACGGAGAAGCTGATCATCGGGCAGCAGGGCAAGGGCGTGTTCGTCCGGGAGCAACTGCCGGCCGCGTCGTCCGAGGTGTCTTCGGATGGGGAGTCCGAGCTTCTGCGGCAGCTCGTCATGATGCGTGAGGCGGTCCAGGACCTCGGGCGGCGGGTTGCGGATCTTGAGAAGATCGTGTTGTCAGAGCGGACACGATCCGACTGATCTGGCAGAGAAGCCTGTCGAGATCTGACCGTATTGCCTGTATTTCCTGAATGGCCTCAATGTCGTCCATTTCCTGTGCCCTCAACTGTCGAGCCGGCATCTCGGTGGCGCACAGGAAGTTCATCAGCGCCGACCGCATTCGGGTATCACGCGCGTTTAGCTAAACTCTTTCACTGATAGTTGCGCACCGATTACACAGGGTCTTCACTCGTTCTAGGTGCACGTCACTAGGTGCGCGACACCAGGCGCGACCCTCCTCGTGACCCATAAGGATGCAATGAAGGCAAATCGGCCAGGCTGGACCCCTGCGCGGCTACGCGAACACCGTGAGGCCCACGGCCTCAGCCTCGAAGCGGCTGGGGAAAAACTCCGCGAAGTCGCTGAAAGGAACGAACTCGGCACCTTAGCCGCGAACTTCCAGACACTGTGGTCGCATGAGAGCGGTGCCGTATATCCCAGCCCCGCATATCGCCGGGCCTACTGCCTCATGTACCAGGCAACCGAATCAGTGCTGGGATTCCGGCGCCCACTCCCTGGTGAACGGCACCAGAGCCCGATCTCCATTCTTCCCCGCTCCACGGACCCTGCCATCGACGCCCAGACCGCGTCGGTCATCGAACAGACCTTGGTCCAACTATCCGCCCGTCTCTCCCCGCCCGGTCCTGAGCTGGACATGCTCCGTCAAAGGGTTGTCGACGCATGGCATCGCTGTCCCAGTCCGCGGCCGATCCTCATCTTGATCGGCGGACACTCCGGGTCCGGCAGGACCGAGTTCGCGCGGTTTCTGGCTGACGTCACCGGTTGGGCGCTGCTCGACAAGGACACACTGACTCGCGCGCTCACCGAACGTTTGCTGACCACCCTCGGGGGCGACTCCCACGACCGGCACAGCGATCTCTACCTGACCGAGGTGCGCCCCCTGGAATACCGGTGCCTCCTGGACGCGGCCTTCGACAACATCGCGGTCGGGACCTCAACCATCCTGTCGGCCAATCTCGTCGCCGAACTCCACGACGACGCCTGGCTATCCCGGCTGACCAACCGCTGCGCCGCCAAGGGGGTCGATGTCGCGGCAGCATGGGTGACCTGCGACCCCGACACGATGCGCGAGTACATCGAACACCGAGCAGCCCCACGTGATGCCTGGAAACTGGCCAACTGGGACAGCTACATTGCCGCGCTCAAACTCAACAACAGCCCTGACGCGCACCTGACCCTCGACAATACGCTGTTCGCCGCCATCAGCCTCGCCGACCAGACACGGGAGGCGCTCAAACAGATCCTCACATGAGCGATCTGTTCCGCGACCGTCCAATGCCGCTGATTTCGCTCTGACAAGGCGTGCCGCCGTAACAGTCGCTCTTCGCCGCCACCGTTCAAGATCTCTCTTCCGTTACGGCTTCGCCTGGTCGGCCATACGAGCAACCTTGACCTAAACCTGTTCACTCACGGGCCTCCGGACCACGGTCGTACAGGCTGCTGGATGAGAATTTTCTCTACGTAATCAAGGCCGGCCCGCCTGCGGCGGTCCGGCGCGCGTCGGGCGGTCGCGGGCCGCGCTGCGGCTCTTCGGCCGGTCGCGGCCCGCGCCACCCACGCGCCACTAGCAGCAGGTCTGCCAGATCCGAAGAAGTTCGCTCCAATAGTGCTCTTGTTCTTGGAGCTTTGTCAGCTACCTCTCGGTGGTCTCTCGCGCGTCCGCGATCATGGTTCGGAGGGCGGCGTCCAGTTCTCGCGGATCGGTGAGTTGCAGGCCAGCAACCTTCTGGAGCACTTCGTCAGCGTCAAGGCCGACGGTCCATTCTTTGATGGCATCGATGTCCTTCGGATCTTCCGAGTGGAGCGTGATGATCCTTGCGAGACTGTTGCGTGCGACCTCAACCTGCAGTTCCCATGCCACACGGGCTGCAGCTGGAGTCGGGTGCGCCGCAGCCAATGCAGCACGGAAGTCCTCATATCCAATTGTGGTGTCGAGATGTGGTGGCAGCGGCGGCACATCTGTGCTCGTACCTGTAATCAGGACCGGAAGCGCTACCTCGCGTACCCACTGTTCAAGGTCGCGTAGCTCGTGAAGCAGAATGTGCCATGACTCGCTGTGTGGTCGTCGAATAGAAATCTTGGGCCATATGTCGAGGGGCACTTTGACGCCCGCCGGGCCGCTTGCCAGTACGTCGCCAATCTCGACTGGACGGTTCGGATTGGCTGACACCACGACGCCTGCAGCTGGCCCATCAGGGATCACCGCGCCGATAAGCGTGGCGGCGACTGATGGTGTGCGGTGCTTCGACCAGTTGGTGTGCTCGACCAGAACCCGGAGTGGGTGTCGCTCGGGGTCGCTGTGCCGGAACGGCTGAAGGTCACGAAGTCGTTCACACAGAGCGGCCCCGAGCTGTAGCGGCGCCAGGCTACTGCGATGGCGATGCTTCAGCCACTTATCGAAGTCATGTGCAGTTGCGGCTGCGGGCATCTCGATGCAGCGAGCTTCCTGAGGAGTAAGCGGCCGCCCTACTTGGTGCACGATCTCGGCGTAAACAACGTGTTCGAGGGCGGACCGCAACTGGTTGAGCGCGTCTGCGGCCAGTCGTGGAATGGCCTGGGGAATAGACGCTATGCCGGTCACCGTCACGTTAGCTGTGTTGCCGACAGCGACGTTTCCCAGATTCAGTGTGCCTTGCGCGGTGAAGTGCTGAAGGATTCGGCCGGTACGAGCGATCAGCTCATCGGAGTGAGCGAGGCTGTAGACGACATGCTGCTGGTGATCCGGCAGCCACAAGTAGCGATCCACGAGCGCGAGCGTAGCCGCGGTCTCGGATCAAACGCAGCCTCCTATCTACGCTCGCATACGACAGAGTGAGTAAGGGCCTGGGCGCCGGCCTTTCGATTGATGTTCCGGCCTTGAGAGACACAGCTGTCCACGCGCTGCGGCGCCCGGCGATCCTCTGCCGATCTTGTGACGCTGCAGCTGTTCGCTACGGTCATCGCTGTTCGTCCCCTGCGGCCCTTCTGTCACCAGCCGAGCGGCTCAAATTCTGTCCTGAACGAACTGTGTGTAACTCCTGGTTGTCCGGACGGGGGCGTGGGCGGTGCCTGCATGATGCCGTGAACCCGCGCCATGGTTACGAAGCGCATTCGAGCCTAGGGCTGCTGGACCTGGTTTACTTGCTGGTATGCGAGCGTTTCCAGCGCGTCTCGGAAGGCATTGAAGTCCGAGATCGGCTCGTTCGGCTCATCCTCGAGCTTGAAATCGCGCCGGATCGCTCGGATGTGACTCTTGAGGTCCTCGGCTGCCACCGAGTTGTCCAGCCCGGCCTCGATATCCTCAAGAAGGAGGGTCGCTTGTTCGTGGGTGGCGCTTGAAGGGTGGTCCAGCACGAACCCTCGCTTTAGCCTCTTGATCTTCGCGCTGATCTTCTCAGTAGCCATCTCTCGCAGCGCCTGCCGCTGGCGACGGCCGAGTTCGCGGAAGAGGATTTTGAAGTTGGCATCCATGATCGCCGCGGCATCGGCGAGGTCGTCGTCGTGATCGACGGCGTCCATGACGCTGCGGGCGAACCCGATTTTGTCCAGATGGAACCCCCGGACCTTTGCCGCCGCCGCACGCTCCAACGCGTCATGAGTCCCTGAGGTGCCCTCAAAGTTGATGTCTTCAGGGACAAGCCCTTTAAGGTCTACGACTTCCTCTTGGGACAGGAACTCGTCGGCGTATCGTTTGACCGCGGCGAGTGCGATGGGGAGCGGGACAAGGTCCTCAATCGCGACCACACCCTTCGGGAGGGTGCTCGTGAGTCCTTCCGAGGGCAGGTCACCCAACTGCAGGACGAACTTGTCGGCGATCACAGGCTTGCCGTTCGGGCCCTTTTTGAGTCCCTTAACCGCCAGGTCGCCGGATGTGTCGCTGTCGAGTAGGACGATCACCGCAGGCCGGTCGACGTCCCGTCCCCGAGCCAGATAGACAAGGTAGGGAACGTGCGGCGCGGAGCCGGCTGGGACCAGGGTCAGTGTGTTGAGGTCGAGGTGGTCCATTGACGCTGCCTTCCGGCGGCGCAGTCGCGCGGACATCCCGGCGAGCATGACCTGGTCGGACATGCCTTCGAGAACCAAGTTGCAGTTCCCGATGAAGGTCGTCTCGGCGACGAAGCTACCGAACGCCGAACGTAGGGGCTCGTAGTGGTTGCGGGCGGCATTGCGGACCACGCGGGTCCCTTCGTCGCCATCGCCCTTCTCCAGAACACGAATACGCTCGCCGTGGTTCTTGTCGATCAGAAACGGTGAGTGCGTCACGTAGACGACCTGGCACGGCCGACGTTCCGGATTCTGCGGGCTGGCGAAATCTTCGAAGATGCGGAGCAGGTCCTGCTGGCCGGTGCTCGACAGGAACGCGTCTGGCTCATCCATGAGCAGGATTTCGGGGACACCGGACTTCGGCGGCTCGTGGGCCAGATACTGCACGAAGTAGCTGAGGAAGTACTTTAGGCCGCCGCTCCGCTCATCGGCCGAATACTCGGTGCCCGTGCGGTCTCTGATGGTGAAGACCAGATCCTGGTCGCGAAGGGTGAGCAGGAGCTGGAACTGGTTGTCCTGAGACCACCATTTCGGGAAGTTGAGCGTCGTGGCGAGCGCGTGGTTCATCCGCTCGACGATGCCGTTGGCGAACCCCTCTCGCCCTTCCTCGGCCGCCTTGAGGAGTTCCTGGAAAGACACCCGACTGATCCCGGCGACCTTCAGCAGCAGATCGTCGGCCAGGGCGAGCTGACGATCGTGGGCGTCCGTGGACACGTTGGCGGCCGCGAAGGCGCTCATCAGCGCGGGTGCCGCCGAGAGAGTCTGTTCGGTGGTCCCTCCGAACCATGCGGGAGCGTTCTCGAGGACCAGCTTGAGGAACGAATGGCGTTCCTTCCGCGGGCCGGTCTCCACCGACAGCTTTCCTTCGGCGAGGTATTTCAGCGGCACGCTGTCCGGCAACGCCACATCCCGGTCGATCTCAAACCACTGAGGCAGAAGAGAAGCGAACACCTTCCTGTCATGGACCACATACCGTTCCCAGCCGGAGCTCCGAGGGAGGTAGATCTCGGGTTCCTTGCCGTTGATGCGGAACATCATGAAGGAGCTCGACACGTCATCGGGGGTGGTCTTGCAGACCTTGGCCAGGGCCTCCTGCTGGCCCTGGTCCAGATTCCTGAATTCAAGCCCGAAGTCGGGGTGGGCCATCGACTTGTTGACCGCGAAGAACTGTGAGTAGCGGCAGAAGTCTCCCCGCTTGATACCAGCTCCCGTGAGCGCGCATTTGATCGCGGAGAGCAGCTGGCTCTTCCCTGACTCATTGGCGCCCACCACGGTGGTCACGCTGCTTTCGAGCGGCACCCGGACAAAGGGATACTGCAAATCGTTCGACTCCAGCACGTCCCACGGATCGGGGACGAAGCCGTCATGGGCCTTGCGCAGGTAGTCGAAGTTGAATGAGCGGAAGAAGCGAATGAGGACAGCGGCGATGATCATTCGTGCCTCTTTTCCAGCCGGCGAGACCCTGACGGACGGTCAGCAAGGGTAACGCTCGGATACGACAAAACTCGACGCTATGAGCCGGGCCGTTGAAGAGGCGGTTCAGGCCATCAACTGGACACACTCGAAAGCTTCGGCAGCCGTCACTCCGCATTGCATGCCACGTAGGACGGCCAGGCTGCGGAGGGTCTCATCTGAGCGGGTGTGTGGGTGATCGCGGCGTTGGCTGGCGTACAAGTCCATCGCCTCGAGTTTGGCGTTCAAGTGACGCGTCTCAAGTTCGACGTAGAAGGCGGGTGGCGGGGTGGACGTGAGCCGCCATTGGTCGGCGGCCTCTTCGAAAGCAAGGACGATCGCGGGGTGGGGTCTCTTACGGCGGTCGCTGGGACGTAGCGCGGTGACGGCGGCTTCAGCGACGGCTTGATGGTCCTGGTTGTAACTGGTCGGGTGGGGAAAGGCGATCAACGTGGGTTTGAGCGTGGTCAGCGAGATCGGGGTGGCATCCTCGATCACAGCGGTCAGCGTTCGGCGCGGAACGTGGTCGAGGGTGAGCTGGCGGATCCCCGGTAGGGCTACATGCCAGGACGTGATCCGGAGATGGGCGGCTACCTGGTCGATCTCGTGCAGGTTCTCCGCCCGGGTGGAGAAGCCGGGACTCGCATGCGAGACGTTCTCTCCGATGGTCAAGTACATGACGTGCACCTGGCCGCCTGCCTCAGCGATACGGGAGATGAGGCCACCGCAGCCGATCACCTCGTCGTCGGGATGTGGGGCGAGGATGAGCGCCCGCTGGTCACTCCAGTTGATCGTCATACCTCGCCCCTTCGCTTTGCAGGTTATGGCGTGGTTCGGTCGGGTCGGCCTTCTCGCACCCACGCATAGACGCGGTCGATGCCTTCGGCGACGGAGGTCGTTGGGAACCAGCCGAGGTCGTTCCGCGCCGCGGTCGCGTCCAGGGCGCTGCGCTGGAGCTCGCCAGGCCGGGCCGGGGCGTAGATCGGTGTGATCTCTCGACCGGCGGCCTGGCTGATGTGCTTGATCAGGTCCAGGACGCTGGTTTCTCGGCCGGCGCCGATGTTCCAGGTGCCGCCTTGTTCCGTAGTACCGGCTGCAAGGAAGGCGGTGACCACGTCTCTGACGTAGACGTAGTCGCGGGTCTGGGTGCCGTCGCCGTAGACGGTCGGCTCGTAACCATCGTGGACGCGACCGGAGAAGATCGACACGACTCCGGCTTCACCGGCGGGGTCCTGGCGGGGTCCGTAGACGTTGCCCAGGCGCAGGGCGATGTGCCGGGTTCCGTGGAGCCGGTTGAACAGGGCCAGGTACTGCTCAGCGCAGTACTTGGCCGTCCCGTAGGGCGCCTCGGGTGCGGGCGGCACCTGCTCGTCCGACGGGATGGGCACGTCCATGCCATACAGGGCGCCGCCGGTGCTGGCGAACACCAGGCGGGCGTCCACGGTTCGGGCGGCTTCGAGCAAGGCGATGGTGCCGCCGATGTTGACGGCGGCATCGTGGGCGGGGTCGGCGACCGAGGCCCGGACGTCGATCTGGGCGGCCAGGTGGAAGACCACCTCCGGCCTGGTCTCCTCGATGACGGCGGTGATCGCGGAGGCGTTGGTGATGTCGATCTGCCGCAGGTCGGTGCCGTCGGGCAGGCGTTCGCGGCGTCCGCTGGTGAGGGTGTCGAGGACGGTGACTGTAGCGCCTTGGGCGATGAGGGCGTCGGTCAGGTGGGAGCCGATGAAGCCGGCTCCGCCGGTGACGAGTGCGCGCATGGCGGTGAGCCTAGGTCTGATCATCATTGTGGTCCGG
Source organism: Herbidospora sp. NBRC 101105 (assembly GCF_030269205.1). Taxonomy (NCBI): domain Bacteria; kingdom Bacillati; phylum Actinomycetota; class Actinomycetes; order Streptosporangiales; family Streptosporangiaceae; genus Herbidospora; species Herbidospora sp. NBRC 101105. The sequence goes on along the minus strand of NZ_BSSX01000004.1, from coordinate 9,316 downwards.
CTGATCGTTGAGCACGTCGATGTCTGCGGCGCAGCGGAAGCCGATGGCCCACGTGCTGTAGGCCGGGTCGCACGCGATGCGTTCGCTGGTGCGGACCTGCCAGCGCAGATTCATCCAGCCGCCGCCGCGCAGCACGCCGTAGCGTCCTTGGGCCATGCGGAAGATCGGGTCGCACTGGACCTTGGCGTCGTACAACGTGTAGGTGTCGGCGACCCATTCGGCGACGTTGCCGGCCATGTCAGTGACGCCGAAAGGCGAGTCGCCACCCGGCGAGAACGCGCCGACCGGGGTGGTCTTGGGCCGGTGGTGGTTCTGTTCGGCCCACCAGGTGTGCCAGTCGTTCAGGTCGTTGGCTCCGTCGCCCACGCAGTTGACCAGAGAGTGGTCGAAGGCGGCTCCCCACGGCCATTGCTGCCAGCGGGAGCCGTGCGCGGCGTACTCCCACTCGGCCTCCGTCGGCAGGCGTTTGCCAGCCCATTCGCAGTACGCCTCGGCGTCGGCGCGGGCGACGTGCACGACCGGGTGATGCTCGTACCCGTCCAGGTCGCTTCCGGCTCCGGCGGGTGAGGACCAGCAGGCGACGGGACGTTCCTCCCAGAAACGTTCGCCGTACACCAGACCGAACCCGCGTTGTTCGGCCTCCGTCTGGTAGCCGCTGGCCTGGACGAACAGGCTGAAGGCGGCGTTGGTGACGGGATGGCGATCGAGCAGGAAGGGCTCCATCGAGACCAGATGCCGGGGCGTTTCGTCGGCGAACCAAGAGCGTGGGTAGGACTGGGCGCGTTCGAGCTGATTCAGATGGGCGCTGGGGGAGCCGATCGGCACTTGGCAGGCCGGGATGGCGACCATGTTCTCCTTGATCACGGTCAGCCTCCTGCCAGTGCCGGAAGCACGATGATCTGATTGTCGGACGGCAACAGGGTGTCCAGGCCGTCCAGTTCGCGAATGTCCTCGCCGTCGACGAAGACGTTCACCCAGTTCGCCAGCCGGTCCGGTTCTGCCAGCACACGCTGCCGAAGCGGCGGATAGGTCTCGGCCAGCCACTCGACGGCTTGGCCGACGGTTTCCGCGGCGCAGGTCAGCGTCAGGTCTCCGATCCCGGCGGCGGTGCGCCACGCCGACGGGATCACGATGACGGTCACGGCTCAGGCCGCCTGGTCTTCGCGGGCCCAGGTGATGGTGCGCTCGATGCCCGTCCGCAGCGTCGTCGTGGGGGACCAGCCGAGGAGCTTCCGGGCCCTGCTGAGGTCGGGGCAGCGAACGGAGGAGTCCTGGGCACGGCCTGCGACGACCTCCACCGCGCCGGATCCGGCCACGTCCACGACCAGGTCGGCGAGGTCGCGGATGGTGATCTCCTCATCCGATCCCAGATTCACGGGGCCCGCTTCGGCGGAGTCGAGCATGGCGATCAGGCCGGTGACGAAATCGTCGATATAGCAGAGTGAACGGGTCTGGGTGCCGCCACCGTGCAACGTCAGCGTGGCTCCGGCGAGGGCTTGGCGGATGAAGGCGGGCACTACGCGGCGGTCGTCGGCGTACATGCCGGGGCCGTAGACGTTGAACGGCCGGACGATGCCGCCGTTGAGGCCGTGCTGCCGCCGGTAGGCGAAGGTGGCCGCCTCGGCGAAGCGTTTGCCCTCGTCGTAGCAGCCCAGCGGGGCCGTGGGGTCGACGTTGCCCCGGTAGTCCTCGTGCTGTGGGTGCACCAGTGGGTCGCCGTAGATCTCGGAGGACGACAGGCATAGGAACCGGGCGCCCTGCTCGGCGGCCACGTCCAGTGCGTTGAGTGTGCCGATGGAACCGGCGCGCAGCGTCTCGACAGGATGCCGGGTGACGACCTCGGGTCCGACCGGGATGGCCATGTGCACCACGGCATCCACCGGGCCGCAGTCGATCGGCTCGACGACGTCCTGCTTCAGCAGCGTGAAGCGGTCGTGGACGAGCAGTCCGTCCAGAGCGGGGAGGTGTCCGGCGGACAGATCGTCGAGGGCGGTGACGCGATCACCGCGTTCGAGCAGGGCCGTGCACAGGTGGGTGCCGATGAAGCCGGCACCGCCCGTGACAAGAACGTGTCGTGAGCTCATGGATTCCTCTCGATACGAGACAGGACGAGTTCGCGCAGGTGAGGGGAGGTGGCGGCGTCGCACGGCGGTTGGTCGGTGCGACGCCGCCGGAGGAGGAAGGCTCCTCCGGTACGGCCCCGCTGTCCCCTCCTCGATTCAGCAGGGCCGTACGTCAGGGGTACTGAGGCGGCAGGACGCCGGAACGGATGAGGCTCATCTCCGCTTCGAGGAGTTCTCGGCGAAGGTCCTTCTGCGTGGCAGCGGTGATGACGAGGGGCTTGTCGACCGGCCACTGGGCGATGGCGCAGAACTCGCGCTGCCACGTCAGCCACATCACCAGCCAGCCGGGATGTTCACGGTTGAGCTCATCGGCGAACCGGTGGCCGGTGTAGTGGTCGATGCGTCGGTCCGGCCGGGCGATGGGGGATGAGCCCGGGTGATGGTTGCCCTGGGGCCGCCGGAACCGGTCGAGGGCTCTCCGTAGCACCATCACGACGCAGGCTCCTGGCCGGCCTCTTCGGCGATCCGCTCCTGCCGGTTGATCTCCCTCGCCAGTGCCCCGAGGTCATCGGCATCGACCGCCGTGGCCGCTCCCGCCAGCTTCTCGATCTCTTCGAACGGTTCTCGCCGCCAGGCCCACAACCGGCCGACATCACTGGTCAGGTATCGCCACGTCTCGGGGACTTCGGGTGCGGGCCTGGCCATGGTGCTGACCTCCGGAATCCGGGGGGAAGGGGCGGAGGGGCGTCGTGCCGCGGATGACAGGGGCCGGTTCGGCGGGCGGTGAGGCGTCGGCCGCGTGCGGGAAACAGGGCGTTCGCTGCGGCGACGCTGCGCGGGCACGAGAGCCGGGGTCTCCTCCGAGGGCTCGACCGCCGTCGGAGCACTCGGCCGGGGAAGCGGCTGCGGCCCCGCGGCGCGGCGAGCGGCGAGGCGCTCTGCCGCCTGAGCAGAGGTCGGCGGGACGTAATCGTGGTCGTCCTGGTGGGAGCAGGCGTGTGCGTAGGGCGCGTGTCCGCAGAGGCCGCATCCCATGGGCATGGGCGCCGATTGGCCGAAGCAGGCGCAGTTGTGCGACTGCGCGGTATCTCGTTCGAGGGTCGCACTAGGGTTGGCCACGGGTCAGGCTCCATCCTGATCAAGGGCTCGTCCGGTCGTTCGCAGCGCCGGGCGGGCCCGCCTCTCTGTGAGCGCGGAGTTCGACGCCTGTAATGGTGCGATCACAAAAAGGCACTTCGGAAGGCCATGCAGAGGACGTCAATAGGCCATTTTGAGGACTTCGCGTGAGCAATTGATTGCTCAGGGTTGCCGAATAGGCCTTTCTCCATGACTCTGGAGTCCTCACGCAGTCCATCCGTCTCGGGGAGCCCTTATGGCGAGAGAGGCCGGCAACATCCAGCTCAAGGCAGCCCGGCAGCATGCTGGGTACGCCTCACAACAGGCGCTCGTCGACGCCCTCGCGCGGGCCGGTCTCGACCTCGGCATCACCGACGCCGAGGTGAGCCTCCGGCAGGTACGACGATGGGAAAGCCCGACTCCGCCATGGCCGCACGCCACCCACCAGCGCCTTCTTGAGCACACCCTCGGTCTGCCGATCGAACAGCTCGGCTTCACCCCGCCGTGGGGCGCGAAGAGCGAACGTCCGTCTGCCCCCGCCCGCGCCGGGCAGAGTGCCGCCATGCCGCTGCCTCTGCCGTCCTCGGCGAACGGGACACAGCCCGCCTCCATCGCCCTCGACTATGCGAACGTGACACGGTCGCACCGGCGGCTCTACTGGCGTGTCCAGCCGCCCACCATCCGGGCCTCCGTCGCCGAGCACGCCCGGCTCGGTGTCCAGTTGCTCAGCGAGATGGCCGGCGCCCCGCGGCACACCCTCGCCGCCGCATTGGCGGAGTCGTTGCTGCTCGTGGGGCGTATCGAGTTCTTCGACCTCCGGCAGCCAGACGACGCGGAAGGCCATTTCGTCGAGGCCCTCCAGGCGGCCGGAGCGGCGGACAACCAGCTTCTCGGATCGGCCATCCTCGCGCACTCGGCGTTCGTACCCGGATGGGCCGGCGAACGGGAAGCCGCAGCGGAACGGCTACGCGCGGCCCGCGTTTACGCGCGCCGGGCGGAGGGCGTCCCGGCTCAGTTCACGGCATGGCTTCACGCCGTGGAGGCCGAGTGCGAGACGCGATGCGGGAAACACCGCGAGGCCCTGAAGTCGATCGGCCGGGGAGAGGAGGCGCTGGCCGACGCGGCTGATGTACCGCTGCCCGAGTGGTTCGACTGGTTCTCGCCGGTGCGCCTGGCGGCCTTCAAGGGGAACACCCAGCTCAAGGCCGGTCACCTCCCGCAGGCCAGAGCGACTCTGCTGGCGGCCCTGGAGCAGCTCTCCGACGAGGAGCGCAAACAGCGCACCGTCGTGCTCGGCGACCTGGCCGCTGTGGAGGCGGCTGAAGGCCATGCCGAAGCGGCGTGCGCACGTGCCATCGACGCGCTGGATCAGCTCGCGGTCACCTGGTATGCGGCGGGCATGGAGCGTGTCCGGGACCTGCGCCGGTCCATGGATCAGTGGTCCGACCTGGACTGCGTGATGGAGCTCGACAACCGTCTGTACGAATGGCGCACCACGGTCAACGCGCTTCAGCGTTGAAGGCCCGGATCCTTCCCGGCAGTTCCGTCAGCGAGTCGATGCGGATGGACGGGATGCGGTCGGCGTCGGGGTGGGATTGCTGGATCGTACCCCAAGGCCCACGGCGAATCAGGGCCGTGGGCATTCCGGCGGCGGTGGCCGGAAGGATGTCGTTGTCCAGACGGTCACCGACGTAGAGGATCTCATCCATCTCGAAGGGGACCACTTCGGCGACCCGCTTGAAGAACTCCGGGTCCGGCTTGGACGCTCCCCAGTCGTCCGAGGTGCCGATGAGGTCGACGTCCTCCGAGAACAGGGTGCGCAGGATGCGTCCGGCCCGGACGGTCTGATTGCCGGCGATGCCCAGCCAAAGGCCGTTGGCGCGGAGCTCGGCCAGGGCGGGGCGGACGTCATCGTAGAGGTCCTCTTCGCCGAAGGTTTCGGGCTGTCCGGCGGCGGCGCGGGCTTCCCGCTGTTCGTAGAGATCGAAGTCAGGGCGGAAGACCTGGAAGGTGTCACGGTAGTCGCGGCCCTGGGCGATGACCGCGCCGAACACGGCGCTGAAGGTGTGGCGGGGGACGCCGAGCCAGTCGGCCCACGTGCCGTATTCGCGGCTTTCGTCGACCAGGCATTCGCCGACATCGAAGACAACGGCACGGATCATGTCGACAGCCTATGGGCAAGGCTCTCACTGCCTTCACGCTTCCAACGCCCCGCGCCCGCTGATCGAGAGTCCTGAGGTTGGCCTCGGCGGTGGTGTCCGGCCAGACCCCCTGCTGCGTCGTATCGAGCTGGTCGATCAAGGAGCGCTGGTCGGCAGCGGCGACTCCCGCACCTAGATTCGGTTGATCTTGCGACCGGTCACGCTTAGGGGTGCGATACGGACGTAGTGGTCGCGGTCGTCCCCAGCCCACGAATGGACGTCGGCTGTCGCGCCGCGTAGCTCATCCTCGGAGACATGATGGGCGGGTCCCTGAATGAGGACGCTCCAGCCTTCGTGGTTCTGCTCGTCGATCCGGTCAATTTGAAATGCTATTTTTACTTCCAGATCGTCGATTCCAGATTGCAGGCTCTGATCCATGGTTCCGCCTTTGCGGATACGGAACACAACCTGGCCGTCGATCAATCGGTAATTCACCGGGAAAACCGTGGGACCAGGCGCTCCGCCGAAGGCCACCCGGCCGATGCCGCCCGGTTCGATGCGCTCGTAACACTCCTGCTCAGTCAGTTCTTCAAGGGTGCTCGCACCTGTTTCGCGCTCTGCGTTCAACGGGATTCCTTTCCTCACCCAGGTTTCATCCGGCTGACTTCAGTCTGCTAGGAAGGAAGAAATGATACTTCTCAGCATTCTACCGTTGCCCGGCCGCGGAGTATGGGAAGGGTGGTCCGAATGACGATCAAGGTCGGACAGTTGATGAGCCAGAACGCGGTCGCCGTACGGCCGGGAACGCGGTGCGCGGAGATCGCGTCCGCGATGGACAAATACCGGCTCACTGCGGTCACCGTCCTTGATGACGAGAGTCGGCCGATCGGTGTCGTGCCCGAGGAGGCTCTGCATGCTGAGGGCGGGTCCGGTGGCGGGCGTACGGCCGGGGAGTTGATGAGGTCACCGGCGGTGACGGTCACGCCCGGCGTGACGGCCCGGGAGGCCGCACGGCTTATGTACTGCCACCGGCTTCGGGAACTGCCCGTGGTCGATCCGGCTGATGGCAGGTTTGTGGGAGTGGTGACGCAGGACGACGCGGTCTCGATCTTCGACAGCTTGTCGGGGGAGGTACGGCGTGAGGTCGACGCGACGATCCGCGAGGCGGCCCACCTGGATCCGGCCAGTCTGACGATCTCGATCGACCAGGGCAGGGTCGGCATCAGCGGTGAGGTCCCGGCCGGTACGCCGGTCGCCCATCTGGTCGAAGCCGTCCGAGGCGTCGACGGCGTCGTGAAGGTCGACTGCGATCTGACCTTCCCTGACGGTGAGGATGTGCCCGACCAGCGCGGCGATGGCCTGGAGGCCGTCGTGGAGGCGGCGACGTGGGCGCCGTCGATCCACAACTCACAACCGTGGTCGTTCGCCATCGACGGTGAGGAGATCTGCCTGCGCTCCGATGCCGACCGTCGGCTTCCCGTGAGCGATCCGCAGGGACGGCAGTTGACCATCAGCTGCGGTGCGGCGCTGTTCAACATGCGGACGCTGGTGCGCGCGACCGGTCATCGGCCGGTGGTACGGACGCTGCCCGACCCCGATCGTCCTGGTCTGGTCGCCACCGTACGCGTCGGCCCTGAGGAACCCGCAGTGGAGGAGGTCTGCGCCCTGCGGGATGAGATTCCGCGACGGCGCACCCATCGGGGCGGCTTCTCCGATCGGCCCCTACCGGAGGCGGTGCTCGATTCGCTGGTGCGGGTGGCCGCCATGGAGAACGTCCGGCTGATGCCGCTCAGATCGGCGACCGACGTGACGATTCTGGCCGCGCTGACCACGGTGGCGCAGGAGTTGCAGGCACGGGATCCGGAGTTCGAGATGGAGATGATCCGCTGGGGGCTGCGTCCCGGTAGCTCGCGCCGAGACGGCGTACCAGCGGAGGCCTATCCCCGGCGCGACCCAGGGGCCCGTCCAGAGTTCGCCCAGCGCGACTACAGCCGGGGGCAGGGATGGGGTGGCGAAGCCGGTCAGTCGGCGGAGACCGGTGTGGTGGTGTTGTTCACCACCGTCGGTGACGCGCAGGTGGACTGGGTGCAGACGGGGCAGGCGCTGGAATCGGTGCTTCTGTACGCCTCCTCCCAGGGCGTACGCGCCGCGTTCCACACCCAGCTGCTGGAATATCCGCTCTTGCGCGAGTTCGTCCGCACCGAACTCTGCTCGGGAGAGTATCCGCAGATCATCCTGCGCCTGGGCTATTGCGCCGGTACACCGCAGGTGTTCCGGCGCCCTCTGGTGGAGGTCCTCTCCTAGACGCCGGAACACGGCCACGACTGACGTCAGGTCACGGGCTCCACCCGGAACAGGGCCGGATGGACGTCGCTGGACCCGCCTGATCCCGGCGAGATCCGGCCGGCGACGGCGCGGAGGACGTCGACCGTGGTGATCAGGCCGACCGCCCGGCAGTGCTCGTCGACCACCGGGACGGCGTCGCGGCCGGAATCGAGCATCACGGCGGCCACGCCGGCGAGTGGCCGGTCGAGCGGAACGCGCGGGGTGAGCGTCGATTTGATGAGGTCGCCCACCTTGCGGCGGGACAGATCGGCCAGGGTGCCCGAGCAGCCGGTGGCGATGTCCTGCATCGACAGGATCCCGTGCGGCCAACGGCTCGGGCCGACGACCGCGATGTGGTGCATCCCGCCCTTGCGCATGAGCTCCCAGGCCATGATCGGGGACTCGTCCGGGGTGACCGTCACGACCACCCGTGTCATGACGTCCTGAGCGGTGAGCGTCGCGGATCGATCATCGCCGGTCCTCCTTTTCGGTGACGATGGCGACCGGGCAGTGTGCCCGGTGCAGCAGGCCGTATCCCACCGATCCCAGAGCCGTCGAGCGGATGACCCCGCGGCCACGTGAACCGACGATCACCAGATCGGCCGTGCGGGACTCCTCCGACAGGACGTACACCGGATGACCGCACACGGCCACGTGCTCGACCGCAACCGCGGGGAACTTCTCGGTCCACGGGGCCAGTTGCTGCCGGACGAAGGTCGTCCGCTCGTCGAACAAGTGCTGGATCAAGGCGCCGTAGCCGGCGGCGGAGGCCGCGAGCGCCGGCGGTTGCCAGGCGTACACGAGCTTGAGCCGGGCTTGGCGCCGTTGGGCTTCGGAGAAGGCGTAGTCGAGTGCCGTCTCTGACTCCTCGCTGCCGTCGTAACCGACCACGAGCTCCCCGTAGGTGTGCCGGGGGGACTTGCGGACGACGACGACCGGGCCCGCGGTGTGGCCCGCGAGGGCCAGGCCGACCGATCCGAGGATCAGGCCGGCGAAGCCGCCCATGCCCCTGGAACCGATCACGACCTCGTCGGCGCCTATCGCCTCCTGATTGAGCCGATCGATAACATCGCCCCTGATCAGCTGGGCGCTGATCTCGATGTCCGTGGCGCACTCCCAGGCCCGGCGCTGGGCCTCGGCGACGATGCCTTCGTGGTGTCTGCGCTCGGTGGCGTGCACTTCGTGGTCGCCCACGGTGAGGGGCGGCCAGACGTGGATGATCCGCAGGGCGGCGTTCCTGCGGGCCGCGTCGCGCGCCGCGTATTCGACGGCGGCGAGTGAGGGCGTCGATCCGTCGACGCCCACGACGATGGTCGAAGTCATGGTCGCTCTCCCTTCCCCAGGGTGTCTCAGTCCGCCATCGCGACGACGGCGACGGGGCAGGAGGCGTGCCGGAGCACCGGGTCGGCGGTCGAACCCAGGTGGCCGAAGCGGCGGCGTCCCACCACGATGAGTCCGGCCTGCTTCGACAGGCTGGTCAGGGCCTCACGTGGGGCGTCGAGGGTGACCCTGGCGCTGACTCGGACCTCCGGGTAGCGCTCCTGCCAGGCGGTGAGCGCCTCCCCGAGCTCCTCCTCCGCCAGGGTCAGGTCGGGGACCAGCGCCATCGAGGTGCCGAACGACGGGGCGGTCAGGCCACACCGGACCGCCACCAGCGGGAGCTGCCGGAGT